>NZ_JBHUFU010000009.1:0-280782 GCF_042681365.1 Streptomyces desertarenae | reverse complement strand
TTCGCCGAGGTGCTGGGGGTGCCCGGGGTCGGGGTGGACGACGACTTCTTCGCCCTGGGCGGCCACTCCCTGCTGGCCACCCGGCTGGTCGCGCGGATCCGCAGCACGCTCGGCGTCGAGCTGGGGGTCCGGGAGGTCTTCGAGACGCCGACGGTGGCCGGGCTGGCCGCCGCACTGTCCCGGGCGGGGGAGGCCGGGCCCCGGCTGCGCCCCGCCGACCCGCGGCCCGGGCGGCTGCCGCTCTCCTACGCCCAGCAGCGCCTGTGGTTCGTCCAGCAGCTGGAGGGGCCGGGCGCCACCTACAACATCCCGCTGGCGCTGCGGCTGACCGGGCCCCTGGACGCGGCCGCCCTGCGCGCCGCGCTGGCGGACGTGGTCGCCCGGCACCCGAGCCTGCGCACCGTCTTCGCCGAGGACGAGCACGGCCCGCACCAGATCGTCCTGGCCGCCGCCGACGGCCCCGCCCCGCTCGCCGGCCCGGTCCGCACCGACGAGGAGGAGCTCCCCCGCCTCCTGCGGGAGGCGGCCGACCACGAGTTCCGGCTGGACGCCGAACCGCCGCTGCGCACCCACCTGTTCGCCACGGCACCCGACGAGCACGTGCTGCTGCTGGTCATGCACCACATCGCCACCGACGCCTGGTCGCAGCGGCCGCTGATCACCGACCTGGCGGCCGCCTACGCCGCCCGCCGCGCGGGCCGGGCCCCGGCCTGGCCGCCGCTGCCGGTCGAGTACACCGACTACGCCCTGTGGCAGCGGGCCCGCCTGGGAGACGAGCGGGAGGCCGGCAGCGAACTGGCCGCGCAGCTGGCCTACTGGCGGGACGCCCTGGCGGGCTCCCCCGAGGAGCTGGCGCTCCCCGCCGACCGGCCCCGCCCCGCCGCCCCCTCCCACCGGGGGGACAGCGTGCCGATCCTGGTCCCGCCGGCGGTGCACGGGCGGGTGGCCGAGCTGGCCCGGGAGCACCGGGCGACGCCCTTCATGGTGGTGCACGCGGCGCTGGCGGCGCTGCTGACGCGGCTGGGGGCGGGGACGGACGTGCCGATCGGTTCGCCGGTGGCCGGGCGCACCGACGACGCGCTGGAGGACCTGGTGGGGTTCTTCGTGAACACGCTGGTGCTGCGCACCGACACCTCGGGCGACCCGAGCTTCGCGGAGCTGCTGGAGCGGGTGCGCGCCACCGACCTGGCGGCCTACGCCCACCAGGACCTCCCCTTCGAACGGCTGGTGGAACTCCGCGACCCCGAGCGCTCGCTCGCCCGCCACCCGCTCTTCCAGGTGGCGCTGAACTTCGACACGGCCGAGACGGCCGGAGCGCGCGACACCGCACCCGGACTGGACGGGCTGACCGTGCGCAGGGAGCGGCTCGGCGTCACGACGTCGAAGTTCGACCTCACCTTCGCGCTCACCGAGACCCGCACCCGCGACGGCGGCGCCGGCGGACTGCGCGGCGTGCTGGAGTACAGCACCGACCTGTTCGACCGCAGGACCGCCCGGCACCTGGTGGAGCGGCTCGGCCGGGTGCTGGAGGCCGTCGTGGAGGCGCCCGGCACCGCCCTCGGCGAGATCGACGTCCTGCTGCCGGGCGAGCGCGAACTCCTGGCGGGCGCGTGGAGCGAACCCGACCCCGGGCCGGTCACCACGGCCGGACCCGCCGCGGACGGCGTCCGCTTCCCGGACCTGTTCGAGGCGCAGGCCGCCCGCACCCCGCACGCGCCGGCGGTCCGCGACGGCGGCCGGGAGGTCACCTACGCCGAGCTGAACACCCGGGCCAACCGGCTGGCCCGGCTGCTCGCCGGGAGGGGGGCCGGCCCCGAGGACACCGTCGCGGTCCTGCTGCCGCGCGGCGCCGGGCTGATCACCGCACTGGTGGCGGTCCAGAAGGCCGGGGCCGCCTACGTCCCCCTGGACGCCGAGCTGCCCACCGGCCGGATCGCCCACATGCTGGGCGACGCCGGGCCGGTGCTCACCGTGACCCTCACCGGGATGCGGGACGCGCTCCCGGCCGGGGCGGGCCCCGTGGTCTGCCTGGACGACCCGGCCACCGAGGCCGCGCTCGCCGGGCTCGACGGCGCCGACTGCACCGACGCCGACCGCCGCGCACCGGCCGGGGACCGCGATCCGGCCTACGTCGTCTACACCTCGGGGTCCACCGGCACACCGAAGGGCGTCGTCGTCGAGCAGCGGTCCCTCGCCGCCTTCCTGGTGCGCTCGGCCGCCCGGTACCGCGGCGCCGCGGGAACCGCGCTGCTGCACGGCTCCCCGGCCTTCGACCTCACGGTGACCACGCTGTTCACCCCGCTGGTCGCCGGCGGCTGCATCGTGGTGGCGGACCTGGACGCGGCGGAGGGCGACGCCCCGGACCGGCCCGACCTGCTGAAGGTCACGCCGTCCCACCTCGCCTTCCTGGACGGGATCGCCTCCTGGGCGGCACCCGCCGCCGACCTGGTCGTCGGGGGCGAGCAACTGACCGGAGCCCGGCTGGCCCGGCTGCGCGCGGCGCACCCCGGGATGCGCGTCTACAACGACTACGGGCCCACCGAGGCGACCGTCAGCTGCGCGGACTTCGTGCTGGAGCCGGGCGACGAGCTGCCCGCGGACGCCGTGCCGATCGGGCGCCCCCTGGTGGGGCACCGGCTGTTCGTCCTGGACGAGCGCCTGCGCCCGGTGCCGGCCGGTGTCCCCGGCGAGCTGTACATCGCCGGCGTGGGGGTGGCCCGCGGCTACCTCGGCCGGCCGGGGATGACCGCGGAGCGGTTCGTGGGCTGCCCGTTCGGGGAGCCGGGGGAGCGGATGTACCGCACCGGCGACCTGGCCCGCTGGCGGTCCGACGGAAACCTGGAGTACCTCGGCCGCGGCGACGGCCAGCTGAAGGTCCGCGGCTTCCGCATCGAACCGGGGGAGATCGAGGCGGCGCTGCTCGACCGCCCGGAGATCGGCCAGGCCGCCGTCGTCCTGCGCGGGGAACGCCTGGTCGCCTACGTCGCGGCCACGGACGCGGAGTTCGACCCGGCCGCGCTCCGGGAGGGGCTCGCCGCCCGGCTGCCGCGGTACATGGTCCCGGCCGCGGTCGTCCGGCTGGACGCCCTGCCGCTGGCCCCCGGCGGGAAGCTCGACCACAGGGCGCTGCCGGAGCCGCCGGCGCCCGCGGACGCCCCGCACGACCGCAGGCCGCCGCGGGACGCGTGGGAGCGCGTGCTGTGCGAGGCGTTCCAGGAGGTGCTCGGGGTCGCGGAGGTCGGAGCCGACGACGACTTCTTCGCGCTCGGCGGCGACAGCATCGGCTCCATCCAGCTCGTCGGCCGGGTCCGCAGGGCGGGCGGCCGGATGACCGTCCGCGACGTCTTCGAACGGCGGACGCCCGCCGCGCTCGCGGCCCGCTCCCGGCAGGGCGGAGCGGCCTTCGAGGTGCTCGGCGGCCGGGCCACCGGCCCGGTGCCGCCCACGCCGATCAGCTCCTGGCTGGCCGAACTCGGCGGCGCGGCCGAGGGCTACAACCAGTCCGTGCTGCTGCGCGTCCCGGCCCAGGCGGACGGGGCCGTCCCCGTCGGCGCCCTCCAGGCGCTGCTGGACCACCATGACGCGCTGCGGATGCGGGCCGAGCCGGCGGCCGGCCACTGGCGGATGGAGATCGGCGAGGCGGGCGGTGTGGACGCGGCCGCCGTGCTGGAGCGGGTGCCGGCGGCGGACGTCCCGCAGGCGGAGCTGGACCGGCTGGTCCGCGCGCACTGCGCCGCGGCCCGCGAACGGCTCGCCCCGCAGGAGGGCGCCGTGCTGCGCGCCGTCTGGTTCGACCGGGGGCCGCGGGAGCCGGGCTACCTCGCGCTCGTCGCCCACCACCTGGTCGTGGACGGGGTGTCCTGGCGCATCCTCACCGCCGATCTCGGCCGGGCGTGGCAGGCGGTCGCCGACGGCCGGGAGGTCCGGCTCGACCCGGTGGGCACTCCGCTGCGGGTCTGGGCGCAGCGGCTGGCGGAGCTCGCCGCCGACCCGCGCCGCGCCGACCGGTGCGCCTACTGGGAGGAGCAGGCGGCACGGCCCCGGGAGGCCGGCCGCCTCGACCCGGCCGTGGACGACAGGAGCACCGAGGAGGCCCTGTCCCTGACCCTCCCGGCCGGCACCACCCGGGCCGTGCTGGGCCCGGTGCCCGCCGCACTGGGCGTGGGGGTGACCGAGGTCCTGCTGGGGACGTTCGCCGCCGCCGTGCGGCGGTGGCGTCCGGCGGAGGCCGCGGACGGCGTCACGGTGGACCTGGAGGGCCACGGCCGCGAGGAGGAGGTCGTCCCCGGGGCCGATCTCTCCCGCACGGTCGGCTGGTTCACCGCCGCCCACCCGGTCCGGATCCCGGCCGCCGGGCCGGACGACGACCGGGCCGGCGCGCTGCGGGCGCTGGCCGGGACGCTGGGCCGGGTGCCGGACGCCGGGCTGGGCTACGGCATGCTGCGGTACCTCAACCCGCGGACCCGGGAACGGCTCGCCTCCCTCCCCGCGCCGCGCTTCGGCTTCAACTACCTGGGCCGGTTCGGCGACCCGGGCGCGGACCGGGACGGGGCCGCGGAGGCCCCCTCCTGGTCGCCGGTGGGCAGCGGGGTCGCGGGCCAGCCCGCGGGGCTCCCGCTCGCCCACGAGATCGAGGTCAACGCGGTCGCCGCCGACGGCCCCGACGGCCCCCGCCTGATCGCCACCTGGTCCTGGGCCGGCCGGCTCCACCGGGAGGAGGACGTCCGGGAGCTGGCCGGGCTGTGGTTCCGGGAACTGGACCAGCTCGCCTCCGCCGAACGGTCCCCGGCCGCCGGCCCCCCGCCCCCGGCGGATCCAGCCCCCCTGGTCGAACTCTCGGACGCCGAACTCGACCAGCTCGAAGCAGAGTGGAAGGCCGACTGATGCGCCGATCCCTACAGGACGTCCTGCCCCTTTCCCCGCTGCAGGAGGGCCTGCTCTTCCACAGCGAGTACGCCGGCGACGAGGCCGTCGACGTCTACACCGTCCAGACCGAGGTGGAACTGCACGGGCCGCTGGACGTGCCGGCGCTGCGCGCGGCCGCCGAGGCGCTGCTGCGGCGCCACGACAACCTGCGGGCGGGTTTTGCGACCCGCGCCCTGAAGGACCCCGTGCAGTTCGTCCCCAGGGAGGTCGAGCTCCCCTGGGAGGAGGCCGACCTGCGCGCGGCCGGCGATCCGGAGGCGGAGGCGGCACGGCGGCTGGACGAGCACCGCTGGCGCCGCTTCCGGCCCGCCAAGCCGCCGCTGGTGCGGTTCCTGCTGCTGCGCACGGCGCAGGACCGCCACCGGTTCGCCCTCACCAACCACCACATCCTGCTCGACGGCTGGTCGATGCCGGTGCTGCTGCGCGAGCTCATGCTGCTCTACCGCACCGGCGGCGACGCCTCCGCCCTGCCGCCGGTGCGCCGCTACCGCGACTACCTGGCCTGGCTGGACCGCCGCGACGAGCGGGCGGCGCAGGACGCCTGGCGGCGCGCGCTGGAGGGCCTGGAGGCCCCCACCCTCGTCGCCCCGCGGGCCGACCGGGCGGCGGAGGCGCCGCAGTGGCTGGACTTCGAACTGCCCGCGGCGGCCTCGGCCGGGCTGACCCGGGCCGCCCGCGGCGCCGGCCTCACGCTCAACACCGTCGTGCAGGGGCTGTGGGCCCTGACCCTCGCCCGCACCACCGGCAGCCAGGACGTGGTGTACGGCGTGGTCGTCTCCGGCCGGCCACCGGAGCTGGACGGTGTCGAGTCCATGGTCGGCCTGTTCGCCAACACCGTCCCGCTGCGGGCCCGGATGCCCGTGGACGAGCCGCTGACGGACTTCCTCCGGCGGTTGCAGCGCGAGCAGAGCGCGCTCCTGGACCACCAGCACGTGCGGCTGGCCGACATCCAGCGCCTGGTCGGCCAGGGCGAGCTGTTCGACTCGGTGATGGCGTTCGAGAACTACCCGGCCGGGCCCGCGGAGGTGCCCCCCGGCGACTCCTCCGCCGCGCCGGGGCGGGTGCGCGCGGTGGCGTCGAGGATGCGCGACGCCATGCACTACCCGCTCGGCCTGCTCGCCTCCCCCGGCCCGCCGGTGCGGTTCCGCCTGGGCCACCGGCCCAGCGCGGTGACGCCGCGCCTGGCGGCCGCCCTGCGCGACCGCCTGCTGCGGCTCGTCGACGCCTTCCTGGCGGCCCCGGACCTGCCCCTGGGGCGGCTCGACGTCCTCGACGACGCCGAACGGGCCCTGGTACTGGAGAAGTTCAACGACACCGCGCGCGAGGTCGAGGACACCACCGCCACCGAGCTGTTCCTCCGGCAGGCCGCCCGCACCCCCGGGCGGACCGCCGTGGAGACGGCCGACCGCAGCATCGGCTACGCCCGGCTCGCCGACCGCTCCGGCCGGCTGGCCCGCCTGCTGGTGGAGCGCGGGGCGCGGGCCGAGCGGTTCGTCGCCCTGGCGCTGCCGCGCTCGCCGGAACTGGTCGAGGCCGCGCTCGCGGTGTGGCAGACCGGCGCCGCCTACGTGCCGGTCGACCCCGGCCACCCGGCCGACCGGGTGGCCCGGCTGCTGCGGGAGGCCGAACCGCTCCTCACCGTCACCACCGCCGACCTGGCCGGCCGGCTGCCGGCGGACCTCCCGCTGCTGGTCCTGGACGCTCCGCGGACCGTCGCCGCACTGGAGGAACTGCCCGGCGGCCCGCTGGGCGACGGCGAGCGCCCCTCGCCGCCGGACCCGGGGAACGCCGCCTACGCCATCTACACCTCCGGCTCCACCGGACGGCCCAAGGGTGTGGTGGCCACCCACCGGTCCCTCGTCGGCTACCTGCTGCGCGGCTCGCAGGAGTACCCGTCCGACGGACGCTCCCTGGTGCACTCGCCGGTCTCCTTCGACCTCACGGTCGGCGCCCTCTACGTCCCGCTGGTCAGCGGGGGCACGGTCCGCCTCGCCTCCCTGGACGACGAGCCGGTCCTGCGCCCCGGCGAGGCGCCCCCGGACTTCGCGAAGGTGACCCCCAGCCACCTCCCGGTCCTCGAAGGGCTGCCGCGGGAGGTCAGCCCGACCGCGGCGATCACCTTCGGCGGCGAACAGCTCACCGGCCGGCACCTGCGGCGGTGGCGCGCCGACCACCCGGACGTCACCGTCTACAACGTCTACGGGCCCACCGAGACGACCGTGAACTGCTCCGAGCACCGGATCGCCCCGCGCGACCCGGTCGCCGACGGCCCGGTGCCCATCGGGCGGCCGCTGTGGAACACCCGCCTGTTCGTCCTCGGCCCCGGCCTGGTCCCGGTGCCGGTCGGCGTCCCCGGCGAGCTGTACGTCGCCGGGGCCGGCCTGGCCCGCGGCTACCTCCGCGACCCGGGCAGGACCGCCGAGCGCTTCGTGGCGTGCCCCTACGCCGCCGGGGAGCGGATGTACCGCACCGGCGACCTCGTCCGGTGGAACGAGGACGGCCTGCTGGAGTACCTCGGCAGGGCGGACGACCAGATCAGCCTGCGGGGCTTCCGGGTGGAGCCCGGCGAGGTGGAGGCGGCGCTGGCGGCCCACCCCGCCGTGCGCCGGGCCGCGGTGGTGATGCGGGAGGACGCGGCGGGGGACGCCCGGCTGGTCGGCTACGTCGTTCCCGCCGGGGAGGACGCCGGGGACGGCGCGCGCCCCTCCGCCCCGGCCGGATCCGGCACCGGGCTGCCCACCGCGCAGATCACCGAGCACCTGCGCCGGATGCTGCCGCCCTACATGGTTCCCTCGCACCTGGTCGAACTGCCCGCGCTGCCCGTCACGCCCAACGGCAAGATCGACCGCGCCGCGCTGCCGGAGCCCCCCGCCGCGGGCGACTCCGCCGGGGGAGCGCCCAGATCCCCCCGCGAGGAGATCCTGTGCGGGCTCTTCGCCGACGTGCTCCGGCGCCCGCAGGTCTCCATCGACGACGACTTCTTCGCCCTGGGCGGCCACTCCCTGCTGGCCACCCGCCTGGCCAGCAGGGTGCGGGCGGCCCTGGACGTGGAGCTGCCGGTGCGCCGGCTCTTCGAGCACCCCACGGTGAGGTCCCTGTCCGCACTGCTGGACTCCCGCGGCGGCGGACGCCCGCCGGTGAGGCCGGCGGAGCGCCCGGAGCGCGTCCCGCTCTCGTACGCCCAGCAGCGGCTGTGGATCCTGCACCGGCTCACCGGCCCCGACGCCACCTACAACATCCACCGGGCCCTGCGGCTCGACGGCGACCTCGACGTCCGGGCGCTGGAGGCCGCGCTGCACGACGTGGCAGAACGGCACGAGACGCTGCGCACCGTCATCGCCGAAGGCGCCGAGGGCCCGTTCCAGAAGGTGCTGCCGGCCCGGCGGACGGACGAGCGCCTCACCGTCCTGCCGGTGGCCGAGGAGGAGGTGGACCGCACCGTCGGCGAGCTGGCGGCCCACCGCTTCGACCTGGAGGCCGAACCCCCCATGCGGGCCTGGCTGCTGGAGACCGGCCCGCGCAGCCGGGTGCTCGTGCTGGTGCTGCACCACATCGCCAGCGACGGCTGGTCGGGCAGGAGGCTCCTGCGCGACCTGTTCACCGCCTACACCGCACGCCGCGCGGGCCGGGCCCCGAACTGGCGGCCGCTGCCGGTGCAGTACGTGGACTACGCCCTGTGGCAGCGGCGGTTCCTCGGCGACCCCGCGGACCCCGGCAGCACCGCCGCCGCCCAGCTGGAGTACTGGGAGCGGCAGCTGGCCGGCCTGCCGGAGGAGCTGAGGCTGCCGGCCGACCGGCCGCGTCCGGCCGCCCCGTCCCGCACCGGCGGCCAGGTCTGGCTGACGCTGCCCGCATCCGTCCACACCGCCGTGGCCGACCTGGCCCGGGCGTGCCGGGCGAGCGTGTTCATGGTCGTCCAGGCCGCCGTCGCGGCCTTCCTCACCCGGATGGGCGCCGGGGAGGACATCCCCGTCGGCACCCCGGTGGCCGGGCGCACCGACGAGGCGGTGGAGGACCTGGTCGGATTCTTCGTCAACACCCTGGTCCTGCGGACCGACACCTCCGGCGACCCCGCGTTCGCCGAGCTGGTCGGGCGGGTCCGCGAGACCGCGCTGGCCGCCTACGCGCACCAGGACCTGCCCTTCGAACAGCTGGTGGAGCGCCTGAGCCCGGCCCGCTCGCTCGGCCGGCACCCGCTCTTCCAGGTCGCCCTCTCCTGCAACAACACCGAGGAGCAGGTGGGGCGCCAGGGCTCCCCGCCCCCCGGACTCGCCGTCAGACCCCACCAGGTGGAGACTGCGCGGTCGAAGTTCGACCTGATGTTCACCTTCCTGGAGGGCCACGGGGAGGACGGGCGGCCGGCCGGGATCGAGACCGCCCTGGAGTACAGCGCCGACCTCTTCGACAGGGAGACCGCGCAGGACCTGCTGGAGGGGTTCGGCCGGATGCTGGCGCTCTGGGCGGCGGACCCGGGCAGCCCCATCGGAGCCCGGGAGCTGCTCGCGGCCGACGAGCGGCACACGGTCGTGGCCGAGTGGAACGCCACCCGGCGCGCGGGCCTGGTCGCGACGCTGCCGGAGATGTTCCAGGAGCAGGTCGCCCGGACTCCCGGCGCCCCGGCCCTGGAACACGGCGGCCGCGGGCTGACGTACGCCGAGCTCAACGCCCGGGCCAACCGGCTGGCCAGGGTGCTGGTGCGGCGCGGCGTCGGCCCCGAGCGCCGGGTGGCCCTGCTGATGCCCCGCTCCCTCGGGCAGGTCACCGCGCTGCTGGCGGTGCTCAAGGCCGGCGGCGCCTACGTGCCGGTGGACCCCGGCCACCCGGAGGAGCGCATCGCCTTCATGCTGCGCGACAGCGCCCCCGCGCTGGTTCTGGCGGCCGAGCCGTACGCGGCGGGACGCGGGGAGATCGCCGGGGTCCCGGTCCTGGTGCCCGGCGACGGACCGGCCGGGGCGGAGTCGGACGGGCCGTCCGCCGCCGACCTCACCGACGGGGACCGGAACGCCCCCCTGACCGCCGGCAACGCCGCGTACGTCGTCTACACCTCCGGCTCCACGGGCCGCCCCAAGGGCGTGGTGACCGAGCACCGCGGCCTGCTGTCGCTGGCGGTGGCGCAGCGGGAGCGGTACCCGGTGCGGGCCGGCAGCCGTGTGCTGCAGCTCGCGTCGCCGTCCTTCGACGGCGCCGTGCTGGAGCTGCTGATGGCGCTCACCACCGGAGGGACGCTGGTCCTGGCCGACCGGCCGCTCCTGGCCGGGGAACTGCTCGGCGAGACCATCGCCGCGCGGCGGATCAGCCACGCCTTCATCCCCCCGGCGGCGCTGACCGGCCTCACGCCCGAGGGACTGGACTGCCTGCGCTGCCTCGTCGTCGGCGGCGAGGCGGTCACGGCCTCGGTCGTGGACCGCTGGGCGCCCGGCCGGCGCATGCTCAACGTCTACGGCCCGACCGAGGCCACCGCGGTCACCCTGACTAGCGAGGCCCTCTCCCCGGGCGGACCGGCGCCCGCCATCGGCACGCCCGTGCCCAACACCCGGGCCTACGTGCTCGACGACCGGCTGCGGCCGGTGCCCCCCGGAGTGACGGGCGAGCTCTACCTGGCCGGCGCGTCGCTGGCGCGCGGCTACGGCGACCGCCCCGGGCTCACCGCGGCCCGCTACGTCGGCTGCCCGTTCGGGGAGCCGGGGGAGCGGATGTACCGCACCGGCGACCTGGTGCGCTGGGACCGGGAGGGGCGAATCCACTACGTGGGCCGCGCGGACGAGCAGATCAAGCTGCGCGGCTTCCGGGTGGAGCCCGGCGAGGTCCAGGCCCGGCTCACCGAGCACGCCGCCGTGCGGGAGGCGGCCGTCGTCCTGCGGGGGGACGAGCCGGGGGAGCGGAGACTGGTGGCCTACGCGGTGCCGGCCGACGGCCTGCCCCGGCCCACCGCCGCGGAACTGCGGGCCCACCTGGCCGCCCTCCTGCCGCCCTACATGGTGCCCTCGGCCTACCTGGTGCTGGACGCCCTCCCGGCCAACGCCAACGGCAAGCTCGACCGGGACGCCCTGCCCGAACCGGAACCGCTCGCCGAGGAGGGCGGCCGGCCGCCGAGCGACGAACGGGAGGCCGCCCTGTGCGAGGTGTTCGCCGAGGTGCTGGAGCGCGAGTGGATCGGTGCCGACGACGGGTTCTTCGAGAACGGGGGGCACTCGCTGCTGGCCACCCGGCTGGTCACGCGGATCCGCGAGCGCCTCGGGGTGCCCGTCGCCGCGCGGGACCTGTTCGAGGCGCCGACGGCGGTCGGCCTGGCCGAGCGCATCGGGCGGGGCGCCGAGCGCCGCGCCCCGGCGCCCCTGCTGACGCTGCGGGGGCGCGGCGACCAGCCGCCGCTGTTCTGCGTCCACCCGGCCGTCGGCCTGGGGTGGGCGTACGCGGGCCTCCTCCAGCGGCTCCCCGCGGACGTCCCGCTCTACGCGCTGCAGGCCCGCACGCCCGCCGGCGGCGGGCTGCCGCGCAGCATCGAGGAGATGGCCGGCGACTACGTCCGGCTGGTCCGCGCCGTCCGGCCGCACGGGCCGTACCGGCTGCTCGGCTGGTCGCTGGGGGCCCACGTGGCCCACACCATGGCCGGCCTGCTGGAGCGCGACGGCGAGCGGGTGGACCTGCTCGCCGTGCTGGACGCCTACCCGCCCCACCGCACGGGGAGACCCGGCCAGGAGGGGACGGAGGCCGAGATCGTCGCGGCCAACCTGCGGGAGTCGGGGTTCGCCTGGGAGGAGGCGGAACTGCGCGGCGGACGTTTCCCGCTGGAGCGGTTCCGCGCCCACCTGCGCCGGATGGACAGCTCGCTCGGCCACCTGGACGACGGCGAGTTGACGGCGGCCAAGGACGTCTACGTCAACAACGTACGGCTCATGCGGTCCCACACCCCCGGACGCGTCCGCTGCGGGATCGTGCTGATGACCGCGGAGCGCTCCCGCAGCCTCGACCCCGGGGCGTGGGACGCGCACACCGAGGAGGGCGTCGAGGTGCACCGCGTCGACGCCGCCCACATGTCCATGCTCACCGAACCGACGTCGGTCGCCGAAGTCGGCCGCGTCCTGACCCGCCGACTGGACTCCCTGCGGGGAGCCGACACGAAGAAACGAGAGGTGTGAACGATGACCAACCCCTTCGACGACGCCGAGGGCACCTTCCACGTCCTGGTCAACGACGAGGGCCAGCACTCGCTGTGGCCGAACTTCGTGGAGGTCCCGGCGGGCTGGCGGGCGGTGGTGGAGGACCGCCCCCGCCAGGAGTGCCTGGACTACATCGAGGAGAACTGGACCGACATGCGCCCCAAGAGCCTCGTCGAGGCCATGGAGGCCCACGAGAAGGCCGCGGCCGCGGCCGAGTGACCGGGCCCCGGGCGGGCGGACCCGACGGTACCCCGCCCGCCCGCGGACCCCGGCGCGGGGCCCGGCGACCGTGCCGGCCCCCGCGCGGCGCACCCGCACCCGGCGGCCGGGGCCGGGTCCGCTTCCCCGGCCCGCGCACCGCACACCGACCGACCACCCGGTCCTCAGGGCCGCCGACGACCACCCCCCGAGGGAGCCTTCGATGCCGACGACACGGATCAACGGGATCGCCCTGGACCACGACCGCACCGGCAGCGGCCCGCCCGTCCTCCTGATCATGGGGAGCGGCGCCGCCAAGTCGGCCTGGCACCTGCACCAGGTGCCCGCGCTGGTCGCCGAGGGCTTCGAGGCCGTCACGTTCACCAACCGCGGCGTCCCTCCCAGCGGAGGCGGCCCCGGCTTCACCCTCGGCGACATGGCGGCCGACACCGTCGGCCTGATCGAGCACCTCGGCATCGGCCCCTGCGCGGTCGTGGGGATGTCCCTGGGGGCCAGGGTCGCGCGCGAGGTCGCCCGGACCCGCCCCGACCTGGTCTCCCGGTGCGTCCTCGTGGCGCCGCGGGCCCGCTCGGACCGGATGAGGGCCGCCTGCACCGCCGCCGAGATCGCCCTCGCCGACAGCGGCGTCACCCTGCCGCCGCGCTACCGCGCGGTGGTGCGGGCGATGCAGAACCTCTCGCCGCGGACGCTCGCGGACGACCGGCAGATCGCCGACTGGCTGGACGTCCTCGAACTGGCGGCGGCCGACGGACCCGGCCTGCGCACCCAGCTGGAACTCAGCGCCGCCGACGACCGCGGGGAGGACCTGGCCCGGATCACCGCCCCCTGCCGGGTGATCGCCTTCGCCGACGACATCGTGGCGCCGCCGCACCTGGCGAAGGAGATCGCGGACGCCCTGCCCGAGGCCGACTACCACGTCGTCCCCGACTGCGGCCACTACGGCTACCTGGAGCGGCCCGACCGGGTCAACCGGCTCATCACCGAATTCCTCCGCGCACCCCAGACCACACAGGGATGAAAGAGCACACCATGGAACCGATCACTCCCTGGCGGCCCGCCGAGATCAGCCCGGGCAGCCACTCCCTCCCCGCCACCGCCGACGCCCTGGCCGACTTCCTGCGGGACTCCGAGCGGATCGCCGGGCTCCTGGCCGCCCACAAGGTGCTGGTCCTGCGCGGTTTCGGCGTGGGCCCGCAGGAGCTGGAGAAGATCATGCCGCTCCTGCTGCCGGACCGCCTGGCGTACGTCTTCGGCAACTCCCCGCGCACCAAGGTGGGGCGCAACGTGTACACCTCCACGGAGTACCCGCAGGAGTTCACCATCTCGATGCACAGCGAGATGTCCTACGCCGCGCAGTGGCCCGCCCGGCTGCTGTTCTACTGCGAGCGGGCGGCCGGGAGCGGCGGCGCCACACCGGTGGTGGACAACGCCGCCTGGTACCGGGCGCTGGACCGGGAGGTCCGCGAGGCCTTCGCGGGCGGCCTGCGCTACACCCAGAACCTGCACGGGGGGCGGGGCCTGGGCAAGAGCTGGCAGGACACCTTCGAGACCGAGGACCGGTCCGAGGTCGAGGACTACCTCTCCCGGAGCGGCGCCACCTGGCAGTGGAATGCGCGCAACGGGCTGCGGGTCAGCCACGTCCGGCCCGCGACGATCGAGCACCCGGAGACGGGGGAACCGCTGTGGTTCAACCAGTCCGACCAGTGGCACCCGGCCACGCTCGGCGACGAGGCCGCCGCCGCGCTGATGGAGATGCTGCCCCCGGAGGAGCTGCCCCAGTCGGTGGCCTTCGCCGACGGCACCCCGATACCGGCCGACTACGTGCGGCAGGTGCGCGACCGCGGACTGGAGCACGCGGTGGACAACGACTGGCGGGCCGGTGACCTGATGCTCGTCGACAACGTCCAGGCGGCGCACGGCCGCAGGCCGTTCACCGGTGACCGCCGGGTCCTGGTCGCCATGTCGGACTAGCCGGCGCGCCGCGGACCGGCGCCGCGGGCGGCCGCCGCCCGCCTCCAGCCCCCAGCCCCCAGCCCTCAGGAAGGCCGCACGAATGAGCATCGCCCTCGCCGACGTGGAAGGCGTGAACAGGCACGAGACCGAGTTCCTCTACGACGAGATCTTCACCCGCCGCGGTTACCTGCCGGAGGCGCTGCACCTGCCGGAGGACCCCGTCGTCTTCGACGTGGGGGCCAACATCGGCATGTACACCCTCTTCGTGAAGTCCGAGAGGCCCGGCGCCACGGTCCACTCCTTCGAGCCGGTCCCCTCGGTGTACGAGGTCCTGTGCCGCAACCGGGAGCGCCACGGCGTGGCGGGGCTCGCCTGCCCCTACGGCCTCGCCGAGAGCGAGCAGGAGGTCGAGTTCACCCACTACCCGGGCTACTCGACCATGTCCACGCGCAGCACCCTGGCGGACACCGAGGCGGAGAAGGCGTTCGTCCGGGAGCAGGTGCGGACCGACCACCTGCCCGAGGCCGAACGGATGCTGGACGAACTCCTGGCCTTCAGGTTCCGGGAGCAGACGGTGCGCTGCCGGCTCCGTCCGCTCTCCGCGGTCCTCGACGAGCACCCCGTGGACCGGATCGACGTGCTGAAGATCGACGTGCAGCGCGGCGAGCAGCAGGTGCTGCGGGGCATCGAGGAACGGCACTGGCCGCTGGTGCGCCAGATCGCGATGGAGGTGCACGACAGTCCCGGCGGCGCCACCGCCGGCCGGCTCGGAGCGGTGACCGACGGGCTGGAGCGGCGCGGGTTCCGCGTCCAGGCCGTGCAGGAGGACCGGTACGCGGGCAGCGACCGCTACTCCGTGTTCGCCGTCTCGCGGCACCACGGCGGCCGGGACGCGGCGGGGCCCTCCTGAGGCACCCGCCGGCCGGGGCCCCGGCGCGACCGCCGCGCGGGGCGCCCGCCGGGCCGCAGACCCGGACCACCCTTCTCCAACCCCCTCGGAGGGACGACATGAACCCCGAAAGCCGCTTCGAACTGTCCGACGCCGAGCGCGCCGACGTCGCGCTCCTGGCGGAGGAGCTGACGCGCACGCCCCCCGGCCTGGTGGACGAGCGGGAATGGCTCGACCGGTGCCGCAGCCTCTCCTGCCACCTGCCCGCCCGCCTCCAGGACCGGCTCCGCGCCTTCCGCCACGACCCCGGCCGCGCGGGCATGCTGCTCATCCGCAACCTGCCCGCGGCCGGGTCCGTGCCGGACACCCCGCGGGAGGGCGACTCGGTGGAGCGCAGGGCGACACTGAGCGCCTCGGTGCTCTGCGCCGTCTCCATGGAACTGGGCGAGGTCGTGGCCTACCGCAACGAGAAGCAGGGGGCGCTGGTGCAGAACGTGGTGCCCGTGCCCGGCCGGGAGGACCAGCAGTCCAACGCCGGCTCCGTCCCGCTGGAGATGCACACCGAGAACGCCTTCCACCCCCACCGCCCCGACTACGTCGGGCTGCTGTGCGTCCGCAGCGACCACGACCGGACCGCCGGACTCCGGGTAGCCTGCGTCCGCGCCGCGATGGAGCACCTGGACGCCGGGACGCGCGAGACCCTGCGGCGCCCCCTGTTCACCACCGAACCGCCGCCCTCCTTCGAGCGCCCGGACAGCGGGACCAAGCCGCACGCCGTGCTCACCGGCGACGTGGAGGACCCGGACATCCGCATCGACTTCCACGCCACCCACGCGACGGACCCGTGGGGCAGGCAGGCCATGGACGCCCTGGCCGACGCCGTCCGCGCGGTTTCCGAGGAACTCGTCCTGGACCCGGCCGACCTGGTGTACGTGGACAACCGCGTCGCGCTGCACGGGCGTACGGCCTTCACCCCGCGCTACGACGGCGAGGACCGCTGGCTCCAGCGCGCCTTCGTCCACCTGGACCACCGGCGCTCCCGGGCCGTGCGCTCGCTGCACGGGCGCGTGCTGAGCTGATGGCGGCGGACGGAGCGATCCATGCCGCCGGTCTGCACAAGCGCTTCGGAGCCGTCCACGCGCTCCGGGGCGTGGACCTGACGGTGGCCCAGGGCGAGATCATGGGCCTCCTGGGCCACAACGGCGCGGGGAAGACCACCCTCGTCAACATCCTGTCCACCCTGACGCCCCCCACGTCGGGCACCGCCTCGGTCGCCGGCTTCGACGTGGCCGGGCGCCCCGAGGAGGTGCGCCGGCGCATCGGCGTCACCGGGCAGTTCGCCTCGCTCGACGAGCAGCTCTCCGGCTACGACAACCTCGTCCTGGTGGCCCGGCTGTGCGGGGCCTCCCGGGCGCAGGCCGGGGACCGGGCGGGCGAGCTGCTGGAGGCCTTCGGGCTCCGAGGCGCCGGGCAGCGGAAGGCGGTGACCTACTCGGGAGGCATGCGCCGCCGGCTGGACCTGGCCCTGGGGCTGGTCGGGCGCCCCGACGTGCTGTTCCTGGACGAACCGACCGTCGGGCTGGACCTGCCCAGCCGCATCGGCCTGTGGGAGATGGTCGAGGAGCTCACGCGCGGCGGGACCACCGTCCTGCTCACCACGCAGTACCTGGAGGAGGCGGACCGGCTCGCCGACCGCATCACCGTCCTGGGAGCGGGCCGGGTCCTCGTCTCCGGCACGGCGGCCGAGCTGAAGTCGCGGGCCGGCAGCGGTTCCATCTCGCTCAGGCTCGAACCGCACGGAGATCCGGCCGCGGCCGCCGGCGCCCTGCGCCGGGCCGGGTTCCCGCCCAGCGTGGCGGCCGCCCGGCGCGAGCTGACGGTGCCGGCGGGCGGTTCGGCGGACCTGGCCGCGGTGATCCGGGTGCTGGACACCGTCGGGCAGAACGTGACCGAGATCCGCCACTCGGAGCCCTCCCTGGACGACGTCTACCTCGCCCTCACCGGAGCGGAGCCCCACGGCCCCGGCCCGGCGGAGGCGGCGCGCCGGGCGGCTCCCCCGAAGGCGCACCGGCCCACCGGCGACACGCAGGAGACCACGTGAACGCACCGCGGACGATGGCACCCCCGGCCCGCCCCGCCGCGGGGCCGCGCGGCCCGCGCTGGAGGCCGACGGGCAGAGCCGCGCAGCTGCGGATCCTCACGGCGCGCCAGATCCGCCTGGTGTACGCCGACCGCAGGGTCGTGCTGTTCAGCGTGGCCCAGCCGGTGGTGATGCTGCTGCTGATCAGCCAGGTCTTCGGCAGCCTCGCGGACCGCTCCATCCTCCCGCGGGGCGTGTCCTACATCGAGTTCCTGCTGCCGGCCCTGCTGGTCACCACCGGGATCGGCACCTCGCAGTCCGCGGGGGTGGGTCTGGTGCGGGACATGGAAGGCGGGATGGTGCGCCGCTTCCGCGTGCTCCCGCTGTCGCTGCCGCTGGTCCTGGTGGCGCGCTCGATCGCCGACCTGACCCGCTCGGGGATGCAGCTGCTGGTCCTGGTGGCCGGCGGCCACCTGCTGTTCGGGTACCGGGCCGGGGGAGGGCCGGGGGGCCTGGTGGCGGCGCTGCTGCTGTCCACCCTGGTGATCTGGGCCCTGATCTGGATCTTCATCGCCCTCGCCGCGTGGCTGCGCAAGGTGGAGGTGCTCTCCAGCATCGGCTTCTTCGTCAACTTCCCGCTGATGTTCGCCTCCAGCGCGTTCGTGCCGATCGAGGTGCTGCCCGGCTGGCTGGCGGCCGTCGCCACCGTCAACCCCGTGAGCTACGCGGTGGAGGCGTCCCGGAGCCTCGCACTGGGAGGGCAGGTCGGGAGCGAGGTGCCCGCGGCGCTGTGCGCGGGCCTCGGCCTGATGCTGGCGATGATGCTGCTCGCCGCCCGCGCCTTCCGCCGGCCGCCCGACGAGTGACCGTGCCGGCCCGGGGAAGCGGCCGCGCCGGCTCAGAGCGCGCGACGGCGCCTCCGGCGCCACCACACGACGCCGACCACCAGGACGGCCGCCACGGCCAGCAGCGCCCACACGATCCTGGTGACCACGGTCTCGGCCTCCCGCACGGAGGCCGAGACCAGCGACCCCGCCGACACGTAGAGCGCGGACCACATCGCGGCCCCGGCGAGCGAGGCCGGCAGGAAGCGGAAGTAGCGCACCGAGCCCACTCCGGCCGTCGCCGGGGTGAGCGTGCGCACGACGGGCAGCAACCTGGTCAGGAAGACGGCGGTCGCCCCGTACCGGTGGAAGAGCGCCTGGGCGCGGTCCCAGTGCTGCTGGCCGATCCGCCGCACCAGGCGCGTGTCCCGCATCCGCTCCCCGTAGCGGATTCCGAGGAAGTAGCCGATGTGGTCGCCGGCCGAACTGCTGACCGCCACGACGAGGAAGAGCGCCAGCAGGGAACGGGTCCCCTCCGTTCCGGCACTCAGCACCAGGACCGCGACCTCACCGGGGACGAACATGCCCGCTCCGAGGCCCGATTCCGCGAAAGCGAACGCCGAGGCCAGTGCGAATCTGGAGGCCGGATCCATCTCCGACACCGCTGTCAGCACATCGTGGATCCATGCCATGGCAGTCCTGAACCGCCTCTCCTCGCTCGTGGTGCCCGGTACGGATTCTGCTGTGCGGGACGCGGCCACCGGCTCCGGCGGCGCCCGTTCCCCGGAACTCCCGCATCCTTCTCCGGGAAGAAGTCGAAATGTCTTTCGGGTGGACGCCGGGTGACGGGGGCCGGTGCGGCACGGGGTGTCCCGGCTTTCGTGTGGACCGGCATCCCGCGCTCACGGTGGACAGTAGGGCGGCTTCCCGGTTTCGCCGGAAACACCCCCGGCCGATGGGCGCACGCCCGGGAGAAGGGCGAATGTGCGCCAATGTACCAGGCGGCCCGCCGGCGGACCCGCTCGTCCGGCCCGGCCGGAACCGGCCGCGGCGCCCGCGCCCCGGCCTGCTCCGGCCGGGCCGGCCCCGCCCGCGGGGCGCGGGGACCCACCGGTCGGAGCCGGCGGGGGGCGGAACTCCCCGGGGCATGTCCGCCCGCACCGGAGGCGATTGATGGAATGTTGGATTCCGGGTACGGGAATCCGGAGGAACGCCCGCGGCGGGGTTCAACGGGGAGCCCGGCCGATTGCCCGCGGTCCGGTGTTCCGGTGATATGGGGGATTCGGTCCCCCGAATCCCATGTCCGGCGCCCTGTGCCCGTTGGGCACGGATACTCATGAATCGCGCTGCCCGGAATTTCCAACCCAGGTGAATCACCTCTTCCGCGGAGTTCGCGGCGCCGGCGGCAAGGGCGCGGTTGCGCTGCGCCCATCGGAGGACGACCGGTCACAATGCCGAGTCGAAAGCGCCCTTGACGCGGGGATCGAACTCCTGACAGGGTGCAACGGTGTCACTGCGGACCGGACTGGCCGGGCACCGGTGCCCCGGAATTTCGTCAATCGCGCACGTCGGTGCCGCGGATGGGATTGCGGGCCGTTTGCGAGCAGCGGAGGATATCCGCCCCGCATGCGGTACGGGTGGTCGACGATGAAAACCATCGAATGACCGGATTGGTGGAAATGCAGGCGGATGCACTGGCGGAGACGGATTCCTACTTGCCGTCCATGACCCTCGAAGACTATCTGCGGGACGCGGTGCCGGCCCACCCGGTCCTGAAGGCGGCCGTGGACTTCGGCCGCCCGGGCGCCGACAAGGCGCTGAGGGCGCTGGCCGCGACGACGACCGAATTCGACTCCGACGACACCGGACGCGGCGACTCCTATCGCCGGGCGCAGCGGAACTCGTCGGTCCGCTGGCGGGGCATACGGCAGCTCCTGGAACTGGCCGCCCCCTCCGGCGCGGCGGCCCCCCACATCGTCCTGGACGTCCTCGGCGGGGACGGGACCATCGCGCGCGCCGTCCACGAACACGCCCCCGACCTGCGGGACCGCGTGAGCATCCTGACGGGCGACCTCTCCGGCGACATGGTCGAACGGGCCCTCGCCCAGGGCCTGCCCGCCGTCCGGCAGGCGGCGGACCACCTCTTCCTGGGGGACCGCACCGTGGACGCGGCGCTGCTCGCCTACGGAACCCACCACATCGCGCCGCAGGACAGGCTCAACGCGGTCACCGAGGCCCTGCGCGTCGTCAGGGACGGAGGCCGGGTCGTCCTGCACGACTTCGACGACGCCAGCCCCATGGCGCGCTTCTTCACCGACGTCGTCCACCCCCACACCACGGCGGGCCACGACTACCGGCACTTCTCGCGCGGATCGTTGGCCGAGCTCTTCGAGGAGGCCGGGACGCCGGCTCGCATCGTCGACCTGTACGACCCGCTGGTCGTCCGCGGCGACACGGAGGAGGACGCCCGCCGGCGCATGTGCGAGTACGTGGCCGACATGTACGGAGTCGGGGAGTTCTTCGCCGCGCAGGGCGGGACCGACGCCCGCTGGCGGATCCTGGAGCGGTACTTCGGGCACGAGGACTACCTGGCGGGCCTGCCCGCGGAGGTCGACTTCACACCGCGCCCCGTCGTCCACCGCTCCCGCGGCGCCTACGTCGCCGAGGTGCCCCGCGCGGCGATGGTCGCCGTCGCGCGGAAGGCCGCGTGACCGCGCGGTCCGCCGCCGGGACCGGCCGGACCCGGGGCGCTGCGGCCCGGCGGCGGGAGGCCGCGTGAGACCGGACGCCGGGCCCCGGTGGACCGCACCGGGCGCGGCTCGCGCGGCCGGGACCCGATCGCCCTGCCGCCCGGAAAGGGGATGAGGCGGACCGTCGTCCCGTCGTCACCGGCTTCGCCCCTGCCGGCCGGACGCGGACATCCGCCGCGGCAACCCCGCGGGTCCGGCCCGCACCGAGGCCGTCGTCTCCCCGGCCCGCCGGGGCCGCGTGGGCCCCGCTCTGACCCGGAGCGCTCCAACGGAGCCCGGCGGGGCGGCCACCCGGATGCCGGAGCACCCCGTGTGAGCGGGCGAGCGAGGGGCATTCGTCCTGCATGCGCATCGTGGTCACCGGGGCGACCGGAAACATCGGCTCCGTCGTCGTACGGCGCCTGCGGGCCGAGGGCTCGCACGACCTCGTCGGCCTGGCCCGGCGGCTGCCCGGCGGGCCCGAGGCCCGCGGCGTCGACTGGCGTCCGGTCGACCTGAGCACCGACGCCTGCCTCGGCACGCTCGTCGAGGCGTTCGACGGCGCGGACGCGGTCGTCCACCTGGCATGGGGCTTCCAGCCGTCCCACGACCTCGCCTACCTCGCCGAACTCGGCGTCGGCGGCACCCGCCGCGTGCTGCGGGCCGTCACCGAGACCGGTGTCCCGCACCTGGTCCACATGTCCTCGGTCGGTGCCTACTCGCCGAAGAGGGACAACCGCCCGGTCGACGAGTCCTGGCCCACCGGAGGCGTCCCCTCCGCCCGGTACAGCCGGCACAAGTCGGCGGCCGAACGCCTCCTCGACCGGCACGAGGCCTCCGGCGCCGGCACGCTCGTCACCCGGCTCCGGCCGGGGATCGTCGGCCGGCGCGCCGCCGGCAGCTCCCTGCTCCGGTACGGCGTGCCCGCCCTCGTGCCCGCCAGGGCGCTCGGCCTGCTGCCGGTCCTGCCGATGGACCGGCGGCTGACCATCCCGGTGGTCCACACCGACGACGTCGCCGAAGCGGTCACCGCGGTGCTCCACCGGCGCGCGGGCGGGCCGTTCAACCTCGCCGCCGCCACGCCCGTGACCGCGGCGACCATCGCGGACGCGCTCGGCGCCCGACTGGTGCACGTGCCCTCCCCGGTGGTCCGCGCCGCCATGTCGGCCGCCTGGCACGCGCACCTGCAGCAGGTCGACACCGGATGGCTCGACATGGGCTTCGCGCTCCCCACCCTGGACACCGCCCGCGCGCGCACGGAGCTCGGCTGGGCGCCGACCAAGGACGGCCCCGACGTGCTCGCCGAGGTGGTCGCGGGCATGAGGGAGGCCGCGTCCGGCGGGACACCCGTGCTGCGCCCGCGCACCGTGCTCGGCGCGCTCGGCGACGCGGTCCGCCGCGGGCCGGTCGCGGTGCGGCGGCGCCCGTGACGGCCGGCGTGGCCCCGGCGCGCCCCGGACCCCTGCCCGCGCGCGCCCTGCTCGCCGCCGCCCACGGCGGCCCGGCCCTGGCCGTCACCGCCATCACGGGCCTGCTCGCCCTGCGCGGCGGCCTGCCCCCGCTCGACGCCGCCACCGTCACCGCGGCGGTGTTCACCGGCCAGCTCACCATCGGCTGGGGCAACGACCTGCGCGACCTGGCCCGCGACCGCGCCGTCGGCCGCACCGACAAACCGCTGGCGACGGGAGCCCTCCCGGCCGGGTGGGTGGTGCGCGCCCTGGCCGTGGCCGCACTCGCCTGCCTGGCGCTCTCCGCGCTCGCCGGCTGGCGCAGCGCGCTGGCCAACGTCGTCCTCGTCACCGGCGCGGGCCACGCCTACAACCTCGGGCTCAAGGCGACCCACTGGTCCTGGGCGCCGTACGCCTGCGCCTTCGGGACGCTGCCCTCGGTCGTCGCCCTCGCCGGCCCCGACCCGGCCCGGGCGCCGCTGTGGATGACCGGCGCCGGCGCCGCGCTCGGTGTCGGGGCGCACCTGCTCAACACGCTGCCCGACCTCACCGACGACGAGCGCACCGGTGTGCGCGGCCTGCCGCACCGGATCGGCGCGCGCCGCTCGCGCGCCCTGGCCGCCGTCCTGCTGCCCGCCGCCTCGCTGTGCGCCGTGCTCGGCCCCGACGGCGCCCCCCCGGCGTGGGCGTGGGCGGCCCTCGCGCCGGTGGCCGTCCTGGCGGCGCTCACGCTGGCCGCCCGCGGCCGCACCCCCTTCCGGGCCGCGGTGGCCATCGCCCTGCTCGACGTCGTGCTGCTCGCGGCGGCCGGCTGATGGCGCCGGCACCCACCCGCTGGGACCTCGCGGTGGTCGGCGCCGGACCGGCCGGCGCCGCCGCCGCCCTGGGCGCGCTGCACGCCGACCCGCACCTGCGCGTCGCCCTCCTGGACCGGGCGGACTTCCCGCGGGACAAGGCCTGCGGCGACGGGGTGGCCCCGCACGTCCTCGACCTCCTCGCCGGGGTCGGCGTCACCGGCCTCGTCGACGACCGGACCCCGGTCGGCCGCCTCCGCCTCGGCCGCGGAACCCTCGCCGCTGAGCGGACGATGGCCCGCCCGGCGTGGGTGGTGCCGCGCCGGATCCTCGACGCCCGGCTGGTCGACGCGGCGGTCGCCGCCGGCGCCCGGCTCATCCGGCACCGGGTCCGCGACCTGCGGCGGCACACCGGCGCGGTGGTCCTGGACGGGGAGGTCTCCGCCGCGGTCGTCGTCGGCGCCGACGGCGCCCGCTCGGTCGTCCGGCGCGCACTCGGCCTGCCCCGCGGTCCGGTGGCCCTGGCCCTGCGCGGCTACGCCCCGGTCGCGCCCGGCCGGCGCGGCGCGCAGGTCGTCGAGTTCGGCGTCCGGCACCAGCCGTCGTACGCCTGGTCCTTCGACTGCGGCGACGGCCGCGCGAACGTCGGGTACGGCGAGGTCCTCCACGAGGGCCGGCCGGCACCGAACCGCGCCCGGCTGCTGGAGCACCTCGAGGCGCTCCTGCCCGGCGCCACCGAGGGCGGACGGCACTGGGCCGGGCACCACCTGCCGCTCTCGACGGCGCACTGGCACCCGCCGGCCGGCCGCGTGCTGCTCGTGGGCGACGCCGCCGGCCTGGTGAACCCGCTGACCGGCGAGGGCATCCACCACGCCGTGGCCACCGGCATCGCGGCCGGCCGGGCCGCGGCCGCGGCCCGGCGCGACGGACACCCCGAACAGGCGGGGGAGCGGTACGCCCGCGCCACCCGCCGGATCCTGCTGCCCCACCTGCGCCACACCGCCCTGGCCGCCCGGCTCGCCCGCAGCCCGCGCGTCCTGGCGGCCGGGCTGCACGCCTCGGCCGCCGACCAGCACGTCTTCGACGACCTCGTCGAGCTCGGCCTCGCCCGGGGCCGGCTCACCCCCGCCGTCGCGTTCGGCCTGGGCCGGGCGCTCGTCTCACCCACCCGTCCCGCCAGCCGATCCCGGGAGCCAGCATGACCATGCGCGTCCTCAGCGTCCGCGGCACCCTGCCCGAGCACCGCCACCGGCAGGAGGAGATCACCGAGTCCTTCGTCACCACACTGGTCGAGGGCACGGTCGACCGCCGCGTCGTCGAGCGGCTCCACCGCAACGCGTGCGTCGAGACCCGGCACACCGTGCTCCCGCTGGAGGAGTACGCCCGGCTCGGGGACTTCGGCCGGTCCAACGACGTCTTCATCCGGGCCGGCACCGAACTGGGCGCCCGCGCGGTCGTCGACGCGCTCAAGGACGCCGGCCTCACACCGGCCGACGTCGACTACATCGTGTCCTGCACGGTGACCGGCCTGGCCGTCCCCTCGCTCGAGACCCGCGTCGCGGCGGAGATCGGGCTGCGTCCCGACGTGGTGCGCCTGCCGCTGGTGGGCCTCGGCTGCGTCGCCGGCGCGGCCGGCCTCGCCCGCCTCCACGACCTGCTGCGCGGCCGCCCGGACGGGGTCGCGGTGCTGATGTCGGTGGAGCTGTGCTCGCTCACGCTCCAGCGCGACGACACCTCGGTCGCCAACCTCGTGGCCGGCGGCCTGTTCGGGGACGGGGCCGCGGCGGTGGTCGCCGTCGGCCCCGAGCACCCGCTCGCGCGCTCCGACGACCCCGCCCGCCCCGAGGTGCTGGCCTCGCGCAGCCGCCTCTACCCCGACTCGGAGCGCGCGATGGGCTGGGACGTCGGCGCCGGCGGGTTCAAGATCGTGCTCGACTCCTCGGTCCCCGACCTGGTGCGCCGGTACATCGGCGACGACGTCCGCGGCTTCCTCGCCGACCACGGACTGACCGGCGACGACCTCGGCTGGTACGTCGCGCACCCCGGCGGCCCCAAGGTGCTCGACGCACTGCAGGAGGCCCTCGGGGTCGAGCGGGAGGCGCTGGGGGTGACCTGGGACTCGCTGCGCCGGATCGGCAACCTGTCCTCCTCCTCGGTGCTGCACGTCATGGCGGACACGCTCGCCGACCGCCCGCCCCGGCCCGGCTCCCACGGGCTCATGCTCGCCATGGGCCCGGGCTTCTGCTCCGAGCTGGTGCTCCTGCGCGCCCCGGGGGGCGAGGGATGAGCAGCGAGGCCCTGTTCACCGCCCTGGTCCTGGCCGTCGGTCTGGAGCGGGTCGCCGAGCTGGCCGTGTCCCGCCGCAACGCCGCCTGGAGCCTGGCGCGGGGCGGTGTGGAGTCCGGGCGGGGGCACTACCCGTTCATGGTGGTGCTCCACACGGGCCTGCTCGCCGGCGCACTCGCGGAGGTGTGGGTGCGCCGGCCGGACGCCGCGCCGGTCCTCGCCTGGTCCATGCTCGTCCTCGTCGCGGCCTCGCAGGCGCTGCGCTGGTGGTGCATCGCCACCCTGGGGCGGCAGTGGAACACCCGGGTGATCGTCGTGCCCGGCGCTCCGCGCGTGACCGGCGGCCCCTACCGCTGGATCCCGCACCCGAACTACGTCGCCGTCGTCGTCGAGGGGTTCGCGCTCCCGCTGGTGCACTCGGCCTGGGTCACGGCGGCCGCCTTCACCGCGCTGAACGGGTTCCTGCTCGCCGCCCGCATCCGCGCCGAGGACGCCGCCCTGGCGCGGCTGGCCTGAGGGGGACGCGCGTGGACCTGCTCGTCGCCGGCGGGGGGCCCGCGGGACTGGCCACGGCGCTGCACGCGGCCCGGGCGGGGCTCGACGTCGCCGTCTGGGAACAGCGCGCCGGCACCGTGGACAAGGCGTGCGGCGAGGGACTGATGCCGGGGGCCGTCGCCGCCCTGGCGGCGCTCGGCGTACACCCCCGCGGGTACGACCTGCGGGGCATCCGGTACGTCGCCGGGCCGCACCGGGCCGACGCCGACTTCCGGGCGGGACCGGGCCGCGGGGTGCGGCGCACGACACTGCACGCGGCGCTGCGCGAGGCGGTGCTGGCCGCGGGCGTGCGGATCGAGCGGCGCACCGTGCGCCGCGTCGGACAGGACGAGGACGGCGTGGTGGTCGACGGCACCCGGGCCGGCCATCTCGTCGCGGCGGACGGCCTGCACTCGCCGATCCGCCGGTCCCTGGGCCTCGACCGGCCGCGCCGGGCCCACCCGCGGCACGGGCTGCGGCGCCACTACGCGCTCGCCCCCTGGAGCGACCACGTCGAGGTGTACTGGGCCCGCGACGCGGAGGCCTACGTGACCCCGGTCGCCGACGACCTCGTGGGCGTCGCGGTGCTCACCGCCGGGCGCGGGACGTACGACGGCCACCTCGCCGCCTTCCCCGGGCTGCGGGAGCGGCTGGCCGGGGCCGGGTCCGCCGGGCCGGTGCGCGGGGCGGGCCCGCTCCGCCAGGACGCGACCGCCCGCACCGCCGGCCGGGTGCTGCTCGTCGGCGACGCCGCCGGCTACGTCGACGCGCTGACCGGTGAGGGCATCGCGCTGGCGCTCGCGCAGGCGTCGGCGGCGGTGCGGGCGATCACCGGCGGCGATCCGGCCGCCTACGAGCGGGAGTGGCGGCGGCTCACCCGCCGCTACCGCTGGCTGACCCACGCGCTGCTCGGCGCGGCGAGGGTGCCTCCGGCCCGCACCGCGCTGGTGCCCGCGGCACAGCGGCTTCCGTGGCTGTTCTCCGCGGTCGTCGGCGCGCTGGCCCGGCCGGCGGGGGCGCCCGCCCGGGCCGCCCGGCCGGGCGGGTAGCCCGCGGCCCCCCGGTTCCGGTGTCCACGCGGAGCACCGCGGTGTTTCCCGTGGGCCCGGTGCCGGAGGCGGTGGCCGCCGGCCGCGCCCGGGGCCCTCAGCCGAACAGCACGTCCTGGACGAGGAAGAGGTTGAGGCCGGTGATCGCCAGGGCCGCGGTGGCGCCCAGGACCGTCGTGAGGGGGCGGTTCACCAGCGCGCCCATGATGCCGCGCCGCGCGGTGAAGACGACCAGCGGAACCAGGGCGAAGGGGATGCCGAAGGACAGCACCACCTGACTGAGCACCAGGGCCCGCGTGGGGTCGACCCCCAGGGCGAGCACGGCCAGGGGCGGCCCCATCGTGATCAGCCGCCGCAGCATCAGGGGGACGCGCCGCCGCAGGAAGCCCCTCATGATCACCTGCCCCGCATAGGTCCCCACCCCCGACGAGGCCAGGCCCGACGCCAGCAGCGCCAGCGCGAACGCCAGCGCCGCGCCGGGACCGATCACGGTTCCCAGACCGTGGTGGAACTGCTCGAGGGTCTCGTAGGCGGTGGACTCCGGGGAGCCCCCGTGGAAGGCCGCCGCGGCCACCGTGAGCATGGTCGCGTTGACCAGCCCGGCGGTTCCCAGGGCGATCAGGATCGCCGTGCGGTTGGCGCGCAGCACCGTCCGCTTCCGCTCCGCGGACGCACGGCCGTACCGGCGGCTGAGGGACGAGTGCAGGTAGATCACGTGCGGCATCACCGTGGCCCCGACCATGCCGGTGGTCAGCAGTATGCTCTGGGTGTCGGCGAACCTCGGACGCAGACCGGCCGTCGCCCCGCCCCAGGAACCGGTCCGCAGGCTCTGGTAGAGGAACCCGGCGAGGATGACCAGCAGGAAGCCGGTGATCACCATCTCGAAGCGCCGCCTGCCCTCGGGGGCGAGCGCCGGCAGCAGCAGGGACACGGCCCCGACCACGAACGCGGCCGGCACCAGGGGGATGCCGAACAGCAGGTACAGGGCCACCGCGCCGCCGACGAGCTCGGCCAGGTCGGTGGCCATGGCCACCAGCTCGGCCTGGACCCACAGCACCCGGCACAGGGGCCGGGGGGTGTGCTCGCGGCACAGCTCCGGCAGATCGCGGCCGGTGGCGACGCCGACCTTGCACGCCAGGTACTGGACGAAGATCGCCACCACGTTGGCCAGGACGATCACCCACAGCAGCAGGGTCCCGTACCGGGCGCCCGCGGCCATGTTGGTGGCGAAGTTCCCCGGGTCGACGTAGGCCACCGACACCACGAACGCCGGGCCGAGCATCGCGACCACGGCCCGCGCGCCGGGGCGCCGCCCCGCAGCCGCCCGCCGTCCCGCGCCGGCCTGCGGCTCCGACCCGGCGCGGGGCGGGGCGCCGGCCGCCCGGTCCGGGGCCGAAGCGGCGGTCGGCGGCGTGGCCGGAAGCTCCTTCCGGGGCTGGCGCGGGTCAAGCATCGGCCGCGTCCCCGCTCCCGGCGGCGCGCGGCCGGACGGCGGCCGCCGGCGCGCCCCTGCCCGGCCGCCGCGCCCCGCGGCGGTGCGGCACCAGCCGCAGGACGACGACGGCGAGCAGGACCGGCCCCAGCAGGCGCTCGGCCGTCCCTCCGGCGAGGACGCCGACGACCGCCGCCGCGGCGTACAGCGCCAGGAGCGTCACGGTGACGGGGCGCGGGCGGCGCCGGACGGCGACCGCGGCCGGGGCCGTTCCGCTCGCGGGGTCTCGCGTGCCCATGGTCCTCCCGCCTCCTCTCACGGACGGACGGGCCCCTCCCGCGGCGGGAGGGGCCCGCGCGGCCTCAGTCGTCGGACGAGAACGTGTCCTTGAGCTTGCCCCTGAGGCCCGTCTCGGTGCCCAGGACCGGGCCCTTGGGCTGCCCCAGACTGCCGTCGTAGGTGGCGAAGAGCCGGGGGTCGGGGGGCGGGGGCGACGCCTCGCCCCCCAGCGGCGGGGTGTCGGTCAGCACGCTGAACTCGTGCTCGCCGTCCGGGGTCGGGCCCGAGGCCCACAGGCCCGCGGCGGCGGCCTCGCCGTCGGAGAGGTGCCACAGCGTCGCGGCGTGCTCGCGGTGCTCCTCGTCCGCCAGGCCCCCGGGGACGACAACGTCCTCCAGGTTGTCCTCGCGGAGCTGCTCAATGGCCGCCAGCCACAGGTTCTGGTGGTAGGTGTCCCGGGCGAGGTTGAACTTCAGCATGTCCCGCACGCCGGGGTCGTCGGTCATGTTGTACAGGCGCGCGGTCTGCAGCCGGCTCTGCGCCTCGGCGGCGACGTTGGCGTAGAAGTCGGCCAGCAGGTTGCCGCTGGCCACCGCGTAACGGCCGTTCCAGGGGTAGCCGTTGCTGTCCGCCGGGAGGGCCGCGCCGCCGGCGATGATCGCCTGCTGCGGGTCCATGCCGCCCATCACGGCGCCGACGGCGGGGTCGGAGGTGGCCATCTTGGTGGTCGCGGTGGCGGGGGCGCCCTCCAGGAGACGGGCGATCATGGTGGCGAGCATCTCGACGTGGCCGATCTCCTCGGTGGCCACGTCCATGATCATGTCCTTGTACTTGCCCTTGATGCGGCAGTTCCAGCCCTGGAACATGTACTGCATCATCACGGTCATCTCGCCGTAGGCGCCGCCGACGAGCTCCTGGAGCTTGTGGGCGTACGCCGGATCGGGCTTCTCGGGCTTCGCCTCGAACTGCAGCCGCTGGGTGTGTCGGAACATCGGTGGTTCTCGCTTTCCGGACGAGGACGGTTCTCGGTCGTCGGCGGAGTGCGCGTGCGCCGGCCGACCCTCCGGGGCCGGGGTGCTGCGCTCCACCCCTGGGACGCTAGGCGGCGCCCGTCACCGATCCGTCTCCGCCGCCGGGGGGCGGGGGCCCGCGGGGGTGTGACGGCCCCGGCGGCGGGAACCCCGTCCGTCCAGGCCCGGAAGCCGGCCGCACCGGTAGCTCACGGAGAGAGTCCCATGACGTCCTCCTTCGCCCTCGCCTCCCGGCGGCTCCACCCCGAGGACCCGGAGTGGGAGGCCCGCCTCGCACTACTGGGCCGCTTCCACCTGGAGGTCCGGTCCCGGAAGGTGGTCATCAGCCCCTCGGTGCAGCGGCTGCTGGCCCTGCTGGCCCTGCATCCGGAGGGGGTGACCAGGCCCTTCGTGGCCTCGGCGCTCTGGCCCGACCTGCCCGACCGGCGCGCGGGCGCGAGCCTGCGCTCCACCCTGTGGCGGCTGACCCGCAGCAGCGGGCGGGACGGGCTGGTCGACGCGGGCGACAGCTGCCTCGCGCTCGCTCCGACCGTCGGCGTCGACCTGCACGAGGCCGAGCGGCACGCCGCGTCCCTCGTCTCGCCGCACGACTCCGGGCCGGCACCGCTGCCGGCCCTGGCCGAGCTGAGCGAGGACCTGCTGCCCGACTGGACCGAGGACTGGCTGCTGGTCGCCCGGGAGCACTTCCGCCAGACCCGGCTGCACGCCCTGGAGGCGGTGTCCCGGCACCTGCGCGACGGCGGCCAGCTCGCCGCCGCCATGGAGACCGCCATGACGGCGGTGGAGGCCGAGCCGCTGCGCGAGAGCGCGCACCGCCACGTCGTGGGCGTCCACCTGGCGGAGGGCAACGTCGCCGAGGCCCTGCGGCACTACGACTTCTTCCGGCGGATGATCCGCAGCGAACTGGGGCTGGGGCCCTCCGCGGGCTTCCGCCGGCTCATGGCGCCCTACCTCAGCCGCCCCCTGGACCCCTGACGGTCCCTCCGCGGCCGCGGTGACACCCCCGTGACGCCACCGCCCGCGGCGCCGGCCGCCCCGCCCGGCGCCCTCACCCCGCGGTGCCGCCGGAGTCCCGGTCCGGCTCCGGGCCGGCGGCCGGGACGGCCTGGGGGGTGGGGTAGCTGGGCAGGACCTGGTCGACGCCGGTGATGGACAGCAGGCGCTCCACCGGGCGGCTGGGGGCGATCAGCGCCAGGTGCCCGCCGGCCGCCCGGGCGGACCGGCGGGCGAGGAGGAGCCGGGTGACGCCGGTGGAGTCCAGGAAGGTCACTCCGGACAGGTCCAGCAGCACCACGGCGGCGCCCGCGTCCAGGGCCCGCTGGAGCGCCTCGGTGAGGCGGTGGGCGTTGTGGTGGTCGAAGGCGCCGGTCAGGGTCGCCAGGACACGGACGCGGTCCAGGGACCGGACCCGCACCTCCAGCGTGTCGGGCGGCTCGCGCCGGCCGCCTGGATTGCTGCCCATCGCCTCTCCTTTCGCCCTTCCGGCCGGGCCTGCCGGGCCGGGGCGCGGACGGGACCCTCTTCCCGGCGCGGTCAGGGGGTGAGATCGTCCTGGTGGCCGCCGCGCCATTCGGCCAGCAGGACGGTGGCGTCGTCGTCGAGTTTTCCGGAGTGGTGGTCCAGGACGGCGTGGACCAGGCGGCGCAGGGTCTCGTGCAGGGTGAACCGGCCCGAGTGGTGGCGCACGATGAAGTCGGTGAAGCGCTCCAGGCCGAACTGGTTGCCGTCCGCGTCACGGGCCTCGGTGATGCCGTCGGTGTACAGCACCAGGCGGTCGCCGGGTTCCAGCTGCTCGTGGCAGACGGTGACCGGCAGGCCCAGGTCCGCGCCCATCGGTCCGGCCGGCGGGCAGTGCAACTGCCTCCACCACCTTCCGGTGCGGACGAGCACCGGCAGGTGGTGGCCGCGGTTGACCCAGTCCAGCCGTCCGGTCTCCAGATCCAGGCTGGCCAGGATCCCGGTGGCGTAGCGGCTGGCGCCGAACTGCTCCATGAGGGTCTGCTCCACCGCCCGGCTGGTCTCGGCCAGGGAAGCGCCCTGCCGGCGGGCGTTGCGGCAGGCGGCCACCGCCACGTTGGCGGTGAGCCCGGCGGTGGTGTCGTGGCCCATGGCGTCGAAGACCGACAGGTGCAGCGTGGTGCCGGTGACGGCGTAGTCGAAGGCGTCGCCGCCGATCTCGTAGGCCGGCTCCGATACCGCGCCGACGGTGGCGTCGTGCCCGGCGAAGGCGGGCGGCGGGGTGAGATTCCACTGCATCTCGGCGGCCACGTTCATCGGCGCGGTGCGCACCAGGCGGGCGTAGGAGTCGCTGAAGGACCGCTTGCTCAGCAGCAGCAGCGCCACCATCGAGGCCAGGGCCCGCAGCGCCTCACGGGTCTGGTCGTCGTCGCCGGCGGTGTCCGCGCGCAGCACGCCCAGGCGCTCCACGCCGTCGGTGATCGGCGCCCACCACCGGCGCGGCCCTTCGGGCGTCCGGTTCGGTTCGGCGACCAGCTCCACCCGCTGGTAGGCCAGGCCGGGCAGGGTGCCGTCGACGCGCAGCTCCAGCCCGCCCTCTCCCGCGTCCAGCCCGCGGCCGGTGATCTGCCGCAGCACCGTCTCCTGCAGGTCCACCGCGAACAGCGCCACGTCGCGCAGGTCCGCTGCGGCGCCGTGGCCGGCCACCATCTCCGGCAACTGCTCCATCGTGGCGGTATGGCAGTCCCGCATCAGACCGGCCAGCATCCTCCCCACCTGTGCGGCGTCGGCCACGACGTGGACCCTCCTTCCCCGCGGAGGCCGCCGGCCCGCCGCAGCGCCCGGCGCCGCGCGGCCCGCCCTGTTCCCGGCGGCGTACCCCTTCCCCCGCCCCCCCAACCGCACCGGACGCGCGGCCGGTGCGGGCGGGGCCCCACGGCACCGGCCGCGGCGGCCGGTCGACCGGCGGGGCGCCGCCGCCATGCGAACCGGCCGCCGACGGGGTTGAATGGCGCGAGTAGCGTCGCACTCCCCGGAGCGAGGCAGCCGAGTGAATCCGTCCGCACACCCCCGCCACGGCGACCGCCTCACGGGCGGTGCGGCGGTGTTCGTGCTGGACGGGCGCGGGACCGTGCTGCAGTGCACGGCCACCGTGCCGGAGCTGACCGGCCGCCCGCCCCAGGAGGTCCGCGGGCGGCCGATGGCGGACCTCGTCACCGTTCCCGGCCCCTGGGACGGGCCGGCCGGCCACCCCGGGACCGTGGAGTTCCGCACGGCCCTGCGGCACCGGGACGGCACGCCGGTCGAGGTGGACGCCGAGGTGCTGGCGCTACCCCCCGGGGGCGAGGCCCGGTTCCTGGTGTTCGCCGTCCCCGTGGCCTGGAGCCGGCACAGGAAGGAGAACCAGGCGCTGGTCCGCGCGCTGTTCACCCAGGACCGCGTCGGGTTGGTCATCCGCGACACCGACCTGGTCGCCACGCGGGTGAACATCAACCCGGATCTCTTCGGCCTCGACCGGCCCCGGAACGCGGAGGGCCTGTCCGACGTGAGGCTGGGGGACATCGTCGTCCCGGAGGACGCCGCGGCGATCGACGATCAGCTGCGGCGGGTCCTGCGGACCGGCGAACCGCTGATCGACTGGGAGCACTCGGCGCGGCGGAGGATCGCCCCCGATCAGGAGCGGATGCTGTCCGTGTCGGCCTTCCGGCTGGAGGACCCGCACGGCCGGCCCATCGGGGTAGCGGCCGTCTTCGCCGACATCACCGAGCAGTACGCGACACGGCGGCGGATGGCGCTCCTCCACGCCGCCGGGGCGCGGCTGGGCCGCACCCTGGACGTCACCCGCAACGCCGAGGAACTGGTCGGCGTCCTCGTCCCCGCCTTCGCGGACCTGGTGAGCGTGGACCTGTCCGACGCGGTGTCCCAGGGCCGGGAGGCCGGCCGGTTCGTCCCCGGGACGGTGCTGCGCCGGACCGCGGTGGCCTCGGCGGACGGCACCTGGCCCCCGGAGGTCTACCAGCCCGGCGAGACCGTCCGGGCCAGGGAGGCCGAGAGCGAGGCCCTCTGCGACGGGGAGACCGTCCGCATCACCGACATGGCCGCCTGGCGCGAGCGGCTGGAGATCGACCCCGAGCGGCTCCGGCTGCTGTTCCCCTCCTCGGCGGCCTCGGCGCTGTTCGTCCCGCTGCACGCCCGGGGCCACGTGCTGGGCGTGCTGGGCCTGTGGCGCAACCGCGGCCGTACGCCCTTCTCCGAGGAGGAGGTCCCCCTCGCCGAGGAGATCGGCTCCCGGCTGGCCCTGGGGCTGGACAACGCCCGCCGCTACACCCGGGAGCGGCGCACCACCGAAGCCCTCCAGCGCAGCCTGCTGCCGCCCCCGGTGGTGCGCCTGGCCGCCGCGGAGACCTCGGGCCGGTACGCGCCGGCGAGCACCGCCTCCGGAACCGGTGGCGGCTGGTACGACGTGATCCGGCTCTCCGGGGTCCGCGTGGCCTTCGTGGCGGGCAGGGCGCCCGGACACGGAGTGAACGCCGCCGGTGCGATGGGGAGGCTGCGCTCGGCGGTGCAGACCCTGGCCGACCTGGACCTGCCGCCCGAGGAGCTGCTCAGCCACCTGGACGACCTGGTCACCCGCATCGGCGAGGACGAGGACCACCGGACGGCGTCGGTGGCGGGCTCCCTGCACGGGGCGACCTGCCTGTACGCCACCTACGACCCGGTCACCGGCCAGTGCCTCGTCGCCAGCGCCGGACACCCGCCTCCCGTCCTGGCCAGAGGGCGGTCCCGCACCGCCGACGAGGTCGCGCTCCGGCCCGGCCCGCCGCTGGGAGGCGGCACCGAACCCTTCGAACCGGTGGAACTGCTCCTGCACCCGGGCGATGTCCTCGCCTTCCACAGCGGCCCGCTCCTCGGGCGGACCCGGGACGCCCGGGCGGGTACGGAGCACCTGCGCGGCGCCGCCCGGGCCGCCGCGGACACCGGCCGGCCGCTGACCGATGTCACGGAGCACTTCCTGGCCCGCCTGAGGGAGGAGATCCGGGAGGAGGACCTCGCCCTGCTGCTGGCCCGCGTGGACAGGGTGCCGTCCGCGTGCACGGCGTTCTGGCAGCTGCCGGCCGACCCCGGCCTGGTCTCGCAGGCCCGCGCCCTGGCCTCCGCCCAGCTGGCCCGCTGGGGGCTGGAGGGGCTGGTCTTCAGCACCGAGCTGATCGTCAGCGAGCTGGTCACCAACGCCGTCCGCTACGCCGGGGGCCCCATCGGCCTGCGGTTGATCAGGGACCACCGGCTGGTGTGCGAGGTCTCCGACCCCAGCCAGTCCCAGCCCTACCTGCGCCGCGCCCGGCTGTCCGACGAGGGCGGACGCGGGCTGTTCCTGATCGCCCAGCTCGCCCACCGCTGGGGCAGCCGCTACACCCCCGGCGGCAAGACCATCTGGACCGAGCAGCTCCTCGAGCCGGACGGGCCGGAATCCGGCCCGCAGTGAGCGCGCGCCCGGCATCCCTCCCCCCGCGGCCGGGCACGGCGACGGGCATCCGGCGGGGACTGCGCGTCAGAGCCGCTCGACTTCGATGAAGTAGTCGTACTCCCGCCAGTCCAGGGGGGTGCCCAGGAGTTCGCCGAGCTTCCGGGCCTGCGGGGCCCGGAGCGGGTGGCACTCGGCGAACTCGGCGACGGGGACGCCCAGCAGGGCGGCGACGGGCCCGACGCCCAGGTGGGACACGTCGGCCTCGACGGCGGGGGAGTCCCCGTCCCCGGCGTAGCCGGTGAGGACCAGCCTCCGGTCCGGGGCACCCGCCCGCTCGACCGCGGTGCCGGTCATCGCGTCCTCGCCCCCGTCCGCGACCGTCCGTGGTCGTCGGGCCCCCCGGGCGGCGGATGCTCGTCCGCCTGCGCGTCCCGCCCCCGGCCGGGCGGCCGCCTCGTCCCCGGCCGCCCGTCGTGCTCCCCGGGTGCGGTGGTGTCCGTCGGTCGGTGGTCCTCCCAGCGCAGCAGGTCTCCGGGTTGGCAGTGGAGCGCTTCGCAGAGGGCGGCGAGGGTGGTGAAGCGGACGGCTTTGGCGCGGCCGTTCTTGAGGACCGCGAGGTTGGCGGGGGTGATGCCCACGCGGTGCGCGAGCTCGCCCACGGACATCTTCCGTTTGGCGAGCATCACGTCGATGTCGACGATGATCGGCATCAGATCACCCCGGCCAGTTCGGCCTGCATCCGTGTGGCCTCGACGTCGCGGGCGAGGGCCTGGGCGAGCAGGGCGCGCAGGACCAGCACGATGAGTGCGACGCCGAGGACGGCCAGGGACGCTCCGCCCAGCAGGAGGACGACGCCCGGGGCGACGGCCTCGCCCGGCGCCAGGAAGGCGCCGAGGGCGAAGATCAGGAGGGCGGCCGCGGTGAAGGCGCCGACCACGATGTCCACGTAGCGGAAGGCGGCGTGGGAGAACACCGTTCCGTGCCGTGCCATCGTCACCAGCCGCCACACGCAGACCAGGACGACCTGTGCCGCCGCCACGCCCAGCAGCACGGTCGCCAGGATCGGGGCGCGCCGGTCCGCCAGGGCGCTGCCCTCCAGGTCGGCGGCCAGCAGGGCCGCCATCACCGTCTGGACGGCCACCGAGCCGGCGAGCAGGGCCACGATCACGGCGCGCAGCGCCAGCACGGTCAGCTTTCCCATCGCCTCTCCTTCCATCGAAGAACGATGAAAACCTATCGCTAATCGATAGAAGCGGCAAGGGGTGGGCCGACGCTGGGCGGCGGAGGCGGGGCCCGCCCGCCACGTACCGGTCGCCCCGCCCCCGCCGCCGGATCCCGGTGCGCCGGCGGACGTCCGCCCCGTCGGTGCCGCGCGGATGGGAGGGTGGGGGCCCGTACCCACTCAGCGGAGGAGAACCGCCGGCATGGCCGTCATCCACCACACCACGCTCAAGCCGACCAAACTGGAACTGCTCGCCTCCTGGCTGCCCTCCCGTCCGTGGTACCGCGGCACGGGCGCGCCGGAACCGGCCAAGGCCGGCGGCTTCCGGCTGGACGATCCGCACGGCGAGGTGGGCATCGAGTTCCTCGTGGTCACCGACGCCTCCGGCTCCCACCCCGCCGCCTACCTGGCGCCGCTCACCTACCGCGGCGCTCCGCTCGACGGGGCGGAGCACGCTCTGGTCGGCACCATGGAGCACGGGGTGCTGGGGCGGCGCTGGGTCTACGACGCCTGCCACGACCCCGTGTCGATCGCCCAGTTGCTCGCGCTGGTCGAGGGCCGGGCCCAGGCACAGGACCAGAACACCAGCGACACCCCCGACCGGGAGGTCACCCGCTCCTACACCGGTGAGGCCCCCCTCTCCCCGGTGGCCGTCGCCCCCGCTCCCGCCGCCGACGACCGGGAGGGCACCGAGGTGCCCGCACCGCAGGGCGCGGCCCTCCGCCTGCACCGCGTGCTGCGGCCCGCCCCGAGCGGCCCGATCCTGCCCCCGGAGGGGGCGATCGGCCACGTGGCCGGGGCCTGGCGCGCTCCGGACGGCACCCGCATCCAGGGGCTGTTCGCCGCCCTGTACCCCGGTTCCTGAGCCCGGGGCCTGCACCGGAGGGCCGCGCCCGTGCGTACGGGCCGGTCCTGCCCCGGCCGGCCGGTGTGACGGCCGGCCGGGGTGCGGATCAGCCGCAGCAGGAGTCCGAGCAGCAGGTGCGGACCAGGACGTCGTCGACGACGGGTCCGTGGGCGCTGTTGGCGGTGGTGCTGGCGAAGGCGAGGGTGGTGGTGTCGTCGCGGGCGACGAAGGTGAACTGCCGGGTCACGTACCCCATGTCGGCGAAGGTCTTGCCGGTGGTGTCGAAGGAGAAGTCCTGGAAGTTCTGGCCGTCGATCAGGGCCCTGCCGGTCTTCACGGAGGGACCGCCGCCCGGGTTGGCGGCCAGCGAGTAGGTCACCGTGTAGGTCCTGCCCGGGACGGTGGTGAAGGTCTGGGCCACCGTCCCGGGGGTGGTGGCGTTGAGGTCGACGGACTGGTCGCCCTCGGCGGCCTGCCAGAAGCCGGCACCGATCAGGTCCACGGCTCCGGACGCGACCTTCCACGGGCCGATGGAGCTGCCCGTTCCGTACGTCTGGAAACCGTTCGCCGGGGCCGTCGGGTACTCGAAGCTGCCGTCGTCGAACCGGCTGACGGCCGGGGCGGCCGTGGCGGTGCCGGCGAGGGCCAGCAGCCCGGCGGTCACGAGTGCCGTGGTGCAGGTGCGTATGAGCAGCATGAAGTCCTCCTGGTCAGAGAGGGGAAGGAAGCCCGTTCGGCTTGCCGGGACAAATCTCCTCTCGCGCCGGGCATGTGCCAAGGTGCTGCCGCCCGCGCACCGGGGCGGGGGGAGGCCTGGCCGAGTCGCGCACGCGGGGGAGGCGGACCGCGAGCCTGCGCGCACGCCCCGGCCGCCCGGGCGCTCTCCGCGGGCGGCGCGCCCCACCGCTCCCGGCGTCCCCTGTCGGCGCGTACGACTTCCCGGAGCGGGGCACCGCCGCGGACCGGCGGCGGACGCGGGCCCTACCGCCGGGCGGCGTCCCGCACCGCCGCCCGCCCCGCCCCGCCCGCCGGGGCGGGGCCCTTCGCCGTCACCGCACGGGCGAAAGGGGTTTGACCCAGCGGGACCACTCGGACTGGGGCGCGTAACCGCAGGCGCGCCACGTGGAGTGGGCGAGGGCGTTGCCGTTCAGGACCATGGCCGCCGCCCGGGTCCCGCCGAGGCGTGCGAACCGCTCCTCGGCCGCCCGCACCAGCAGCCGGCCGATGCCCCTGCGGCGCCGCTCGGGCGACACGGCCAGGCGGTAGAGGTTGCACCGCCAACCGTCCCAGCCGGCCACGACGGTCCCCACGATGTCCTCGCCCTCCACGGCGAGGATCAGTGCTTCGGGGTCCCGCGCCAGCAGGGAGGCGACCGCGGCCTCGTCGTCCGCGGGACGGTGCGCGTCCTCGGCGGCGGTCCTCCAGAAGGCGAGCACGTCGGGGATGTCGTCGGCCAGGGCGTGGCGCAGGGTCGTCTCGGGCACCGGGTGAGGCTAGCACCGGCGTCTCCACGCGCCGTGCGGGACCGCCTCGCCCGCCCCGGGCGGCTCCGGGGGCGCCCGGCTCCGGGGAGGCCCCCGACCGCCCGCGCCCCGGTGATCGGGGGTGCTGCTTGACGGCGGCCGACATGCAATGTGCAATATATTGCATGCCAGTTCCAAAGGGGTCCGCCCCCTCCCCCAGATCGCTGCTGAGGGACACCGCCTACCGGGCGATCCGGGACGCCATCGTCGACGGCACCCTCGCCCCGGGGGAGCGGCTCAACGACGGTGATCTGGCGGAGTGGCTCGGCGTCAGCCGCACGCCGGTGCGGGAGGCCCTGACACGCCTGGAGCAGGCCGGACTGGTGCAGGCCAGGCCGGGCCGCTACACCAGGGTCAGCCCGCTGGACGCCCGCGCCGTGCGCGGAGCCCAGTCGGTGACGGCGGCCATGCACGAGCTCGCCGTCCGGGAGGCGCTTCCCCGCCTGTCGGCCGCCGAGATCGACGCCATGCGCGAGGCCAACGCCCGCTTCGCCGACGCCCTGCGGGACGAGGACGTCGACGCGGCGATCGCCGCGGACGACGCCTTCCACGGCGTCGCGGTCACCGCCTGCGCCAATCCCGCGGTGCGCACCGTGATCGAGCAGTTCACACCGGTGCTGCGGCGTCTGGAGCGGCTGCGCTTCTCCTCGCTGGCCGGCCGCGGCTCGGTCGCCCAGCACGACCGCATCGCCGACCTGTGCGAGGCCGGCGACGCCGAGGGGGCGGCCGCCGCCACCCGCGCCAACTGGCAGACCCTGGCGCCCCTGCTCGACACCCTGCCTCCGGACGACCCCGCCGAGGACGGTCCTCCCGCCGGACGCTGACACCACCCCGCCGGCGACGGCGGCCGGAGCCCCGGAACCGGGGCCGACACGAAGGAGCCACCGATGTCCCTCGACGCGTTCGAGCGTTACCCCCTGCTGTTCGGCCCCAGCCCCGTCCACCCCCTGGAGCGCCTCAGCGACCACCTCGGCGGAGCCCGGATCTGGGCCAAGCGGGAGGACTGCAACAGCGGGCTGGCCTTCGGCGGGAACAAGACCCGCAAACTGGAGTACCTGCTCCCCGACGCCCTCGCCCGGGGCGCGGACACCCTGGTCAGCATCGGCGGGGTGCAGTCCAACCACACCCGGCAGGTGGCCGCGGCCGCCGCCAGGGCCGGCCTGAAGGCCGTGCTGGTCCAGGAGAGCTGGGTGGACTGGCCCGACCCGGTCAACGACAAGGTCGGCAACATCCTGCTGTCGCGCGTCATGGGCGCCGACGTACGCCTGGTCCGGGCCGGTTTCGGCATCGGCTTCAAGGACAGCTGGCACCAGGCGCTGGAGGAGGTCCGGGCGGCCGGCGGCACGCCGTACGCGATCCCCGCGGGAGCCTCCGACCACCCCCTGGGCGGCCTGGGCTTCGCGAACTGGGCCTTCGAGGTGCAGCAGCAGGAACGGGAACTGGGCGTCTTCTTCGACACCATCGTGGTGTGCAGCGTCACCGGCAGCACCCACGCGGGCATGATCGCCGGGTTCGCGGCCCAGGACCGGCCCCGCCGCGTGCTGGGCATCGACGCCTCCGCGAAGATCGACGAGACCCGCGCCCAGGTGGAGAAGATCGCCCGCGCCACCGCCGAGCTCATCGGCGTCGGGCGGGACCTGCGCGACGAGGAGATCACCGTCCTGGAGGGGTGGGCCGGCGACCTGTACGGCGTCCCCGTGCAGTCCACCGTGGACGCCATCCGCCTCACCGGCAGCCTGGAGGGCATGATCATCGACCCGGTGTACGAGGGCAAGTCGATGGCCGGGCTCATCGACCTCGTCCGCGGCGGCGAGATCCCCGGGGACTCCAACGTCCTGTACGTCCACCTCGGCGGCCAGCCCGCCCTGAACGCCTACAGCGGCCTCTTCGGCTGACCCCGTACGGCCGCGCGGGCGGGGGCGGGGCCCGCCTCCCCGGAGGAACCGCACCCACCCGGTCCGCGGCGGGGGAGGGGCCGCACCGGGGAGCGGTGCGCCGGGCCGTCCGCGGCCGGAAAACCGCTTCGTCCCGGCCGCGCTGGGGGATACAGTCGGCGGGCGGCCGGGCGCCGATCGGGGGGCGGACCATGACCGGAACCACGGCACGGCGCCGCCCGGTGCGGACCGGGCCGGCGGCCGAGGCGGGGGCACCGCTCCTCTCGCGGCCCCCGCGCCGGTGGGCGCCGGTGCCCGGGCCCCGCCGCCCGGCTGCCCCTCCCGCCGCGCACCACGTTCCTTACCAGTGAGGCGGTAGTCCCATGAGCATCGTCGACCTCGCGGCGCTGGGGGAGTCCTTCACCCGCGACCCCTACCCCGTGTACGCCCGGTTACGGTCCCAGGGGCCGGTGCACCGCATCCGGATGCCGGAAGGAGGCGCGGAGGCCTGGCTGGTCGTCGGCTACGAGGCCGGGCGCGCCGCCCTCGCGGACCCCAGGCTCTCCAAGGACTGGAGCCGGGCGTCGCCCTCCCTGCCGCTGGGCGCCGTCTCCTCCGGCCCGCACATGCTCAGGGCCGATCCGCCGGACCACACGCGGCTGCGCGGGCTGGTCGCCCGGGAGTTCACCGCGCGCCGGGTGGAGGGGCTCGCCCCTCGCGTCCAGAAGACCACCGACACCCTCCTGGACCGGATGCTCGCCGCTCCCGACGGGCGCGCCGACCTCGTCGAGGCACTGTCCTTCCCGCTGCCCATCTCGGTGATCTGCGAACTCCTCGGCGTTCCGGACCTGGACCGGGAGTCCTTCAGGACGTGGTCGAACGACGCGCTCAGCGCCACCGACCCCGAGCTCCGCGGGGCCGCGGCGGCCTCGATGGCGCGGTACATGGCCGAGCTGGTGGACCGCAAGGAGCAGCAGCCCGGCGACGACCTCATGAGCGCGCTGACCCGCCCCTCGGACGACGGCGACAGGCTGTCGCGCGAGGAACTCGTCGGCATGGCCTGGCTGCTGCTCGTGGCCGGCCACGAGACCACCGTGAACCTCATCTCCAACGGCGTCCTGGCCCTGCTGACCCACCCGGAGCAGCTGGCCGCCCTGCGCGCGGACCTCTCCCTCGTCGACGCCGCGGTCGAGGAGATGCTGCGCTACGAGGGACCGGTGGAGACCCCCACGTTCCGCTTCACCACCGAACCGGTGCGGATCGGCGACACGGTCGTCCCCGGGGGAGGCGAGCTCGTCCTGATCGCCATGGCCGACGCCAACCGCGACCCCGCGCGCTTCCCCTCGTCCGACCGCTTCGACATCTCTCGGGACGCCCGCGGCCACGTGGCGTTCGGCCACGGCATCCACCACTGCCTGGGCGCGCCGCTGGCCCGGATGGAGGCGCGCATCGCCATCCGGACGCTGCTGGAGCGCTGCGCCGACCTGGCCCTGGACATCCATCCGGCGGCGGTCACCTGGCGCCCGGGGATGATGATCCGCGGTCCGGTGAGCCTGCCCGTGCGCTTCGCCCGGTAGGCCGGACGCCCGGCGGCCGGCCGCCGGGCGTCAGGGACGGGTGGCCAGCAGGGCGTACAGCAGCGGGATCCGCGGCCGGTCCTCGGGCAGGCGCCACCAGCCCGAGGCGGTGCGGACCATCTGCGGCCAGCGGGGCCAGGGCAGCTCGTCGCCCTCGGTGAGCCGGGTGATCGTCAGCCCGGCGCGGACCAGGGCGCTGACCGTCTCGCCCAGGCCGTGCGCCCACTCGTAGCTGTCGGCGGCCTCCTCCAGGGGAGGTCCGTCGGTGTAGGTGCGGCGCACCTCGCGGCGCACGGCGCCGCGGCCGCCCAGGTAGTCGTGGCGCAGCAGCAACTCCTCCTCCCGGTCCCCCTCCGGCACGGTGCCCAGCGCGTTCAGCAGGGGGTGGAACTCCACCACGTAGGCACGTCCCCCGCCGCGCAGCAGACCGGCGACGACCTGCGCCCAGCGGTCCAGGTCGGGCAGGTAGTGCAGGGCGCCCTTGCCGGTGTAGACCAGGTCGAACCGCCGTCCGCCGAGGATCTCCACGGCGTCGTAGACGTTGCCCTGGCGGTACTCGACCGCCAGCCCGGCCCGCGCGGCCAGGTCGCGGGCCGCTCGGACGGAGGCGCCCGAGAGGTCCAGCCCGGTGGTGCGCGCCCCGCGGGCGGCCAGGGCGAGGGTCTCGGTGCCCAGGTGGCACTGCAGGTGCACGGCGTCCCTCCCCGCCAGATCGCCGAGGTCCCTCCACTCGTAGGGGGCGAACCAGCGGGCGGACCACGCCAGGACGTCCTCGGGCCCGGCTCCGGCGCCGGTCAGGTCGTAGAAGCGGCTGGCGGCGTGGATGGGGGTCCGCGCGTCCCAGTCGGCCCGGTTGGCGCGGAACATCTCCTGGACGGCGGGGTCGAAGCCCGCCCCGCCCGTCCGGTTCCGGCCCGGCGGCCGGGGGTGTTCGGCGTGTTCGGGGTGTTCGGACGATGAGGCCATGCCCCCATCCAACCCCGCGCGCCGCCTTCGAGGGGGGAAGGCGGCGAAGTCCGGCGCCTTCCCGCCGACGCGGCACCTCCTCCGCCGCGCCCGCCGGTCCCGGGGCCGACGGGCGCGCCCTGGCCGATGCGCAGCCCCCGGGTTACGCTTTCGGTGCGGACGACCGCACCGAGGCGGCCGGCGCCGACCCGGTGCACCCGGAGTTTCCGGCCCCGTCGCGCCGGGCTCCGCCGACGGCGGGTGAGGGCGCGGCCCGAGCGTGCTGCGCGGGAGCGGCCCGGTCCGGGACGAGCGGCGGACGCCGGCGGCACTGGTCGCCCGCTCCCGCCCGGCCGCCCCGATCCGCCGTGTGGCCCCCGCCCGCCTCGGCGCCCGGCGCTCCGACCGGCCGGACCGGGCCCGGTGGCCCGCGCACCCCCCACCACTCCAGGGAGGACACGGCATGACTTCCCGACCCACCGGACAGCTCGTCCCCGCAGCGACGGGATACGACCTGGTCCTCACCCGCACCTACCGAGCCTCCGCCGACGACGTCTGGGCGAGCGTCACCGAGCCGGACCGCACCGCCCGCTGGTTCGGCGCCTGGCGCGGCACGGCGGCGCCCGGCCGCACCGTCGAGGTGCAGCTGGCGTTCGAGGAGTCGGCGCCCTGGTGCCCCGTCCGGATCGGCGCCTGCGAACCGCCTCGCCGCCTCGCCGTCTCGATGGAGGACGAGGCCGGCTCCTGGCCGCTGGAGCTGCTGCTGACCGAGACGGGCGGCACCACCGAACTCCGACTGGTCCACCACCTCGACACCACGGAACCCCTCGGCGAGACCGGCCCGGGCTGGGAGTACTACCTCGACATGCTCACCGCAGCGCGCACGGGCGGCCCCCGGCCCGCCTTCGGGGACTACTACCCCGCGCAGAAGGCCTACTTCGAGTCCCTGGCCTGAGCCGGGAGGGCGTCCGGGCCGGGAGCCCGCCGACCGCGCCGGCCGCCTCCCGGCCGCACCCCCGGGCACCGGCTGCCGCGAACCGGTTCCGGGCCGTGTCAGTTGCCCCAGCGCCCGGCGTCGGCGTCGGCCTCCATCCGGGTCGTGTAGGGCGGTGTGGACCTCTCCCGCAGCAACTCGGCGGCGATGGAGAAGCGCGGGGCCTTCTCCGGACGGCGGCGGGCCTGGGCGACGATCTCGTCAGTGAGGGTGGTGGCCATGGACAGCCGCGGGTAGGCGGCGTGGATCGCGGCGCCGACCGCGTCGCCGACGAAGTCCGTGGCCTTCCCGAAGTCCATGCCGACTCCGGTGCGCACCAGCGCGCACAGCGTGCCGCGGCGCTCGGCGATGCCCGGCGACGTGTGGAGGGCGATGGCCTCCCACACGGCGTCGACATCGGCCGCCGGCAGGCCCTGCCCGGTGAGGAACTCCGCGGCCGTGTCCGCGCCGTCCACCTCGAACCGCTGGTGGCGGTCCCCCGCCTCGGTCAGGCCGATGTCGTGCAGGACACAGGCCAGGAACAGCAGTTCGGGGTCGTAGTCCCGGCCGGGGAGCGCGCCCCGGTGGTCGGCGCACAGGCGGGCGAACAGGGCGCTGCGGACGCTGTGGTTCGCGGTCGCCGCGGATTCCGTCCGGCGCACCAGCGCGAGGGCGCTGCGGGCGACCGGGGCGTCGGGGAGCGGCGGGATTCCGGTGGTCGTCGTGTCGGTCATGACCTCCATGCTCGGCGGGAGTCCCCGCACACGGCAGTGGCAGGATTGCCGACATGCGAGAGGAAACTGCCTCCACCGCCCCCGCCGACGCTTGCGGCACCGCCGCCGGCGGTACCGCGCCGCACCGGGTGGCGGTCCTGGCGCTGGACGGCGTGCTGCCCCTGGACCTGGGCATCCCCGCGCAGGTCTTCACCGCGGTGCCGGGCGCTCCGTACGAGATGACGCTGTGCGGGCGGTCGGCGGGCCCGGTGCCGACGGCGGCGGGGTTCGCCGTGACGGTGGCGGCGGGCCTGGAGGCGGTGCGGAGCGCGGACACCGTGGTGGTCCCGGGGTACGCGCCGCACCTGCGGGAGGTGCCCGCGGCCGTGCTCGGCGCCCTGGCCGACGCCCACGCCCGGGGGCGGCGGCTGGTCTCCGTCTGCACCGGCGCGTTCGCGCTGGCCGCCGCCGGCGTCCTGGACGGGCGCACGGCCACCACCCACTGGCTGTACGCCGACGACCTGGCGGCGCGGCACCCGCGGGTGTCGGTGGATCCTCGGGTGCTGTACGTGGACGAGGGACGGGTGCTGACCTCGGCCGGTGTCGCTGCCGGCATCGACCTGTGCCTGCACCTGGTGCGGCGCGACCTGGGGGCGGGGACGGCCAACCAGGTGGCGCGCACCCTGGTCGCCGCACCCCACCGTGACGGCGGACAGGCGCAGTACATCAGACGCCCGTTGGCCACCGCCGCGGACGGCACCACGCTGGCCCCCACCCGCGCGTGGGCCCTGGCCCGCCTGCACGAGCCGCTGACGGTCCGTCGGCTCGCCGCACACGCGCACATGGCGCCGCGGACCTTCGCCCGGCGCTTCGTCGCCGAGACCGGTACCACGCCGCTGCGGTGGCTGCTCGCGGCCCGGCTCGACCACGCCCGGGAACTGCTGGAGGGCACCGGACTGGGCATCGACCAGGTGGCCGAGCGGTGCGGGCTGGGAAGCCCCTCCAACCTGCGGCTGCACTTCCGGCGGGCGCTGGGGACCTCGCCCACCGCCTACCGCGCGGCGTTCGCCTCCCCGGCCCCCCGGGGCGCGGGGGAGCCGGAGCGGTGAAGCGGACCGGCGGTGTTCCGCGCCCCGGCCCGGCGCCGCCTGCGACCGCCGCCTCCGTGACCGGGCTCGCCGCCGCGTGCCGCGACGGCGGTGCCGCCCCCGGGCTTTCGGTCCCGCCGTGCCGATCGGGCCGGGCGGGGTACCCGGCCGGTCATGAACGTTTTCCTGGCTGTGGACGTACTGCCCGAATCCGCCCTCCGGGACGTGGTGGACCTCCTGGTGAGACTGGTGGAGGCGGCCGGTGCACTGATCATCTTCGTGGGGGCCGTCTGGGCGTTCGGCTGCTTCCTGCTGGCGGGGGTGCGAGGCGGCGGCGTGGGCCGCCACTTCAACCGGATCCGGCTCTCCCTGGGGCGGTTCCTGCTGCTGGGCCTGGAGTTCCAGCTCGCCGGGGACGTGCTGCGCACGGCCGTGGCGCCGAGCTTCACCGAGATCGGGCAGCTCGCCGCGATCGCGGCGATCCGAACCGCCCTGAACTTCTTTCTCGGCCGGGAGATCGCGGCCGAGCGTGCCGAGATCGAGCGCGAGCGCCGCAAGGAGGAGGCGGGGGAGGAGGGGGGCGGCACCCGCACCCCGGCGTCGTCGTGACCGGGGCCCTGGAGGCGGCCGCCCTCGCCGCCGCCGCCTTCGGGCTGGTGGCCGCCGCGGTGGTGCTCGTGTCGGTGAGGCGGCTGATGCCCGCGCTGGCCGTGCTGCTGGACTTCCTGATCGCGGCGGGGCTGCTGCGGCTGGCCGGCGGACCGGGCTGGGATGCCATCGCGACGGCCGCCGCCGTGGTCGCCGTCCGCAAGCTGGTCACCGCGGGCCTGCGCGCCTCGCGGCCGCACCGGCCGTGAGGGCCCGGCCGCACGGCCCCGGCTCCCCTGCCGCCGGGCTGAGGAGGTCTTCGAGGGGAGCGCCCGGCTGCCGGCCGACCCCCTCGCCTCGCCCGAGGACGTCGAGGACCCGGACGGCAGGGCCCTGCACCGGCTCCGCCGCAGTGCGCTCACCCACGAGGCCGAGGGCGGCACCTCCCGCCGATGCTGCCGGCCCGATCCCGTCACGACTCCGCCCGCCCCGGTGCGGACACGGTCGCCCGGTACGCCGCCGAGCGCACCCCGACGGCCCGCCGCCTCCACCTCGCACGGTCGCCGGCTGGATCCTCCGCCACTCCGGCACCCTCACCGAGGCGGAACAGCTCCGCCCCAAGGCCGTCTCGGTCCGCTGCCCCGAACCGGATGCCCTCACCGGACATCTCCGGTCCTTCGCCGAGCCCCTCACCGAGCGGCATCGTCGGCGGCAGCCCCGCCCGGCTCGTCCGCACCCGCTACGACGCTGCGGACATCGCCCGGCTCCTCGCCGCGGCCCGGTGGCCCCGGGCTGCGGTAATCCGATGGCGCGTACGGAGCAGTGTGGCCATCCTGGTCCCCGTGGCAGAACCCAGATACCGGATTCGAGCCCTGCACACGGACTCCACAGTCACCGTCTACCAGGCGTACACCCCGGAGATAGGCCTGCCGGCGGCCCGGGAGGACCGCTTCCCGGCGGTGTGGCAGCGGGACCGGATGACATGGATCAAGCCGTCGTTCCTGTGGATGATGTACCGCTGCGGCTGGGGCACCAAAGAAGGGCAGGAGACCGTCCTCGCCGTCGAGATCTCCCGTGAGGGCTTCGAGTGGGCACTGGAACACGCCTGCCTGTCCCATTACGAGCATGGGCTCCACGCCGACCGCGCCACGTGGAAGCGCCGACTGAAGCGGGCCCCGGCCCGGGTGCAATGGGACCCCGAACGCGACCTGCACCTCCAGCCGCTTGCCCACCGGTCCCTCCAGCTCGGTCTCGCCGGCGAAGCCGCGCGCCTCTACGCCGACGAGTGGACCGTCTCCATCACCGACGTCACATCACTCGCCCACGCGGTCCACGCGCATGTACGAGACGGGGACTTGGACGCCGCACGGCAACTCCTGCCCCGTGAACGCCCCTACCCCCTGAGCGACGGGGCCATGGCTCATCTACGCCCATGAGCCCGTTCGCCCATCGAGGCGATCTCGTGGAACCCCCGACGAAATGATCCCCGAGCCGGTCGGATCGCTCCGGGACTGCCGGTCCGGGGTGTGGGACGGCGCGGCCGGAGCCGGGGCGCCCCGGGAGGTCCGTACCGGCTCGCCTGGAACTGCGTGGCCGGGACCGGTGGAAAATGCGTCGACAGCGCCCCCCGTCACTCGGCACAGTGGCCCTCTGTGACGAGCAGTGAACTGTGGACGCGTGCGACCGCCGAGCGCTACGACGCCGAGGAGGCCGAGATGTCCTCGGCCGCCGTCCTCGGACCGACCCTCGCCTTCCTCACCGAGCTCGCCGGTGACGGCCGGGCGCTGGAGTTCGCCATCGGAACCGGACGGGTCGGCGTCCCGCTCCGGGAGCGCGGCGTGCCGGTGGCGGGCATCGAACTGTCCGAGCACATGGCGGCGGTCCTGCGGCGCAAAATCGGCGAGGAGGAGCTGCCGGTCGTCATCGGGGACATGGCCACGACCGTCGTCCCCGGCGAGTTCGCACTGGTCTACCTCGTCTACAACACCATCACGAACCTGCTCACGCAGGAGGAGCAGGTCGAGTGCTTCCGCAACGCGGCACGCCATCTGCGGCCCGGGGGCCGCTTCGTCATCGAGCTGGGCGTGCCGCCGCTGCGGTTCCTTCCGCCCGGGCAGGTCGCGGTCCCGTTCGACGTCTCCGAGCGGCATCTCGGCTTCGACACCTTCGACCTGGTCGAGCAGGTCCTCGTCTCGCACCACTTCACCCGCGACGACGGCGACGGACGCTACCGCCGCGGCACCTCCCGGCACCGGTACGCCTGGCCTGCGGAGCTCGACCTGATGGCACGGATCGCCGGGCTCGAGCTGGAGCGGCGCGTCGCGGACTGGGACGGTGCGCCGTTCACCCAGGACTCGACGAAGCACATCTCTGTGTGGCGCAAACCGATCCGGGGTCGGGCCACCGGGCTGTCGACGTGAGCCGTGCCTGTCCCGAAGCTCCTGTCGGGAGTTCGGGCGCCGCCGGCGGACCAGTGCGCGGCCGGGGGCGAGGAAGGCTTCGTGGATGCCGTCGCGGATCTCCCGGCGGCCCCGCGGGCGGCGGAACCAGCGCAGGTGGGCGAAGGTGCGCTCGACAGCCCGGCGTCGGGGGCCGAGTCCGGAGCCGCACTCGGTGCCGCCTCGGGCGATCAGCGGTTCCACGCCGAGGTCCCAGACCGGACGGCGGTCGCGGAGTGATCCGGCCACCTCGGAGATCACTTCGTCGGGAGCCCTTCAGCTCGGCCCCGAGCCCCTTCTCGCCCTTCCGCTCCGCACGGGTACCGGCCTTGAGCACGAGTCGGGTGGACGGGGTCACCGGGGAGCCGGTGGTCTCCGCCTGCCGGACAGGGCACAGCGCGGCCGGCAGGGGCAGCCACCGAGGCGGTCAGGACCTCCTCGGCCGGCTCCGGGAAACGGGCCTCCACCTCGATGGCTCTGTCCACGAGCCCTGGTTCCGGCTCGCTTTCCGTGACCGCGCACGCCGAGTGAGGGCTGGTGCTCCGACCAGGCTTCGGGAAGTCGCCCGAAGACGGCCAGGGCCGATCTCGGTGTGGTCGGACAGTGCGGCGTCGTGGGGGAGGGGCCGCATCCTCCGGAGGGCCTGCTGTTGCCGTCCATCGCGGACGTGTCGGTGCTGTCGCCGGACGTGATTGACGAGGCGACACGCATCGACGTGTGCAGCACGGCGGCCTGGGCGGCACGCCCGGGCCGCGGGAGCGAGTCGACCCGAGTACACGGCTCTTGCCCGGGGTTTCCCGCGGACGTGCCGAGTGGGGGACGTCCGGTCGTCCTCTGCCGCGGGTTCGGCGGTTCTTTTGTCCGGAGCCCTCGTGTGCTCGGCGGTCGTTCGCCGAGCAGCTGCCGGGGCTGCCCCGGCGGTACAGCAGGTGGACGGATCGGAGACGGCAACCGGCTGGGTGGACGGCGCCGACGCCGCTCAGTGGCGCCAGGAAGTGCGACAGATCCTCCACGTGCTCGAAACACCCGCTGATCACCGATCGTGACCGCTCCGCGGACGTCGCGCCGGAACCACTCCACGTGAACAGAGCCGACCTCGAAGGGCTCCGGCAACGGTGCGAAGCCGAGCCCGGCCGCACCGGCCGTGGTCCGGGCCCGCTTCATGCCGTGTTCGCAAGCACTTCCCCGGGCTCCACCGCACGGCCCGGAAGTGGCTCCACGGGTGAAGGAGTTGATCTGGTTCCACTCGGCGAACCGTGCCGGACCCCTGCGGGCCCGAGGACGGTGCGGAGCGGGTCGGTGTCGGGGCAGCCTCGAAAACGGCGTGCGCCGGCCGTTGCGCCTCCCTACCCTTCCTGCCGTGGACGGCACCTGCGCTGAGGGCCTCGTCAACGTCGTGGACGTCGAAGCGACGTGTTGGGCCGGCTCCCAGCCGCCTGGCGAGGTCGGCGAGATCATCGAGGTCGGGCTGGCTGTCATCGACCTGGACGCCGGTGAGCGCCTCGCCCGGCACCGGATCCTGGTGAGGCCCGCCCGGTCCACGGTCAGCGAGTTCTGCACGGAGCTGACCGGCCTCACCCAGCAGGAGGTCGATCAGGGGGTCACTTTCGCCGAGGCGTGCCGGTTGCTGGCGGCCGAGCACCGCGCGGGCGCCCGGCCGTGGGCCAGTTGGGGTGACTACGACCGTCACCAGTTCACACGGCAGTGCCGGGCCACACGGACGCCCTACCCTTTCGGCCGCCGCCACACGAACGCCAAGGCTGTCTTCACCGAGGCATACGGCCTGCGCAAACGCCCCGGCATGGCGCAGGCCCTGGAGATCGCGGGGCGGCGGCTCGAAGGCCGTCACCACCGGGCCGAGGACGACGCCTGGAACATTGCGGCCCTCGTGCTTCACCTCTTTGAACGGGGGGCCTGGCCGGCCACGGTGGAGCACCCCGCCTGACGCACCGGCCCGGCTTGAGGGACATCCTGCAAAGGCCCTGCCACTCCAGGTCAGCGGGTGCTCCTTCCGCGGCCGGTCCTCAAACGTCTCGTGAGTTCCGAACGGTCCGCCGACACCCCGCGACGTGCCCTCTGCGGAGTGGACGCACTGGTCCGTCCGCCCGGCGACGGCAGGGTTTGTGCGTCGCGCACGGTCATGTCGGAGGCCGTGTTGCTTGATCACGGTCGTGTCGGGAGGCCGGGACGGGTTCGTCGCGGGCGGAATCGTTCGCTGCGATCCGGAGGGACAGGCGCCTTGATCCGGAGCTGTCGCAGCGGGCTCTGGCGGAGGGTCGTCCTGCGCGGCGCACGGTGCGGGCACGGCCCGGTGGGAGCCGCGGCGGGTTCCGGGCCGGGCGGCGCCGCCGGGAGGGCCGGGCGGCGCCGCCACCGTCCGCCACGGGCGCGGCCGGGCGCCGCCTCGCCGGACGGAGGGCATCGGGGCGGGGTCACCCGAGCGGCTCCGGAGCGGAACCGTCCGGGCATGGCGGGGCCCCCGGCGGGTACCCCTGGCCCGTCGGCGGTGCGCACCGCCGGCCACCCCGAAACCACTCCGGAGGGACCGATGGCCCAGCAGATCAACGAAATCATGACAGCCGACCCCACCACCGTCACACCGCAGACCCCGATCGTGGAAGTCGCCCGCCTGATGCGGGAAGAGGACATCGGCGAGGTGCTGATCGCTGAAGGCGACCACCTGCGCGGCCTGGTCACCGACCGCGACCTGGTGGTGCGGGCCATGGCCGACGCCCGCGACGTCGAGTCCACCACGGCCCAGGACGTGGGCAGCACCGACCTGGTCACCTGCTCCGCCCAGGACGACGTCTCCGAGGCCGTCCGGCTGATGCGGGAGCACGCGCTGCGCCGGCTGCCGGTGCTGGACGGCGACGTCCTGGTGGGAGTGGTCAGCCTCGGCGACCTCGCCCTCGAACAGGACCGCGGCTCGGCTCTGGGCGACATCAGCGCCACGGAACCGAACCGCTGAACCGTGCATCGACAGGGGGCCTGATCCCGGCCCTGGCGGCGGCCGCGGGTTCCCGAGCCGCGGCTCGGCCCCTTGCCGGCGGCAGCGCTCCGCGGGCCGGTGGACGGGGCCGGCGCCGGTCACCGCCCGAGACAGCGACGGCGGTGGGCGGGCACCGAACAGCGGACCCGAGCGTCCCCGCCGGACGTCGGGTGGCGCCGGCGCCGGCGCCACCCGACGTCCGGCGGGGGAGGGGGCGCACCGGCCCGCCCGAAGCGGCCGGCTACAACCGCGGGCGCACTCCCGGCTCGTCCCCGACCGGCTGCGGGCGCAGCAGCGGCAGTACCGCACGGCCGCGCACCTCCTCCAGCAGGAAGGCGAGCGCGGCGTAGAGGGCCAGGAGGGCCAGGAGGAGCCCCGTGAGCCCGGCGGCCGTCTCCCAGGCGGACGAGGCCGTGATCTCGGTGATCCCGGTGACGGCGAAGCGGATCGCGGCCAGGGTCACGACGGCGCACGCCACCGGCTTGCCGAGGTCGGCCGAAGCCGCCACGAGCAGGATCGCCGCGGAGGCGAGCAGGGCCACCCCCAGTGCGTCGCTGTACGTGCCGGAAGGCAGGAGCGCGGTGGTGGTCCCGGCGACGGCCCACGTACCGGCCAGCACGGCCATTCCCGTCAGCGCGCCGGGATCCCGGCACAGGTGGCCCAGCACCGAGGCCAGCAGTTGCAGCGGCACGGTCAGCACGAGGACGGCCAGGGCGGCGGAGCGCCCCTCGGCCGCGCCGATCCAGCCCAGCTGGAGCGCGCTGAAGACGGTGGTGGCGAAGGCGAGGGCGAGGAACCCCAGAGGCAGGGGGCTGGCGCCGGGACGCAGGACGACCCGGGTATCCGTGCGGGTCTCCTGGCGGGGCTGACGGTTCACGGGCGGCCTCCTGCCCGGGAGGCCGTCAACGGTGAGGGCGTGATGTGAGGGATGTCCATATTTGACCATCCTTGCACGGGGCCCGGGTGACGGGGGGCACCGCACCGTCGGCCCGAGAAGCGGTACGCACCGGCCCCTCGTGCGGCGCCCGGGGAGTCCGGCTGCGGGGCGGCACCCACCGCATGGGCCGGGCCCGGCCCTCCGATGCGTCGGAGGACCGGGCCCGTGGCGTACGGCCGCACTCGCGGTGTCCGCGAACGCGCCCCGCGGATGCGGTAGTTACCGCTGCCCGCCGCCGCTGTTCTGGCCACCCTTGCGGCCGGCCTCGGAGGCCTTCTCGCGGTCGTTGGCGAAGTTGCCGCCGCTGTTCTGGCCGCCCTGACGGCCGGCCTCGGAGGCGCGCTGCGGGTCGTTGGCGAAGTTGCCGCCGCTCTCGTGACCGCCCTGACGGCCGGCCTCGGAGGCGCGCTGCGGGTCGTTGGCGAAGTTGCCGCCGCTGTTCTGGCCGCCCTTGCTGCCGGCCTCGGAGGCGCGCTGCGGGTCGTTGGCGAAGTTGCCGGGGTTGTTGGACGCGGTCATGGTCGCTCCCTTCGTTCGTTCCGTTCAGAACCCTTCGCACCATCGAATGCCCGACGTGTTGAGCAGTAATCACCTCATGTCGCAGAAAATGCAGATGTTTCCTGACGCCCCATCTCTTCGGCTCGTCCATCGCGGGGAGTCCGGGCTGCTACCGGTTCCGCGGAAAGCGCCGGCGGAAACCCCGGCAGTGCGGCACCGCCGGCGCGGCCTGCGCCGCACCCGGACTCCTCCCGTGCCGGAGGCGGTTGCCGGACGGCGGCCGCGCGTACCACCTGGCCCTCGTGCGCCTTCGCTCGGAACGCGCCGTGACCGATGGGGCGTTGGAGCCACCGGCCCCATGGAAGCGGCCGTCACCGGCCGGAAGTCCTCCCTCCGCAGGGGAGCACGGCACTCCGGCCTTCGGCGCGGACCGGTTGGACACCGTCACCCGGCAGCTTCACCGAAACCGAAACCCCCTCAGTCCCAGGACCGGAGCCCGGGTCTCGGGCCTGGAGGCTGGGGCCCGCAGCCGGTCGGGCGTGAGGTGAAGCGGGTCCGTCGGCAGCCGGACCGGCTCCGAGGCGGTCCGGGCCGGAAGCACGGCTCGCGGGTGCGGCGCGCCCGTCAACCGGTGCGTTCCTCGGCCCGGTTGTTCCTGGCCCGCACGGCCATGGTGAGCGGCAGGGCGCACGCGGTCAGCAGGAGCACCCAGGGGTTGACGTAGTCGGGGACGATCACGTCGACCGTCCGCCCGTCGTCCAGGCGGCAGCCGGAGCGCAGCGGGACGAACGAGGGGTCGTAGCCGACGACCCGTTCCGCGCCGACCGCGTGGCACTCCATGGACCGGCCGTAGTCGTCGGTGAAGGCCAGGAGCAGCAGCCCCCAGGTGTACATGCCGACCGCCCCCGCCCACACCAGGAGCGCGGCGGACTTCAGGGCCGCCGTGCACGTCACCGCGGCCGGGACCCTCCGCGCGCGGACCAGCAGCAGGATCCCGCTCCAGAGCCCGTGCACGAGGAGCGCCGGGGTGCCGAGGACGCCGGCGTGGACCAGTACGAACATGACGAGGGGGTTGTGCTCCGCGAACGGGTCGTCTGCCGACGCCATGCCTCCGCCTCCTGCCGGGTGTGCCGGGGAGGAACCGTAACCCTCCGCCGGCGGTGCGGTCCCGTCCGCTTCCGCGCGGTGCACCGCGCCCGGGTGCCCCGCAACGGGGACACATCGGCACGGGTGCGAACATCCCCGGCTCACCAGGAGCGCTCGCGCTCCTCGCAACCGGGCCTCTTCTTGCGGGTTTTGCCTCTCGTCGCGCCTCGTCCTGCCTTAGGCTCGGAGCGTTCCACACGTTGCAGCGGGGAAGGACCACCGGTGATACCCACGTCCGGCACCGTGCCCACGCCCGGTACGCCGATCTACGACCGGCTCGTGCGCGAGCGCGGCGACGTACCCGCCGAGGCCCGCGAGACGGCCGAGACGGCCCTCCAGGAGGCCGCCCGGGCCCTGGACTTCCGCCGGCCCGCCCACCGGCCGACCGGCATTCCCGGCCACCGGGACCTGTAGAGGGCCCCGGTACGGCCTGCGGTGCTGCGTCAGCGCCCGGAACGGGCCGGTGGCCGGCGCTGCCCCGGCAGCCGCCCCCCGGCCGGCTCCCGCACCGGGAAGGCGGTCACGGCACCGGTTCGGAGGGCGCCCTTGCGCTTCCCGGCGGCCGGGCGGAGCGGTGTCAACGCGCGCGGGTCGGAAGCGACGCCGGGCCGGCCGGGGCCGGGGAGGGGGTCGTGGCGGCGCCCATCTCCTCGTCCGAGAGGGGCGGCCCGCCGAGCGGCGGCCGCCGGGGACCGCGCAGGGCGCCCAGGAGGACACGGGGGCGCAGGAGGGCGGGGGCACCGTGCTCCATGGAGGTGACGCGGGTGAGGGCGTACGCCATCGCCTCGTCGCCGGTCGAGGAGTACAGCAGGCGGCTGACGTAGGCGGCCACCAGCCGGTCCCGCAAGGAAGGGCCGCCCGGGACGGCTCCGGGGTAGAAGACGTCCTGGCCGACGGCCATGTCCCAGGCAGAGGCCACCGGACGGGCCACGGCCCTCTGGACGCGGCGGGCCAGGCCCGGTCCCCAGCCGTGGCGGGTGATCGTCTCGCGCAGGGCGACGGCGCTCTGGGCGGCCACCGACATGCCCTGCCCGTAGACCGGGTCGTAGGTGGCCAGCGCGTCCCCGACGACCGCCAGCCCGTCGGGCCAGCACCGGACCCGCTCGTAGTAGGTGCGGCGGTTGGCGGTGCTGCGGGTGACGGCCACCCCGGTCAGAGGGGTGGCGCCGGCGAGCAGCCGGCCGATGACGGGGTGGCGCAGGCCGAGGGCGAACGGGACGAAGTCCTCGGCGCTGCCGGTGGGTTCCCCGCCGCGGGTCCCGGAGAGCGTCACCAGCCACCGGCCGCCCTCGACGGGGGCGATCGTCCCGGCCTGCCCGGGCCCCGGCCCGCGCGGATCGGCCTGGACGGTGACGACGGGGAAGCCGTGCCGGGCGTGTACGGGTGCCCGGAAGGTGCGGCTGGCGTAGACGAGGCCGGGGTCGACGACGCGTTGGGCCGGGACCGGCAGACCGAGGTCCTCCAGCCAGACCCGGGTGCGGGACCCGCGGCCCGTGGCGTCGACGACCAGGTCCGCGGGCAGCCGGGCGGGCCGCGGGCCGGCGCTGTCGGTGCGGACGCCGGTGACCGCACGCCGGTCGCCGGTCAGGCCCAGGACCCGGGTTCCTTCCAGGACGGTGATGCGCGGATGGGCGAGGACGCGCCGCCGGAGGACGGAGTCCAGCAGGGGGCGGCTGCACACGATCACGTGGTGCGACTCGGGCCAGCGGCGGAACCAGCCCCGGGGGGAGAGCGCGACCATGTCCCGGGGTATGGACACCCGGTGGGCGCCGCGCGCGACCAGCTCCCCGATCGTTCCCGGCGCCAGTTCCTCGATCGCGCGGGCTCCGCCGGACCACAGCAGGTGGGCGTGCCGGGCCTGCGGCTGCCCCCTGCGGTGCTCGGGCTCCTCGGGCAGGAGGTCGCTCTCGACGACGGTGACGCGGGCGTGTTCGGCCAGGGCGCGGGCTGCGAGGACGCCGGCCAGGCCGCCGCCGCAGACGATCGCCTCTGCCACCGGGGCGGTGCGGTCATCGGTCATGGGCGTGGGTGCTTCCTGTGCTGGCCGCACACCGGCGGCGGACCGTCTCGAGGGCGTCGGGGCGGCGCAGGGCGTCGGCTATCGCGGGGAGGCGGCCGAGGATCGCCGTGACGTCCAGGGCGGTCTCCGGCGGCGAGGAGGCGCCGCGGGCGCCGAGGGCCGCGGTGAGGACCACCGCCCCGGCGAGGCCGTCCCCCTCCTCGCCCGCGGCGGCCCCGTGCCGGGCGGCCTCGGCGCGGGCCCGGTCCCACAGCGCCGCGTCCAGGTACGGTGCCAGGTTGAGGACGCTGTCGCGGACGGCCGTGTCCCGGCGGGTCAGGGCGAGGTAGGCGTCGGCCCGGCCGGTGGCCGGGGAGCGCAGCAGGACGCCGGCCTCCTGCAGCAGCCGGTGCAGCGGCTCCAGACGCCGGTAGGCCGCCCTGGCCGCCCGGCGGCCCTGGAGGTCCTCGCCCAGGTGCGGGGTGAGGAAACCCAGGCCGGCCAGGACGGCGCTGAACGCGCCGGCCAGCGGGGCGGCCCTGGTGCTGAGCCAGTCGAGGTCGTGGCCGTTCCAGCGCGCCACCACCGCGGTCAGCTTGAGGACGTCGAACACGATGTTCAGGGCGTAGCAGCCGCCCAGCATGGCCAGCCCCGCCAGCAGCCAGCCTCGGACCTCGTGCTTCCCGGAGAACAGCCAGCTCCAGACCAGCGCGGAGGTCACCGTCCCGGCGGCGGCGTGGGCCAGCAGGTAGAGCACGATCAGCTCACGTGCGTACGGCGTGGTGGCGTAGAAGGTGTCGAAGTCCCGGATCCGCTCGACGGGGGTGTCCGCGAGTGCGAACAGGACCCACAGCGCCACCACGACCGCCGCGTAGACGGCGGTCGTCCATCCCAGCACGCGGCGGGCCCTGTCCATGCCGCGCTGCCAGGCGATGATCATCAGCAGGCAGGAGAAGCTGAAGAGGGTGAGCAGGGTGTAGACCCACGGCGCGGCCAGGTTGGGCACCCCCGTGACGTCGTTGACCCAGACGATCATCGGCGGCGTCACGAACACGCACACGCAGACGGCCAGCACCAGCAGACCGCCGACCGACCGCAGCAGCGGGTTCGCCCAGAACCGCGTCCGCGTCACCCGCTTCGCGACCAGGGCGGCCGCCAGGAAGGCCGCCGGCCAGCGGTAGTCGACGTAGTCGGTGACGGAGTCCATCACCGCGGCCCGAGCGAGGCGGAGATCCGGCCCGCGAGCCCGCCGCCCGGCCCGGTGCCCCGGGCGCCGTCGGCCAGCCAGGGCAGGAGCCGGCTGGCCAGGGCCTCACCGTAGGCCTCCGCACGCTCCTCGCAGGGGTCCTGGGCGTGGTTGCGCGCCGCGACGCGGAGCACCTCGCTCCAGGCGCGCTCGACGTCGTCGGCCTCGGCCAGCATGCGGGCGGCCGCCACGGCACCGTCCACGTACCGACCGGGCTCGGGGTCCAGCAGGTGCCCGAGTTCGTGCCCGGTGATGAGGATCTCGTGGGGTCCGGTGGCGCGGCTGTCCACGAGGATCGTGTCACAGTGCTCGCGGACCAGCATCAGTCCGGTGGCCGAGCCGGGGGGGAACTCGACGTGGTGCAGCCCGATGGGCCGCCCGCGCTGCTCGCTCATGGTGCGGCACATCTCCCGGCACATCTGGCGGGAGGTCACCGGCCCGTCGAGCCGGCTGGTGACGGCGTCGGCGAAACGCTTCACCTCACGCCTCGTCCTCCACGTGCTCACGGCCGTGTCCCCTTTCCCTGGCTGAGGACGACTTCGATGAGCCCGGCGATGGTCCTCTTCTGCTGCTCGGTGAGGGGGCCGTCGGCGCGGGCGTGCACCTCCCGGATCTCGAAGCGTCTCATGAGCTCCTCGAAGGTGTCCGGTTCCAGCCCCTCGACGATCGGCCGGAGCTCCCGGGCGAGCGCGACGGGACCGGGATCGGTGAAGTACACCACCTCGACCCCGAAGTAGTCGGCGAGGACCGTGAGATGCGGCACGCTGGGCACCCTCTGCCCCTGGAGCAGCAGGCGCGCCCAGGCCTCCTTCATCCTCCCGCCGGCCGTCAGGTCGTCGACCATCCTGGCGAGCGTCTTGCCGCACGCCGCCTCGTGCCGCTCGCGCAGCCGGACCACCCGCTGGGGGACGTACTCCTCCGGGTCCCGCGGCCGCAGTCTCCTGCCGCGGAGGAGGGAGCCGACGTTCCGCTTGGTCAGACCGGTCGCGGCCGACAACCGCTCGATGTCCAGGACGTCCTCGCGGGTCTCCCCCCTGCTCTCCAGGGCCCCGTCCAGGCGTTCCAGGAGGGCGCGCAGACGATCGTAGGGGTCGGTCCGGGCCACGGATCCTCCAAGGGGCGCGTGCGGTCGTCCGCCGAGACTACGGCCCGACGCTCGGACGGGGCTGTCCACGGACACGATCGTATGCGCCGCCCATGCGATCGAATTCAACCGGGGCTCCGCAATGACAGGTCATCTCATGTGGCGTGGCCGGTGGTCTGCGGGTGCGACGATCGTGGAGCGCCTGGTGCCGGATGAGCTGTGGGAGTTGTTCCAGCGGGTGGTGCCGCCTGCTCCGACCCGCCCGCAGGGCGGCCGCCGCCGGCACGGTGACCGGGAGGTGCCGGCCGCGGTCATCTCCGTGGCCACCTCGGGATCTGCGTTGCGCCGCAGTGCGGATCCCGAACCGTGGTCACCGTGCGCGGGGCCTGTCACCTCCGATACCGCTGCGCCACTGCAGCGAAGGCGGCCTTGGGTTCCCATTCCATGTCGGGGTAGGTCTGCCCCCGGCGCCCTTCGAGGAGTTTGACGATGCCCAGGCCGGCCCGGTCCAGATCGTCCCTGGGGTCGCCGTCCGGGCGGTGCGGGTAGCCGTGCGAGGAGAACAAGAACACAAACGCGCTGTCCACGCCCTCTGTCTCGAAGATCTCCAGCAGTTCGTCCAGATATGCGGCTTGGCCGGCCTCGTCGCGCTCGTATATGCCGTTGAGCCGTACAGGGGCCCTGGTCTCCGGATCGTGCTCGACCACTTCCAGCACCCGCCCACCTCGGTCTCCCGCGCCGCGGTAGGCCGCGGTGCCGAACCCGGTGATAGCGAGCGGCTTCGGGCCTTGGGCCAGGGTGTGCACCGCGTCCCGGAATCGGTCGGCGACGCCGGCGGAGCGGATCAGCTCGAACGTCACCATGTCGAAGGGAGTCCAGTCGACCTGCTCGAACTGGATGGATGCGTAGGTGAGCTTTCCCTGGAAGCGCTCGCGGACCGTGGCCGCGGCGTCGCGGAGGAATGTGTTGATGCGCACGCCGAGCTCGCGCATCGCTTCGGCCCGGCGCTCGGTTTGGCTCATCAGCTGCTCGACCCGCTCCTCGGGGCTCCCTCCGGGCAGGAATCCGCGGTTCATCACGCTCAGCTCGACCCCTGCGACGAACACGACTGCGGCCCCCTGCTGCCGGAGCCGTTCCGCTCGCTCGGCGCAGTCGCGGAAGAGCGTGAGGATCTGCTCCGGATCCAGCTCCAGCGGATAGGGCGAGAACCAGACCTCCAGGCCGAGCCCGGCGGCGGCACCGGCGGCTGCCTCCAGTCGGTCCGGGTCGCCGCCGATGATCTGGACCGCGTTGCAGTGCAGGTCGTCGCGGATGATGGCGAGCTCGCGCCGGACCGCCGCGAGGTCGAAGTGCTCGCGGGATGTCTGGCCATGCACGACGAATCCGGTGTCGTAGGTCATTCCTCTTGCTCGCACGGTGACGTCCTCTCTGTCGGTCCCGGTTCGGGTCGAGGCTGACAGTAAAAGTGCGTGCACGCAAGTTTGCGTGCACGCATTCTTGTGTGGAATGCTGACACCGTGACGACACCACCAGGGCTGCGGGAGCGGAAGAAGCAGGCCACGCGCGAGGCGCTACGCAAGGCGGCCCTGCGCCTGGCCGTGGAGCGGGGACCGGACCAGGTGCGGGTCGAGGACATCGCCGAGGCGGCCGGGGTCTCGCCGCGTACCTATAACAACTACTTCGCCAGCCGTGAGCAGGCGATTGTCTCCGCTGTTACGGCGGACCGGGAGGCGCGGATCGCGGCAGCGGTCGCAGCCCGGCCCGCAGGAGTACGCCTGGCTGACGCCGTCACCGAAGCAGTGGTCGGGCAGTACGCGAACACCGGTGAGCGTGAACGCGAGGCGCTGCTGCTGATCACCACCCGCACCACGCTGCGCGACGCGTTCCTCGATACCACCGCCGGTATCGAGCCCCCTCTCACGTCGGTGATCGCCGAACGCCTGGGCGATGCCGGGTCGCACACAGCCCGCGTTCTCGCGGCGAGCGTGGCCGCGGCGGTTCGCATCGCGTTGGAAAGCTGGCTCCGGCCGACCGGGAACACAGGTGCCGTCGAGAGTTTCGGCGCCGGAGGATTGGTCGTGCCCTCCGGCTCGCTGCCCGACCAGCTCCGCGTGGCGCTGGCCCCGCTCGCGCCCGCGTTCGACGCCGCCGAGCGACGAACCCAGCCGTGAAGTCGACTCAACCGGTCTGTGTGGTTCCTGCTCGACCCAAGACGAGGACCCCGACAATCACACCGCCGGGGTCCTGCTGTCCCTTTCGGCCGTACCTCGGCTGATCCTCATTTACAAGTCGTCTTGTTTGGCGAGACGGCGGTAGCGGATGAGGGTGCAGGCGATGCCGGCGGATGCCGCGAAGGCGGAGCCGTCGCCGCAGGTGGGCGTGGACGCAGCCCTTGTCTCCGCAGAGCTTGCCGGGCCTGCGGCGTCGCCCGCGGCGGGAGCGAACGGGCGGGATACCGCGCACGAGCGGGAGGAGGGCCTGGCCGTCGTGGGTGTTGGCGCCGGAGATGCCGACCGAGAGGGGCAGACCGGACCGGTCGGTGATCAAGTGGATCTTCGAGCCGTACCTGCCCCGGTCGACTTCGATTCGGGCCGGTCGGCTCCCCCTTTTTTCGTCGCCCGCATGGTCACCGAGTCGATCGCGCAGCGGGTCCGGTCCAGCTCGCCCCGGGCACCGGGCTCGTCCAGGACCAGGCGGTGCAGCCTGGCCCACACCCGCGCCCGGCTCCACTCGGCGAACCGCCGGTGCGCGGTCGCCTCGGACGGTCCGAACGACGCGGACGGCAGCTGCCGCCAGGTACAGCCGGAGGTGGCCACGAAGATGATCGCGGCCGGCACCTCCCGGTCACCGTGCCGGCGGCCGCCGCCGGTGCGGGCGGGTCGGAGCAGGCGGTACCACCCGCTGGAACAGCTCCCACAGCTCATCCGGCACCGGACGCTCCACGACCGTCGCGCCCGCAGGCTACCGGCTACGCCACATGAGATGGCCCGTAAGCGCCGTGAACAGGATTCCTCCCCCACGCACGATCGCAGGGAAGGGACATTCGTTCGTTGACGTCCCGCTCACCCACACAGCAGGATCCGGTCACGGTGGATCACCGTCCGCACACGCGGTGGTGCGCCCTTCCTCCTCGCCCGACGCCCGCGTCCGGCTCCGCCGGCGGACCGGCCGACCGCCTGCCGGCGCGGCTCCGTCGGGAGGACCGACCACCCACACCGAAGCGCGGGGGGAAACGGGATGCCGACCCTGGAGGAGCTCACCACCGGAGACGGCGCCCTGCTCCGCGCCGTGGCGGCACCGGGCCGAGGTCTTGCGTCCACGGCGCGCCCCCGGGCCCGCAAGCCGGCGGGGGCGTACGGCGAACGCACCGCGGCCCGGGTGATCGAGCAGGTGGGGGAGGGCGGTCCGGACCGGCGGTTGCGCCCCGGGGCGGGCCGCGCCCGGAACACGCTGGCCGTCCTGCCGGCCGGTAACGGTCCGCCCGGCCGCCCGCAGTCGGCGCTGCGGGCCCTGGCACGGGCCGGGGCCGTGGCCGTCGCCTCTCCCGGCGAACCCGGGACGGCCGTGGCCGAGGCCGCGCGGGAGGCGGGACTGCCGTTGCTGGTGCCGGCCCGGACGTGCACCGCACCCGAACTCCTCAACCGGCCGCTCCGGCGCCTGACCGACGCGCTGCGCGAAAGCGTCGGGCAACGCGACCGGCTGCTGGAGCTGTCGGCCCGGCCGGACCGGCAGGGCGGGGGCCGGAGCCGCTGCTGCGCCGGCTGAGCGCCCAGACCTCCAGCCGGGTCACCGCCCTCCCCGGCCGGGCGGGCCGGGAGTGGACCGGGCTGCCCACGGCCGTACTGGAGCGGATCTCCGCGGGACGGACGCAGAGCGCCACCCTGGGGACCGGCGGCCGTCACGTGCCGGCCTCCCGGCCGTCCACGGCTCCCGCGACCGGATCGCCCGCCTGTTCGCCGGACCGGAACCGGTCGAACCCGGCGTCGTCCCGCCCCACCGCCGGCGTCCCGGGGAACCCGAGGACGCGCTGCCCGCCGACGCCGACGTGCTGCTGTACGCCGGCGTCGCCCGCAAACCCTGACCCGTCCCCGTCCCCGCCCCCGCCCCCGGACGCCGGGCGAGGGCCGTGCGCTTCCGCGGCCGCCCGCCCCCGCAGGGCGTCGCGGGCCGGCTCGGACCGAGCCGGTCAGCCGCGGCGGTCGCCGGGGCCGTCCTTCCCCGGGGCGCCGTCCGCGCCGCTTCCGCCCGGCGACGACCACGGACCCCGGCCGTCGTCCGGGATGCCGGCCAGCTCCTCGACGTCGAAGACCCGTGCGATCGGCACGTCCGTGCTGCTGTGGGCGATGATCGAGAAGGCGATGGTGACGGCGATCAGGGTGAACGCCTCCTCGCCCTGCGGGATGCCGGCCTGGAGCACCAGCAGCCCGTAGACCACCGAGGCGAAGCCCTTGGGGCCGAACCAGGCCGCCGTGAGCTTCTCCTTCCGGTCGAAGTCGGTGCCCACCAGGGACAGCAGCAGCGAGGCGGGGCGGATCAGCACGATGGACAGCACCGCCACCACGTAGCCGCCGGCGGACAGGTCGCCGAAGAGCTGCGGGGTCAGCAGCGCGCCGAAGACCAGCAGCGCCGCGAACTTCGCCAGTTCGGCCAGGGACTCGCCCAGCGGCTCGAAGGCCTCCTTGGCCTGCGGCGCCACGGCGGCGATCACTGCGCCGGCGGAGAAGGCGGCGAGGTAGGGATTGGCGTGGGTGAGATGGCAGGCCGCGTACAGGATCACGCCGACGGTCAGCGGCAGCAGCGGCTGGAGCCGGGGCTCGGCGCCCAGCAGGCGGAAGTGGACCAGCCAGTGCACCAGCAGCGGGAGGGCCACGCCGAACAGCAGGCCGAGGAGCAGTTCGACGGCGATCGCCCCGAGGTCGGCGTCCTCGGCATGCCCGGCCGGCGCGGCGGCGGCGATGAGGACCAGGACGAAGGGCAGTGCGAGGCCGTCGTTGACGCCGCTTTCGATGTTGAGGAGCTGGCGCAGTTTCGCCGGCACCTCCTTGCGGCCCACGATGGCCGAGGCGAACACCGGGTCGGTGGGGGCCAGGACCGCACCGACCAGGAAGGACGTCGTCCAGTCCAGGCCGGCCAGGAAGTGGGCCAGCAGCGCGACGCCGGCGAAGGCCAGCGGCATGCCCAGACCGAGCGCACGGGCCGGGTTGCGCCAGGCCCGGCGCAGGGCCGGGAAGGAGACGTGCATGCCGTCGGTGAACAGCACCGCGAAGAGCGCCAGGTCGGCGGTGACCGCCACGATGTCGCTGTCCGGGGTGATGTGGATCAGCCCGAGGAAGCCGTCGCTGACCAGCGCGCCGCCCACCAGGAACAGCAGCGAGGTGGAGAGCACGGACCGGGCGGCCAGCCCGGACAGCAGCACGGCCACGAGCAGGGCGACCCCGAAGACCATGACCAATACCACGTGATGCGCTCCCCACTGTCGCCCGATCGGCCGCCGAAGTACCGCGTCGGCACTTTACCCGTGCCCCAAGCGGGCCGGAGCATGGACCGGGCGGCGGGCCCCGCCCCGCCCGCTCCCCGTACCGGGCAGCGCTCCGGGCCCGGGCCGACCGGTGTCCCCCGCACGCCCGGCGTGCCTGGCGGCCCGCCGGCGCCGCCGTGCGAGACGCTGGGCACTTCCCGTTCCGGCCGGGCACCGCCCGGCGGCCCGCATGGAGGGAGTGGCCCGTGCCGGTGAACCAGTACGAGCAGTACCTGCACCTTCCCGAACTTCTGAGGCTGCAGCACCCGCGCGCCGGGGAACTGGGGGAGGCCGTCGGCGCGTCCGAGACGTTCTTCATCGTGGTGCACCAGTCGGCCGAACTGCTGCTGCGGCAACTGCTGGTCGACCTCGGAGCGGCCGTCCGCGCCTGCGAGCGGGGCGCGCGCGAATGGTCCGACACCGAGACGGGACTGCGCCGCGCCGCTGCCGTGATGCGCATGCTGCGCGAGCACGTCGAGACGCTGGACCACCTGCCGCGCGCCCACTTCCTTGCCTTCCGCGAGTTTCTGGGCACTGCCAGCGCCGGCGAGTCGGTGCAGTTCGCGAAGGTGTTCGCCCTGTTCGGAGCGGGCGGGCCACTCGGTGCGCCGGCGCGCGAGCCGGGCCGGGGGAGCGCCGGGGGGCGAGCGGTCCCCGAGAGCGTCACCGCGGGGTTCGAGGAGGTCCGCAGGGAGCTGCGGCGCTGGCAGGAAGCCCACATCACCCTGGTGGAACGCCTGATCGGTGACGCGAAGGGCACGGGCGGGACGGACGGGGTGAGCTGGCTGCGCTCGCGTCTGCTGCCGGTCGCCGAGGCGGACGCCGGGGACGGTTCGTCCGCGCACCCGGAGGAAGGCCCCGCGTGACCGCGCCGGTGTGCCCGGCGCCCCGGCCGGGGCGCCGGGCACACCGGCGCGGCCGGATCAGGCCGTCCGCTGCCGCCGGGCCGCCATCACCGCGTAGACGATGACCCCCGCGAACAGGAACAGCACGCCCTGGTACACCGCCGCGTATCCGGCGCCGGCGACCAGCCAGACGGAGAAGGCGGCCGCGACGGACGCGACCACGGCGTCCCGCACCAGGCGCGCCCGGTCGACCGGCTCGCGCCGCCCCGAAAGGAGGTGGAAGATCTGCGCGGCGGTGGCCAGCAGGTACGGCACGGTCGCGGTGAACGTGGTGACCAGGACCAGGACCTCGAAGACCCTGGCCGAGTCCGACGTGTAGTTGTAGACGGTGAGCAGTGAGGCGAGGACGACGGTGACGCCGACGCCGACGGTGGGAACGCCCCGCCGCCTGCGCGCGAAGGCGGCGGGGAACAGGCCGTCCCGCGCCGCGGCGTACGGGGTCTGCGCGCTCAGCAGCGTCCACCCGTTGAGGCAGCCGGTCATCGACACGAGCGCGGCGAGCGCGACGGCCCAGCCGCCCCAACTGCCGCCGAACATGGCGTTCACGGCGTCCGAGAAGGGCGCGGTGGACCCCACCAGACGGTCGTGCGCGACCGTGCCGAAGACGGACAGCGTGCCCAGCAGGTAGACGAGCGCCGCGCCGGCGGTGCCGATGACGGTGGCGCGTCCCACGTTGCGCCGGGCGTTCCCGACCTCGCCCGCGCTGACGGAGGCGGACTCCACTCCCAGGTAGGAGAAGAGGAGGATGGCGGCGGAGGCGGACACCGCGCCGATCGCGCTGCCGTCGCCCGCCTGGAACGGGCCGAGGTTGTCCGGGTCGAAGAAGAACAGCCCGCCGACCGCGACGAGCAGCAGCGGCGCGAACTTCAGCACGGTGGTGACGAGCTGGACGGCGCCCACGTAGCGGGTGCCCGCGAAGTTGGCGAGCGCGGGCAGCCACTGCAGGACGAGTGCGGCCAGGCACGCGGTCCAGCGGTGGTCGCCGACCGGGACCAGCACGTCGAGGTAGCCGACGGCGGCGACGGCGAGCGCCGCGTTCGACACCCAGGCGGTGATCCAGTACGCCCAGGCCGCGAGGAAGCCGGCGAAGTCGCCGAAGGCCTCGCGGGCGTAGACGTAGGGACCGCCGGTGCGCGGGTCGCGCTCGGCGAGCCTGCCGAAGACCAGGGCGAGGGCGATGGCGCCGACGGTCAGGACGCCGAAGGCGACCAGGCTGATCGTGCCGTAGGGGGCGACGGAGGCCGGGAGCAGGAAGATGCCGCCGCCGATGATGTTGCCCATGACCAGGGCGGTGGCGACGGGCAGCCCGAAGCGGCGGGCGTGTCTGCCGGTGCCGCCGGTGCTGCCGGCGGGGTCTTCGGCGGGGACGGTGGCCGCGGGGATCTCCTGCGGGGCCGGAGCCGGCTGCGGGGCGGTTCCGGTGACGTGCATGGGGTGGTGCGCCTCTCTTCGAACTGATGCCCGGGATCACCGGGCGGTGCCCATGGTCGGGCATGGAGCGACGCTGCTCCAAATCGCTCGCTTTTGTCCTCTATGGCCCTCCCCGATGCCGTAAAAAATGAGCCATTGCGAACTTCGGGCCGTCGATCGTCCCGTGCCACCGAGGGGGCCGACCGGGGTCACCCGCGCGGAGGGTCGGGGAAGGACCTGTCGCCGAACAGGACCCGGCCGGCCGCCGCCCGGCCCGGCGGCGTGCGCAGCAGGGTGAACGCCGCAGCCGCCCAGGCCGGCGTCCGCACGTGGGCCAGTCCCCTGCGCAGCACGAGCCGTCCCCGGAAGCGGGCGCGCAAGGCGGCTCCGTCGTAGCCGGCCAACACCTCCGGTCTCCCGGTCCGCAGCGCGTCGTCGAGGACCGCGGCCGCGAACTCCGACAGCCGCAGGCACGGATCCAGGCCGCCGGCGGTGAGCGGGGAGACCGCACCCGCCGCGTCCCCCACGAGGAGCCCGTCGGCGCAGCTGATCCGCCGCAGTACGCCGCCGACGGGGATCGGGCCGCCGCGCCGCTCCACCGCCTCGGGGCGGTCCACGCCGGCCAGCCCGGGCGCTGAGGCGCCGAACCGCTCCAGGGCCCGGCGGAGACCTTCCGGGAAGCGGTCGGCATACCCTGCGACGCCGACGTGGGCGTGCCGCCCGTCGTTGACCACCCAGGCCAGGTAGCCGGGGGCGAGCGAGGGGTCGAGCACGCAGTGGAAGGTGGGCGGCTCGTCGCTCCCGGGCACCTCGAAGACCTCCTCGGCGCCGACCAGGAGGTGGCGGTTGCGGTCGAGGGCCAGGTCGCGGGCGACTTTGGAACGGGCGCCGTCGGCGCCCACGACGAAACGCGCCCGGACCGCCGTCGGCCCGCCGCGGCCGACCAGGCGGCAGGTGTCGCCCTGCCGGCCGGCGTAGCGCGTGGCGAGCGCCATCCGCACGCCGGCGTCGACGGCGGCGGCCGCCGCCGTCTCGTACAGGGGTCCCATGTCGCCCACCCGGTACTCGTCGCGGGCGCTGACCAGGCTGACCGGACGGCGCAGGCCGGGCGGGTAGAGCACCACCCGCCGGATCGGCGGGCCGAGGTGCTCGGGGGGCAGCGGGAAGTCGTCGAGCGTCTTCTGCACGAAGATCCCCGTGGTGCGGATCGCGCCGGCGAGACGGGCCCGCCGCTCGACCAGGAGTACGTCGTGGCCCCGTCGGGCGAGGAGCGTGGCGGTGTGGAGGCCGGCCAGCCCGGCCCCGACCACCAGGACGTCGGCTCTGGCCGCGGCCCCCAGGGGGTGGGAGTTGTCGGTTGCGTTCACGGTCCGCTCCTTGTCGGGGTCCGTCGTCGGTCGGCGCCGAGGGGCTACCGGACCGGGCGGGGGGCGAAGAGGCCGTCGGCCGGGGCACCGCCGCAGCGCTTCGCCGGTCCGCGTCCCCGGATCATCGGCGCTCTCCGGGCCGGCGGTGGGGTGCTTCTGCCACCGCCCGGGCGGGCACCGAGTCGGCGAGCAGGGCCGCGATCACGGCGCGCAGCGCAGGCACCACCAGCCGTCCCATCGCCTCTCCTCCATCGAAGAACGATGGAAAACTATCGAAATTCGATAGGCTCGGCAAGCTCGGACCATCGGTGAGGGGACTCCGGTGCTCCGGCTCCGGTGCGGACCCGCGGCCCGGCGCGGGAGACCCCCGCCGGAAACCGGGCGGGGAGGGCGGGCAGCGGGTGATCGCGCCGACCACCGATCGCGGCGACCCCGTCGGCTTGCCGGAGGCGACCCTGCCGGACCCCGACCGGACGGTGCCGGACCAGGTGGGCGAGGCCGCGCACGCCCCGGCCCACGCCATCGCCACCGACCGGCGCTTCACCGACCTCCGCCGGCGGGGCCGGCGCACCGTCCCCGTCGGCCCGGCCGCCGGGATCCGGCACCACCTGCTGCCGACGGCCTCCTGCCGCGAAGCGGACCGGTTCACCGCCGCCGGTGCCCTGGTGCCCGCCGCCACCATCGGAGGCGGCACCTACGGCTTCGCCCCGGACCGCGACACCCTGCACCTGTCCGTCACCGACGCCATGGGCCACGACACCGACTCCGCGCTGCCGGCCACCTCGGTGGTCGCCGCCCTGCGCGGCGGGGTGGTGGAGGAGGTCGCCCTCTGGGCCGACCTGCCCTCCGGCGTCCCCCTCACCCGCCCCCTACCGCCTCCAGGAACTCGACCTGTGCCCCGGTGACCGGCTGCTCCTCCTCACCGACGGCGTGCAGGAGCGGAAAGCGGAGGCCGCCTGGCCGGGGGCGGCCGCGCGGACCTCCGCTTTCCGCCGGGGGCGGGCTCCCGTCAGGCGCCGACGTAGGCCGCCAGGTGTTCGCCGGTGAGGGTGGAGCGGGCGGCGACGAGGTCGGCGGGCGTGCCCTCGAAGACGATCCGGCCGCCGTCGTGCCCGGCACCGGGGCCGAGGTCGATGATCCAGTCTGCGTGCGCCATGACCGCCTGGTGGTGCTCGACCACGATGACCGACTTGCCGGAGTCGACGAGCCGGTCGAGCAGACCGAGCAACTGCTCGACGTCGGCGAGGTGGAGGCCGGTGGTCGGCTCGTCGAGGACGTACACGCCGCCCTTCTCGCCCATGTGGGTGGCCAGCTTGAGCCTCTGCCGCTCCCCGCCGGACAGCGTGGTGAGCGGCTGGCCGAGGCCGAGGTAGCCCAGGCCGACGTCGGCGAGCCGGCCGAGGACGCGGTGCGCGGCCGGCGTCCGCGCCTCGCCTGCGCCGAAGAACTCCCGGGCCTCGTCCACCGACATCGCGAGCACCTCGCTGATGTCGCGGCCGCCGAGGCGGTGCTCCAGCACCGCGGCCTGGAACCGCTTCCCCTCGCACTCCTCGCAGGTGACGGCGACTCCGGCCATCATCGCCAGGTCGGTGTAGACGACGCCGACGCCGTTGCAGGTGGGACAGGCGCCCTCGGAGTTGGCGCTGAACAGCGCCGGCCTCACGCCGTTGGCCTTCGCGAACGCCTTGCGGATCGGGTCGAGCAGCCCGGTGTACGTCGCCGGGTTGCTCCGCCGTGAGCCGCGGATCGCGCCCTGGTCGATCGAGACCACACCCGCACCGGCGGGGATCGACCCGTGCACGAGCGAACTCTTGCCGGAACCGGCGACACCGGTGACGACGACCAGCACCCCGAGCGGGATGTCGACGTCGACGTCGCGCAGGTTGTGCGCCGTCGCGCCGCGGATCTCCAGCGCTCCGGTGGGCTTCCGCACCGACTCCTTGAGGGCGGCCCGGTCGTCGAGGTGGCGGCCGGTGAGGGTGCCGCCGGCCCGCAACCCCTCGACGGTGCCCTCGAAGCAGACGGTGCCGCCCGCCGCGCCGGCGCCGGGCCCGAGGTCGACGACGTGGTCGGCGATCGCGATCACCTCCGGCTTGTGCTCGACGACCAGCACGGTGTTGCCCTTGTCCCGCAACCGCAGCAGCAGGTCGTTCATCCGCTGGATGTCGTGCGGGTGCAGTCCGGTCGTCGGCTCGTCGAAGACGTAGGTGACGTCGGTCAGCGAGGAGCCGAGGTGGCGGATCATCTTGGTGCGCTGCGCCTCGCCGCCCGAGAGCGTGCCCGCCGGCCGGTCGAGCGAGAGGTAGCCCAGCCCGATCTCGACGAACGAGTCGAGGGTCTGCCGCAGCGCGGCGAGCAGCGGCGCCACCGACGGTTCGTCCAGGTCCCGGACCCAGGCGGCCAGGTCGCTGATCTGCATCGCGCAGGCGTCGGCGATGCCGATTCCCGCGATCTTCGACGACCGGGCCGCCTCGCTGAGCCGGGTGCCGCCGCACTCGGGGCAGGCGGTGAACGTCACCGCCCGGTCCACGAACGCCCGGATGTGCGGCTGCATCGCCTCCCGGTCCTTGGAGAGGAACGACTTCCGGATCTTGGGGATCAGCCCCTCGTAGGTGAGGTTCACGCCCTCGACCTTCACCTTGGTCGGCTCGCGGTGGAGGAAGTCGTGCATCTCCTTCGCGGTGTACTCGCGGATCGGCTTGTCCGGGTCGAGGAAGCCCGACTCGGCGTAGAGCCGCACGGTCCACCAACTGTCCGACTTCCAGCCGGGGATGGTGAACGCGCCCTCGGCGATCGACTTGGAGTCGTCGTAGAGCTGGGTGAGGTCGATGTCGGAGACCGTTCCCCGGCCCTCGCAGCGCGGACACATGCCGCCGGTGCGGCTGTAGGTCGCCTTCACGGGCTTGCCGGCGCCGCGCTCGACCGTGATCGCACCGCTCGCCCGGACCGAGGCGACGTTGAAGGCGAACGCGCTGGGCGGGCCGATGTGCGGCTGCCCGAGCCGGCTGAAGAGGATGCGCAGCATCGCGTTGGCGTCGGTGACGGTGCCGACCGTGGAGCGGGGATCGGCGCCCATCCGCTGCTGGTCGACGATGATCGCGGTCGTCAGCCCTTCGAGCACGTCGACCTCCGGCCGTGCCGGCGTCGGCATGAACCCCTGGACGAAGGCGCTGTAGGTCTCGTTGATCAGCCGCTGCGACTCCGCGGCGATCGTGCCGAACACCAGGGAGCTCTTGCCCGAGCCGGAGACGCCGGTGAACACCGTCAGCCGGCGTTTGGGGATCTCGACGCTGACGTCCTTGAGGTTGTTCACGCGCGCGCCGTGCACGCGGATCAGTGCGTGGCTGTCGGCGACGTGCGGCGCGAACGGCTGCGTGTCCGTCCTCGTGGCCCTGCTCATCGTGTCTCCATCTGTCGGGCGGAGCCGCCTCCGCGGCCCCGTCGGTGCCGCCCGGCTCGGTCCGGGCGGCCTCGGGCAGTGTGTCGGGCAGTGCGTCGGGCTCCCGCGCCGGCGCGGTCGCGGCGGGCCGGTGCCCGGCGGCGGGGCGAGCCGGGCGCGGGAGCGGGGTTCGGTGTCGTCGGCCCTGGAGCGGTTCGCCGTCGGCCCCGCGCGCGGCCTGCTGCGCGGTGCCCCCGCGCGGGACGTGGCCGCGGTCGCCGGAGGGCTCAGCGCGGTTCGCCGGTCCGTGTCCGGTCGCCCGCGGAGGCGCGGTCGCGCACTTCCCGCGGCCGGCCGGCGGGACCGGCCGCGGGCCGGCGCATCGCGCCGCTTCCGACGGCGTCGTGGGCCTCGAAGCCGAGGACGTCCCGGTGGAGGGCCGGGGAGGCGTCCGGGGCGCCGTGCGGGAGGACGGCCGAGCGGAGGGTGATGTCCATGGCGATCACGCTAGGTGCGCTCCCGCGGCCTGCGCTTCTCGATTCCTGACCGGTCCGGTCACCTGCTTCGCCACGCACGACGGCATCCCGGCGGTCGCGTCCGCCGCCAGGCGCCGGTAGGCGCCGGGCGGCATGCCGCCCGGCTCGGTGAAGCGGGTGCCGAAGATGCCCGGTGACGAGCAGCCGACCGCGAGGCGGAACTCGGTGACGCCGAGGTCCCCCCGGCGCAGCAGCGCCATCGCCCGCTCGACGCGGCGCGTCATCAGGCAGGCGTACGGGGATTCGCCGCAGGCGAGCCGGAACTGGCGGCTCAGGTGCCCGGCCGACATGTTCACGCCGCGGGCGAGCGCCTCGGTGTCCGGCGGCTGCGCACACCCCCGGCCGATCCGGTCGCGGACGCGGCGCAGCCTCGCGAGACCGCGGAGGTGCCGTGCTGCTGCGGGTCTGCTGCTCACCCGGGCGATCGTGCCACGCGGCGCCGGAGTTGCCCAGCGCCGCGGGCCCGCCGGTCCGTCGGCACGACGGTGGCGCGGGCCGTGCCCGGCGCGGCTGCGGACGCCCCGCCGGGCGCCGCGGCGGCACCTCGGGGCCCGGGAACGGGCCGGGGCCCGCACGATGAGCCGGGTGCCGGGAAGCGGGCGCGGCGCCGGGACACGACGTGCCCGGGCACCGCGCCCCCGGAGGTCACCCGCCCGGCGTCATCCGTGCGCGGCGCAGCACGGGTGCGGGTCGGGCAGGTCGAAGGGGAGGTAACCCCCACGGGCCGGAACCAGCTTCAGGAGCAGCGCGCCGTCCCGCCACTCCGGACGCAGATGGTTCCGGGTGTCCAGCGCGGCCGCCGGATCGACGGGGGTGCCGCCGAGCACCTCGACCGCCGTGATGGCGCTCCGCTCCGGCACCTCGCCGACGGCGAGCACCGCCGGCAGGTCGGCCGAGCCGGGGAAGACCACCGCTCGCCCCCCGGTGCGGGCGGCGCACTCCGCCGCGGCCGCGCGGGCGGCGCCCCAGCCCTCCGTGGCTGCCGGGCGCCCGTCCGCGCCGCCGGGAAGGGGCAGCCGGCGGTCCCCCAGCACGGCGTGCGTGCCCGGGGGCAGCAGCGAGGCGGGGGAGCCACCGGACGCGGCGAGGCGGTCCAGAGCCGTCTCGGCCGCCACCGCGTCCGGCAGCGCCAGCGAGAGCACGATGCGGCCGGGTGCCTCCGGTACCCGGTGGGTGCAGGCGAAGGCGACCTCCGGAAGCTGCCCGGCCAGGGCGAGCAGCAGGTGGTCGGCCTCGTGCAGGCCGCCGAGACCGGCGTCCAGGCCGATCACGGTGCCGGCCGGAACGCCGGTCGGGGCGGCCTCGGTCACGAGGGGATCACCCACATGGGGTTGGAGTAGAACCACAGGTCCAGCCACGGGTCGGCGTCGCCCACCACGTCCAGCGCCGGGCCGTGCGGGTCCACGTCCGCACCGCCCAGTCCGGGCTGGCTGCGGTTGCCGTCGGTGCCGCGCAGCCGCACGTACAGCGGGCTGTCCACCCTGCCCAGGTCGTAGGTGAGCCGTACGCTGCCGGTGGACCTGCCCACCTCGAAGGACTTGACGACCCGCGTGTGGGGGGCGCTGATGGTGTCCGGGTCGGAGGCCGGGCCGGTGACCGCTCCCCGGATGACGTCCACCCGGGCCAGGGTGGGCACGAACTGCGCCCAGTTGGCGCCGTTGGCCAGGGCGATGTCGACGACCAGCTCCACCCGGGCGCCGCGCCTGACCCGGAGCATGCCGCCCAGGGTGACGGACCGGCCGCCGCTGCGCAGCCGCGCGTCCAGACCGGAGATCAGGCCGCCGTGGTCCACCCACACCCGGCCCTCGCGCAGGCCCTCCATCACCGCGGCGTAGGAGAAGTCGCGGGCGCCGACGTGGGTGCGGCTGTACTGGCCGGGCCAGAAGTCGCCGGCGGTCAGGTTGGGACCCCCCGAGTACACCGGGTCGCCGTGGTGGCCGTCGGCGCCGAAGTCGGTGTCCGCCGGGCGCTTGGACAGGTCGCCCCAGTTGACGTGGGAGTCGGAGTTGGCGGTGATCCACCAGGGCTTGCCCTCGGCCAGCAGGCTGTCCCACAGGCCGCCGACGGTGGCGGTCATCCAGTCGAACCCGCCCCAGGTGCGGTAGCTCTCCGCCGGGTAGCCGGGCCAGGAGCCGGCGCCGGGGGCTCCGCCGTAGTAGCCGCGGGCGCTGCCGGGGCCGTGCGGCGCGGGGATGCCGGCGGCCTGGTGGCCGGGAGCGCCCTCCATGCCGATCGCGATGGCGGGCTGGGCGTCGCGCCAGCCGCGGATCTCGTGCGGGGAGTCCACACCGCGCCGGGCCGGGTGGTTGGCGAGCATCAGCGCGTCCTTGACCTTCCTGCGGCTCACCTGCCGGGCCAGGAAGTCCAGACCGGCGATGGCCAGGGCCTCGTTCTGCGGACTGTTGCCGCTGGTGCCGTTGACGCTGCCGTCGTAGTCGGCCTCGAACTGCTTGAGGACCGACACCTCGTTCGCCCCGGGATGGACGAAGACGGTGCCGTGCTCGGCTCCGGGGATGTTCCACTCCAGGCCCTGGAAGACCAGGGCGTCGGAGAACTCGGCGCGGGCCTGCCGGATGTCGGGGTTGACCTTCTCCACGCCGATGCGGACGTGGTCGGCGTTGCCGTGGTCGGTGATGACCATCCAGTCCAGACCGTGGCGGGTGCCGTTGCGTACCTGGTCGGCCACCCGGTACATGCCGTCCGAGCTGTACTGGGTGTGGATGTGGTGGTCGCCGGCGAGCCAGAGCAGCCTGCCGCCGCGGCCCCTGCCGGAGGCGGCGGGAGCCGCGGCGGCGGGGGTGGCGACGCCCGGCAGGACGCTCGCGCCGGCGATGCCCGCGCCGAGCAGACCGGCCCGGCGCAGGATGCCGCGCCGCGACAGCTGCTCGGGGCTCAGCTCCTCGTCGGGCACGGACGGGTCCATGGCCGCGGGCAGCGCCGTGGGCTCGGCCTCCCCACCGTGGTGGTGATGGGGGTGGGGGTGGTTGTCGTGATGGTGTCCGGTACCCATGGGCGCTCCTGAGGTGTTCCAGGCGTCGGCGGTTGCCGAGGGGAACCCTCGGGAGGGCAGATGAACGCCGGGTGGCACCCGTCTGACCCGCGAACGCAGTTTGCGCGTCACCTGGCATATGCGGGAGTCCCGTGTCGGAGGAGCGGCCGCGTGCGCCGGCGCGGCGGCGGGCCGGGGCCGCGACGTGCGCCGCGTCGGTGACGGGGACGGTGCGGGCGAGGCGGTCGGCGGCGAGGGCGGCGCGGCGGTGCCGGCCGGTGGGGGAGCGGCCTTCGGAACGGCCCCGGCCGGAGGGGGACTTCGGCTTCCGGGCGCCGCGCCCGATGCGGGACGAGGGCCGTGGTGGCGGGACCGGCGGGGGCATATCCTTGCCCGGTCGACTCCCTGCCCGCTCGACCGCTTGAGAGGTCTCGGTGACGGAACTGGTGGACTCCATCGAATCGATGGAGCAACTCGCCGTGGTCTGGCGGGCCATGGTGCTCGACCGGAACCCGGACGCGGACGTGCGGGACCTCCCAGGCATCGCCGTCCGCTGGGCGGACTGCCGGTTCGCCTTCTGGAACTGCATCACGTTGACCGAGGCCGGCGCGGACGCCGGGACCACCGGGGAACGCCTGGGCCGGGCAGCGGAGATCATGCGCTCGAAGAAGCATCCGGGCTTCCTGTGGGTCTTCGAGGACCTCCTCGACGAGGACGCACGCACGGCGCTGGAGGCGGCGGCCGAGCGGGCAGGCCTCGAGTACGCCTTCCCCGGCACCGGAATGGCCGGGGACCTGCTCCCCGTCCCCGAACCGGCCCACCCCGACCTGACGTTCGTGCGGGTGACCACCGACGAACACCTGCGGGCCTACGCGGACATCAACTCGCGCGCCTACGGATTCCCCCTGGAGGACGGCCGGGACGGGCTCCTCGGCTCCCGTCTGTGGAAGGACCGGGTGCACGCCTACCTGGGCGTGCGGGACGGTGTTCCGGTGACCTGCGCGGCGACGGTGGAGGCGGAGGGCCGCCTCTTCGTCGCGCTGGTCGCCACCGCTCCGGAATGGGGACGCAGGGGGTACGGCGAGGCGGTGACGCGGAAGGCGCTGTACGAGGGCGCCCGGGCCACCGGGCTGACCCGCGCCACCCTGCACGCGACCGCCGCCGGAGCCCCGGTGTACCCGCGTATCGGGTTCACACCGAACTCACCGATACGCTTCTACGGCCTGAGGAGCTGACATCTCCGGTCGCCGGGCGGGCCGCACTCGACGGCCCTCGGTCGAGGGCGGTGGGCCAGGGGGACGGGAGCAGGCACCTGCCCCGAACGCAGACAGGGATGAGGAGCACGGACAGTGACCGGCGACAGCCGTGTGGGACCGCCCGGTTTCGGAAGCGAACGCGACATGCTGCGGGCTTTCCTCGACTACCACCGTGCGACCCTCGCCATGAAGTGCGAAGGGCTCGCCGACGAGGAGTTGCGGCAGCAGTCGATGCCGCCGTCCACGCTCTCGCTGCTCGGTCTGGTGCGGCACATGGCGGAGGTGGAGCGTGCCTGGTTCCGCCGGGTGTTCGAGGACAACGACGCGCCCATGGTCTGGTCCGACACGATCGACTTCCAGGCGGCGTACGACGCGAACGCCTCGACCAGGGGCGAGGCGTTCGAAGCCTGGGAGGCCGAGGTGGAGAACTCGCGCCGCATCGAACGGGAGGCGCCCTCCCTGGAGCAGGCCGGATACCAGCCGAGGTGGGGCGAGGAGGTGTCGCTGCGGATGGTGATGCTGCACGTGCTCCTGGAGTACGGCCGCCACAACGGGCACGCGGACTTCCTGCGCGAGGGTGTCGACGGGACCGTGGGCGCCTGAACCCACAGGACCCGCCGCTCCCCCTGCGCGGCCGTCGCCGACCGTCCGACCGCCCCGACCGCCCGGGGCGTGACTCGACGGCCCGCCCCGGGGCAGCCCCGGGAGGCGGAACAGCCGACCGGGACCGGCCCCGAAGTCCGGTCACCTCCGCCAGAACAGGTGGTGTGTCACACCGCTCGGGCTGGGCACGACCTCCAGGTGGAACCGGTCGAGCAGCTCATCGGGTGACCCCCAGAGCCGTAGTCCGGCCCCGAGTTCCACCGGCGAGACCGCCACGTGCATGGTGTCGACGAGGTCGGCGTCCAGGAACTCCCGGATGGTGGTGACCCCGCCGCCGAGCCGGACGTCCTTGCCCCGCGCCGCCTCCCGCGCCTGCTCCAGGACCGCGGCCGGGTCGCCGCCGACGAAGTGGAACGTGGTGTCGGAGAGCGTGAACGAAGGACGCCCGTGGTGGGTCATGACGAACACCGGGGTGCGGAACGGGGGCTCGTCGCCCCACCAGCCGCGCCACTCGTGGTCGTTCCAGGGCCCGCGCTGGGGCCCGAACTTGTTGCGGCCCATGATCTCGGCACCGATGTTGCGCCCGTAGTCCCGCGTGAAGTAGTCGTCGAGGCCCCGGCTCCCCCCGGGATCGGTGCGCATGGGCCAGCTCGCCGTGGCACCGGCCCAGGCGAACAGCCTCGCCGGGTCGACGGCACGGCCGAACGGATTTTCAAGACTCTGGTCCTCACCGGCACCGATCCCGTCACGGGAGACGGTGAAGTTCTGGACCCTCAGCAGCTGAGCCACGTGCTCCTCCTGTGTCGTCGGCAACGCCGGTGGGACTCTCCGGGCCGCGCAAACTCATCGCTGCCTCCGTGACCGTTCGGGAATCGGGCCGCCTGCCGTCACGGACGGCGGGCGGCCCCAGGCGGTGACGTCGCCTCCCGTGGACATCCGGGCCGCCGTCGGCCGGACCACCGTGATCGACTGCGGGACCGCCTAGCCCGGGCGACCGTGAACAGGCGACGGCGGAGGAAACTGTCCGAACGGCTCGTCGGTGCGGCGACGTTCGGCGACAGCACCCGTATCAACGCCCTGCTGCGGGCCGGGGCCTGCCCGGAGGCCGGCGACGCCGAAGGCACCACGCCCCTCCACGCGGCATCGGTCGCCGGAGCCACCGGCAACGTCCTGTGTCTGCTGGCGGCCGGGGCCTCGCCCGACACCGGGAGCGGACGCGGCGCGGAAGGCGCACCCCTGTGCGCGGCCGCGTGCTGGGGCCGTACCGAGACGGTGCGCGCACTCCTCGCCCACGGCGCCGACCCCGGTCCCCGCGAAGACCACGACACGGGCCGTTCCCCGCTCGAATGGGCGATGACCGGGCCCCACCCCGGGACGATCGCCGTGCTTCTCGCCGCGGGCGCCCGACCGCGCAGCCGAACCACGTGACCCCGCCGGTGGCGCCAGGGCTCGCGATGCGCTCCCCATACACGCCGTAGCGCCGTAGGGGGCCGGCCCGAGGGGCGACGCGCCGCAGGACCGGGGGAGCCGGGCGGCAGCGGCGCCGGCCGGCAGGCACCGGCGGCGTCCACGAGGGGCGAGGTAGGTCACCGGCGCGGCTGCGCGCCGGTGGGGCGGTCCCGGAAGATCCGGTCCAGGTGGTGGTCCAGGACCGCGGCGGCCGCCTCCGGGCTGCGCTGGCCGACGAGGACGCTGGTACCGAGCCCTGCGGACAGGGCGAGCAGGCTGACGGCCTCCATCCGCGGGTCCACGCCGGGCCGGAGGAGACCGCTCTCCTCCGCCTGCCGCAGCAGTCCGGCCAGGGCGCTCTCGGCCGCGTCGGGGTCCTTGACGAAGGGCTGGGCGGCGAGCGCCCGGTCGGTGACGGACAGCACGGCGTACGAGGTGTAGACGAGGTGGAAGGTGCGGCTCTCCTCGTCGGTCGGCAGCGCGGCCCCCAGCATCGCCTCGACCAGCGCGCGCGGTCCCGGGTCGCGGCCGGCGGCCCGGATCCGGGCGCCGACCCGTTCCCCGAACCTCCCCGCCAGGTGCTGCAGCCCGTAGAGCAGCAGTTTCTCCTTGGTCTCGAAGTAGTACTGCACCAGCCGCAGCGACACGCCTGCTTCCGCCGCCACATCGCGCATCCCCACGGCGTGCAGCCCGCGCCGCGCCGCCACACGGAGGAGCGCCTCGGCGATCTCGGTACGCCGCTCCGCGTGGTCCACGCGCTTGGGCATCGACCGGCCCTCCGCTCGTTGTCGCCGCTGGTCGGATCCAATCCACCTTGATGATACAGCCGTACCAAGCATGTGATACGTTCGTACCATAAAGAACCGCACCCGGAGGTGACCGTGTCCCGGACTCCAGCCCGCACCCGGAACGATGTCGGCCGCTTCGTGAGCGACGCCTGGCGCGACCGGTACTTCGCAGCCTGCGAAGCGGTCCATGCGCTGGGAGCACCCGCTCTCGCGGAGACGGACGTGGAGACGTCCTCCGGCACCACGCACGTCTACCGGTACGGCCCCGCCGATCCGGCCGCCCGGTCCCGCACCCCCGTCGTCCTGGTGCACGGGGCCGGCTCCTGCTCGGCCATGTGGTACCCGAACACCCCCGCCCTCAGTGCCGCCCGGCCGGTCTACGCCATCGACACCCCGGGCGATCCGGGACGCAGCGTCCAGCGCGAGCCCCTGCACGAACCCGAGCGCGCCGCACAGTGGCTGGACGAGACGCTCGCCGGGCTCGGGCTGGACCACGTGCACCTGGTCGGCTCCTCCTACGGCGGATGGCTCGCCCTGAACCAGGCGCACCGCAGGCCCGGCCGCCTCGCCTCGGTCACCCTGCTCGACCCCGGCGGCCTGGAGAAAGTGGGCCTGCGCTTCTTCCTCTGGATCTTCGCCAGCCTCTTCGCGACCTTCGCGCCCAAGGCCCTGCGCCCGCGACTGGCGGCCTGGCTGGAACAGCCGGTCCTCGTCGTGCCGGAGCTGCGCACCATGATCAGGACGGGCGTCCGCGCCTACCGCATACGCCGTCCCGCCCCGCTGCCGCTGACCGAGGACGAACTGGCCGCCATCCGCACCCCGCTCTACCTGGTACTCGGCAAGCGAAGCCTCCTCGTGCACCCGCAGAGGCAGGCCGAGCGCATTCCGCGCCTGATACCGGGCGCCCGGGCCGAGATCGTCTCCGGCACCGGCCACGGCCCCCAGATCGACCACGCGGACGAGGTCAACCGCCGGATGCTGGACTTCATGGACGCCGTCGACCGAGTCGGCTGACAGCCGCCGCAGCCGGGTCCGACGGGCCCGGGGACGGCTCCCGCGGCCGTCCCGGGCCCCCGCGGTCCGGCCGCCGCGCCCCCGGGCGGACGGGAACACGGCGATGCCGCCCCCACCGCAGAAGCGCAGGCCCGGCCCGGTCACCCCGCCGCACGGACCTCGCTGCGCCACCGGCCTGCCGCGCCCGTCCGGCGGTCGGCAGGCCGGGCAGGGCGAACAGGGCCCCGGCCGAACCCGCCCGCCCCGGCCCCGGGCCGGGGGGCGCGCCCGTGAGCAGGGCGCCGGAGCCCGGCTCGTACCGCCGGTACGCGGACGGCGCCGGCGACCGGAGCGTGGGCGGGGTCCCGGTTCAGACGTCCGTCTCCGTCCAGGTGTAGTCGGGGGGCCGGTAGCGGGCGCACCGCTCCAGCAGGCGGTCCAGGTCCGGTTCCGCGATCAGCATCCGCCGGTAGGGGGCCCGCAGGAATCCCTCGGCGGTCATGTGGTCCAGGAAGTGCAGCAGGGGCGTGTAGTAGCCGCCGGTGTCGAGCAGCCCCACCGGTTTGGCGTGCAGGCCCAGCTGGGCCCAGGTCCACACCTCGAACGTCTCCTCCAGGGTGCCCGCGCCGCCGGGCAGCGCGATGAAGGCGTCGGCCAGATCGGCCATCAGGGCCTTGCGCCGGTGCAGGTCCGGGACGACGTGCAGGGCGCTCAGCCCGTCGTGGGCGACTTCCCAGTCGAGGAGATTCCGCGGGATCACACCGGTCACCGACCCGCCGGCGGCCAGCGCGGCGTCGGCCACCGCGCCCATCATCCCGACCCGGGCCCCGCCGTAGACGATCTCGAACCCGCGGGTCGCCAGGGTGTGGCCGACCTGGCGGGCGGCCTCCAGATAGCCGGCGCTGCCGCGCGACGAGCCGCAGAACACGCAGATGCGCACGGTGATGTCCCTTCCGCGGACGACGGCGTGGGGAAGCGCGACCGCGGGCCGTCCCCCCGGTGAGCGGGAACGCGGCCCGGCCGGACCTCCCACCTGCCGGGGCCACCACCGAGTGCCCCGTCCCCGCCGGTGGAACACCGACCGGCCCGGCCCGCCCTCCGCCCATCGTCGGGCCTGCCCCCGCACCGGAAGCCCTGCCGACCCCGGCCGCCGCCTCCGAGCGCTTCCCCCCCGTCCGTGCCGGGGCGCCCCGCGCGCCGGAGCGGGGATCGGTGCCGTCCCGGGCCGGGGCCCGCGGCGCAGGCGGCTGGGCGCAGGATTCCGGGCCGGGCTTCCGGCCCGCGGCGGGGAGGGGGCCGGGACCCGGGTCCGGGGCTATGCGGTGGGCAGGGCCTCCCGCATGGCCCTGGCGGTGGCAGCCGGGTCGTAGCCCTCGGGGACGCCCTCGACCAGGATGATGTCGCCCCTGACGTGCCGTGAACGCAGCGGCGCGATCTCCTGGTAGGCGGGCGAGTCCCACCAGGCGCGCGCCTCGGCGATCCCGGGGAAGCCGATGACCACGACGTGCCCGGGCCAGTCGCCCTCCTTCACCTCGTGCTGCGCGACGTGCACGAGGAAGCGGCCGCCGTACGGCTCGAAGGTGGACGGGATGCGCTCGACGTACTCGGCGACCTCCGGGTGCGGGGCGGCGTCCTGCAGGTGGGCTATGGCGTAGGCGGGCATGGCGTCCTTCCGGCCGGTCGGGTTCCGTACACAGGCGATCGTGGCACCCGGGTGCGCCGGGGTCGATGACCTGCCGGGTCATGCGGAGTTCCGGCCCACGGCGGGCCGCCCGCAGGGGCCGCTTCGGGGGCCGGGCGGGAGCTTCTGCGCCTCGGTCCGCCGGTCCCGCGGAGTCAGCGGACGTCGGAGGGCCGGGCCGCTCGGGCTTCGGCGACGTCGGCGTGGAGGGGGAGGACGGTGTCGGCGCCGGTGAGGCGCAGCATGCGCGTGATCCGGTCGGTGGGGGCGGCCAGGGGGAGGCGACCGCCGTTCTCGCCGGCGTGGCGGCGCAGGCGCAGGAGCGCGTTGAGTCCGGAGGAGTCGCAGAAGGTGACACCGGACAGGTCCAGGATCAGGTGCGGGTGGTCACCGATCAGAGCGGTGGCCTGCCGGCGGAGGTCGGGGGCGGTGTGCAGGTCCATCTCTCCGCCGACGGCTGCGACGGCGAGCGGGCCACGGGTTTCGACGAGGGTCAGGCGCAGACCGCTGCCGGTCATGGGGCGCTCCTGTCCGGGGCGGCTGCTGCGGGACGGCCGGCTTCGGGCACCCCGCTTAGGTCGGCCGCCTCCTCGGTGGGATCGGGGCGGGGGCCGAGCCACTGGCAGAACAGCACGGTGGTGTCGTCCCGCAACTGATCGTCGTGGTACTCCAGCACCGCGTGGACCACACGGCGCAGGGTCTCGGGGACGGACAGGCCGTCGGCGTGGTGGCGGATGAGCAGATCGGTGAAGCGTTCGAGACCGAACTGGGCGTCTCCCACGCCGCCGGCTTCGACGATGCCGTCGGTGTAGAGCACGATGCGGTCGCCGGGCTGCAACTGCTCGCGGCACACCCGGCTGTCCAGGCCCAGATCGGTGCCCATCGGATGGGCGGGCGGGCACTGCGGGTGCGTGGCCCACCGGCCGTCCCGGATGATCAACGGCGGGTGGTGGCCGCGGTTGACCCAGGACAGCGTCCCGTCCCGGGTGTCCAGGGTGGCCAGGATGCCGGTGACGTAGCGCCGCCGGCCGTACTGCTCGATCAGCTCCGCCTCCACCGCCTCACCGCAGGCGACGAGGTCGCCCCCCTGCCGGCGGGTGTTGCGGCAGGCGGCGACGGCCAGGTTGGCGGACAGGCCGGCGGCGGTGTCGTGTCCCATCGCATCGAAGACGGACAGATGGACCAGAGGGCCGTCGGTGGCGTAGTCGAAGGCGTCCCCGCTGATCTGGTAGGCCGGCTCCATCGCCGCCGCGATCACCACCCGCCCGTCGGCGTAGACCCGCGGCGGCATCAGCTTCCACTGCATCTCCGCCGCGACGTTCAACGGCTTGACCCGCTCGATCCGGGCCAGGAGATCGCTGCTCTCCCGCCTGCTGTGGAGGATGAGCGCGAGCAGCGAGGCCAGCCGTTCCATGCCCTCCCGCGCGCGGTCGTCGTCGTGGGCCGCCGTGACCCGCAGCACGCCCATGCGCTCGGTGCCGTCCAGCAGCGGCACCCACCAGTCACGGCCCCCTTCCTGCGCGGGTCCGGCCGGCAGGATCCGCCCGTACTGGAAGGCTCGCCCGGCCACGGTGCCCTGGATGGGCAGCTGCGTCTGGTGGCCCTCGGCGCGCACGCCTTCTCCGGTCAGCATCTGCAGCACCTGCCGCTGCAGGTCCCCGAGATAGATCAGCACCTGCGGAAAACCGGCCTTCGCGGCGTTCATGCCCACCCTGGCGGGCAGCAACTCCAGCGGTGTCAGATGGCTGTCCGCCAGCAGGCCCGACAGCATCCGCCACCCGCCCGCATCCCTGTCCGGTCCAGACGAAGCCACGTCATCTCCCGCCAAGAGCCGGGCGCGCCCCGGCAGGCACACCCATGTCCACTGTCTCGGCTACCCGCCATCACCGCCTGCGATCACCGCTCGCCGCACACCGGGTCTCGTTCACTCCCGGCTGCGTCCGTTCACCGGCTGCGGCTGCGACCGGTGACCGGCGGGCTCGCGGAGGTCCGCGGGGAGCGGCTCCGGCTCGGTTTCCGCGGCATGTGCACGACGAGTGACCGGGGCCCGCGGCAGGGCCGGGTGCGGTCGCGGTCGAGGACGCCGCGGACGGTCACGGGTCCCACGGGGTGCGGCGCCACTGGCCGTGGTGCTCCGCCAGACCGGCTCGGGGACGGTCGTCGTGCTGCTCGCCGCCGCTCGGGCCGGAGCGGGTCCTCGAACGGAAGGTGCGGCGGTAGGTGTCCGGAGGCACGCCGACCGTGCGGTTGAAATGCCGGCGCAGCGTCGTGGCGGTGCCCATGCCGGTGGCCGCCGCGATGGTGTCGATGCTGTCGTCGGTGGTCTCCAGCAGCTCCTGGGCGCGGCGGATCCGCTGGGTCAGCAGCCACTGCAGCGGAGTGGTGCCGGTCGCGGCCCTGAAGTGGCGGCCCAGGTTGCGCGAGCTCATCCGTGCCCGGCGGGCCAGGTCCTCCACGGTCAGCGGGCGGTCGAGCCGTTCGAGCGCCCAGGAGAGCAGGTCGGCGAGGGGGTGGTTGTACGGGGCGGGCACCGGGGTGGTGACGAACTGGGCCTGGCCGCCGTCCCGGTGCGGTGGCACGACCAGGCGGCGGGCGACCGCGTTGGCGACCGCCGAGCCCCGGTCGAGGCGGACGATGTGCAGGCACAGGTCCATGGCGGCGGCCTTGCCGGCGGAGGTGAGCACGCTGCCGTCGTCCACGTAGAGGACGTCCGGGTCCACCCGCACCCGGGGGTGGCGGGCGGCCAGGACATCGGCGTGCGCCCAGTGCGTGGTCGCGTGGCGCCCGTCCAGCAGGCCGGCGGCGGCCAGCACGAAGGCGCCCGTGCACAGTGAGACCACGCGCGCCCCCGCATCGTGGGCCGCGCGCACCGCGTCGACCAGGTCGGGGGGCGGTTCCTCGTCGACGTCGGCCCAGCCGGGGACGATCACGGTGCCGGCGCGCGGAAGCCGGTCGAGGCCGTGGTCGGGCTCCAGCAGGAACCGGCCGGCCCGCACGGGGCCCGGCCCGCAGACGGCGACGTCGTACCAGGGACCGGCCACGCCGGCCGGGGCGGCGCCGAAGACCTCGTAGGCCAGGGCCAGTTCGAAGTGAAGCATTCCGTCGGTGACGGCCAGCGCGACAACATCCACGTCCGGAATTGTACGGCCCATGGCGTTCCAGACACTCGCGGAGGGATGCCCGCCGCCGTCAGGATGATCGCGGTGAATCCGAGCGGATCATTCGAGCAGGGGAGGCATCCATGACGGCGGGAACCGTGGTCGCGGTGTACGGCGCGTACGGGCACACCGGGCGCTTCGTGGTGGCGCAGCTGAGGGAACGCGGGTTCACCCCCGTGCTCTCCGGCCGTGACGCCGGCAAGCTGGAGGAACTGGCGGCGGCGTACGGATCCGAACCGGACGTCCGCCCGGCGTCGGTGGACGACCCGGCCTCGCTCGACCGTGCGCTGGCCGGTGCGGCAGCCGTGGTCAACTGCGCCGGGCCCTTCGCCGTGACGGCCGCCCCCGTGATCGAGGCGGCACTCCGTGCCGGGATCCCGTACGTGGACGTGGCGGCCGAGATCGAGGCCAACATCGACACGTTCACCCACTTCGGGGACCGTGCCCGCGCCGCGGAAACGGCCGTCGTCCCCGCGATGGCCTTCTACGGCGGCCTCGGCGACCTGCTGATCACCGCCGCGATGGGCGACTGGAAGGAGGCCGACGAGGCGCACGTCGCCTACGGGCTGAGCAGCTGGCACCCCACCGCCGGGACGCGCGCCGCGGGTGCGGTCTCCCGGCAGCGGCGGGGCGGGCGGGGGGTCCGCTACACGAACGGGCGGCTGGAGTACCACCAGGACGACCCGCCGGTCCTGGAGTGGCCCTTCCCCGACCCGATGGGCCCCCGGGCCGTCGTCGGAGGGTTCACGATGGCCGACGTCGTCACGGTTCCCAGCCACCTGGCCATTCCGGAGGTGTGCACCTACATGGCGGTCGAGGCGGCCAGGGACCTGTCGGCTCCCGACACCCCGGCGCCGACCGCGGCCGACGAGCGCGGGCGGTCCGCGCAGACCTTCCTCGTCGACGCCGTCGTGCGCTCCGGCGGCAGTGAACGGCGCGCCGTCGCCACAGGCCGGGACATCTACGCCGTCACGGCGCCGCTCGCGGTGGAGGCGATCGACCGCATCCTCGCCGGACGGACCAGGGCGACCGGAGTCGCCTCCGCCGGCGAGATCTTCGACGCCGCCGACTTCCTCCGCGCGCTGTCCCCGCACATCGACCTGGAGCTGTGGACGTAGCGGGCAGGCCGTCCATGCGGCACGCCCGACACCGCGCCCCGGCCCGTCCCGGGCGGGGCCGGCGTCCGAGTGCACGGCGTGCGGCCGCCCGTTCGGATCCCCGGCCGCCCCGGGTGCCTCACCGGCGCGCCTCGGCGCGGACCGCGGCGGATGGGGAGGCCCACTGCGTGGGGAGGGCGGGGCAGCGGGCGAGGTGGGTGCGGACGGTGTGGTGGGGGGCCGTCGCGGCGGCGGGATCCGGGACGGCCGTGCCCGGACGGATGAGACGGGCGGAGGGATCCTCGGCGATCGCCGCGGCGGTGCGGTCGCCGGCCGGCCGCAGGGCGCCGGCGACGGCGCGATCCCCGCCTCGCACCGGCTACCGGGGGACCGACCCCGCTGACTACACTGCCGCACCGCGCCGTAACCCTCCCCCGAGCACGGGGGTTCCGACACAGTGGAGCACTGATGCACGAGACGGGCAGCGCCATGGGCGGACACCCCCGGCAGGCGACCACCCCCGGCACGTCCAGCGCGCGCCTGTACGACGCGTTCGCAGGCGGCAAGGACAACTACGCCTCCGACGAGGAGATCGCCGGGCGGATCCTGAAGTTATGGCCCGAGGTGCGTCAGGGGACGCAGGCCAACCGCGGATTCATCCACCGCTCCGCCCGATGGCTCGCCGCCGAGGCCGGCATCAGCCAGTTCCTCGACATCGGCACCGGAATCCCCAGCCCGGCCTCCCCCCACCTGCACACCACCGTGCAGGACATCGACCCGGCAGCCCGGGTGCTCTACACCGACAACGACCCGGTGGTCCTCGCTCACGCCGCCGCACTGCTGACCGGCACCCCCCAGGGCCGCACCTCCTACCTCGACGCGGACGCCACCGACCCCGACAGCATCCTGGGCTCCCGGGAGCTGGCCGACACCCTGGACCTGGACCGGCCGGTCGCCGTCTACCTGTGCGCGCTGCTGCACCTGGTCGGTGACGACCAGGACCCCAAGGGCATCGTCCGCCGCCTGGCCGACGCCGTGGTGCCGGGCAGCTACGTGGTCATCAGCCACGCCACCACCGACTACGCGCCCGAGTTGATGGCCCGCTTCCAGGAGATCTACAACCAGGGCCGGGCCCAGTGCGCAATCCGCAGCGGCGAGGAGATCCTGGACATGGTCGAGGGACTGGAACTCGTGGACCCGGGCATGGTGCCGATACACCGCTGGCGCCCGGAGACCGACGACCTCATGGACGACTCCAAGATCAACGGCTACGCGCTCGTGGCCCGCAAGCCGTAGTCCCGGCCCGCCGGCAGCGCCGGTGGCGGGGGCGGTGCGGCGGCCGGAGCGGCGGGGCCGTGCCGCGCCGGCGCCGCGTGCGCCCCGCCACGCGGTGCGCCGGGGGGTGAGGACGCACGGCACCCCGCGGCGCATGCCCCGTGGGCGGGGCCGCGGGCCTCACGTCCTCGCCGTGTCCGCGACCTGCGGCACCACGACCGCGACCGTGACCTGGCCGGGGGCGCCGCCCGCCGCGGCCCGGGCCGCCGCCGAGCGGACCCGGCGCACGACGTCGAGCACGCGGTGGTCCGCGAAGACGGCGAGGTGGATCTCGACGTGGCGGCCGGGCGGGGTGTCGCCCCGCCCGTCGGGGAAGGTGTCCTTGATCCACACCGGCCGGTCCCTGCCGTACGGCGCGGGCGTGAGGCGGGCCACGCCCGGGACGCCCAGGGCCGCGGTGCGCACCGCGCCGTCCGCGCCTCCGGCGGCTGCTGCGCCCGCGCCGTCTCCGCCGTCTGCGGGGCCGCTTCCGGCCGGGGCCGTGGCCCCGGGCTCCGCCTCGGACGTGCTCTGCCGCGACCGTACGTCCTCCGGCTCCTCCAGCAGCCCGCTGATCCGCAGGTCGACCGCCGCCACCACCAGCCCCAGACGGTCGTCGGCGGCCTCGGCCAGGGCGGCCCGCACGCGCTCGGCGGTCACCGGCAGCGGCCGGTCGACCGCGGCGTCGAACTCCGCCTCGATCCGGACCGGCCCGGGAGGCAACGCGCTGGGAGGGGCCGGCACGGCCGGCCTCCCGGCCGTGCCGGGGTCGGACAGCGCGATGCGGAGGGCTCCCGGCCGTACTCCCGGCATCCCGTCCAAGGCGTGCCGCAGCACACCGGCCGCGGCTCGCTCCGCGAGCCAGGCGCCGTCCGCCGCCCCACCCAGAGGGAGCAGGCGGCCCGGGGCCAGATGACGGCGTACGGACTGAGCCAGCGGGTCCGTGCCCATGGGTGCCTGCCCCTCTCCCGGTGATCGGAACGCCCCGGATCCACCGGGGGGTGCGGTGCCCCCCTGCACGCCCGGCCTTCCGCGCGGGGCCGCACGGGGGCCGTACGCCTCCTCCACAGGGTGTCACTCTCGTCAAGAAGAAAGTGGCAAAGGTCACTAAGATTCGCAAAGAGGGCAAATCTTACCTTCGTGCGGGTGAGGAGTGACGACGATGACGGAGACCACCCAGCAGAGCCGCTCCGGCTCTTCCGCCGCCGGAGGTGCGTCCCCCGGCGGCAGGCAACTCGGTGAGGGGCGCGGCGCGACCGACCCGCGCGCCCGCGGGAGGACCACCATCGCCGACGGTGTGGTGGGGAAGATCGCCGGGATGGCGGCCCGCGACGTCGAGGGCGTCCACGCGATGGGCTCCGGCATGGCCCGTACCGTCGGCGCGGTGCGCGAGCGCGTTCCCGGCGGCGGCCGGCCCGCGACCCAGGGGGTGAAGGTCGAGGTCGGAGAGGTCCAGGCGGCGGTCAACCTGGACATCGTGGTCGAGTACGGGGTGGCGATCGCCGATGTGGCCAGCGATGTGCGGGAGAACGTGATCGAGGCGATCGAGCGAATGACCGGACTGGAGGTCGTCGAGGTCAACGTCGCGGTCGGCGACGTCAATCTCCCCGGCGAGGAGGAGGACGAGGAGGAGCAGCAGCCGGAGAGGCCGCGACTGCAGTAGGACGGCACGGGCCGCATCGGTCCGGCGGAGCACGAGCGCGAGGTAACGCACGATGAGTATGGCCGCAGTCGGCCTGATCGCCGGCATGGCACTGGGCTTCGCCGGGTACTTCGGCGGATTCGGAGCCTTCCTTCTGGTGGCCGCGCTGGGCGCGGTCGGTTTCGTCGCGGGCCGTGTCCTCGACGGTGGCCTGGATCCGGGAGAACTCTTCCGCACCAGTGAGCGCGGACGGCGGTAACCGGTGGCACAGGAGTTCCGCACGGCTGAGACATCCTGGGTGCCGGCAGCCGACCGGGGGGCGACGAGAATCGCCGACCGGGTCCTGACCAAGATCGCAATCCGGGCCGCCCGGGAAGCGCTGGGCGCCGTTCCCGACGCGCCCGGTGAGCCGCACGGCCGACGGGCCGCCGTACCACGGGCCATGATCGCTGCCCGCCACCCGTCGGACCGGGGCGGGGGGAGCGGCGACGGCCGGGTGTGGGTCGCCGTCGAGCTCCCCTACCCCTGCGACATCGGCGCGCAGTGCGACGCGGTGCGCGCCCGGGTGTCCGCGCGCCTGCGGGAACTGGCCGCTTTGGAGGTCCGGCAGGTCACCGTCGAGGTGACGCGACTGCACACGGTGCGCTCGAGCCCGTTCGGCACCCGGCGGGGGAGAACACGGTGAACCACGAGACCCGGCAGCAGCCGGCCCCCCGGGAAGCCCCCGGCGCGCGTCCCGCCGCCGCGGAGCAGCCCGCTGCCGACCCCTCCGGACGGGATCCGGGCGGCGGTGGAAGCGGGAGCACCCGGCGCTTCTGGTCCACCCGGCGAACGCCCGCAGCGGTGGTGGCGCTGATCGCGACCGTCATCGCCATCGCGCTGCTGTACGAGGCGGTCGCCGCGAGTGCCGGCCGGCCCCCCTCCCGGTGGTGGCGCGGAACCACCGACGAACTGGCCACCCGCCCCCTGGAGGACTCGCGGGTGGTCGTCGGGGCGGCGCTCACCGGTCTGCTGGGCCTGTGGCTGCTCCTCCTGGCAGTGACCCCGGGGCTTCGCCGGCTGCTGCCCATGCGCTGCGACGTCTCCGGCGGGGTCCGGATGCGCGCCGGACTGAAACGGTCCGCCGCCAGGCTGATCGTGCGCGACCGGTTGCAGGAGGTACCCGGGGTGGAGTCGGTCCGGGTGCGCGTGGGGCGGCGCAGGGTGAAGGCGAAGGCACGGGCGCACTTCAGGCCCCTCGACGAGGTACGGGGCGATGTGGACCGCGCCCTGCACGACGCGGTCGGGCGACTCGGACTCGCCCGGCGAACGAGAGTGGCGGCCCGTGTGCGGCGTCCGAAGAAACAGTAGGAGAGAGGCGAGGTGGGCCGGATGCTCACAGCGGTGAACCGGACCCTGCTGGGCCTGACCGGGCTGGTACTGCTGGGAGCAGGGCTGTCAGTGCTGGCAGGCGGCCTCGACCTCCACCGGAACGGGGGCATCGGGCTGCCGGCGCAGTGGCCGTGGAACAGGCCGGACGAGGTGCTGCTCGCCCGGGGCACCCCGGCCTGGTGGGGCGATGCCGGCTGGTGGCGCCGGCCGGTGGCGATCGGCGTGCCGGCCGTCGTCCTCCTGCTCGCCCTGTGGTGGCTCCAGGCCCAGCTCCGGCGACGCCCCCTGGACAAGGTCCTGGTCGGCAGCGGCGACGGCTACGGCGCCCTCCTCCGGGCACCGGCCCTGGAGAACGCGATGGACACGGAAGCCGAGGACCTGCCGGGCGTGGAGCGCTGCCGGACGAGGCTGGGACACCGCCGTACCGGGCCGCGGGCCCGGATCGACCTGGTGCTGGCCCCCCACGCGGACCCCGCCCGGACCCTGGCGGACCTGCGGGACGGCCCCCTGGAGAACGCCCGCGCCTCGGCGGGCCTCGAAGTGCTTCCGGCGGAGGTGCGCCTGCGTGCGGCACGGCACCGTACCCGGCGGGTGAGCTGACGTCCGCCGCGCCCCCGGCACCGGCCCGCACGCTCCCCGCCGGCCCCGCAGCGGCCCGTCGCGCTGCCGCGCCCTCCGCCACGCGCTCCGGTCGGCCGGAGCGGCGGCCCGGCCCTCGGGACCGGCCGGTGTCCGGCCGGCTGGGGCACAATTCTGCCCGGGACCCAACGGCGGCGAAGTGCCGAAGTGCCGCGGCGCGCGAGAATTGGGGAGTGGAACCGTGCCCGAGCGGGGAGTCGGAAGAGCGGAGACCCGGTACCAACAGGACCTGACGCCCCCGTGGGTGCTCCGGACGATCGGCAGTGTGTGCGGGCTCGCCGTGCTCCTGTGCCTCGCCGTCTGGACGCCCGTCGCGGTGGGCAGGGAACGTGCCTACCGGGCGGCGCCCCCGTGCCCGGCGAACGGTCCCGCCGGGGAGTGCCGGTGGGAGCGCGAGGCGACGGTCGCCGGCAAGGAGACCGTCGCGAAGAAGACCTACGTCGACTACTACGACCTCGCCCATGCCGACGGCTCGGAGCACCGGGTGCGGCTGGCCGGGGACGGATCCGTCCGGAACCGGCTGCGCGTCGGCGTCACCGTGACCACGATCACCTGGCGGGGCGAGGTGCGGGAGGTGGCCCTGGGCCCGTACCGGGAGGGCACCGAGGCCATGCCGGAGAGCGAGCACAAGGCCCCCGTCGGCATCGCGGCGCTCGCGCTCCCGTTCGCCGTGGTCTTCTTCTGGTCGGCCCACTGGCTGAGCCGTCGGAACAGGAGGGGCAGGCCGGTGGCGACGCAGCAGTTCGGGCCGTTCGTGGTCGCCTACCTCGCCGCGATGGTCCCGGGCATCGGCGGAGCGGCGGCCTTCTTCCTCCGGCCCGGTTTCCAGGACGCGCTGGTCCTCACGGCCTGGCTCACGGCCGGGACGCTGGTGGTCGTGGTGCCCTGGACGGCGTGGCTCGCCCACCGGTCCTTCCACCGGGGCTCCGAAGCGGAGCCGGCGGCCTGAGGGCGGCTGCCCCGGCCGCTCCGGCGACCCCGGGGCCGGGTCACGTGCCCACCACGCGACCGTGGCCAGCGGCCGGGAGCCGGCACCTCACCGCCGGCCGCGTGCCCGATCGTCAGCCGGGGCCCGCACGGAACGGTCCGATGGCCATCGGCACCTTGGCCAGGCGACCGATGAGGAAGAAGCTCAGCACGCCCGCCACCAGCGTTCCGACGCCGGCGTAGACGAGCCACCCTCCCAGGACGCAGCCGACGGCGGTGCCGAGGATTCCGGCGTAGGTCAGCAACCCGGGCACCCAGCCGTGGCGGTGGACCGCCATTCCCCCCAGCAGGCACGCGATCAGCAGCGGGACGAGGACGGCGAGGCCCGCCACCGCCACCCCGGTCCAGAGAACGCCCCACACCACCGGCCACAGCGGATCCTCGTCGGCGACGCGGCCGTCGAACACCCCGCCCAGACCCAGGGCGGCGAGCACCAAGGCCGCCCCCACGCCGACCCCGATCCAGATGGTCTTCTTGAGCCGGGTCTCCCAGCGGTGGATGAAGCCAGGACCGAAGCGGTACGGATGGGGCATCCTCAGAACCTATTGAGCGCTCGTCCGGCACGTCAACGCTCAACGGCTCGGCCGGTGCCGCACACGACGGTGCCGCTCCCCGCGGTCGTCCTGCGGGGGAGCCCGGCGCCCGGGCCCGGAAACCCGGGTGCGGGTGCCGCACGGCCGCCCCCGGGCTGCGCCCGTGGGAAGGGCGAGGCGCCGTACCGCCCGTTCGACGGATCGGAGACGCACGGGGCATGACCAGTCGACTGTTCGCGATCTGCTTCACCACGCCCCGGCCGCCGGACCTGGCGCGGTTCTGGTCCGGGGTCCTGGGCTGGGGGTCGGTCGACGGCCCGGACGACGACGTCGCGATCCTGCCCCCTGACGCCGCCGGGTTCCGCATCCGTTTCCTGCCGGGCCGGGAGCCGAGGACCGGCCGGAACCGGGCGCACTTCGACCTGACGAGCACCTGCCCGGAGGACCAGCGGCAGACGGTGGCCAGGGCGCTGGAACTGGGCGGGAAGCACCTCGACGTGGGCCAGCTCCCGGAAGACGGGCATGTGGTGCTCGCCGATCCGGACGGCAACGAGTTCTGCGTCATCGAGGCGGGCAACAGGTTCCTCGCCGGCACCGGCACCATCGGAGCGCTGGCCTGCGACGGTACGCGGGAGGCCGGTTGCTTCTGGAGCAGGGCGCTGCGGTGGCCGCTGGTCTGGGACCAGGACCAGGAGACCGCGATCCAATCGCCGGACGGCGGCACGAAGATCACCTGGGGTGGCCCTCCGGTGGCGCCGAAGACGGGCACGAACAGGCTGTACCTCGAACTGGCGCTCCCCGCCGGCGCCGCCGGGGAGGCGGAGGTCGACCGCCTGGTCTCGCTCGGTGCGACGCGCACCGGCGCGGGCCGGGGCGACGGCGGCCGGGTGCTGACACCACGTTGTTTCCGGCCGCAAGGGCGGCGCGGGCGATTTCCGCGCCGAGTCCCCGGGAGGCGCCGGTGATGAACCACGTACCCATGGAAAAGCCTTTCTCGTCGTTTTGCCGTTGCGGGACCCCCGTCTGCGAATGCGAGTTTTCCCGCCCTCCGCAGCCGCATGAAGGCTGCGCTCTTCCTGGGAGTCCCGCACCCGGGAGGAACCGGCGGCGCCGAAGTCTGGTGATATGTCAACAATCTGGTAGCGTAGGGGCATGGCGGAACCGCGATGGCTCGCTCCGGGCGAGGCCGAGGTCTGGGCGAAGTACCGGCTGCTACGCCGTGAGCTGCAGCGCGCCCAGGACCGGCAGCTGCAACGGGACTCCGGTCTCTCGGCGGCGGACTACGCCCTCCTCGCGCCGCTGTCCGAGTCCGCCGGCGGCGTGCTGAGGGCCAGGGACCTCGGGGCCGAGGTCGGCTGGGAGCGCAGCCGCCTGTCCCACCAGATCAGCCGCATGGAGAAGCGCGGCCTCGTCACGCGGGAACCCTGCGCCGACGACGCCCGCGGCTCGATGGTGCGCCTGACGGAGCACGGCAGGCGTGTCATCGAGGCGGCCGCACCCGGACATGCCGAGACGGTGCGGCGGCTTTTCTTCGATCCGCTCGAGCCCGGCGAGGCGGAATTCCTCGGTGAGGTTCTCGGGAGAATCCTGGAAGCCGTCGAAGAGAGCGCCCGGGAGTAACACCGCCCGGCGGTGGCCCGCCGGGGACTGCCGGCGGCTCCCGGCCCCGTGCGCGCAGGCGGCACGGACCGGCCCGCGCGGGCCCGGCCCGTTCCCCGGACCCCAGGCCGCCTCAGCCGCCCGGAGCGGGATCCTGCCGGCGGGGGACCCCGGGTGCGGCGATGGACCCCAGCAGGGCGAGAGCGTCCGCCGAAGGAGAGTCCGGTTCGGCCTGGAGGACGATGAGCTGCTGTCCCGGGGCGCTGCGGACGCCGAGCGCCTCGTACCGCAACTCGATGTCCCCCACCGCGGAGTGACGTACCCGCTTCACCTCGCACGGGGGGACCCGGGCGCGCTCACGGGCCCACAGCGCGCGGAACTCCCCGCTGCGCACGGACAGTTCGCCGACGATCCGCAGGACGCGGGGGTCGTCGGGTGTGTCCGCGGCGATCCGCTGCAGATCGGCCACGGCGCGGCGCCTGGCCCGTTCGGCGTCGCGGTGGAAGGCCTCGGCCGCCGGGTCCAGGAAGAGCATGCGCAGGATGTTGTCGCGCTCCGCGAAGTCGGAGTGGAGGGCGTCGGCCAGGGCGTTGGCCGCCAGAACGTCCTGGACGCGCCCGACGACGAGGGCCGGCGTCCCGGTCCAGCCCTCGATCAGGTGCCGCAGGTGGGGAGCGACACGTTCGACGCGGGCGGGGGGCTCCGTTCGGCGGGTGGCGGGCCGGGCCAGGCGGTGGAGCCGGCGGACGTCCTCCTCCCCGAGCCGGAGCGCGCGGGCCACGGCGCCCAGCACCCGGTGCGAGGGGCGGGATGCGCGGCCCTGTTCGAGCCGCACGTAGTAACTCGAACTGACACCTGCCAGGGCGGCGACCTCGTCGCGCCGCAGGCCGGGCACCCTCCGGCGCCCGGTGCCGGGCAGCCCCGCGTCCGCGGGGCTGAGGCGCTCCCGGTGGGCGCGGAGGAACCGACCCAGCTCTTCGGCCGTGTCGGAGTGCGTGCCGTCGTCCATGCCACCGAGGTTGGGACGGAAGCGCCTCGGAGGGATCAGCCGACGGTGGGTGCGTCACACCCAGGACCGGAGGACCCCACGCCCCGGGGGCGCGCCGGGCCGGACGGAGTCCCACCGCGACGCTTCCGCACCCGCACGGCCCGCGCCGGCCGCGCGGAGTGCGGCGCCCTCCCGCCCGAAGGGCCGGCCGTCCCGGGGCGAGGCGGCCGCGTCGGGGAGATCCCGCCGGTCAGGGCGGGCACTCGCTCCGGTGGGTCCCGAGCGGCCACCGCCGACCGCACGGCGGGCGCCTGCGGTCGGCCGGAGTCGGTCTAGTCTGGCTGCCATGAGCAGTGGGACACCCCTGGGCGATTTCCTCAGAGCCCGCCGGGAGGCGCTGAAGCCGCACGACGTCGGGCTGCCCGAGCATGGGCGGCGCAGGGTTCCGGGGCTGCGCAGGGAGGAAGTCGCGCTGCTGGCCGGGGTCAGTTCCGACTACTACATCAGGTTGGAGCAGGGACGGGAGAACAGCCCGTCCCCGCAGGTCGTCGCGGCGGTGGCCCAGGCGCTGAAACTGGGTGCGGAGGCCGCCGACCACCTCAACCGGCTGTGCCTCGCCGCATCGCAGCGCCCGCGCGGCTGGGGAAGCCGGGGAGAGGTCAGCCGGCAGTTGCTGGAGTTGATGGACGGCTGGGAGCACACTCCCGCCTTCGTCCTCGGCCCGGCTCTCGACGTCCTGGCGGGCAACTCCCTGGCGGCGGCCCTGCACAGCGGGTTCGACCGGTTCGACAACCTCGCCCGCATGGTTTTCGTCGACCCCGCGGGGCGCGAGTTCTACCGGGAGTGGGAACGGGCTGCGCATTCCTGCGTCGCCGAGCTCAGAACCGCCTACGGCTACGATCCCGCATCGGAACGGATCGCCGAGGTGGTCGGAGAGCTCTGCGCGTCGAGCGAGGAGTTCGCCGGGATCTGGCGGTTGCACGAGGTCAGGAGCAAGTCCCAGGAGGACAAGCACCTCAGGCATCCGCAGGTGGGCGATCTGCACATCAAGCTCGCGGCTTTCACCGTCAACGGTGCCCCGCACCAGCAGCTGGTCGTCTACCGGGCCGAACCGGCCGGCCCGACGGCAGCCGCCTTCGAGGCGCTGAGGGCCATGGCCGCCGCGTCCAGGCAGGTCCGGGCTCCTGAGCCCCTGTCCGGCCCCGCGGTCGACGAGCGGTAGCGGCACGTCCGCGGCACGCCGGTCCCGCCGTCCGCGGAGTAGGGCCGGTCAGGGGCGGCCGGACACCGGCCGTGCCGGCCGGAGGGACGCCCCGCCGGCCCGCGGCGGGCCCGGCGAGGGCACGCTTGTCCGCAGGCGCTCCTTCGGGCTCCACCGCGCGGACGGGAGGCGGCTCCACGACGTACGGAGGCGGTCCGGCTCCGTCGCCTCCCCGGATCCCCTCGGGAGGGACCGGCGGAAGGCAGGGGACACCGGTAGGGTGGCCTGCCGTGGGTGAGGGGGAAGAAATCGGGATGGTGGCGGTCCCGGCGGGACGGGTGACACTGTCGGACCGGCGGACGCGGAGCAGCTGGCCGGTCGAGGTCGCGCCGTTCGAGATGTCGGCGTTCCCGGTCACGCAGTCCTGGTACGCGAGGGTCACCGGCCGGCGGCCGAGCAGCGCCCGAGGCGAGCGGCTGCCGGTCGAGGGCGTTTCGTGGTGGGACGCGGTCCGGTTCTGCAACGCCCTGTCCCGACGCGAGGGGCTGACGCCCGCATACCGCCTGTGCGTCGACGCCGGGACGGCCGAATGGGACACCTCCGCAGACGGGTACCGGTTGCCGGCCGAGGCCGAATGGGAGCACGCCTGTCGTGCGGGTACCACCGGCCCGCGGTACGGCCGGCTCGACGAGATCGCCTGGTACCAGGGCAATTCCGGTGGACGGATCCACTCCGTCGGCGGCAGGCGGCCCAACGCATGGGGCCTGTACGACATGCTGGGCAACGTGTGGGACTGGTGCTGGGACGTCTACGACGCCGAGGTGTACGGCACCTACCGGGTGCTCCGCGGCGGTGGATGGGCCGACGAGCACTGGAGCTGCCGGGCGTCGGTGCGGCGGCGCAGCCACCCGACCTTCCGGATCGACGACGTGGGATTCCGCGTCGCGCGCTCCACACCGCTGTCCCGGCCGCAACAGCCCCGTTCCGAACCGGTCGGCCGGGACCTGTCCGGTGGACCATGTGGCGGCCTCGCGTCGGAGCCGTCGCTCCGGCGGCGGGGCGGGGTGATCTGACGAATGCCGAGCGGGCTCTGCCGGAGCTGCACCTGCCGGCGTCGGGGCCGCACGGGGGCCGGTGGGACGATCGCCGCGGGAGATCGACGTGATCCGTCGACCACCCTCTCGGCGGCCAGGAAGTCCGCCGGCTTGGTCGGACTCCATGTCGAGAACGGCAGGTGGTGATCGGTGGGCTCGGACCTGGCGACCTTCTCGATCTCACGTCGCTCGGTCAGCGTGAACGTCTTCGGCCGGCCGCCCCTGCACTTCGGACACAGCGAGTCGAAGCCGTCCGCGTTGAAATTCCGGGTCACGTCTCCGACCCGGTCGCCGCTGGTGAACGACACCTCGGCGATCCTTGCCACCGGCATGCCTTGCGCGGGCAGCAGCACCGTCTGGGCCCGCCGCCATGCCACCACCGACCCGGTGTCCCTGCGGATGATCCGCGGCAGCCGCCGACCCTCATCGTCGATCTCACGAGCCTGTGAACGTCCAGCCACGTGGTCATTCCGGCCCGGCCGCCGAGCCGGGAACCACCCGACGAGGCGGACTGTCACGAGGCAAATGCTGTAAGCGCTCGGGTGAGTTCGGCGTCGTACTGATCGGCGTCGAAGTGAAAGGCCGGAGGACGCGCCTCATCAGCGGGCACCTGCCAGTCGGACCACTCCACGATCTCGCCGTGACGCTGCACGAACACGGACAGGTAGCCACAGCACCCGCCCGTGCACTCGGGCTCACCCAGTACTGCACGTCGTCCCTCGTCGGTCGCCCAGAAGGGACCCTGGCCCTCGGCCGGCAGCGCCTCCTCCGCGAACGGGCCGCGGCCTCCCTCTTCGATCATCGCTGCCGCCACCTCTTCGCCATCGATCCGGAAGGACAACTGGGCAGGCCATCGGGGGCCTGGTGGCAACACGCTGATCCCAAGCCGATTGAACACCCAGGCATCCTAGGCGAGTACTGCCGCCACCGTTCCGTTCCCACGACCGGATGCGGGCCTCCGGCCGGCTACCAGTCGACGTCCGAAGGGGGCGAACGCTGCTTGGGAACGCTGCCTGATGCGGCGCCAGGTTCCGTCCGGTGAACGATCTCGGGCCGGTTCGCGGAGCCGGAGGATCCGTGAGGCGAGACGGACTCCCGCCTTGTAGCGGGTGGCCGGTTTGTCGAAGCGGGCGACGAAAAGGGGGAGCCGACCGGCCCGAATCGAAGTCGACCGGGGCAGGTACGGGACGAGGATCCATCTGATCACCGACCGGAATGGTCTGCCCCTGCAGATCGGCATCTCCGGCGCCAACACCCACGACAGCCAGGCCCTCCTCCCGCTCGTGCGCGGTACCCCGCCCGTTCGCTCCCGCCGCGGCCGACGGCGCCGCAGGCCCGCCCCGTCCACGGCGACGCGGCCGGGGGCGCTGATCGGGGGCCACCGACAACTGCGGCCGGTGCCGCCCGGGGAAGACCGAGCACAGTGACAGACCGAGAGAGTGGTTGACACATCAACAAAAAAGGTTAAGGTTCAACTAGTTAGCGGAGCGGCCGGCAGTCGGCCACCCCGCCATCCCATCGGAGGACGGTCATGAACAAGAAGTCACTGATGTCGCGCACCGCCGTGGTCCTCGCCGCCCTGGGCGCCGTCACAGCCGGCGTCGTGCCCCAGGTCCAGGCCGCACAGCCGCACACGGCGGCGACAGCCGTCCGTACCGCCTCCCAGGGCGAGTTGTTCCCCGAGCTCAACGGGATGCGGATCAAGGCCGCCGACTCCGGCGACATCCACCTCGTCCTGGACGGCAGGCGTCACCTCATCCCCAGCTCCGTGACCCATGGCGCGCTCTTCCGCGGCACCGACGGCATCCGGCTCGTCCTGACGGCCGACAACATCGCCGACGGCGGTCCCCTCACCGCCTACGCCCACCTCGCCCGCAGCGCCGACGACCCGACCGTCTACCTCGTCTCCAACGGCCACAAGCGCGAGATCACGCCCGCCGCCATGGACAGGTACGCCTTCGACTGGCAGAAGGTCCGCACCACCTACCCCGAAGTGCTCGCCGCCCTGCCCGCCGCCGCCCCCCTGATCTGAGAGCCGGCCGCCCCGCCCGGTACGCCCGGCACCTTCGGGGCCGGTACCGGGCGAGCGGGCCGATCGACCGGCCGGTGCCCGGCCCTCCTGGACGGGACGGGCGCGTCAGGTGAAGACGTAGCTGCCGATGCCCGAGATGCTGGTGAGCCCGGGTTCCGCGAGGCAGGCCAGGAGGTCGAGGTTGGGCAGCTCGACGACGTGCAGGACGGAGTCACCGGCGAACTTGCCCGCCGTCACCGTCCCGTTCTCCACGATGACCAGCGTGCCCAGGACGTAGTTGGCGGACCGGCTGTAGCCGATCGTGCTGGTTTCACCGGTGTTCCAGGTGATGGTGTACGAGCCGCTGCCGGACGCGGCCAGGTCCGTGCACGAGCGGTCGAGGCCGCGGATGGTCGCCTGCACCTGCCCCCGCGTCACGGCCGGATCGGCCAAGGACGTGCACGACAGGACGTTGTGCACGGTCACGTCCACCGGCCGGCGCGTGTTCAGCAGGCCGGGGGAGTAGGACACGGACTCGTCCTCCGTGCAGGTGAGATCGCCCGGCGCCGCGTGCGCGGACGCCGGTGAGAGCAGCAGGGACGACGCGATCAGCGCGATCACGGCCAGCAGGCCTCGAATGCTCCGCACCGCCTGTACCTCCACAGTGACGGTCACCTCCGCACGTGCGACGTGAAGTGACGGGTGGGGTACCGAAAGTACACAACACCCGGATGCGCGAGAAGACCGCGGGCCCTCTCCGTCCGCCTCCGTCCGCGGCACGGTCCGTACCGGCGGCCGCGGGCGGCGCGGACGGCCGGGTCGGCGGCGGTCGGACCGCTCCCGCTCCCCGCCTCGCACTCTCCGCCCGGGAGCAGCGGCCCGGTCGGCCCGGGTCGGCGGCTCGGCGCAGCCGCTGCACCCTCGACGGCACCACCGTCGGAACCGGCTCCGCCCCCACCGCTTCGCCAACGCCCGGGCGCGGGCCGCACACGGAAGCAGGCCGACCGATCGCCCCGACATCCGGTCGGCGGCCACCGCGTGCCGGCCGGGCCGATGCCATCCGAGCGGAATGCGCCCTGAAACCCGGGGCCGGGCGTCGGGGCAGGCCGTGGTGGCGACGCGGCCCCTGCCCCGGCCCGAGGGCGCGCACCGGTGGTGGATCCCGCCCGCCCGGCGGCCCGCCCGTGCCCGCCGCAGCGCTCGGCGAACGGCCCCGGCAGTCCGTTCAGGGCGTGCCCCGGCCGGGGCGTCGCCGTGCGGTCCTGCTGCCGAGCCGTTTGCCGCACCACCAGGAGGCCAGGCAACCGGCGGCGAACACCGCCGCGCCGGCGGCGCCGGCCATCTGGTGACGCCCGTCGGTGCCCTCCCCGCCGTCCGGAGCCGGCCCGGGCGTCCCGTCCGGGTCGGCCGGCGCCCAGGCAGCCCGGGCGATCCCGCTGCGCGCCCGCAACCAGGCGTCCGTCTCCTCCTTGCCCCCGCAGACCCGCACGAACGCCCGTACCACGTCCTCCCGGGGCAGAGTGGTGCGACTCAGCACGGCCGCGAGCGTGCTGGGCGGCAGTGTGTCGCCGTTCCGGTGCGCACGGGCGGCGATCTCCCGGTACGTCAGCCCGGACCACGCTTTGAGCGCACGCATGCAGTCCACGAACGACCGGGGGTCGGAAACGTCGTCGGGGCGGGGTGGACAGTGATGTCCCATCTCGTGGCCTCCCTTGAGGATGCGGTGGGGTGTCGCCGCGGCATTGCGGTCCGGGGCCGGCCGCTTGGCCGGTCGGCTGCGGGACACCTGCGGCTCCATGGGCGTCCCGGGTACCGAGCACCCCGCGCACCCGCGCGTTCCGGACTGTTCCGGACGGCCTGACGGACACGGGGACTGAGGGGCGGCGGCGCTGTCGCGGGCGACGCGGTGCCGGCGTGCGGCAGCCGCGGCCGGCGTGGGCCGGGACCGGGACCGGCCCACGCCGGCGTCCGGGCCGTGCCGGCTCCGGGACGGCACCGCGCCGAGGGAGCACGGCGGGCCGGCGGTGCGGCGGCCGGCCCCGGTCGGCTCGGGGAGCCGACCGGGGCTTCCGGCTCAGTGCTGGTACGCTCCGGCGTCCGGGGCGGTGGCGGGGACCGCGGCGCCGGCGATGTCCCTGGTGTAGCCGACGGGGACGCCGCGTCCCAGGGCGGGGCTCCCCGGCTGCAGCCGCAGGTCGCCCTCACCGGTGAACAGGGGATCGGCCGTCACGGAGGCGGGCCCGGGGTCGAACCGGACGTCGGGGCCCCAGTACACGCTGTTGTCCTCGTCGGCGCCCTCACCGTCCTCGTAACCGACGGTGCCGCCCACCGACACGATGTTGTTGCGCAGCTTCAGGACGCCGGGTGCGCACCCCGCGTAGCACACCCACCCGTCGGACCGTTCGCCGGGCAGGTGCACGGAGTTGTTCACGGCCGTCGTGCCCCTGACCGGACCGGTGCCGACTCCGGCTCCGCGGGTGACCAGGAACGCCCCCGCGTCACGGACCGAGGTGACGACGTTGTAGGCGTACGTGTTGCCGTCCGCGGTCGCGCCCTCGTCGTGCCCGAGTTCGGTGAAGACGAGGTTGTCCCGGGTGGTGTTGTACTCGATGCGGTTGCGGTCCCCGTTGTAGACCTCGATGGCGGCTCCGTCGTACCCGTAGTCGTAACTGGTGGCGAAGCTGCCGGTGATGGTGTTGCCGGTGATGGTGTTGTCGTCGCCGTTGAGCAGGATCCCGAACGCGCCGGAGTCGTTCTCGCCGCCGGGGTCGTTGACGCTCATCTCGTTGTTGTCGACCAGTTCGCCGGCGCGCACGGTGTTGAACGAGGCCCCCTCGGTGATGACCACCCCGGCGACGTTCTTGTCGGCCCGCACCGAGTCGAGCAGGTTGTGGTCGCCCCGGATCTCGAACCCGGCCCAGGCGCAGCCGGTGGCCCGCAGCCCGGAGACCCGCACGTACGAGCCGATGAGGAGGACGCACTCGACCGCGCCGCCACCGATCACCGGCCGGGCCCCGTCGCCGTGGGCGGTCACCGACAGCGGGCTCGTCGCCGTCCCGCTCCTGGAGACGACGAGCCGGCCGGTCCAGCTCTGACCGCGCCGGAAGCTGACGGTGTCACCGGGGCGGAACGCGAAGGCGTTGACCTTGCCCAGGCTCCGCCAGGCGGCGGCCGCGCTCGTCCCCGCGTTGCCGTCGTGACCGTTCACCGCGTCCACGTAGTAGGTGGTGCCCGAGGCCCCGGCCGGGGCCTCGGCGGACGCGGACTGCGCCGCGGTCCCGGCGAGGGCCATGGCGACGGCGACGGACAGGCAGGCCGCGCCACGGCGCTTGTACGAGGGTGTCCGGAACAGGGACAGCGGCATGGATACCTCCGAGGGCGAGGAGAGGAGACGCGCGGGGAACGGACGTGAACCCGGCGGGAGGGGGGCCGGACAGGGGCGCCCCCGCCCGGTCCGCGGATGCTCTCACCGTCGTACGCCGTTTCCCCCGGCCGCAACGGTGTCGGCCGTTCCGGACACGTTCCGGACGGCACCGGCGCGCCTCGGACGGACCCGCCGGTGCCGGGCGCGCGTCCGCCCGGTCAGGCGGATTCGACGAAGAACTCCTGGTCGGCGGTGCCCGTACACGTCGTCTGCACCCATTCGGCCCCTTCCTCGGTCATCGGGTCCACGAACCCGAGACACTTGCCGCTGTGGGTCGGTCGCACCTGGAACCTCCGCGGCCCGGGGCCGTCCACCGGTTCGAGTAGGAACCTCTGGTGGGGCGCCGTGGTGTCGCAGTCGTGCGGAGCCACCAGAAGACCGTCCTGGAGGCCGCCGTCGTCCACCTGAAGGCAGCCCGGCCCGTGCTCGGGATGGACCCAGACGATCTGGTAGACCCCGCTTCCCAGTGCTTCCAGTGCCACCCTCGGCGGAAGGCCCTTCACCGCGCCGCAGTCACGCTGCACCGCCAGCGGACGGTCGGTGCGCCCGTTGCGCTCCCGGCCCTCCGTGACGCACATGCCCGTGTGGGCCGCACGGATGCGGACGTCGCCGACGGGCGGCCGGTCGGGCGGGGCCGCGGACGGCCGGCCGGTCCCGTCCTCCATGACGGTGAGCGCGACGAGCACTCCCGCGACGAGCACGGCCGACAGGCTCGTGCCGACCACCGCCCACAACCGCGGGCGGAGCGCGACCGGGCGGAACCGCCCGGGCCGCCTGCCGCCGACGCCGGCATCGGGCGCCGCCGCCTCGCCGGCGCGGCCGCCTGCTCCCGCAGCGGGCCCCTGCCGGTCCGGAGGGCCCGTCTCGGCGGGGTGTCCGGCCACCTGCGCCGCGGCTGCCCGGTCGTAGGCGGACATCCACGCGGCCATCGCCTCCTCGTCGCAACCGCAGGCCCGGACCAGCGCTTTCACCACGTCCCTGCGCGGCAGGGTGGTCCGGGACAAGCTACCGGCCAGGGTGCTGTGCGGCAGCACCTCCCCGGCCGCCTCGGCGCGGGCGGACAGCTGCCGGTAGGTCAGCTTCGACCAGTCCTTGAGCGCGCGCAGCGCGGCGACGTACTCCTCCGCTGTCGCGGCGTGGGACGGATCGGGCGTCTCCCGGCCGATCTGCCTCTGCTGCCCATGGCTCTCCTGCATCGCACTGCCTTCCTCACGGACACCGCGTCCGGACAGTGCTCAGCATCGTGTTCGGGCAGGTGCAGCCTCAAGACGGGTCCGCGCCGAAGGCGGTGTTTCGGCCACGGCGGCCGAGCGGTCCGGCGATCCGGTCTGCTCGCTCTTCGAGCGGGTGAGACGGCGGCGGGCGTACGCCGCCCACCTGCCGGGGCGCGGGGGTTTCCGGCGGTGACGGGGGGACGGATCCGCCCGCCGACGTCACGGGTGCGGCGAAGCACACAAACGGAAGGACCCGTACGGGTGGTGCGGATGATCTCCTGCTGGATAGCGTGAGTCATCGGACCGGACAACTGTCCGCACGCTGTTCCCGGGGTTCGGCCCCCGACCGCCCGGCGCGCCGCAGGGACGAGGGTCCGTTCCCCGGACCCGAGGCAGCTCGTGGTGACGGGACCGGCGACACGCGTGCCGCCGGTGGCGCAGAACCCGGAAAGCGAGCCGACAGATGCAGCCGACGTTCGTACTGGTTCAAGGAGCCTTCGCGAACTCCTTCCCCCTCACGCCGCTTCAGGCCGAACCCGGCCTCCAGGGCACCGCTCGGTCGCCGTCGACCTGCCCGGCCACGGATCCGGGGCGACCTGCCCCCGCGCCCGCCAGGCGTCGCAGGACCTCGAAGGGCTCGCCGTGCTCACGGTCCGGTCCGCCCGGCCGTGACCGCGAGCGGCCGAACCCGACGGAAGGACCGCCGTGATCCTCCTCGTACCGGTGGTGTTCCTCGCCGCCCTCGCGATGGTCGTCTTCTGCCTGCTCCAGTGCCTCCGGATCGTCCTGCCGGGGAACGGACGCCGGTCCGGGTGGCGCCGCGTGGTCACCGCCGCCGCCTACGCCTGCGCGGCCATGGCCACGGCCTCGTACTCGTGGGGGGCCATGGACCTGATGCTGACCGTGGCCGTGGCGCAGGATGGCGGGGCGGACTCGGCCCCGTTCCCCTACAACCACCCGTGCAGGTCCCAGGTGAAGGGGGCGGTGGACTACGACGTCCACTTCCTCACCCTGCGCACGGTGTGCGTCATGGAGGACGGAGAGATCAGAGAAGTGGACGACGTGCCGCAGCGGGTGCGGGATACGGCGGCGGTGTCGGCCGCCTGCACCGCCGTGCTGGCCGGGATCGTGCCGGTCGCCGGAGCAGGGGGCCGGATCGGGCGGCGGCGGTGACGGCTGCGTGAGGGGTTATTTAATTCGCAACGAACTGCCTTCCCGTGGCCGCCCGCGTGCCGACAGGATCGGACCGTGATCCGACTTCTCCTGACGCGCCTGCGCGCTCTGTCGCTCGGCTGCCTGGCCGCCGCCGGCCTGGTGCTGTTCCCCGCCACCGCCACCGCCACCGCCGCTGCCCCGGCACCGGCGGGAACACAGCCGGGCAACGCCGGCCCGCCGTACTCGCTGCTGCAGATGAACCTCTGCCTGAGCGGATACGCCGGCTGCTACGCCGGCACGCAGTACCCGAAGGTCGTCGACGAGGCGGTGGCCCGCATCCGCGCCAACGACGTCAACGCGGTCACCCTCAACGAGGCCTGCAGCGGCGACGTGGCCGACATCGCCGCACGCACCGGCTACCACGTCCGCTTCGCGACGGTGATCTACCGCGGCGCGCCGCTGCCGTGCAAGACGCCGGGGGACCGCGGGGTGTTCGGCAACGCGGTGCTGACGAAGGAGGCGATCCGGGCCTCCCAGGACGCCCCGTTCCCGGTGTTCAGCGGAGTCGAGCAGCGCCGCTGGCTGTGCGTGACCACTGCGCGCGGGGTGGACGTGTGCACCAGCCACCTGTCCACCGACGGCGAGGCCCCCGGCAGCGCCAACTCGGCCCAGTGCGCGGAACTGACGCAGGTACTGGCCGACCGCGGCCGGCCGACCCTCTTCGCCGGCGACGTCAACCGGCGCTCCTCCTGCGCCCCTGAGGGTTTCTGGACCCTGACCGACGCGGCCGCCGCCCAGGCCCCCGGAATCCAGCACGCCTACGGCAACCTCAGGGCGCCGTCCCTGGAGGTCGAGCCGGCGACGTACACCGACCACGACGTGATGGTGGTGCGGGCGCGGCTGCCGCGCTGATCCGGTGGGACCGGCCCGGGACCCCGGTGTCCCGGGCCGGTTCGCGCTCCGGAGCCGCGCGGCGGTCCTCCGCCGCGGCCGGTGCCGGCCGGGCGCGGGCCGAGGCGGGAACCGGACGGCCCGCCGGGACGGAACGCCCCTTCAGCGGAGGACGGCGGTGCGGCGGGCCCGCAGACGCCGGGTGACGGGGACGACGAACACGGACGCCGCGAGGCAGTACCCGCCCAGCGCGACGAGCTGGACCGGCTGGCCGACACCGGCGTCGAGCAGCAGGCCGCCGGCCCCGGGGCCCAGAGCCGAGGCGAAGACCAGGACCGCCACCACCACCGACCGGACGGCGCCGAGGTGCCGGGTGCCGTAGACCTCGGGCCACACCGCGCCGAACAGGCTCAGGGAGAGGCCGTTGGTGACGCCGTACAGGGCCATGAAGGCGAACACGCTCCACGGGGCCGTGACGGTGCCGAGCAGCAGCAGTCCGCCGCCGAGCGGAAGCAGGAAGACCGGCAGCAGCACGAGCCCGGTGTACCGGTCCAGCAGGAGGCCGCCCGCCACGCTGCACAGCACGGTCGAGACCGCGTAGAGCGGGAACGCCGACGCCAGCACCCCGAGCGACCAGCCGCGCGTCTCGGCCAGATGGGCCTGGTGGAAGAAGACGGTGTTGCCGATCAGGGCGGGCGCCGCGGTGGTGAGCAGCAGGGGGTAGAAGCACCGGTCCCGCAGCACCTCGGCGCGGGTCCAGCCGGCCGCGGCGGGCACCTCCGGGGCCGGGGCGCCGGTCGCGGGGGGCGGGGTGCGTTCCACCTTGAACAACGCTGCGACGGCGACTCCCGCGACGGCCACCAGCGCCCCGGCCGCCCACCACACGGACTGCCACCCGGCGGCGACGGCCAGGGCGACGGCCGGCGCCGGCAGGGCGGCCTCACCCGTGTTCAGGCCCAGGGCCGCCAGGGACACCGCCCGCCCCCGCTGCCGGGTGAACCAGCGGCCCAGCACGGTGAACGCGGTGTGCGTCATCATGCCCTGCCCGAACAGCCGCAGCAGGACGAGGGCCCCGAACAGCGTGAAGAGGTCCGACGAGCACGCCATGGCCACCGCTCCCAGGGCCAGCAGGGGCGCGCTCACGAGGACGACCCGGCGCGCCGGGTGACGGTCGACCAGGTCGCCCGTCCTGGTCAGGGCCACGGCGCCGAGCAGGGTGGCCGCCATGTACAGGGCACCGTAGGAGCCGTGGGTGAGGCCGTGCTTGTCGCGGATGTCGTCGGCGAAGAGCGAGACGAAGAAGGTCTGGCCGAAGGAGGAGAGCAGGAACAGCAGGAAGCCGCCCAGCAGCCAGCGGCCCTCGCGGCGGAGGAAGGCGGCCTCGGGCAGGCGGGTCATGTGGCCTGTCCGCGCCCGCCCGCGGCGGACGGCCCCGCGCCGTCGGGGGCGGACGGGACGCGGTCGCCGGCGTTCCGCGTGCCGTCGGGAGCCGGACCGGTACCGGCGCCGGGTCCTCCGGCCCCGTCGGCGGCGAAGGCCGCCGCCGCGTACGCCGCCGCGTTGCGGGCCCAGTCCAGGTCGCGGTGGGCCGCCATCATCTGCAGGTCGCGCCAGTGCCGGGCGAGCGGGTCGCCGGCGAAGTGGGCGGCCGTCCCGGCCAGCTGGACCAGCCGGTGCACGGAGCGGACGCACAGGCGGGCCAGGTAGGCGCGGTCCCTGCCGATCGCGGCGGCATCCTCGGGGGAGAGGGCCCGCCGGGCGGTTCCCGCCGCGTGCAGGCGCGCGCACACGGCCTCGTACAGGTGCCGGGCGCAGGCCAGCTCCGCCGCGCTCTCCGTCAGCCCGTCCCGCACCAGCGGCTGCTCCAGCGGACGCGACCCGCCGCCGCCCCGCGCGAACCGGTCCAGGCAGGCGGCGAAGGCGCCCTCGGCGCAGCCGAGCACCGGGCCGATGACGCAGCTGTTGACGTACGCCGGGAACGGCACCTCGTCGAGGTAGTACGGCGACGTCGACGGTCCGGTGCCGGACGGTCGCCGCCCGGCGAAGCAGCGCGGCAGGGAGCCGGTCAGCGCCTCGGGCACGAAGACCCCGTCCACGGTGATGTCCCGCGATCCGGTGCCGGCCATCCCGCTGACGTCCCACCCGTCCTCGACCCGCACCTGTCCGGCGGCGAGCGGGACCAGCACCCGGTCCGCCGGATCGTCGCCGCGGCCGTTGAGCAGGAACCAGTCGGCGTGGTCGGCGGCGGAGCAGAACCGCCACCGGCCCGCCACCTCGAAACCGCCGGGAACGCGGGTGAGGCGTCCGTCGGCCGCCGCGGACGCCGTCGCGAACACCTGCCGGGCACCCGCCGCGAAGACCGTCTCGGCCGCCGTCCGCGGCAGCCGCCCGGCCAGTGCGGCGTGCCCGCCGACGACCCCGATGACCCACCCGGTGGACGGGCAGGCCCGGGCCGCGTGCCGGGCCGCCTCCACCAGCGTGGGCCAGCTGTGCCCCGCCCCGCCGAAGCCCGGCGGCGCGGCGAGCTGGAGCAGCCCGGCGTCGAGCAGCTCGGCGACGGTCGCGTCCGGCAGCCGGCGTTCCCGCTCCGCCTCGGCGGCCCGGCCGCCCCACCGGCCGGCGAGCGTGTCGACGGCGGCGAGCACTTCCGGGTCGGCGCCCTCGGCGTGCGCGTCCGCGCCCCTCACCGCGGCCCCGCCCCGCCGTGCCCGCCGACCCGGCGCACGACCGGGTCCTCGAAGCAGAAGCCGTCCGGGATGAACGGCTGCCCCGCCAGTTCCAGGAACTCCGCGAGCGCCCCGGCGTCGTCACACGCCACGAACTCGTAGAAGTTGGTGCCGTTCCACAGGAGGTGGACGTGGGCGAAGCGGTCGCCGAGCGCCCCCACCAGGTCGTCGAACCCCACCTGGCCGTCCGCCATCCGCGTCAGCATCTCCTGCCGCTTGCGCTCGATCTCCTCGGGGGAGAAGTAGCGGGCCTTGTGCACCTCGTCCTTGACCCGTTCCCGGCGCTCGTACTCCAGCGGGTCGGGGTGGTTCAGCTTCTCCAGGAAGAACGCCAGGCCGCCGGGTCTGAGCACCTCGGCGAGGTGCGCGATCTGCGCGGCACGGTCCGTGCCGTAGAACTGGAACGCGGCCGTCTCGTACACCACGTCGAAGCCGTCGCGGAACGGCGCGTACTCCGGTACCGCCCGCAGCCCGGCGCGGTCGAGGTGGAACAGCGAGCCGGGGAAGTAGCGGGAGCGGGCCGGGTCCGCCCAGGTGCGGAACCACCGCTCGTTGGCCCGGTTGGGCGAACTGGTCAGGGTGGTGACGCGGCCGCCGGCGAAGGCCGCCAGGGTGCGCCCGTTGCTGCCGTCGAACGCGTCCGCCTCGTAGAAGGTCAGGCCGCGCCCGTCGCGCTGCGCGCGGCGCTCGGCCAGGCGGGCCAGCGCGACGCCGACCCGGGACAGCTCCTCCAGGACACCGGGGACGCTGGCCAGGAAGTGCCGGAAGAGCGGACCCGAGCGTTCCACCATCGCGTCCTGATAGTCCAACAGCCGGTCGGGGACGGCGCCGCGGATCGTGGAGCGCACCGGGACGCGCGGTACCTGGTCCCGTCCGGTCGCGATCGCGTCGAAGCGGTCGGCGAGGCCGGTCATCGAGGACGACGCCACGTACCGGCGGGGGCTGTCGTCCGCGGGCCCGGGGGCCGGGCCGGTGAGTGCCTGCCGCAGGGCCCGCCGGTCGGTCTTGCCGGACTCGGTGCGCGGAAGCTCGCCGCGGAAGACCACGACCGCGGGCACCATGTGCCAGTCGAGGCGCTCGGCGCAGTGCCGGCGCAGTTCCTCGGCGTCGGGTGCGTGGCCGCCGCGGGGCACCACACAGGCCGCGGGCACCTCGCCCTCCTCCTCGTCGGGCACCGGCACCACGGCGGCGTCGGCCACCGCGGGATGCTGCCTGAGCCGTGCCTCGACCTCGTGCGGGTTCACCTTGAACATCGAGCGGCTGAAGGCGTCGTCCCCGCGGGCGACCCAGTGCAGGAAGCCGTCCTCGTCCCGGGTGAACAGATCACCCGTGAACAGCAGCCGGTCCTCGCCGAACAGGCCGGCGCGCAGGACACGGCCGGTCAGCTCGGGGTCACCCCAGTAACCCTGCATCACCTGGTCGCCCGCGACCGCCAGTTCGCCGGTCGCCCCGGGCTCCTCGACGAGGGCGCCGGCACCGTCCACGAGGTAGGCGCGCACGCCGGGGACGGGCACGCCGACGGAGCCGGGGCGGCGGTCGATCTCCTCCGGCGGCAGGGAGCACACGCGTTTGCACTCGGTGAGCCCGTACATCGAGTGGATCGGCACGTCGGGGAGGGCCTCACGCAGTGTCCTGATGTGCTCCACGGGGAGGCGCTGCCCGGTGCTGGACAGCATGCGCAGGGACGCGTGCGGGGACCGGCCGAGGTCGTCGACCCGGCACAGGTGGGCGAGCAGGGAGGGGAAACCGTGGACCGCGGTGACGCCCTCCCTGCCGATGGTCTCCCACACCTCCCGCGGAGACGCGGCGAGGCCCCGCAGCAGCACCACCCGACCGCCGAAGGCCAGCGGCATCACGATGTTGTGGAAGCCGAAGTCGGAGCCGATGGGCGTGCAGCTCAGCACCACGTCGTCGGCCGTGTGGCCGAGGGAGGAGGTGACCGCTTCGAAGGCCGCCGTCATGGCGCGGTGGCCGATCGTCACGCCCTTCGGCGACGCAGTGGAGCCCGAGGTGTAGAACACGGCGGCCGGCGGGCCCTCGACCGGTATGCCCGGACCCTTCCTGGGGCGCCCGAGCGGACGCGGCCGCAACACCGGCTCGCCGGGCGGTTCGCCGGCGCCCAGGGGGAGCACGGCGGACAGGCCGGTGTCGGGGAAGAGGTTGCCCAGGGCCCCGGCCCGGTCGGTGATCAGGACGGCGGCATCGCAGGCGCGGACCTGGTGGACCAGTTTGCGCCGCGAGAACGTCGGATGCGTGGTGACCAGGCAGCCGCCCGCCTTGAGGATCCCGAGGGTCGCCGCGACGGCGTCGAGGGACAGGTCCGCGTAGACCACCGCGCGGTCGCCGGCACCGAGGCCGAGGCCGAGGAGCCGTGCCGCGTACGAGTCGGCGAGCTCGTTCAGCGTCCCGTAGGAGACGGTGGTGCCGTCCAGGGTCACGGCGGCGCGTGCGGGGTGCCGCGCGGCGTTCTCCTCGAACAGCCCGACGAGCCGCGTGCCGTGTCCGGCCGCGCCGGGAGCGCCGTCGTGCAGCAGGCCGTCCATCAGTAGGACGACGCCTTCTCGCGGTGGAGCGTGTGGCGCTCCGTGCCCCGCAGCGGTGGGTTGAAGACGCTGAGCAGCGTCATGTCGCCGTCCGGGTCCGCGCGCAGGTGGTGCCGGTCGTGCCGGTCGAGCGCGTAGAGCACCCCCGGGGTGATCCGGTGGCTGTTGCCCGCCAGGTCCGTGATCTCCCCGGACCCCGACAGGCAGAAACAGGCCTCCAGGTGCGAGCGGTACTCGAGGAACGAGGACGTGCCCGCCCGGACCACGGTGTGGCACACGGTGAAACCCATGTTGTCCGCGGCGGTGAGGAGACGGACACTGGTGCCGTTGCCCCAGTCGACCTCGTACCGGGAACCGGCCAGTTCGGCCAACGATCGGATCAGCATGCCGCTCCCCCCAGCGCTCCGGCCTCGCGGATCGCGATCACTATAGAAAGCGCTTGCTCGGTCCCGACAGCAGATATCTCGTCACTCCTGTGACGCAAAGACGTCGCATGGGGGAAGGACTCCCGGCCGGAGCGGCGAGCGTCGCCCAGCGTACGGACCGGCCGACGGCCGCGGCCGGGGATCCCACACCTCCTGCGCGGATGCGGCAGCGGCCGGACGGACGGGCCGTCCGGCGTTCCGGTGCCCGAGGAGCGGCGCGGGCCGGTGGACCGCCTCCGCCCGCCTCACCGGCCTCCGCCCGGAGGCGCCGGGGAACCGGGGCCTTTCCCCTCCACGGCCCGCACGGGGCGGACGCGGCGCTCCCCGAGGCGGTAGAGGTGGAAGCGCGAGCCGGTGCGGTGGGGTGGAAACGGGTCGGGGACGACGGTGCGCAGGTGGACCGCGCCCCTGAAGGAGGACTCCAGGGAGCCGTGGAGGACGCGGTCGCTGGTCTCGATCACCACCAGGCACGGCACGCGGCCGCGGGACCGCCGGATGTTCCCGATGATCTCGGGGACCGGGGGCGAGGTGCGGGCCAGATCGAGACCGTCCGGGGTGAGGGCCGGGCCCCAGGCGGGCTCCACGACGTAGACGTCGTGCTCGCTGCGGGCGGGCAGCGCGCCGAGCAGGTCGCGGTAGTCCGCCAGCCGGAGATCGACGGCGGATCCGACGCGGGCGAGGTTGTGCCGGCCGGCCGCGTGGACGACCGGGTCGAGTTCGGAGGCGTACACGGGACGGCCCAGGCGTCGGCCGAGGTGGTGGCCGAAGTTCCCGGAACCGCAGAACAGGTCGACGACCATCGCCCCGTCGCCGGCCCCGGGGGCGGTGGCCTCGATTTCGGCGATGGCGGCGGCGACGGCCTCGGGGTGGGGGTCCTTGGTGCACTCGACGGCGGTGCGGCCCAGGATGCGGAGCCCTCGGGCCTCCATCTCGGGTGCGGGGATGCCGTAGAGGGACAGCCCCTCGGGGCGGCCGCACAGCAGACGGCCCGCCTCGCACAGCTGGTCCGTGGTCAGGAACCGGTTGCGCAGGGGGCCGAGCAGCCGGTCCCTGAGAGCGAAGAAGGCCGCGGGTCCGGGCTCTTCACAAGCGTTCAATCCGTCTCCAGGTGTCGGGAAGGTGCCGCTGCCCGCCGCGCGGCGGGTGCGGTACGGGCCGCAGCGGCCGACCGGTCCGGCCGCTTCCGCGGAGCCGCTGCCCGCAGGCCGTCATCCGTCGCACCCCGGGGGGACGATCCTGGCCAGCACCGCCCGGACCGGCTCACCGCCGAGCAGCCTCCGCAGCTCCCCGACGCCGTGCCGCCGCCGCGCCGGAGTGAGCGAGACGTGGCGTTCGATCCGCTCGTTGAACGTCCTGCGGAACACGCCGTAGAGCTCGTCGTCCTCCAGCACGCGGCCGGCGATCCCCACGAGGGCCGCGGTCCCGGCGAAGTCGTCCTCGGGCACCCGGTGGTGCGGCAGGACGTCCGCGAACCGGCCGGCGCTCCGACCGAAGAGCGTCCCGTCGAGCCGGCGCAGGGTGAAGACGTGCGCGTAGTGCTGCTCGTGGATCCCCAGCGGCAGCCGTCCCAGAGCCACCGACTCGTGGAGTGCCGTGAGCCCCGGGGCGAGCAGGTAGTCGGGTGTGCTCGCCACCGAGCGCAGCAGGTCGCGCTGGTGCAGCAGACGGCAGTCGGCCCGCCGGCCGGCGACCGAGACGGTCCGCTCCCGGTGCCCGCCGAAGGGACCGCCGCAGACCAGGACGCGCGGAAACCGGGGCCAGTCGCGCAGCAGGTCGGGGATCCAGCGGTGGAGCAGGCGCAGGTAGTCGTTGTTGACCTCGAAGTCCAGGAGGAAGTTCTTGAATCCGCCGACGTTGACCAGCAGGTCGTGCTCCGGTTCGGCGTCGCGCGGGGTGTTTCCCAGCCCTTCGAAGTCGATGATCGGGCCGGTCAGGTGGATCGCGGACCCGGCGCCCAGAGCGGCGAACTCGGCCGCGCGCTCGGGGACGCCCGGGAAGTTCTGCACCACGCTGTGCGTGGCGAGCAGGTGCGCCGCGACGATGTGCTCGTGCGGTGAGAGAGCGGCCAGGTGCCGGCGTGCCGCGGCGTGGGAGGAGCGCGGCATGCTCGCGCACAGGTCGAGGATGCGGGCCAGCGGCCGTGTGAGCCGCCAGAAGCCGAAGAGGCTGTCCACCATGACCACCGGCCGCCGCGCCACGACGGACCGCAGGACGAGGTCGGCGTCCATGACCGAGACCACGTGGTCGCTGGTCTCCAGCAGCTCGCCGATCAGCGCGGCCCCGTTCCTCCCGTGTGCTCCGCCGGTCTCCCGGATGGCGTCGAAGGCGTCCGGGTTGCGCCGCGCGAACGTCGCCGCCACGCCGCTTCCGACGAACACCCGCTCGTGGCCGGAGAGCAGCCGGGAGACCGCGACGAGTTCGGAGACCGGGCCGAAGCCGCAGTTCTGGGCCCCCATCACGATGCGCATGTCAGTGTTCCGCACCGGTGCGGCCCGGGGGCACCGCGCCGGAGGGGGCGGCGAAGACCTCGGCGAGTCGCCTGGCGAACTCGGCCGGGTACCTCGCGTAGCCGACGTGGCCGCCGGGAAACAGCACCCGTTCACGGCCGAGCCGCTCCGCGAGGACGACCGCGGGCCGGTGGACGGTGTGGGTGCGTGAGTCGCGGCCGCCCGCCACGACGATCCGGTCCGCCACCGCCGCGAGCGCGGTGAGGTCGGGCATGAAACGCGTGATCGGCCTGACGCCGTGGGCCAGGAAGAACGCGGTGTTGTCGGGTGCCTCGGGCAGCGTCGGCGCGGGCTCGTCCCCGAACACGAGCCGGAGCTTGCGCAGGGCCGCCGCCACGCCCTCGCGGCGGAACGTCCCGTGGACGTCGTCGAAGAACGCCAGGTGGTCCCCGGCGTCCGGCAGCAGCCCCACGGCGGGCGGCTCGTGGGCGATCGTCAAGCGGACCCGGTCCCGGTCCCGGACGGCGAGTTCGAGTGCGGCGAGCCCACCCGAGCAGCTCCCGAAGACGCGCACGGGCTCGCCGGGCCCGGTGAGGTGGCCGAGCAGGCGGTACGCGTCGTCGGCGTGCTCTTCGACCCGCTGGTCCGCCGGCGGGCCGTCGAGGAGGCTGCGCGAGTTGCCGCGCGGGTCGTACGTGATGACGCGGTGGTCCGCGGCCAGGACGGCGGCCAGGCGCGTGAAGACGGCCGCGTCGGAGTTGCCGCCCGCGACGAGCAGCACCGGCGGTCCTTCTCCGCGCACTTCGAAGTGGAGCCTCGCGCCCGGTACCGCAAGTGTGCCGCTCTCCTGTGGATCCATCACACTCCAGGGTTCGAACCCGGCGCGGCGCTCCGGGGCCCCGAGGGATCGCCCGCGTGCGGGGGCGCCGAAGCCCGCGTCCCGCTCGCCGCGCACACGGTCCACTGACTCACACCCGCATCCCGGGCGGCAAGGGGCAGACCGAGGAAACAGGGGCGCCACCCAGCGCGTCCTCGTGCAGACGGCGCACAGGGCTTCGCGCGCCTCCGTCACCGCCCCCGCACGCCCGTCTTGCGAACAGGCGTACCGGGCATCACCCCGACCGCACACCACGCCGCTCACCGCGAAGGAGGCCCCCTCATGTCCGCCATGGGATCACGGGCACGCCCGGCAGTCCTGGCAACCGCCGCCGCCGTGCTCTGCACCGGCGCACTGGCCGCCGGTCCCGTCCGCGCGGAACCACTCGCGCTGCTGCAGTGCCAGGGGACCGAGTCCGTCACCTACAGCCCGGGGATCACCTTCCAGCCGCGGGACGTCGACGTCACCACCGACGGGCGCCTCGGTTCGTGCGTCGACGGCACGGGGGAGGTGGCGAGCGGGGCGTACGGGGAGCGGTTCACCCTCCACGCCGGCTGCAACGACCTCCTCGACGGGTTCCGGGGCCCTCGGACCTTCACGTGGAACACCGGCGACACCAGCGTCGTCGAAGCCGAGGGCAGCAGCACCGCGGTCGCCGGGCAGGTGGTCACCACGCTCACCGGGACCGTCGTCCAGGGCCGCTTCGTGGGCCGCACGGCGACCCAGGTCATCACCCTTCCGCAGCCGGCCCTGCTGCTGTGCCTGACCACCGGTGTCACGGGCGCGACCGGGGTGACGACGCTCACCGTCGTCTGAGGCCGCCCGCGCGGCCGGTCACCGGACGCGGCGGACAGCGGGACCCGCGATCCCGCTGCTCCGGCCGCCGTGCCGGCCCGGGCGGCGGACCGCGAGCGGCCCGCCGCCCGGGCCGTCCCACCACCGAAACGTTCCCTCGGCCCGACGGGGAGAGCCGGTTGCCGGACGTCGACGACGTGCGGAGGATCCTCCCCGAGCCGGGCATCGAACGGGGACACCTGCGCGAGGACGCGCTCCTGCGCGCCCACCTCGGGCCCGGCTCGGTCGGCATCACGCAACGGGAAGACCGGGTTCTCCGAGCGGTCCGGCGTCCGCGTCGACCTCCGGGGCGAGCACGACCACACCCTGCGGCAGCTCGCCGACGCCCCGGGCGGGGACGGGCCGGACCCGGTCCTGACCGGGGGCGACCCGGACGCCGCGGTGCCGGGCTGCGCCGCCCGGCCGGCGCGCTGCGGACGCACCCCGGCGAGAACGTACTCGTGCGGCTCCCCAACCGGCCCCGGCTCGTCGTCCTCGTGTCCGCCCTGATCCGACTCGGCGCGCGCCCGGTCCTCGCTCCGCCGGCGCCGCGCGAACACGAACTCGCCCCCGTGCTGTCCTCGCTGCGGCCGGGAGCGATGGCCGTGCCCGTCCGGCGGCCGGTGTCCGCCGCCGCGCCCCTCCGACGCAACGATCGTATGATGATGCGAGAAACGTTCAAACGAACATCGCCAGTCGGGGAGGGCCCGATGCGGGAACCGGTCGATCTCAGGCGTCAGCGGATCCTGGCCGCGGTCCAGGCGCGCGGTACCGCACGGGTGCGCGACCTCGCCGACGAGCTGCAGGTCTCCGTGGTGACGGTGCGCCGGGACGTGGAGGAGCTGACCCGGCAGGGCAGGCTGCGCCGGGGGCACGGCGTCGTGCGCTCCACGGTGCCGGCCCCCGAGGTGCCCGCGGGCGACGTGGCGGACGGGGACCGGGTGGCCGTGGTGGTGCCGGAGCGGCACACGTACCTGACCGAGACCCTGCACGGCGCCCGCACGGTGCTGGAGGAGGCCGGTCTGCGCTTCGCGCTGCACATCGCCCCGCAGGTCGCCGGTGCCGAGCGTCCGCTGGTGGAGCGGGCCCTCGCGGACGGCGCGCGGGGGCTGCTGCTGGCGCCCCGGTGGCGCGGCCGCGCGGACGAGGAGGGCGACTACGGGTGGCTCGCCGGGCTGGACGTGCCGACGGTGCTGATGGAGCGGCGCCCGCGGCCGGGCAGCGCGCTGCACGCCCTGGACTCGGTGTGCTCCGACCACTGGTACGGCGCCCGTCTCGCGGTGGAGCACCTGGTGGGGCTCGGCCACCGGCGCGTCGTGTTCGCCACGCGGGACGACAGTCCGACCGCCCGCACGCTGCGGGCCGCCTTCGCGCAGATCGCCGCCGCGCACCCGCTGGTGGAGGAGTGGGCGTGGGCGCTGAGTTCGCCCGAGGCCGGCGACGAGGGGCCGTACGCGGCGGACGAGACGGCCGACCTGCCGGTGCTGCTGCGCAAGGTGGGTGCGACCGCGATGGTGCTGCACGGAGACGTGGACGCGCTGATGATCGTCCAGCGGCTGGCGGAGGAAGCGGTCAGGGTGCCGCAGGACTGCTCGGTGGTGGCGTACGACGACGTGGTGGCCGGCCTCGGCACGCCGCCGCTGACCGCCGTCTCGCCGCCCAGGGCGGAGGTGGGACGGGTGGCCGCCGAGCTGCTGCTGCGCCGGCTGACGGACTCCCGCGGGGCGGCCGTGCGGCGGGTGGAGCTGCTGCCGCGGCTGTCGGTGCGGGGCTCGACCCGCGCGGCGGGCCGGTCATCCGACTGATCGTTTGATCGTTTCATTTTCTTCTGATCGGTCTATTGACCGCTTCGGCTCGGGTGATGAGGATTCCGGTGTCCCCACCAAGCGTGTCTCGGATGCGCAGGAGCCGCGGGAGGCGCCATGCCTGGTCGACACAGCCGCCGGTCCGTGCTCACCGCGATGGCCGCCCCACCACTGACAGGAGCCGTGGGCGCCTGCAGCGGAGGAGACGGGGCCCGGCCGGGCGGCACGAGCAGGACCACGCGCATCACCTTCTGGTCCGCCCTGCGCGGCAGCCGGGAAGTGGTCGACGCGTTCAACAGCACGCACGACCGCATCCGGGTCGACTTCCAGCAGATCCCCTCCGGAGGGCAGGGCGGCTACGCCAAGCTCAGCAACGCGGCCCGGGCCGGCAACGCCCCGGACGTGGCCACGATCGAGTACCCGCAGGTGCCGGGGTACGCCATCGACGGCGTCGCCCGGGACGTCACCGACCTCGTCGGTGACGGCCTGCGCCGCAGGCTGCTGCCGCAGGCGCTCGGACTGACCACCTTCGAGGGACGGGTCTTCAGCGTGCCGCTGGACGTCGAGCCCATGGTGATGCACTACCGCGCCGACCTGTTCGACCACTACGGACTGACGGTCCCGCGGACCTGGGAGGAGTTCGCCGGCCTGGCCCGCGGTGTGCACCGCAGGGCGCCCGGCCGGCGGCTGGCGCTGTTCCCGACGGACGGCATGACGCAGTTCGCCGCGTACGCCTGGCAGGCGGGCGCCCACTGGTTCGACACCTCCCGCGGCGCCTGGAACGTCTCCCTCGCCGACGCGCCCACCCGGCGTGTCGCGCGGTACTGGCAGGAACTGATCGACCGCGACGACGTGTTCGTGAACGCCGTCGAGAGCAGGCAGGCCGACGCCCAGATCGGCGACGGCCTGGTGCTGACCCGCCTCAGCGGTGCCTGGGACGCGGGCGCGCAGATGAACGCGAGACCCGGGCAGAGGGGCCGGTGGCGGATCGCCCCGCTGCCGCAGTGGGACCTCGGCAGCCCGGCCGTCGGGACGCACGGCGGCTCCACCTTCGCCGTCACCAAGGACAGCCGGCACCCCGAGGCCGCCATGGAGTTCATCGAGTGGCAGGTCTCCCACCCCGACGCCCTGCGCGCCCGGCTCTCCAGCGGCACCAGCAGCCAGTACCCGGCCGCTCCGGACCTGGTCGCCGTGGGACGCGAGGCGTTCGACCGCTCCTACTACGGCGGCCAGGACGTCTACCGGCTCTTCGAGCAGGAGGCGGACAAGATCCGCGAGGGCTGGGTGTGGGGCCCGCGGATGAGCGCCACACAGAAGATCATGCAGGACTCCTTCGCCCGCGTCGGCGCCGGCCAGGGCAGCCTCATCGACTCCATGCGCACGGCACAGGAAGGCACCATGCCCGACCTCAAGGCCCTGGGCCTGTCCACCACCCAGCACAGCACCTGAGCCGCCGAAAGGCAGGTGACGCCCCATGACCACGACCATCCGGCCCCGGGGACCGGCCGGCGCGCCGAACGCGGCCGCCCCCGCTCCGGCGCCCTCCTCCGTGCGAGCCCGCAAGGCGGCCCGGCGCCGCCAGATGACCGCCTGCGGCGTGCTGATGGCGCCGTTCTTCGCCCTGCTGGTCACCGTCTTCCTGATCCCCGTCGGCACGGCCGTCCACCTGAGCCTCTACAGCGACGACCAGCCCGGCCTCGGCTTCGGCCCCGAGCGCACGGTCTTCGTCGGACTGCGCAGCTACGCCGCCGTCGTCACCGACCCCACGTTCCTCGGCGGACTCGGCACCGTCGCCCTGTACTGCCTCGTCTACATCCCGCTCATGGTCGCCGGCGCGCTCGTCCTCGCCCTGCTGCTGGACTCCGGCGTGGTCAGACTGCGCTCCTGGGCCCAGCTCGGCCTGTTCCTGCCGCACGCCGTCCCCGGCATCATCGCCGCCCTCATCTGGCTGTACCTGTACACGCCCGGCATCAGCCCGGTCGTCGACCTGTTCGCCCGCGCCGACATCACCGTCGACTTCCTGGGCGTGCACACCGTCCTGCCCTCCATCGTGAACATCGCGCTGTGGAGCAACCTCGGCTACAACACGGTGGTCTTCTACGCCGCCCTGCAGGCCGTGCCCCGCGAGGTGATCGAGGCGTCCGTCGTGGACGGCGCGGGCCCGGTGCGCACGGCGCTCCAGGTCAAGACCCCGCTGGTGCGCGCCTCGATCGTCATGGTCGCGATGTTCACCCTGATCTGGGCGCTCCAGCTGTTCACCGAGCCGATGCTGCTCAGCCAGTCCTCGCCCATGATCAGCTCCCGGTTCTCGCCGAGCATGTACATCTACGACGCGGCGTTCACCCGCAACAACTACAGCCTGGCGGCAGCCGCCTCGGTCGTCCTGCTGGCCTTCACCGCCGCCCTGTCCTACGGCGTCACCCGCTTCACCGGCCGCGCCGACACCGCCGAGGAGGCCCGATGAGCGCCACCGGCGGCACCCTGCCGCGCTCCCGCCTGCTCGGCCGCGCGACGGTCAACGCCGTCGTCGCCCTGTCCGTCCTGTACACGCTGCTGCCCGTGCTGTGGCTGGTGCTCGCCGCCGCCAAGAACCGCGACGCGCTGTTCGGCAGCGACCTGCTGTCGCTGAGCGACTTCTCGTTCCCGTCCAACCTCGGCGACCTGCTCGCCATGGACGGCGGCCAGTACGGGCGCTGGTACGCCAACAGCCTGCTGTACGCCGTGGTCGGCGCCGCCGTCGGCGCGCTGGCCGGTGTGGCCTGCGGCTACGCCTTCGACAAGTACGCCTTCCGGCACAAGGAGAAACTGTTCGGCCTGGTGCTGGCGGCGGTCATGGTCCCGCAGACCGTGCTCGCGCTGCCGCTGTACCTGATGGCCTCGGGCACCGGCCTGGTCAACACCTTCTGGGCGGTGTTCATCCCGGTCCTGTTCAACCCGTTCGGGGTCTACCTCGGCCGGATCTTCAGCCGGGGCTACGTCCCGGACGAGGTGCTGGAGGCGGCGCGCATGGACGGCGCCGGCGAGCTGACCGCCTACGTCCGGGTGGCGCTGCGCATGCTCGGGCCCGGGCTGGTCACCGTCTTCCTGTTCCAGCTCACCGCGATCTGGAACAACTTCTTCCTGCCCATGGTGATGCTGTCCGACCAGGACCTGTACCCGGTCAGCCTCGGCCTGTACGCGTGGAACAGCTCGGCGTCGGTCTCCCCGGAGTACTACCCGGTGGTGATCATGGGTTCGCTGCTCGCCGTCCTGCCGCTGATCCTCGCCTTCGTCCTGCTCCAGCGCTTCTGGCGCAGCGGCCTGACGGCGGGATCCGTCAAGTAGCCCCGGGCCCCCGGCCCGGCGGCCCGACCGAGTGAGGAGTCCCTCCTTCCCCATGAGCGAGGCAACACCCGGCCCCGGCTTCCGGCCGCGCGCCGCCCTGGCCATGTCCCCGGACGCCGCCGCGGCCGTCCTCGACCCCGAGGTGCTCCGTGCGTTCGGCGCGGTCTGCGATCTCGTCCCGCCCCCGGTGCTGGACGACCTGACCACCGAGCGGGCCCGTTCCGTGCTCACCGACGTCGACCTGCTGATCACCGGCTGGGGCTGTCCGCCCCTGGACGCCCCCGTACTGAGCGCGGCCCCGAGGCTGCGGGCCGTGGTGCACACCGCGGGCAGCGTCCGCGGCCATGTCACCGACGCCTGCTGGGAGCGCGGCATCGAGGTGTCCTCCGCCGCCGCGGCCAACGCCGTGCCGGTGGCCGAGTACACCCTCGGCATGATCCTGCTCACCGGCAAGCAGGTGCTGGAGCGGGCCCGCGAGTACCGTGCCTCCCGGGACCGCGGGAACTGGCTGCACACCCCGTGCGGCGTCGGCAACTACCACCGCACCGTCGGCATCCTGTCCGCCTCCCTGATCGGCCGCCGGGTGATCGAGCTGCTGCGTCCGCACGACCTCGAGGTTCTGCTGTACGACCCCTACGTCGGCGACGCCGACGCGGCCGGCCTCGGCGTCCGGCGCGTGGAGCTGCCGGAGCTGTTCGCGCGCTGCGACACCGTCAGCGTGCACACCCCGCTGCTGCCGGCCACGCGCGGCCTGGTCGACCGCTCCCTGATCGACGCGATGCCGCACGGCGCCGTGCTGATCAACACCTCGCGCGGCGCGGTCGTCGACCAGGAGGCGCTCACCGACGCCGCCCTGGCGGGCCGCATCCGGGCGGTGCTCGACGTCACCGACCCCGAGGTGCTGCCGCCGCACCACCCGCTGTGGGACTGCGAGAACGTGCTGATCACCCCCCACCTCGCCGGGTCCCAGGGCAACGAGTGGCGCCGGCTGGCCGACCTCGCCCTGGCCGAGACCGCCCGCTGGGCGGCCGGGTCCGGCTTCCTCCATCCCGTACGACGCGAAAGGCTGGCCTTCATCGCATGAGCATCCCGTTCGACCTGCCCGCCGAGGACCGTGCGTCGAGCCCGTACACCGGTTACACCCGAGCCCACTGGGAGGCGGTGGCGGACGGGCTGCTGGCAGCGGCCTGGCGCTGGAGCACCCCGGGCGGCGCCCTGCTCGACCTGCCGGGCCGGCCCTCCCGCTCCGGGGTGCGCTCCGACGGCCTGGAGGGCTACGCGCGCACCTTCCTCGCGGCCGCGTTCCGGGTGGCGGGCGCCGGCGGCGGCGATCCGCACGGCTGGCTGGACCGCTACGCGCGGGGCCTGGCCGCGGGCACCCGCACACCGGGCCGCGACGACACCGAGTCCTGGCCGCTGATCCTCGACCACGACGTACAGGGCCAGCCGATGGTGGAGTCGGCCTCGGTCGCGCTCGGCCTGCGGCTGACCGCGCCCTGGCTGTGGGAGAACCTCGACGAGGGTGTGCGGGACCGGGCGGAGGAGTGGCTGCGCGGGGCGCTGCGGCACGCCCCCGCGCCGAACAACTGGTACCTGTTCCCCTACACGGTGGCCGGGTTCCTGGAGTCCGTGGGCCGCGGCGACGCCGAGACCGCCGCGGCGCGGGAGCGGGCGCTGGAGCTGATGGAGGGCTGGTACCTGGGCGGGGGCTGGTACGCCGACGGGGACGGCCGCGCCTTCGACCACTACAACGGCTGGGCCCTGCACCTGTACCCGGTGCTCGACGCCCACCTGGCCGGGGACGGCGACCTCGGCGCCCGGTACGGTGCCCGCCTCCGCGCCCACCTGGAGGGGTTCGCGGCGATGTTCGGCGCGGACGGGGCGCCGCTGCACTTCGGCCGGTCGCTGACCTACCGCTTCGCGGCCTCGGCGGCCGTCGGACTGGGCGCGCTGACCGGGCACACGCCGCTGACGCCGGGCGCCTCCCGCCGCCTGGTCTGCGGCACCCTGCGCCACTTCCTCGACCGCGGGGCGCTGACCGGGGACGGGCTGCTGAGCCCGGGCTGGTACGGCCCGCACGAGGCGACGCTGCAGTCGTACTCCGGCCCTGCCTCCCCGTACTGGGCGTCGAAGGCGTTCGTGTCGCTGCTGGCACCGGCGGACCATCCGCTGTGGACGGAGGTGGAGCAGGCCGCACCGGTGGAGGAGGCCGACCGGGTCCTCGCCCTGCCGGTGCCCGGGCTGCTGGTGCAGTCGACGCGCGACGACGGGATCGTACGGCTGCACAACCACGGCAGCGACCACGTGCGGCCGCACGAGGGCGAGTCGGCCGCCGAGGAGGACCCGCACTACGGACGCCAGGCCTACTCGACCCGCACCGGCCCGACGGCCCCCGGCAACGCCGCCGACAACCACCTGTCGGTCGAGGTGGACGGCCGCCGCAGCGTACGGCGCCGCATCCACCCTCTGGGGGCGGGGTGCGGCGAGGGCTGGGGCTGGGCGGCGTCCTGGCACCGGCCGGTGTTCGCGGGCGGGCCGCCGATGGTGCCGGGGCTGCGGGTGGAGAGCGTGACGGTGGCGCGGGGCCCGTACGAGCTGCGGGTGCACCGGGTGGTCGGCGCGCCGGCCGGGGCCCGCGTCACGCACACCGGCTGGGCCACCGGGCCGGAGGAGGACCTGGTCTCGGCGCTGCACCCCCTGCACGGCTGGGATCCCGCCCCGGAGACGGTGCGCGCCCCGCAGGGCACCGCCTGGACGCGCTGGGCCCGGATGCCGCGCCTCACCGGCGCGGCGGACGGCACCGCGCCATACGCCTGCCTGGCCGTCCTCACCACCGGACCGGGCCCCGTCCCCCTGGCGGAGGCCGTCACCGCGACGACCGCCGACGCCACCGGCGTCGAGGTCGTCTGGGCGGGCGGCGCGCGCACCCGGGTCGCCTTCGACCCGGTGCGGGTGACCCACGCGGAAGGCTGACCCCTGCCGCGCGGCGGAGCGCGGACGGGGCCCTCCCCGACGGCGTGCCGCTGCGCGGCAGGTGGCGAGGGCTTCGCTCGGCCGGGCGGTGGAGGAGGCCGCCGGATGTGACGGTGCCCGCGGCCGGAACAGGCCGCGGGCACCGCCGCGTCCGCCGGGCTCGGTCCGTGTCAGGCGGACGGGGCCTCGGCACGGGCGGGGGCCGTCGGGGCCTCGCCCTCGTCCAGGGCGATGTCCTTCGTCTCCTTGCCGATGAGGAGGGCGGTCAGGGTGAGGACGGCCATCACGGAGAGGTAGACGCCGACCAGCCACGGGGAGCCGTCGCCGGCCTCCCAGAGGGCGACCGCGACGAAGGGGGCGACGGCCGCGCCGAGGATGGAGCTGACGTTGTAGGAGATGCCGGAGCCGGTGTAGCGGACGCTGGTCGGGAAGAGTTCCGGGAGCAGCGCGCCCATCGGGCCGAACGTCATGCCCATCAGGGTGAAGCCCAGGACCAGCCACAGGACCACGCCGGGCGTGCCCAGGCCGATCAGCGGTACCCAGACCAGGCCGAAGACGATGATGCCGGCGGTGACCCAGGCGAGGGTCCTGCGGCGGCCGTACGTGTCGGCGAGCGGGCCGGAGACCAGGGTGAACGCGGCGAAGAACAGCACACCGAAGATCATCATCAGAACGAAGGCGGTGTAGCTGTAGCCGAGGCCCGGGACGTCCGCGTCCTCGGCGGTGCGGCCGTAGCTCAGCGAGAACGTCGTCATCAGGTAGAAGAGGACGTACGTCGCCAGCATCGCGAAGGTGCCGAGGACCAACTGCTTCCAGTGGTGGCGGAAGACGGTGGCCAGCGGCAGCTTGCGGACCGTGCCGGCCTCCTGCGTCCTCGCGAAGACCTGCGACTCGACCAGGCGCATCCGCACCCACAGGCCGATCGCGACCATGACGGCCGAGAACAGGAACGGGATCCGCCAGCCCCAGCTCAGGAAGGCGTCGGAGGGCTGCGAGGGGTCGGCGCCCTCCGCGGAGGGCAGCAGCGCGCCGATGACCAGGAAGAGGCCGTTGCCGATGATGAACCCGAGCGGGGCCCCGAGCTGCGGGAACGTGCCCCACAGCGCGCGTTTCCCGGCGGGTGCGTTCTCGGTGGCGACCAGGGCCGCGCCGCTCCACTCGCCGCCGAGCGCGAAGCCCTGCGCGAGCCGCATCACCACCAGCAGCGCCGTGGCGACCCAGCCGGCCTGCGCGTAGGTGGGCAGAACACCGATCAGGAAGGTGGCGATGCCCATGGTGAGCAGCGAGGCCACCAGGGTGCCCTTGCGGCCGAGGCGATCGCCGAGGTGCCCGAAGACGATCGCACCGATCGGGCGGGCGACCATCGCCGCGCCGAAGACCGCGAAGGAGGAGAGCAGGGCCGTGGTCGCGTCGCTGCTCGGGAAGAAGAGCACCGGGAAGACCAGGACCGCGGCGGTCGCGTAGATGTAGAAGTCGTAGAACTCGATCGTCGTGCCGACGAGGCTGGCGACCAGGACGCGGGAGCGCGAGTTGACGGGCGCGGCCTCGGCCGGGGACTGCGACGGGGACTGGAGCTGTGCCTGGGCGGGCCCGGTGGCGGGAGCGGACATGTCTGGGACTTTCCCACGAGGGTGGAGCTCGGCCGCCGACGTGGAGGGCCGGCGGTCCCGCACGGTGGCGCAGGCTCCCCTCGTGGCAAGGCCGCGCGACCGGTGCGGGCGCCGCAACGATCTCACGCATCTCACGAGATGGTTGGATACTGTCCATGATGTGAGACTCTGGGCGGTGACGGACGAGGCGCCGCCGGCGCCGGGCCGGTGGAACGCCCCCGGCGGCGCCGGCTCGCACCGCGTCGTCCTCGGTGGTACCGCCGGCTCCTTCGCCGACCCGGACGGATTCGTCCGGGGGGCCGCCGCGTCGCTCGCCCCGGGGCGGTGCGGGTGGGGCTATGGCGCGCCGTGCGGGGGGCGGTGGTGCTCGGTCAGGGCGATGAGCAGGCGGACGAGGTCGTCCTGCTGGCCGGGGGTGAGGGGGGCGAGGAGTTCACGCTGGGCTTCGGTGACGAGCGTGTCGAGACGCTCCAGGTGGCGGCGGCCGGTGGGGGTGAGGGTGATGACGTTGCGGCGGCGGTCGGCGGGGTCGGGTTCGCGGCGGATGCATCCGGCGTCGGCCAGCTCGTTGAGGACGGCGACCATGTCGCTGCGGTAGATGCCGGTACGGCGGCTGAGTCCGGCCTGACTGGCGGCGCCGGCCTCGGCGAGCGCGACCAGCACGGCGAAGTGCCACTTGCGGGCGCCTTCGGCGGCCAGGCGCTCGCTGACGAGCCGGTCGGCGACGGCCGCGGCTCCGGCGAGCAGGCGGCTGGGGACGGTGCGCAGCCGGACCGGGGCGGGGTCGGGGCTCGGGCTCATGGAGGTCCTCCCTCTGTTGCGTTAGTGACACTAACAGTCTACTTTCGTTAGTGACACTAATGTTTTGGCGTCGCGTGGACCCCTCCGGAGTGAAGACCGTGATCAAGCCGTTTCGCATCGACATCCCCCAGGCCGACCTCGACGACCTGGCCGACCGTCTCGCCCGCACCCGCTGGCCCAACGAGGTCGCCGGCGCCGGGTGGGACTACGGCTTCCCGCTGGCGCGACTGAAGGAGCTCGCCGAGTACTGGCGCACCGGCTACGACTGGCGGGCGCATGAGGCCGAGCTCAACGAGCTTCCGCACTTCACCACCGAGATCGACGGGCAGGACATCCACTTCGTCCACGTCCGGTCCGCGAAGCCGGACGCGCTCGCGCTGGTCCTCACCCACGGCTGGCCCGGTTCGTTCCTGGAGTTCCTCGACGTGATCGAGCCGCTGTCACGCGACTTCCACCTGGTGGTCCCGTCCATCCCGGGCTACGGCTTCTCGGGGCCGACCCGTCAGCGCGGTTGGGACATCGCCCGCATCGCGCGGGCCTGGGCAGAGCTGATGCGCCGCCTCGGGTACGAGCGCTACGGCGCGCAGGGCGGCGACTTCGGCTCGGGCATCTCCCTGGCGCTCGGCGCGGTGGCACCCGGGCGGGTCGCCGGGGTCCACGTCAACTACCTGCCGACCCGGCCGGACCCGGATGCCGGCATCGAACTGTCCGAAACGGACGAAGCCCGGCTCGACAAGGTCCGGCAGTTGATGGCGAACCGCCCGCCGTACCAGGCCCTGCAGGCCACCGCCCCGCAGACCATCGGCTACGCGCTGACCGATTCACCGGTCGGCCAGCTGGCCTGGATCGCCGAGCGCTTCGCGCAGTGGACCGACCCCCGCTCGGCCGTCGGTGACGAGCGGATGCTCACCGGCGTCTCGCTGTACTGGCTGACCGCCACCGCGGCCTCCTCGGCGCGGCTGCACCGCGAGGCGCCGCGGCGGACCGAGCCGTGCCCGGTGCCGGTGGGCGTGGCGGTGTTCGCACACGACATCACACAGCCGGTGCGACCGCTGGCCGAGCGGCTGTACGACATCAGGCACTGGTCGGAGTTCGACCGCGGCGGCCACTTCGCCGCGATGGAGGTGCCGGAGCTGCTCGCCCGGGACATCCGGGACTTCTTCCTCGACCGCTGAGCACGGCCTGTACGACGAGGTGTCCGCAGGGGCGGCCGGGCCCTGCCCCGGCCCCGTCCCGTACGGAGCGGTGCACACCCGGGCCGGCCGGCCGACGGACGGGGGACGGGGGACCGCACGGGACCGCCGGCCACCGCCGCACCCCCTGCGTGCCCGGGGCGAGCGCAGCCCCCACTTGCCGGTGTGCGGGAAGTGGGGTCAGGAGCCCTTGAGCGGGTCGTGCCCCCAGTTCATCAGCGAGTGGCGCCACGTGGTGTCGGCGACGTCGCCGGAGGGCCGCTGGGCCAGGTGCCGCTTGATGTAGCCGGTCACCTTGCGCATGTGTGCGACGTCGTCGTCGCTCAGGTCGGACGCCGAGGTCCGCAGCAGGTCGACGATGCGCCGACCGGAGGCGTGGCCGGTGCTCTCCCCGCCGTCCTTGTGCTGACCGGCGGCCTCGGACTCGTCCCGCTCCAGCCACTCCTCGAGCTGCCTGGGGGTGAGGTTGACCAGCTTCTTGAACTCGGCGACGGTCTCGTCGCGGTCGCCCCGGTGCTCAGTCATCCTCGGAGCCCTTCTCGTGGAGGGCGTCGGGGCGGTGGACCGCGTCGCTGCCGGACTTCTCGCTGCGCACCCGGTACTGCGGGTCGTCGGGGGAGGCGTTCACCGTGCGGCCGGCGGCCTCGGTGCGCGAGGTGATCTCCTCCTCGACCCGGCCGGTGGCCTCGCCGCCGTGGCTCTTCCAGGCGACCCTGTCGCCTTTGCGCGGCTTCCCGCTCTTCTTCGCCATCGTTCCTCCTGCAGGGAAGGCAGCAGAACCAGGATTCATCCACATTGTAACTTTTTATGGGTTTCGTGTCTTTTGGTGAGTTCGCCGAAAAACGGCACTCGGTGGCCGGTGAGGTCGAGGTCCGCCCTCTCGGCGTCCGCGGGTGGGGGTCTCCTGGACGCCGCTCACCTGCGCGTCGGCTTCGCGGATCCGGTTTCCCGTGCCGACCGCGGCTGCGGGTGGCACGGGCCCGGGTGACCGGGCCGTCGACGGCGCAGGGCGAGGAGGCGCGGCGGGTTTTGGGGAACGGTCCGCCCGGGAGGACCCTGGAACCAGGACCCGAAGACCGAATCTGCCACCCAAGGCGGGTGAAAGGCCATGGCCACCACGCACGCTCCCCATACCCGGCACCCCCACCGGCACGGTGAGGGGTGCGGTCATGTTGCCTTCGGGCACGGAGATCACACCGACTACGTGCACGAAGGCCATCTCCACCGCATCCACGAGGGCCACGTCGACGAGTGCGAGCCCGAAGGCCACACAGTCCACGGTGACCACCCGCACCGGCACGGTGAGGGCTGCGGCCACCTGGCCGTCCCGCACGGGGATCACACCGACTACGTGCACGACGGGTGCCGGCACGCCGGCCACGACGGGCACTGGGACGAGCACTGAGGACCGGCTTCGCCGTCGTGCCCGTGACGTTGCGGGCACCGGGACCGGGGCATTCGGTGTACCCGGCGCCGTGACCGGAAGGCGGGCTGCCGGGCCGGCGGTCCGCCCGTGCGGCTCGGCCCTTCAGAGGCGAGCCGGGCCGTGCCGCGCCGCGGGCCACGACTCGGACGGCACACCGCACGGGGCGTCCCCTGCTCCCACGGAACCGTCCCGGCTCGCCCCACCCGGCGGACCCCGTCCCGGCCGACCGCGGCTGCCCGAGCGTCAGACGAGCGTCTCCTTGTAGTAGACGCTCGCGCGCTTGCGGGAGTCGGTGCCGGACGTGACCGAGGCGAATCCCGAACAGAGCCGCACCGCCTGCGGGTTGGCGGTGTCGGGCACCTGGATGGCCATACCCTCCGGCTCGCGGTACGGCAGGCTGTATCCGGCCCTGGTCAGCTCCTGCTCCACCACGGCGCCGGTGTTCCAGTCGACGCAGGTGATGAAGGTGTTGCCGTCGGGGCTGACCGAACCGTCCTTGCCGTACTGGGTGCCGGCCAGGAGGTAGAGGTGATTCCCGAAGGCGGCGAAGCCCTGGAAGGTGTCCGGGTGGCCGGGCTGGAGGTCGGCGGGCTGCGCGACGTCGGCCAGAGTGGTCCGGCCGCCGGCCTTGAAGGCGGCCAGATCGTACAGGCGGTACCGGAAGGCTCCGCTCACCCGGCAGCGGACCGCGAGCCGCTGGTGCACCGGGTCGAGTGTCACGGTGGTGCGGTCGACACCCTCCTCCAGTGCGAACTGAGCGAGGGCCGGCGACTCGGGCGTGAGGACGGTTCCGTTCGCGAATTTGAACCGCGCGAGGCGACTGCCCCAGCCGGTGTGCGTGCCGTCCGGGTTCTGCGTCTTGACCGCCTTGGTCTCCGTCCACAGGAAACTCCCGGATTCGGTGGATTCCACACCGATCTGCACGCCGTGCCCGAACCCCCTGAGATACATGGCGCCCATGATGTTCCCGCCGAGGTCGGTCCGGGTCACGCACAGGTCGCCGTTGGCGCCGCGCTCGGCGCCGGTGTAGGCGCGGGACTCGCCGGGGAGCTGCCGTCCGCCGTCCACGAGCTGCACGAAGAAAATGTGCCCCCGCGAATTGTCGAAGGCCAGCGATTGCAGGACGCGGGTCTCGGTGAGGCTCACCTCGCGCAGCAGTCTCTCGGACGGGGCGGAGAGGTCGAACCGCTTCGTGCCGGGTACCGCGCCCGCTGTGACCCCGGCCTGCGAGGCGTCGGCGGAATGGGCGAAACCCCGCGCCGCCACGGCCACTGCCGGGACGGCCGCCGCTGCGGCCGCGGTGCCCGCCAGCTTCAGGATCCGTCTCCGCTCAAACATGCGAGTAAAACCCCCAGAAAAGGATGAGTGCCACCGTCATGCATCCTTGTGCGGGGAAAAGGGACTTTCTGCGCGCCGGGGCCGGACGGTCTGTGGCCGGCTATTAAAGCACCCGGAGTCGGCGGTGGGTAGCGGCCCCGGAGGCCGCGTGCCCGGATTTGTCGCGAAAGGGACCCGTGCCGCCGGAAGGGGAATGAGGGGGAAGGTTGGATCTTGTCGATCGTTCGGTTATTCTCCGGTCGCCTGTTCGTTCATCTTTCGGTCATTGCTCTTCACCGTTCGCAGGTGAGCAGATCGGGCCGTGATCCTGCTCCGCCGGGTCCGTGTCGTGTTTTCGGAGTCGATGGGGTGGGGTTTGCGGTGCACGTTTTCGGACGTGGCGTTGTCCTGAGCGTTTTCGGTGGATTGCTGGCAGGCCTCATGTCCGTGCCGGCGTTCGCCGCGGTGGCCTCGTCGGCCGTCGCCGGGCCGACGGACCGGGCGGTCGACGTGCCGTCCCGGACCGTGAAGGCGGCGCCCCGGCAGCAGGCGGAACCGACCGTGACCGAAGCACCCGACGTGCGCTGGCCCGAGCCCGCCCGCGGCCGGGTCGACCTGACGCGCGCCCGGTCCGGCAGAGGTCTCGCAGTGGCGCCGTCGGGTGACGTGGTCGACGCCGGCGGGACGAGCAAGGCGGCCCGAGCCGCCGTCGTCGCCGTGCGGGCTCCGAGCGCCACGCAGGTCGTCGAGGCCGGCGCACCCCCGCAGCACGAGTTCGCGCGCCCGTCGACGGAGCGGCTCATCGGCAGGGAACCGGGCGCCGAGGCCTTCACCCTGGTCGGCCCGAAGCCCGACGCCGTCGACGTCGAGGTGCTGGACCGCTCGGAGGTGAAACCGGTCGGCGGTGTGGGCCTGGGCCTGAAGGTGACCCGGGCGGACGGCGAGGCCGCACCGGGCCCGGTGCGGGTGGACGTCGACTACTCGGGATTCCGCAACGCACACGGCGGGGACTTCGCCTCGCGCCTGCGGCTGGTGCAGATGCCGGCGTGTGCGCTCACCACCCCCGAGAGGACCGGCTGCTCACCGGACCGACGCCACTTCGTCGCCACCGACAACGACGAGGAGGCCGGCATCCTGTCGGCGACGGTCTTCGCCGACGCCGACCCCTCGGCGCAGGCTGCCGCCGAGGACGGCAGTCCCCGGCTGGGCACGTTCTCGGCGTCCGGCCCGTCTTCGGGCGCCACGGTCCTGGCCGTCACCACCGGTTCGTCGTCCGACGAAGGCGACTACCGGGCCTCCTCGCTGAACCCCGCCGGTTCCTGGGACGTGTCGATCGGCTCGGGCGCGTTCACCTACGAGCTGCCGTTCCGGCTGCCCGAGGCCCCGACCGGGACCACCCCGTCGCTCGGCCTGTCGTACAACTCGCAGTCCGTGGACGGCCGTACGTCCGCCACCAACAACCAGGCGTCCTGGGCGGGCATGGGTTGGGACCTCGACGTCGGCTTCATCGAGCGCCGCTACAGAAACTGCACCCAGGACGGCCACCCCACGTTCGGCGACATGTGCTGGGACTCGCCCAACACGGCCGGGGAGCCTGACGGCGCCATGTACGTCGTCAACCTCAACGGCGTCACCTCGCAACTGGTCCAGGACGGCAACGGCACCGGCTCCTACCATGTGCAGGACGACCCCGGATGGCGGGTGCAGCATCTGTGGGGCGGGCACGGCAGCGACGACGAGTACTGGGTGATCTCCGGCCAGGACGGCATGCGCCACTACTTCGGCTGGGGACGCGACGAACGCACCGGCAGCGCCACGAACTCCGTACTGACCATCCCGGTGGTCGGCAACGACACGGGTGAGCCGTGCCACGCCCAGTTCCCCGAGCCGTGCACCCAGGCCTACCGCTGGAACCTCGACCGCGTCGTCGATCCCAACGAGGTCGAGAACGCCTACTTCTACGACAAGCAGAAGAACCACTACCGCTCGGTCGTCAACGCCGACAAGGCTCGCTCCTACGACGCGGGCAGCCATCTGACCCGCATCGAGTACGGCTGGGCCTCCCAGATCGCCGGAGCCCAGCTCCCCGCGAAGGTCGAGCTGACGCACGTGGGCCGCTGCGTGGAGCGCATGGCGGAGAAGGACCCGCTCACCACCGAACCCGCGGCCTGCCCGGGCATCTCCGGCAACCCCGAGTCCTACCCGGACGTGCCCACCGACCTGATGTGCGACGGCACGGCGTCCGACGACCACTGCGCGGGCATGACGTACTACCCGACGTTCTTCACCACCGACATGCTGTGGGACGTCAAGACCTACGTCCGCAACGACGACGGCTCCGCCTGGTCCCCGGCGATGCAGTACCAGATGAAGTACGGCCTGCCGAACCCGGAGGGAACGGTCGGCAAGACCCTCTGGCTCGACTACGTCCAGCGCAAGGGTTACGGCGACGGCCCCGACCTGCGCCTGCCGGTCGTCAACTTCAACGGTGAGTGGAAGGACAACCAGGTCGGCTCCGGCCTTCTCCACTTCCGCCGGGTCACCAGGATCCACGGCGACCTCGGCGCGGTCACGAACGTCACCTACGGTCAGCCGGACGCCTGCGACATCAACGCCCTGCCCAGCCAGTCCTCCAACACCCAGCCCTGCTTCTGGCAGAGGTGGACCCCCGAGGGCTCGACCGAGTCCCGCACCGGCTGGTTCAAGAAGTACGTGGTCACCCGGGTCTCCGAGGACCCGGGCGTCGGCCAGGGCGCGAGCAGCGACGGCGACCCGGCCATGACCACCCGGTACGAGTACAACGGCGGCGCCGGCTGGCGGTTCACCAATGACCCGCTGACCGAGGACGAGGACGAGACCTGGTCCGACTGGCGCGGCTACCAGCAGGTCGAGGTGTTCACCGGCACCAAGGGCAACGCCGCCTCCACCTACCACTGGCTCCACCGCGGTCTGGACGGCGACCGCACCTCCAAAACCGACCCGTCGGCGACCCGCAGCGTCGAGGTCGAGGACGGCTTCGGCACCGCCTACACCGACTCGCCCTGGCTGGCCGGCAAGACCATCGAGACCAGCAAGCGGGATGGCAGCGGCAGTTCCCACGAGCGCGTGCTCAAGGAGTACTGGGTGCACACCACCGCCCGGTACGACGGCCTGCCCGACGCCCGTTTCGTCCGTGACAGCAAGACCTCCACCCACCAGAGGACCTCCACCGGATGGCGGGTGCACACCGTCAAGGACGAGTACGACGGCACGTCGCCCACCAGTACGACGTACGGCCTGCCGCTGCGCACCAACGACTGGGGTCTGGAGAACCACGGCGACAACCGGTGCACCACCTACGGCCGCACCTACAAGACGTCCAACTTCCCGGGCTCCGACGTCAAGCGCTGGATGGTGCTGGAGGACGAGCGGCGGCACTACGCGGCCGACTGCGCCAGTCGCGCGGCAGCCAACCAGGACGCGTACACGGTGACCCTGTACGACGGCGCCGCGTCCGTCGCGGACAACGACGCCGCCCTGTCGGACGGCAACCCCACCGAGAAGCGCGTCCACACCGAAGCCGCGGAGTACCGCTCGACCGCGTACGAGTACGACGCCGGCGGGCGCGTCACCGCGACCGTCGACGGCAAGGGCAACCGGACCACCACCACCTACTCCCCGGCCACGTCCTGGCCGGTCGACGGAGTGAAGGTCACCACGCCCGACCCCGACGGAACCGGCCCCGGCACGGCGATGTCCACGACCACTTGGTCGTCCCGCCTGTGGGGCACCCCCTACCGCGTCCTGGACGCCAACGGCCGGACGACCCGCGTCGTCCACGACGCGGTGGGCCGCTTCAACCGGGTGTTCAAGCCGACGGAGGTCGGCAACTACCCCGACGGCGACCCGTCGACGACGTTCGACTACACGATCCCGACCACGACCAACGCCGACGGCGTCCCGGACGCGGTGACCGGTCCGCCGCGGGTGACCACCAGCGCCCTCCAGTCCGGCACCACCTACCTGAGGACGTACGCCTACCTGGACGGCCTCGGACGCCGGCGCGAGATCCAGACGCCGACCCCCGACGGCACCGGGCGCATCGTTGTGTCCATCCGGTACGACACCTCCGGCAACAACACCGGCACCTCCGCACCGTTCCGCAACTCCGGCGCTCCCGGCTCCGGCATGGTCCTGCCCACCGTCGCCGACCTGCCCTCCTACACCGACCTGATCATCGACTGGGCCGGTCGGACGACCGGGTCGCAGATCCTCGTCAACGGCGCGGTCCAGGCGGTCGGCCACACGCGGACCCACTACCACGGCGACCACACCGTCGAGGTTCCGGCGGCGGGGGAGCGCAGGGAAACCCACTCCGACGTGTTCGGCCAGATCACGAAGGTCGTCGAGCACGGCCCGACGGGTGCGGCGACGACCTCGTACGAGTACACCCGCAGCAACCAGCTGAAGAAGATCACCGACGCCAAGGGCAACACCACCCGGTACACCTACAACTGGACGAGGGACCGGGTGGCGACGAACGACCCCGACGCGGGAGCCTCCACCAGCACCTACGACGCCAACGGCCGGGTCGCCACCACCACGGACGCCGAGAACAGGACCCTGACCTATGCCTACGACGCGCTGATGCGGCCCACCACCGTGTCCGAGGGCACCACGACCGTCTCCAGGACGTCGTACGACACGGCACCGGGCGGCGCGGGCCAGGTGGCCTCGACCACCACGTACTCCGGCGGCAAGGCGTACACGCAGGCTTTCACCGGGTACGACGCGCGCGGCCGGGTCACCGGGAAGCGGATCACCGTCCCGGACGACGGGTCGGGCCTCGCGGGCAGCTACACCTTCGGCTACGGCTACGACCGGGCCGACCACCTGACCGCGGTCGACTACCCGGCGATCGGCGGGCTGCCCGCAGAGAGGGTCACCACGTCCTACACCGCGCAGGGCAACCCGCAGAAGCTCACCAGTCCGCTGGCCACCTACCAGTCGGCGATCGGCTTCGACCACCTGGGACGCCTGAACGCCCGCACCTACGGGGCGGGCGGCGGCACGGACGCCACGGTGAACCGCACCTACACGTACAACGACGCGGACGGCACCGGCACACTGCTCGGCACCAAGGCCGCGGTCACGGCGGGCGGCGCGACCACGGCGGCGCAGGACGACTCGTTCACCCGGGACCTCGGCGGCCGGACCACGGCCGTCCGGGACGCCCTGGCCGGGCAGAGCGAGTGCTTTTCCCACGACGAGCTGAGCCGGCTCACCCGGGCCTGGACCACCCAGGACGCCGACGGCTGCTCCGGCGCGGCCACCCCGGACCTCGGCGGTTCCCCGGACCCGTACGACACGACGTACGCCTACGACGAGATCGGCAACCTCCAGTCGGTGCGGAACGCCACAGCCGCCGGTACCACGGTCAGAAACTACACCTACCCGGGCTACAGCGCGGACGAGTCGGCGTACACTCCCGGGCAGCCCCGGCCGCACGCGGTGACCAGGGCGGGCACCGACACCTTCGGCTACAACGACGCGGGCCAGATGACCGCCCGCACGGTCGACGGCGTCACCTCCACGCTGGAGTGGAACGCGCAGAAGCGCGTCACCGGGATCACCCGTGCTGGGCCGGCCGGCGACGAGGTGTCGACCTACGTGTACGACATCGACGGCAACGTCCTGCTGCGCACCTCCCCACAGGGGAACGTGCTCTACCTCGACGGGCACGAACTGCACGCCCGAGCGGGACAGGACCTCAGGGCCACGCGCACCTACGAGGTCGCGGGAACCGCGGTCGCGATGCGCACCGCCGACGGCTCGGCCGAGGGCACCTTGACCTGGCTGCTGAGCGACAGCCAGGCGTCGAGCGCCCTCTTCGTGTCCATGGCCGGAGTGATCACCCGGCGCCGCTACACGCCGTTCGGCAAGCAGCGTGGACTGGTCGGCCTGCCCTCCGGCACGGACCGCGGCTTCCTCGGCAAGGCCGAGGACGACAGCACGGGCCTGTCCCTGCTCGGCGCCCGCATGTACGACGCGGACCTGGGACGGTTCCTGAGCACGGACGAACTGATCGAGCCGTACAAGCCGCAGGGCGTCGGCGCCTACTCCTACGCCTTCAACAACCCGGTGCAGTACACCGACCCCTCGGGCCTGAGAGCCTTCAAGTGCTCGAGCGACTGCTCCGAGGACGTGCGGAGGTCCGAGAAGTACATGTCCCCGCCCTTGGAGCTGGGCACGTCCCCGGGCTTCGATCGCAACGCCTGGTACGACCGGATGGAGGCCACCCACCAGGCCCAGAAGCTGCCGCCTCCTCCTCCGGTGGTGAACGTGCCGACCCGATCCAACCTGTCCCTCCCCTGGCTCGGCTCCCTGGGGGACAAGATCTCGAACGTCGCCGGCTACATCGCCAGCTACAGCAACACCGCTGGTATCTGCACCAGCGGCCACGCCGGCCTCGGACTCGGCGGTGAGGGGTCGATCTGCCTGATCCGCACGACCGCGCCCGACGGCAAGGCGGCGTACGGGCTCTCCGGCACCCTGGAGGGGCAGATCGGGCCGGAGGCGAGCGTGGGCTGGGGCGGTGTGGGGATGGTGTTCAGCAACGCCGACGCCTTCGACCAGATCAGGGGCGAGTCCGCGGGGTTCGGCGGGAGCTTCGGTCCGGTCAGTGCCAGTCACCGCGGAACGTTCGGCACCCGGAACTCCCGGGGGGACATCGTGCACTCCATCACGACCGGCTTCGGCATCGGCGCCGGTGGGGGAGTGAACTTCGGTTCCGGCTTCACCGGTGTCACCAGGATCGCGGACGTCCCGGAGGCCGCGGCCGGCCTGGTGGGATCCTTCGCCGACAAGGTGACGTTCTGGAACTGAGGTCCGGTTCCCGCGCAGGCGCCGGACCGGAGCGCGTCCGGCGCCCTCGTGTATCGTCACTCGGCCGTACGACAGGGAATGGAAACCATGCACCCCACACTCGAACTCGTCCCCCTGGCCGAGGGCCCCGCGGAGCAGCTGCCGCATCTGGTGTGGGGTGCGGTGCTCGGAATCCTGGGCCTGCTGGTGGCGTCCGACTACCGGAACATCGGACTGCGGCTCTACGACCTCACCGCGAGCATGACCCCCGGCGGGGTGGACCCGCGCTTCGGACCCGGCCTGTTCCGGGGGATCTGGGCAGTCGCCGGTCTCGTTGGGACCGGCGTGTTCCTCCTCAACCTGAGCGGCGTGCTGGGCGGCTGAGGGAGCACGGCCACCGCACGGGCACCAGGCGTTCCGCAGTCTGCGCGCCGATCCCGGCCACACCGACGTGCGGCCCCGCCCCGGTCCGGCAGCCACGCGGCGCGGTCGCGCGGGAGCCCCTGCCCGGTCAGGACGTGGATCAGGAGGAAGTCGTCGTCGTTCTTCCTGCCGTCGTGGCGGATCTCCGATTCGCCGATCAGCAGGACCTTCTGCTGCGGGAACTTCGCCGAGACCTCGTTCGGCAGGTCCACGACAGCCTGCTCGTCCTTGCGGAAGTGCTCGTGCAGCGCGCTCATCATGCACAGCCCGTCGGCCTCGGCGCAGACCTCGGGCCGCGTCTTGGGCGCGAAGGCGTCCGCGGCGACGAACTCCACCCGGTCGGACACGCCGTGGCGGCGCGCGAGATCGTTGGCGACCGCGATGACGTTCGCGTCGATGTCCGGACCGGTGCCGGTGAGGGACGGGTCGCGCAGACAGGCGTCCACGATCAGCTGCCCGCCGTCGCGCGTCACGTCCGTGCCGTGGACGGCCTTGCCGGTGAGGTCGCCGATCCGGCTGGTGACCCCGCCGTACGCGCCCAGGTGGACGCCGAGGCGGGCCAGCGAGACGTCCGTGGTCAGGAACTCGCCCAACCGCGTCAGGAAGAACTCGTCACCGCGGGTCTCCAGGACGCCCCGGTTCACCAGGTGACGCAGGAAACCCGCACCGATGTCGGGGTCGAGGCCGGCTGGCAGGCCGTCGTCGGGCCGCCGGGGGGCGTTGCGCAGCCGTTCCGGCAGCGGGGCCTCGGCGATCGCCCGCACGGCGTGGCAGACGTGCATGGCGCTGATCATCTCGGGAAGGCCGGGCAGCAGGAAGACCTGCCGCTCCCGGCGCTGCTTCTCGTCCTGCAGCTCGATGATCTCCGGGCCGTCGGTGCTGAGCGTCATGGACCTCCTCCCCCCGAAGGTCGTCGCCCGGTCCTACTCGCATACCGCGTACGCGTGCCGGCCGCGGCCCGCACGAACCCGGGAAGAACGCGGCGTTGTCGGTGTGCTCCAGCACGTGGGTGCGGGCGCGCTCCCTGGCGGGGACGAGTTCGACGACCGCCTTGGTGATGATGCCGCACTGGCCGAGCCCGCCGACCGGGAGCGTTCCGCCCGCGGTCAGCGAGGTGTACCCGGTGACCGCCGGCGGGGTCGGCCCCGGCGGCTGCCCGAAGGCGGCGGTGACCAGGTCCTTCCAGTGGACGCCGGCGCCGACCTCGGCGACGTCCGGACCGAGCGAGTGGATCCGGTGCAGGGACCGGGCCTCGACGACGAGTCCGCCGGTGAGGCCCTGACCGAGCGTGGTGTGCGCCTGCCCTTGGTGGAGACCGTGAGCCGTGTGCCCGGCGGAAGCGGACCACCGCGGCGATGTCCCGGGCCGAGCGCGGTCGCAGCACCGCGCCCGGCTTGCGGACGGCGATGCTGCCCGGGTCGGTGGCGACCGCCTGGCGGGACGCCTCGTCGATCAGAGGCTCGCCCCCCAGCGCCGGTGCGGCGGCGAACGACGGCGCCGTCGTCGCGGGGCCGTTGACCCACGTGCGTTCGGCCGGGTCGAAGCCCAGGACCGCGGCGTTCGCGGAGGGCGTCTCGTCACGCCGTCTCCCGCCATGTCCCGCCGGGCGTCTTCGACTCCGCGGCCACGGCAACGCGATGTCCCGGCGCTCAGCCCGGGCGCGGTGAACTCCTCCCAGGCGGCGGCCGCGGCTCGAATTGCTCTGCGCCGGACACCGGCCGTGGGTGCCGACGGACACACTCAGGCGATTTCCAAGTTCCTGTCAGATCCTTTTCAAAAGAAATTTCACACAGGCGCCGGGCGGATGGCGGCGCCTGTCTGCGCAGGTGCGGTAGCGTCTGAACGGGGACCAATCGGGGTGATTTCATCCGAGTGGCGCCAGGGTGCCGCGCGGAACGGCATTCACAAATTGCCGGATGGTCGCGCCGCTGATAAGATTTCCGGTCCGTGAAAAGCTGCCGGAAGGCCGAGGAGGATTGATGGAAAGCCGGGGCGGGCGGCAGGCGAGCGACACCATCGCGCTGGACGGCATCTGGGAGAACAACCTGAAGGGCGTGTCGCTGCGCATCCCGAAAGGGAAGCTGACCGTGTTCACGGGTGTGTCGGGATCCGGTAAGTCGTCATTGGTCTTCAGTACGATCGCCGTCGAGTCCCAACGGCAGCTCAACGCGACCTTTCCCTGGTTCATCCGCAACCGGCTGCCGAAGTACGAGCGCCCGAACGCCAGGGGGATGGCCAACCTGTCCGCCGCCATCGTGGTCGACCAGAAACCGATCGGCGGCAACTCCAGGTCGACGGTGGGCACCATGACGGAGATCAACGCGGCTTTACGCGTCCTGTTCTCCCGGCACGGCAAGCCCAGCGCCGGCCCGTCCACCATGTACTCGTTCAACGACCCGCAGGGGATGTGCACCGAGTGCGAGGGGCTGGGCCGCACCGCGCGGCTGGACCTCGGGCTGCTCCTGGACGAGAGCAAGTCACTCAACGACGGTGCCATCACGTCGCCGCTGTTCGCCGTGGGCAGTTTCAACTGGCAGCTGTATGCCCAATCGGGCCTTTTCGACCCCGACAAGCCGCTGAAGAAATTCACCGCGGAGGATCGGGAGCTGCTGCTTTACGGAGGAGGCTTCAAGGTCCAGCGTCCCGGCCGTGAACTGACGTATTCCAACGAATACGAAGGGATCGTGGTCCGGTTCAACCGCCGCTATCTCAAGAACGGCATGGACGCGCTGAAGGGCAAGGAGCGCCAGGCCGTCGAGCAGGTCGTTCGGGTCGGCACCTGCGGGGTGTGCGGCGGTGGCCGGCTCAACCAGGCGGCGCTCGCCTCCAGGATCCACGGCAAGAACATCGCCGACTACGCCGCCATGGAGGTGAGCGAACTGATCACCGAGCTGGGGCGCATCGACGATCCGGTGGCCGAACCCATCGTGCAGGCGGTCACCGCGGCCCTGCGACGTGTGGAGGCGATCGGGCTGGGCTACCTCAGTCTCGGCCGCGAGACGTCCACCCTCTCCGGAGGCGAGGGCCAGCGGCTGAAGACGGTGCGGCACCTCGGCAGCAGTCTGAGCGACCTGACCTTCATCTTCGACGAGCCGAGCGTCGCCCTGCACCCGCGGGACGTGCACCGGCTCAACGAACTCCTCGCCGAGCTGCGGGACAAGGGCAACACCGTGCTCGTCGTGGAACACAATCCGGACGTCATGGCCGCCGCCGACCACATCGTCGACATGGGGCCCGGAGCCGGTGTGCACGGCGGCGAGATCGTGTTCGAGGGGTCCTACCGGGAGCTGCGCGAAGCCGACACGCTCACCGGCCGCAAGCTCCGCCAGCGCCGCGGCCTGAAGGAGGAGCTGCGTACCCCCACCGGCTTCCTGACCGTCCGCGACGCCACGCTGAACAACCTGAAGAACATCACCGTCGGCATTCCCACGGGGATCATGACCGCGGTGACCGGAGTGGCCGGGTCGGGGAAGAGTTCGCTGATCTCCGGGGCGTTCGCCGCCCAGTACCCTGAAGCGGTCATGATCGACCAGTCGAGCATCGGCATCTCCTCGCGGTCCACACCGGCCACCTACGTGGACATCATGGACACGGTCCGCGCGATGTTCGCCGAGGCCAACGACGCCGAGCCCGGCCTGTTCAGCTTCAACTCCACGGGCGGCTGCCCGGCCTGCCAGGGGCGCGGCGTGATCCAGACGGACCTCGCCTACATGGACCCGGTGACCGTGACCTGCGAGGTGTGCGAGGGCCGCAGGTACCGGGCGGAAGCGCTCGAGAAGACACTGCGCGGCAAGAACATCGCCGAAGTGCTCGCGCTCACCGTCGAGGAGGGGCTGTCCTTCTTCGACGAGGACGCCGCGGTGGTCCGGAAGCTGGCGATGCTCCAGGACGTCGGGCTGTCCTACCTGACCCTGGGCCAGCCGCTGTCGACCCTCTCGGGAGGCGAGCGGCAGCGGCTCAAGCTCGCCCACCGGCTCCAGGACACCGGCAACGTCTTCGTCTTCGACGAACCGACGACCGGGCTGCACATGGCCGACGTCGACACGCTGCTCGCGCTGTTCGACCGCATCGTGGACGACGGGAACACGGTCGTCGTCGTGGAGCACGACCTCCAGGTCGTCAAACACGCCGACTGGGTGATCGACCTCGGACCGGGCGCCGGCCGGCACGGCGGCCGGGTGGTCTTCGAGGGCACACCGAAGGAACTCGCCGCCCACGAGCACTCGGTCACCGCCCAATACCTGCGGGCCGATCTCGCGCAGGTGCAGGGCTGACGCCGCACCGCCACCGCCATGTCGACGCGACGGGAGGGGACCGGCAGTGAGCACGTCCGAAGTCCGTCCGGTGACCGTGACGCCCTGCCTCGTCAATGCGCAGGCCGCGGCCAGTCCGGCCAGTCCGGCCAGTCCGGCCCCGGTCACGATGACCGAGGAGGTGCCGTGCTGAGGGGGTGCCGCTGTCGGAGGTTTCCCCGACGCTGCGCTGGGTCGGCTCCGGCAGGCTCGTCCGCTCGTCCGCTCGTCCGCACGGCGGTCGGCTCACTGCGGCGCCGAGTTCACCTCACGGAGGAGCCCGTGCGACGGCGGCCGGGGCGCGTGGCGTCCCGAGGTGCCGTTCGCGCGGGCCGGCTCCTTGTCCGGGCAGGGCTCGCCGCGGGTCGCTTCCCTGTTGAACCGGAAGCCGACCCCGCGGACGGTAATGATCCAATCGGGCGAGCCGAGTTTCTTGCGCAGGCTGCTGACGTGTGTGTCGATCGTGCGGCCGGCCAGCGATGTCACGTCCGCGCTGACGGCGTCGTAGCCCCATACCCGCCGCAGCAGCTCGGCCCTGGAGAAGAGCTTGCCGGGTTCGGCGGCGAGCAGGTGGAGCAGTTCGAACTCCTTGCGGGTGGTCTCGATCGGCCGGTTCCCGACCCTCACCTGGCGCAGGGTGGGATGGATCTGCAGCTTGCCGACCGTCAGCGCCGGTGGGGACAGCACGCGGGCCCGCCGGAGCAGCGCGCCGAGGCGCGCCACGAGTTCACGGCTGTAGTACGGCTTCACCACGCAGTCATCACAGCCCGCCTCCAGGGCGAGGACGCGCTCGAGCGCGGCGGAGCAGGCGAAGCCGATCATCGGGATGTCACTGGCGTTGCGGATCTGCCGACACAGGGTCAGACCGTCGAAGTCCTTCAGATCGAGGTCGATCAGCACCACGTCGTGTTCGCGGTGGGAGGCCATGGCCTCGGCGCCGGTCGCCACCGACTCGGCTTCGAAACCGTGCCGCTCGAGGTCTCTGATCATTTCTGTGAGGCCCTCGCAGTCCCCCACGATCAGCACCTTCAAGCCGTTGCCGAGCAATGTCCAACCCCCTTCGGTCACAAGGCGGCCTCGGGTCGCATCCCTCGGCCGGACCGTCGGAGGCCGCAGCCCTCAGGCAGACCCTGCACAATCTTAGGGCGGCTTCCCCCTCCGCCGTTGATGACACCGCCTGTACCGGGTGTGAGCCGGAGCATCTTTCGATCTTGTCGTCCCCGCGGAGTCGGCCCTCTCGCCCAGGCCCGAGGCGGCGAACGGGGGTACGGCCCCACGCGGGCAGGTACGGGTCGCCCGCCGCCGGGCCGGCACGCCGTGGCGGCTGTCGACGCCCGGCAGACTGACGGGCATGGGCGAGCGAACGCGTCGGTGGCACCTGGTGGTCGACGGGGAGGGTTTCGAGGTTCACGAGCGCCTCGGCGAACCCGGAACGTACGACTTCACATGGCTGACCGGGCCGAACCCCGAATACGGCTTCACCACCCGTGTCCACGGGGGCGGTCCCCTGAGCCCGGCACGACTGCGCCGGGAGGCACGGGACTTCCTGGACCAAGTGGATTCCGGTACAGGGCACATCGGTTGAGCCGCCCGCCTCGTCCCCGTGACCTGTCCGGCCCGCGCGGCGGGTTGCGCCGCAGGCCCGCTCCCGGACGAGGCCGAGCCGGCCCTGCCGTCGCCGACGGCCTCGCGGTACTCGGCACGGCCGGTGCTGCCGGCCTTCACCAGCGTCGGTGGGCGCGGATGCCGGGGCGGGGGACGGACCTGCTGGAGGGGGCGGCCCCAGGCCGCTCCGGGCCATGGGCGGATGCCCCGGCTGTGCCCTCGGCGAACGCCCGCACGACCACGAGGGCAGCCCCGCAGGCTGTACCCCATGGAGGTCATCGAGGTACTGCCGAAGCTGCGCATGCTCCGCTTTCCCGTGGGAGCGGCCTACTTGTGGCAAGACGACGACGGGCTGACCCTCGTCGACACCGGCGCGGCTGACGGCGCGGAAGGGATCGAAGCGGCGCTGGACGGCGAGTTGCGGCGGATCGTGCTGACGCACTGGCACGAGGACCACACCGGCTCGGCAGCCGAACTGGCCGGCCGGCACGGAGCGGTGGTGATCGCGCACCGGTTGGACGCTCCGGTGATCCGGGGGGAGGCGGTCGGGGCGCCACCAGTGCTGGAGCAGTTCGAGGTGCCGATCAGGGAGGCCCTTCCTCCGCTGCCGCCGGCTCCGCCGTGCCGCGTGGACCGGGAGGTCGGGGACGGTGATGTGCTGGCGTTCGGCGGCGGGGCGGTGGTGGTCGCGGCGCCCGGGCACACGGACGGGTCGATCGCACTCCACCTGCCCGGGCCGGGAGTGCTGTTCACCGGCGACGCGGTCGCCAACGTCGGCCGGACCATGCTGGGCGTCTTCAACACCGACCGTGCCCGAGCCGTGCGGTCGCTGCGCCGACTCGCCACGCTCGACGTCGACGCGGCGGTGTTCGGACACGGCGACCCGATCACCCGCGGCGCGGCGGCCGCCTTGCGGAAAGCGGCCGCCGCCGCCAGGTGACGCCCAGGTGCTCGGCGGGCCGCGGAGGGATCCTTCGCGCCACCGTTTTCTGCCGCACCAGTGCGGTCACTCCCGGCTGATCTTCCGCCCAACCCGGGACGAAGAAAGCGGTCGGCCGCTGCACGGGGGAATTCCATACAGGAAAGGTTCATCCGGCATTGACCCGGTTTTGCATGTCGGATGGCCGGAAGGGGCATGTTCGGGAACCCGCTCGGTGAACCAGGATCGACATGTCTGGGCTGCTGCGGATCCGTGGCGGAGCAGTCGAGGAGACGGCGAGGCGGCGGACGCCTCGCGGGACGGAGGGTTCTCTCACATGCGCAAGAGCTTCTGGGGCGCGGTGGCGGCAGGTTCCCTGGCGGTCACGGCCCTGGCAGTGGGTTCACCCGCCGCGGGCGCGGCCGACATCCACTCGAAGACGGTGAACTACAAAAGCGGGCGGTGTCTCTCACTGGCGGGCGGCGGCGGTACGAGCAACGGAACCGGTGCCATCATCTGGGACTGCAACAGCGGACACGAGCAGTATTGGTTCCACGCCACGCCCTCGGGTGAAATCCGCAACCTCAAAAGCGGCAAGTGCCTGTCTCTTGCAGGCGGCGGCTCCACCGCAAACGGAACCGAAGTCATCCTGTGGACCTGCAACGGCGGCCCCGAGCAGAAATGGGACTACTCGGGCACACACCAGTGGTACAACATGAAAGCCGGCAAGTGCATGTCGACCGCGGGCGGCGGCGGCACCTCGAACGGCACCAAGGTGATCATCTACAACTGCCTCGGCTCGGACGAACAGCACTGGGACTACGCGCCCTGACAGCCACCCCCACCCCGCCGCCCACCGGCGGAGGTTCGAGACACCGGCGACCACCGGATCCGCGCCGCCGCCGACGCTGCGGCACACCGCCGGCCCCGGACCCCGGTCACCCGTGCGTCCGGCCGGCTCCACCGCACTCGATGCAGCCGGCCGGCACCGACGGGGAGCCGCTGCCGGAGTACCGGGGGAGCAGGCCCCCGACCGGGCACCACGGCGCCGGGGCGGTCGTCCCCCGGAGCGGTCAGGGAGCACAGGGCCCGGCGGAGTCGCACGACAAGGCGAGCCACCCGGCCGGCGCATGGTGGTATTCGTGGCATGGACGACCGTCGACGTGTGGTGATCGTGGCCTATGAGAACGCGCAGATCCTGGATGTCGCCTGCCCCAGCGGTGCTTTGGACGTCGCCAACCGCTACGGCGCGGCGCCGCCGTACACCATCGAGCTGAGCACTCCCGACGGCCGGACGGCGGGCACGTCGGCCGGCATCGGCCTGGGACCGGGGCGGCGGCTGGCGGCGGTGACCGGCCGCCTGGACACCCTTGTCGTCGTCGGCGGCCTCGGTGCGGAGACCGCTGCGCAGGACCGGCAGCTGCTGGCCCAGGTGCGCCGTCTGGCCGGACGCAGCCGGCGGGTGGCCTCGGTGTGCACCGGCGCGTACGTACTGGCGGCGGCCGGACTGCTCGACCACCGGCGGGTGACCACGCACTGGGGACACGGCAGCCGGCTCGCCGAACGCCACCCGGCCGTGGCCGTGGACCCGGCCCCGCTCTTCATACGCGACGGCAACGTCTACACCTCGGCCGGGGTCACCAGCGCACTGGACCTGACGCTGTCGCTGATCGAGGACGACCACGGGCCGACGCTGGCGCGCGCGGTGGCCCGCGAGCTGGTCACCTACCTGCACCGGACGGCGGATCAGGCCCAGATCAGCATGTTCCTGGCGGCCCCACCGCCGGGGGAGAGGCTCGTACGCGATCTGACCGGCTACATCGCGGGCCATCTCGCCGACGACCTGTCCCCGCGGGCACTGGCCGAGCGGGCGGGAATCAGCACCCGACACCTGACCCGCCTGTTCACGGCGCACCTGGGCACGACGCCGGCACGCGCTGTACGGGCGGCCCGCGCGGAGGCCGCCGCCCACCTGCTGCGCTCCAGCGGTCTGCCGGTGGCGGCCGTGGCCCGGCGCTGCGGCCTCGGTTCGGCCGAAACCCTGAGGACGACCCTGCTGCGCCACTACGGCGTCGCGGGGGACGCGCTTCGCAGGATGCCGGACATGCCGCGGGCGCGTGTACCTGCGCAGCGGCAGACTCCTCGCCATGGCAGACACAACGACACGTAGGACCGTGCTGGGGGGCGTGGCCGCCGGCGCAGCCCTGGCCACCGCCGGCGGCCTCACCGCGGCCGGAGACGCACAGGCCCGGCAGCGCCGCCGCCCGCGCACCGGCGGACCCGAGATCGGGATCCTGCTGTACGACGGCTACAGCCTCCTGGATCCGACCGGGCCGGCCGAGGTGCTCTCCCGGTTGCCGGGCGCGACGGTCACGATGATCGGGCGACGCCGCGGTGCCGTCCGCACCGACACCGGGGACGTGGCCGTACTGGCCGACCGATCGATCGACGAGGTCGAGCGGCTGGACGTCCTGCTGGTGCCCGGCGCCGGGGCGGACGGCACCGTCGCCGCCATGAACGACCCCGCCCTGCTCTCCTGGATCCGCCGAACCGACCGGTCCACCCGCTGGACGGCATCGGTCTGCACCGGCTCGCTCGTCCTGGCCGCGGCCGGCCTGCTGGCAGGACGCGAAGCGACGACGCACTGGGCCTCCGCCGACTACCTGAGCACCACGTTCGGCGTCACCTACCTGCCCGCGCGCTACGTCCGCTCGGGGAAGATCATCACAGCCGCCGGTGTCTCGGCGGGGGTGGACATGGCGTTGTACCTCGCAGCGCAGATGGCCGGCGAAACCGTGGCCAGAGCGATCCAGCTCGCCGTCGAGTACGACCCCCGGCCCCCGTTCGACTCCGGCAACGCCGCCGAAGCCACCCCGGAACTCAAGGAGACGGCCCTGCGGCTGCTCGAAGCCTCCCAGGCGCGGTAGGGCTCCGCCGGGCTCCCCCGGCGGAGCCGCCCCGACGGCTCGCCGGACCCCGCCCGCTTGCGGGCGGCACGGGCCGCGGTGCGTCCGCCGCGGGGCCGTGGGGGAGTACGGGCCGTCCCTCAGGGGGCAACGGTGGGCGCGGGCGGGACCCAGCGGCGGGTGCGGGGGACGGTGGTGGGCACGCCGTAGTCCTTCTTGAGCTGTTCGGGGATGGCGTAGTGCATCACCCGGCCGCGGGTGAGGGAGGACAGTTCGAAGACCGTGGTGAGGTGCCCGAGCCGGTCCAGGGCCCAGGCGCCCAGCGGTGAGCGGTCCTCGATGGTCTCCAACACCTCCAGCAGGGCGGGGGCGGCCCTGACGAGGGTGTCCCAGGGAGTGCGGGGCACCTGGAGCCAGTCGGCGCAGGTGCCGCCGATCAGATGGCGGATCAGGGCGGAGACGATCGGGTCGAAGAAGGTGCCGGGGACGACCTCCTCGTACAGGTCGATCAGCTGCCGGGTCAGGTGGGCGCCCTCCTCGCTCGGGCCCATGTGGCGGACCAGGTACAGGTCCAGGAACCGGCGGGCGGCCTGGAGGTCCTCGGGCACGGAGCCCTGGTCGACGCCGAGCATCACGCCGACCACCCGCCAGGCGTAGTAGTACGCCTCGGCGCCCTCGGCGGACATGTGGACGCCCAGGCGGTGCAGGGAGTCCAGCACCAGCAGGGAGAAGAACATCTGCCCGCCGATCATGTCCTCCTGGCAGATCGGCGTCCCCAGGTTCTCGACGTCCCAGAGGCTCTCCCGCCTGAGGTGGTGGCGGACGGCGGCGTGCAGCAGCCGGACCTTCTGCGCGGCGGGGATGAAGCGGCCGCCGGCCTCGAAGGCGTCGGGCCGCATGAGGTAGACGGTGAACTGCCCGGTCTCCGCCATCCGTTTGGACGGGTACTCCAGCGAATGCGTCGCCGACAGCAGTCTGGCCACGTGGGGGACGACGTAGCAGGCGGGCATGGCCGCGAAGGACAGCGCGGTGGATATGTGCACGTTGTTGTCGAGGAAGAACAGCCGGGCCCTCTCCATCTCCTCCCAGTCCACCCAGGACGGTGGGGCGCCGGTGGCGTGCAGGTACTCCCGGGCGACGTCGGGCAGCCCCTCGGGCAGGTCCTGGCCGGCGGTGGAGACGTACCGCATAAGGGCGTTGAACTTCCCCACCTCCCCGCGCTCGAACAGCGTCGCCACCGTGGCGTCGGCCAGTTCGTCCCCGACCGTCCGCAGCGCGTCCATCGACGCATCGGTGTAGGTCATGAAAGGTCCTCTCCTCTCGCAGTCGGGATCCGAAGACCCCGCGGTGGCGACCACGCCGACCGGAGACCGCCCCTTCCCGGTCGGGCGGTGGTCAGTGATGGCGGAAGACGGCGGTGGCCGCGAGGTGGACCAGGGCGTGGGCGGCCTCGGCGGGCAGGCGGGCCCGTTCCACGGCGTCGGTGGCGGCCTTCACCCGCTGCTCGATCATGTTCTCGACACGGCCCGGAGCACCGGTGCGGCACATGATCTCGCGCACCCGCGCCAGAGCGCCCTGATCCGGCCGGCGGCGGCCCAGCAAATGTCTGAGATCTTCGCGCTCGGCCGGTGTCGCCTCGCGCCAGGTCTCGGCCAGCAGAGCGGTGGGGCGGTGGGCGACGAGGTCGTCGGTGTTCGCCTTGCCGGTGTGCCCGGGGTCGCCGAACAGGCCCAGCAGGTCGTCCCGCAGTTGGAAGGCCTCGCCCAGCGGCAGCCCGTAGCCGGTGAGGACCTCCCGCAGCTCCGGTGAGGCACCGGCCAGGACACCGCCGATGAGGAGGGGGTGCTCGACGGTGTACTTGGCGGTCTTGTACCGGATCACCTTCAGTGAGGTGGCCGTATCCGGTGCGGAGCCCGTGTGCAGGATCTCCAGGCATTCCCCGGCGACCAGCTCCCGGGCCAGGGCGGCCCACAGCGGGCGGGCGCGGGAGAGGTAGGCGGCGGGCAGACCGCAGGAGACGAACAACTGGCCGGCCCACGACATCAGCAGGTCCCCCACCAGCATGGCCAGGGACCGCGCCGCCGCCGTCCGCCCGCGTCCGGCCACGGCGGCGCGCAGAGCGACATGGGTGGTGGGCAGGCCGTGCCGCAGCGGGCTGTCGTCGATCAGGTCGTCGTGGACCACGGCCGCGGCGTGCACCAGCTCCATCGCGGCCGCGGCCCGCACCAGCGCGTCGCTGTCGGGCTGTCCGGCCGCCCGCCACCCCCAGTAGCAGAACGCCGGCCGCAGCCGCTTGCCGTGCGCGGTGGCCACGCGCAACTGCTCCGCCACCGGCGCCAGGTCCGCGTCCACGGCCAGCAGACGGTCGGTCTCGTCGGTGACGAAGCGGTGCAGCACCTCGTCGACGCGGCCTTTGAGGGCCATCTGCATCCCGCTGCCGGGCGCTGCCACGGTCGGCGCGCCGCCGTCAGACATCGCCGCGCCGGTCGGCGGCGTGCCGGGCCAGCACCTCCAGATACGCGGGTGAGGAGGCGGCCATGCGGTCCAGGGCCAGCCGTCCGCGGGCCTTGAGGTCCTCCCGCCCCTCCTCGGCCAACTCGCCCACGTCCGCCCGGCCGAGCAGACCCCGCAGTCCCTCCACCGCGGCGGCCAAACCGCCCAGGGCCCAGTCCGCGGCTCCCACGGCCAGCAGTACCGCGTCACTGCCCCCCGGACCGCGTTCCCGCCCTGCTCGGTGCGTCATCGCATTCCCCTCCCGTATCCGCAGGCCCGCCGGCGGTGCCGCGACCGGCACCGTCGGCGGGGCAGGGCGGTCACCGCCCCGGGACGTCCCCTCGACAGAGTGGCCGGGTTCTGCCTGCGGCACGGAGGAAAGCACCGAACGGGTGAGTGACTGAACTGGCGTTCGGGTCCCGGCCGTGGGGTGCCGGGGCGGACAGCCCCGGCCCTCCGACGGACAGGGGGAACGTCGCCCGTGGCGGCCGGACGGACGCAGCCCCGGCCGATCGACCGATCGAACCGCCCCGCCCGGGGAGAACCGCACCACCCGCGGCCGCGACCCGCCGGCCACGCGGAGGCCTCACGGACGCGGCACCGGTCCCGCTCCCCGCGCGTGCGGGGCCCCCGCAAGCGGGCGCGCCGCGCCCGACCGGAGGAGCCGGCCCCGCGTCCCGGCCTCACCGGCGGTCCCGTCCCCGGCCTCGACGGTGGGCCCGCCCCCGCCCTCGCTCCCCACCACCTCGTACCGGGCCCCGGGAGCGAGATGGCGTCCCGCAGTGTGCCGGATGCCGGGGACGGGATCGCCCTCGAAATGGAGGACCCCGTTCTCCGGGTGCAACTCCTCCAGCAGCCGGTGGAGGGAGACGACCACGTCCTCCACCCACCGGCGGGGAACCGGCTCAAGCGTGACGGTATGGCGCAGGGACGGCATGGGGCGAGCCTGCCGCAGAGCCGGCCTGCGGCACCCCGGCGGACGAGCCGAGCTCCTCGGCGACCGTGCCGTGGGCGGCCATGCGGCGGCCACGGGGCAGGCGCAGCGCGACGGTGGATCCGTTCCCTCCCGGCCGGCCGCACCGCGGGGAGCCGGGGCGGCGCGACCGCAGGAGCGGGACCGGGGCGATGAACCGGTCGTCCGGGACTTTTCGAGTCGATCCAGCCGGGCAGCGCATCGGACCCGGGCTCGATGCACTCGAAGGCGGCGGTCACCAGAAGATCGCGATCGCCTCCAGCGTCACCTCGCGGGTCTCCGCGCGCCAGCCGGTCATCTTGCCGAGGCAGCGGGCCGTGAACGTACCGTCCGGGATGGAGCGGCGCGCGTTCCCGGAGGCCACGACGCGCATGTGGACCGGGGGCTGCTCCCCGCCGTACTCGGCCCGCAGGACGAATCCCTCCGCCACGTCCGGCACGCGCGAGAACACGCCCTTGACCGAGACGAATTCGCCGATGCGGCTCAGGGTCACCGTACGACCGTCGGCCAGGTTGTCAGCGAGGTTCCGGTTCGGGACGACCGTCATCGTGATCAGGTCGGCGTGGACGATGGCGTCGGACCGGTCGAAGGCCTCCACGACCACGCCGATCACGTTGATCGGTTTGTCCTTGCGCACGAACTTGCGGAACGTCTCCTGGCTGACGTCCCGCTTCAGCCGGAACCGGAACAGCCACGTCAGCACCCGGCTCCAGAAGCCGACACTCGTGTCGACCTTCGTCCGCAGTTCGACGGCCTCCTCCAGCGCGGACCGGTAGTTGCCGAGCTCGTACAGGTCCATCACGGCCTGCTCGTCGAGGTACAGGCAGATGCTGTACGCCGACTGCCAGCGCCGCAGGTGCCTGCGCCGCTCCCGGGCATGGCGCACCAGGATCACCGCGAGCACCACCGCGCCGGCGGCCGTCACCAACCAGACCGCCATCCACGGCCACCAAAGGCTCCACCACAGTGCGTCAGTGACAGCCACGGATCTCCTTGAAAGCCTCGGAAAGGGACGAGCCGGCGGCCTTCACCATCCGTCCGCCCGTCCTCGCCGCCGCGCGCCGCAGTTCGTCTGCGTCGGCCTCGCCGAAGTGGACGGGGTAGGTGGGGACGGCGGCGCGTACGGCGGCGGGCAGCGCCTTGTGGCGGCGTACGAACTCGGCGTACGACAGGCCCGCGTTGTTCTCACCGTCCGTCATCAGGACGAGTGAGACGGAGCGGTCGGGGTCGGCGGCCAGTTCATGAGCGGCGGTGCGGTAGCCGTGGTCGAGGGCGGACCACAGGGCGGTGGCGTCGCCGTAACCACCCCGGGCGACGGTGCCGGCGAGGGCCGTCAGATCCCTCGGACCGGCGACGGTGACGGTCTTCTGCTCCAGCACCCGGCCGCCGAACCGGACGACGGTCAGCCGCTCGCCCCGGTGGAAGCGGGTGAACTTGCCGGAGGCGGAGGGGTCCGCACCGCTGAGTCCGGCGAAGGCCTCGCGCAGGGCGGCCATCCGGGCGCCGCGCATCGAGCCGGAGAAGTCGAGCAGGAAGATCACCTGGCTCGTGGTGCGGCGGTCGGGGTCGCCGTAGTCCGCCAGCAGCGTTTCGACGACAGCCGGTTGGTCGGGGTAGAAGAGCGCGTTGCCGACCGGCTCGCGCAGCCGCGCGTCCCGGGTGACCGTCGTACTCACGGGACGGCGCAGTGTGTGCCGCATGATCTGCTGCTGCACCGGGTCACGCCGCAGCCAGCGCGTGACCTTGTCGTACGCGGCACGGTGGGCCGGGTTCAGCAGGAGCAGCGGGAAGTCCGCCAGGACCATGCCGTCCTCGGGGCGAACGACCTCCAGGTGGTCGTCGAGGCGGCCGGAGGAGTTGAGGGCGAGCAGATCGGACTCGTACGTGATGAGGGCGTTGGCCTCGTCCTGGTGGTCGACGTAGGTGTCGACGAGGGCGGGGCCGGTGTCGGCGGTGAGGGTCTGGCCGGAGCGGAAACCGCGCAGCCGGTCGCAGGAGACGTCCTCGGGGCGCAGCGCGGCTCCGGTGCCGGCCGCGGCGGTGGCGACGCCGACGAGGGCGGCGAGCCCGCTGCCGGCCTGTCGGGGGTCGGCCATGCCGAAGCGGACGGTGCCGGTGGCGGCAGCGTCCGCGATGTCCGCCCAGGTGAGCCGGGAGCCGGGTGTCCGGGCGCGAAGCTCGCGTGCCACGTCCGGCTTCAGGCCGACGACGACGGGGGACGTCATGGTGGCCGTGCGCTGCAGTCCCCGGATCCCGTGTCTGTCGGTGAGACGCAGATAGTGGTCGGAGGACAGCCACGCGAGGTCGTACCGGTCGCGGTCCGGGGTCCTCGTCTCGGCGTCGGCCCGGTGCTCCAGACGCAGGTCGACGCCGGTCTCGTCCCGCAGCTCGCCCAGCAGCGGGCCCAGTACGGCGAGATCGGGACTGGCGAGGACGCGCAGCCGGACCCTGTCGTCGTCGGCGTCGCCCGAGCAGGCGGTGAGGAGGGTGACGACGAGTGCCAGGCAGAGCGCCGGCAGGCGCGTGCCGCGCCTCACGGGCTGCCCGTCCGATCCGGGCAGTCGCCGACGATCTCGATCATCTTCTCCAGCAGGGGAAGGCTGGGCAGGACCGCGCGGGTGTCGTCCGAGGAGGTGGTGGGCAGCGGGATCTGCCGCTCGGCGAGGAACCGGGTGAACTCGTCGCTGCTCGCACCACTGCCGGCGCCGCGGGTCCGGAAGCCCAGCTCCATGGCGCGGCGCTGGAGTTCGGGGTCCTCGCTGACCAGTTCGCCGAGCCGCGCGCCGTCGCCGGTCAGCGCGACGAGCTGGGGCTCGGTGACGAAGCGCGTGGACGGGTAGAGCAGGACGCGCTCGTCGTCGGTCTCGCCCTTCTGCGCCTTGTGCCGTAGCTGGTGGGCGAGGAACTGGTGCTCGTAGATCACCGAGATCGGGGCGATGCCCTGCCCGTCGGGGGACAGATACGTGTCGGCCCGCTCGGAGGACGGCAGGCCCTGCTCGATGAGGAGCGGCTTGATCTTCCGGGCGAGTCGGTCGGCCTCGGCCTCGCTGTCCGGTGCGTCGTTCCCGTGCTCGACGAAGGCCACGAGTCCGAGGTAGGTACCGGCGGAGTTGGCCTCGCAGATGTCCGAGGTCTGGGCGAGGATCTTGTTGCCGTTGCGGACGTGGTTCTTGTCGTCGATCTCGTCCCAGCGGTAGCCGTCCTCGGGATCACGCTGGACGCCCTTCCTCTTGCCGCGCGCGAGGTCGAGGAACTTCCGCATGTCGAGGGTGTAGTACATCGGCGGGTCGCCCGAGCCCGGCAGGCGCTCCGCGACGCCTTCCGCCTCGAGCGCCTCGGCGTAGTCCCGGTAGGTGGCCAGCACGATGGGGCTCGTGAACGGGCGGTACAGCAGCACAGGACGGTTCGCCCGGGCGCGCTCCCGGCTGATCAGGTCGGCGGCCGGCTGGCCGGAGGGGAAGACGACGTCGTACCCGCCGTAGTCCTGTTTGGCGATCTCACGCGAGCCCATGCTCGTGATGTGCACGCGGAAACCGTGCTTCATGAGCAGCCGCTCGACTTCGGGGTCCTGGAAGAAGTCCTTCTTGGAGGCCATCTTCGCCTCGATGGTGACCACCGGCCGCACCGGCAGCAGCAGGTTCCCGGAGGCCACGAGCAGGACCAGCCCGATGACCGGGACGGGCAGCGCCGCCGCCAGCGCTCTGCGCAGGTGGCGGCGCGGGGGTCTGGTGACGGTTAACCGCGGCTCTTCGGTAGCGGGTCTGTTCGCGGGCACCTGCGTTCCCCCTCCGTGACACCTGCGTTCTCCCCGTGTGGCCGGGCCAGGATCGTCGGTGATGGCGGTGCACTCCGGACAACCCTTCCGGAAACGCCGGGTAAATGTAGTGGGAAGCGCGCGGCGAAGGCCGGTGACACAGCAGACCGGGGAGAGCCGATGCCCGGGCAGGCCGCGCGCACCGACACCGCCGGCACCGCCGGCACCTGAAGGCGGCGCGCGACGAGCGCTCGGTGCCGGCTCACGCGGCGCACTCCGCGCCCGGCGCGCGCCGGTGGCCGCATCACCGGGGGAGTGGGTGCGCGGCTGATGCGGTGACCCTCCGCCACCTTGAAGTCGCTGGTCAAAGGAGTGGTGTCCGGTGACGAGCACGGGGACGAGGGCGTCGTCGTCCAGGCCGACTGCCTGCCTCGGATCCTCCGGCCAGGAGCGCAAGGGCCGGAGGATCGGGAGGCGTCAGAAGAGGATGGTGACCTTCCCCGTCAGGCTTCCCTGACGAAACCGGGCGTGGGCGGCTTGGATGTCCTGAAGGCTGAAAGTGGAGTCCACACGCAACCGCAAGGAGCCGTTGTCGACGAGTTCGGTCAGCTCGTTCAGTCCCGTGCCGTCCTCGCGGACCTGGTTGACGGTGGTACGCACACCGCGGGAGGACAGGTCGGGGACCGGGCCGGCCTGGGTGGCGATCGACGCGTACCGGCCGCCGTCGGCCACCGCATCGGTCACGAACGCCCCGAAAGTGTCGAAGACCGCGTCATAGGTGCGGTCCTGAAGAGCGTGGCGGTCGGTAGTGACAAGGTCGGCACCGTGATCGCGGGCGAAGGCTGCCTGCGTGTCCCGGGAGACCAGAGCATCGACCCTGATGCCACGCGCACGGGCGATCTGCAGTGCCAGCCCGCCGACTGCACCGGCGGCCCCCGCGATCAGTAGCCGCTCACCGGCCCTGACCGCCAGCCAGTCCAGTGTCTGCACGGCGGTCAGCCCGGGAAGCGGTAACGTGGCGGCGTCGGCCAGGCTGACCGTCCGCGGCGCGGTGGCGACCGTGTGTGCGGGAAGTGCGACGAAATCGGCCCAGGTCCCCCGGCCGGAGCTGAGTTGATGCGACATGGCGACGACACGTTCACCGGCACGGAACCCGCTGCTGCCACCGTCGACCACGATGCCGGCCAGGTCCCAGCCGAGCGTCATCGGTAGAGGCGGTGTCCCTTCGCCGATGGCTCCCTCCCGTGTCTTGTCGTCGACGGGATTGACGCTGGTCGCAACTGCCCGGATGAGTACCTCCCCGGGGCCCGCTTCGGGCTCGGGAACATCGACGATGTCGAGGACGTCAGGGGTACCGAAGCGATCGATCCGTATGGCGCGCACGAAATGCCCTTCACATGACGGCTGCTGACAGCAGGGCCCAACGCCGATGACGACCAGGGGATTCCCGATGCGGCAACGGCTCGCACGCTGGACCGGTCAGCGGTTGCCCCCGCTGCTGCCCACAGCAGCCGAGTGAGACCCGGAGCACCCTACGTGGATCCCACCGCGTGACGTCCGAGGGCCACAGCCACTCGTTGACGGCGGCGACGAGGACGGTCGCCTCGTAGCGGACGGCGGGCTTGTCGTAGCGCGTGGCGACAGCCCGGTGTCCCTTGAGGCGGCTGATCCCGCACTCGACCGCATGGCGCTTGCGGTAGTCGACCGGGTCGAAGCGCGGCGGCCGGCCGCCGCGAGAGCCCGGCTTCCGGCGGTTGCGTGCCTGGTCGGCCTTGTCGGGGATGGTGGAGCGGATCCCGCGGCGGTGTAGATGTGCGCGGTTCCTGCGGGAGGCGTACGCCTTGCCAGCCCGCACCCGATCGGGACGAACGCGTGGCCGGCCCGGCCCGATGCGGGGCACGCGGACCTCTGCCAGCACGGGTTCGAACTGCGGCGAGTCCCCACGCTGCCCCGCCGTCACCACGATCGGCAGAGGCTCCCGACCCTGCTCGACGGCCAGGTGCAGCTTGGTGGAGGACCCGCCGCGCGACCGTCCCGGCCCGTACTCGACGGGCACGTCCCGCCACGGAACACCGGTCCGGACCCGGAACCGTATGCCGTCGATCAGCTGCCGCCGAGGCCAGACGGGCGGCCGCCCCACCCTGGCACCCCTCGGCAACAACGGCTCCAGCACCGCCCACTGCTCGTCCGTGAGGTCTTCCCGACCCATGAACAGTGATCACTCATGGTCAAGGATCCACTTTCGATACACCTAGGACCTGTCCGGTCGATCAGGCCGAGCCCGCTCTTCGGGAATTCGCCCCGCCAAGGCGCGACGGAGCCACCCCTCCCGGATCAGACGGTGATCGGCTTGCGGTAGCGGACGTACTCGTTCCGACGCCGGAACCCTACGCTCTCGTAGAGGTCGTAGGACCGGTGCGGATTCGCGGTCCCGGTGTACAAGCGGACGGTCTCCGCACCGTGCTCGCGAAGGCATCGCAACCCATCCAGCAGCAGGGCTCGCCCGAGTCCCCGACGCCTCGACTCTGCCCGAACGCTCAGTTCCTCGACCTCGCCGACAGTCGGGTCCTGCCGACGGATCGAGCACAGGGCGACACCGGCCATGCGTTCCCCCTCCCAAGCAGCCCGCCAGCAGGCCGGGGCGGCCGTGGCGAGGAAGCTCTGGAACGTCCACCTCTTCGTGTAGGCGGCATCCGCATACGCATCAACGACCGTCCTCCAGGCCGCGCGGTAGCTGCTCGAACCGACGGCACCGACTCGGATGCCGGCCGGCAACGGCTTGCCGTCGGCGAGCCGGCTCAGATCGGCCAGCTTGAACTCCACCAGACTGAAAACACGCCGGTATCCCGTTTCGAGCAGTAGCGCTGTCGCATCCTGTTCAGCCGCCATGGCGTTCGCGCCGAACACGGCCGTCCGAGCGGTTCCGTGCTGCTGCACGAGCCGGCGGACACGGTTTTCCGCCCAGTTGAGCATGGCTGAGCCGATGCCCTGGCCGCGGTGCTCGGGCAGCAGGTGACCACGGTGGAGGTACAGCCACGTCCCGTCCCGCTCCTGCCACCACCTGATCGTCGAGTAGCCGACGACGCTCCCCTTGTACTCCACCAGGAGCTGGTTCCCGGACGGGTCGTCCAGCCTGGCGGAGGCTTCGGCGATCTCGGCTGCCGTAGGCAGTCCTTCCACGACCGAGTGGGCGTCGATCCGATCCCGCTCCGCACAGCCCAGCCGCACAGCGGCCATGGCACCGTGGTCCTCATGGCCGCGATACGGCCGAAAGACGTAACCAGGCACCCGTTCCAGCGGTGCAAGGCCGCTGCCGCTGTTCGCGCCCACAACAAGACCCCTGTCGTCTCGGACATTCGGTACCGTCGACCACCGAAGCGTAGGCCGTGCCGACCGGGCGGCAGAACTCGTTTTCCGCAGCACGAACATGCGCGGGGACTTGACGGACGAGGCATCGACTGGAACACCTCCGTGGACTCCACCGTCGTACGCGCGCACCAGTACGCCGCCGGCGCCGGCGGCGCGGAAGTCGTGCGCGAGTCCCACCACTCAGGGTGGATCAGCGGCTGAGCCTGCGGCTCGTGGGATCGATCACCGTGACGTGAGTCATGGACTTCGAGTGGTGGCAGCGGGTCTCACAGTCGCGGGCCAGACGGCGGTGCGGATCGTCCGCCCATGGCGGCTGCTGTGGGTGAGCGTGCATCATGACCGTATGACGGATCTTACCGAAGTCCGGTCTGGGCGGTCTCCGGCACCTGGTGGCACCGACGCGTTGCGTGCGCTGGCCGAGGGCCACCATGCCCGGACCGTGCGCGCCCTGGGTTGCTCCGAGGTCGCCGGACACGCGGTGAAGTCCTACGCGATCGAGGCGCCCGGCCGGACCGTGACGGACCAGGATGCACAAGCAGCGGTGCGGATCGCGGCCGACCACCTGTCGTCGGCGTACCTGCGGGGCTCGCTCGGGTTGGCTGTGCTGCTGGTGCACGCCGGTGGTGACGGTGACTACGTTCTGGTGCACACGTGGATCGAGGGGTACATGTCCGACCTCGCTGTCTTCACCGGGCCGGCGGGTGACATCAGCCGGCTGCGGCCCGGCCGGTCGGGTCTTGCTCCGTGCGTCTGGGAAGCGGCGGTATTGGCTCATGAGCGGGACGCGTTCAGCCGGCACGTGCTGGACGGAGACGGCGCGCTGGAGGAACGGCTGGTCGTGTGGCGCGGTGACGTGGTCGAAGGCGAGGTCCGATGACGGCTGTCGGGATGCCGCGGGTGCGGCATGCACGGCCCGTCGATCTCTCGCACGTCGCCCTGCTGGCTGCCGAGCATGCGGCGTACGAGAACGCGGCGCAGCCGCCTGCCGATCTGCCCCGGCGGCTGGAGGCGCTGCTCTTCGGTTCCGCGGCCGGGCGGCTGCGCTGCTTCGTCGCGGAGCTGGGCGACGGCGGGATCATCGGATACGCCTCGTGCGCGCCCGAGGTGTCCACTTGGGGCGGTGCGGAGTACCTCCACATGGACTGCCTCTTCCTGCGGGAGCGCTACCGGGGCCTGGGGGTCGGCCGGATGCTGGTGGATGCCGTGCTGGACGAAGCACGTGCACTCGGACTCGACCAAGTGCAGTGGCAGACTCCCCCTTGGAACAAGGACGCGATCAGGTTCTACGACCGGCTGGGCGCTCAAGCGAAGGAGAAGCGCCGTTACTTCCTGCCCGTCCAACGCTGACTTCGCCCGCACACGGTTCACTTCGTGCGTGTCCACACACCCACCATGCCCCGGACGAGGCCGGCAGAAAGGCCTGGCGGAGTCCTACTGCTGCCCCCGTGACGGATGAAGGTCGAGGATCATGTCGAGTGCCTGTGTGCCGTCCGCGCCGGCGAAGGGGCCGACGGTTCGGAATCCCTGTTTCTCGTAGTAGTGAATGGCGCGCGGGTTGTCGGTGAGGACGCCGCCCCACAGGATGATCCTCCTCTTGCCGAAACGTCGTGCGACATCCGCGATGAGGGGGAAGACCTGTGTCCCCACCCCCCTGCCCTGATAGTCGTCAGCGAGAGTCGGACCGAAGCGGCAGTCCGTCGCCGTCAGCCGGATGCCGGCTCTTCGGTAGCGGGCGATGTCCGACGGGTGGAGATCAAGGCTGAATTCCAGGAGGCCGACGACCCTGCCGGACGGCACCTCCTCAAGCACCAGCCTGAGCTTGTCGTAACGGGCAACTGCGTCACACAGCTCCCGGGCAGCCCCGAGGTCGTATCCGTCGAACGTACTCAGTCGCCTCGATTCGGCGGACAACCCCTCGAGGAAGGCTGCCAGATGATCCACGTCAGCGGACGTGAGCGGGCGGAAGACGACCTCCGAGCCGTCGTCCAGGCTTAGGCGCTGGGTCAGAACAAGGGGGTCCTCGGCGACCGCCGTCAAGGTGAGCATCCAGCAACCCTCCGCTCGGACCCGATGACGTGAATCTACTGGCCGTCAGCCTTCGGCGACAATGCCGAACCCGCAACGGCACAGGCGAGCCGCCCCGGTCTCGCAGCAGCTCGGCCGGTACCGGTGGGTGATCGAGGGGGCGGTCTCCCGGTGGTCGGGCTGCTGCCGTCCGCACCGCTGTCACGAGCGGAAGCCTGAGTACCCACCTCCCCGGCTTCGCCTCGGTCCTCGCCCACCATCGCCGACTCGTCGGGAGGCGGCTGTCGGACCTGCGGGCTGCCCCACGCGGTGACGGTCACCCCGTCGTCCACAGCCGGCTTGCCGGGCCGCGACACGGAGAACTTGCCACCGAAGGCGAACCGTCCTCAGCCGCCCCGCGGTGAGCGGCATGCGGCCGCAAAGGTTCCGGCCCTGTCCCGGCGCCGCTGCGCTGGCCGACCATCGTGACCGCGCATCGGACGGCCGGCTCGGCACAGCCCAGTTCAGCGTTCCCGACGCCCATCCGGCGGATGCGGTCCTCCCGAGGGGACTCGTCCCGGCCGTCGATGACGGTGCCGGGCCGGAACCGGGCCAGCGGCAGTCGCCGGCCCCCTCCTGCCTCGGTCCGCCTGTTCAGTGCGTCCAAAGAACGCGAAGAGAACATGCACGGGGCTGCTGTCCGCATAGCCGGACGTCCCCGGGGCCATCCGTCCGTCACACGGCCGTGCTCCGGTGGTACCCGCACCAGCCGGCCCGGCGCGCCGAACACGCCCGACAGCCGCATGGCGGCGGTCGGAGCCAGTGCAGAGACCGCCCACTCCCCGTGCTCCCGGTGTGTCCGGCGTGGCCGCCCCGCAGGACTCGAGCCAGGGCCCGGTCCCGAAGGCGGCGGGGTCTTCACCGGGTCGCCCTTATCACGGCAGGGACCGCAAGGGCGGGTGCTGTGTCGTTATCCCCGGTGGCTGGAGCAGGGGCGGGGGCTCCGGGCCGGGGTCCTCTGTGACGACGACTCCCGCAGCCGCGTGGTCGAAGCCGACGGGCCAGTGGGTGAGTTCACTGGCCAGGGCACCGGTCAGCTGTGCCTGGCCGAGGTCGGCCGTGCTCAGGTCGGTACCGCGCAGGTCGGCCAGGCGCAGGTCGGCGCGGCGGAGGACGGTGCCCTCGGCGTCGGCCTTGCGCAGGTTCGCCTCGCGCAGGTCGGCGTCGGTGAAGTCGGCATTCCGCAGGTCGGTCCCGACGAGTCGAGCACCCCGCAGGTCGGTCAGGACGCAGCGGGCCCGGCGCAGGATCGCGGTCCTCAGGTCGGCGTGCCGCAGGTTGGCCGAGACGAGGGAGGTCTGGGTCAGGTTGGCGTGGTAGAGGCCCGCCGCCTCCATGCAGGCGCGGTCGAGGTTGACCTCGGGCAGCCACAGCCCGTCGCAGTCGGCCCGGCGCAGGTCGGTGGCGCTGAGGTTGACCCAGCGCTGCTCGCGGTGCTGGCACAGCACACCGAGGCCGGTCAGCGCCACCTGGGCATCGGGGGCACGGGCCTCCAGCGGCGCGATGCCGTTGATGGGCATGTCCTCCGCCGGCTGCTCCGGCTCGCGGGGCGGCCAGGGCAGGTGCGTGCGCAGGTACGCGGCCTGGATGGAGATGACGGCTTCGCGGTCGCGGGCCGACTGCTCCGCGATCCGCCACAGTGCGTGGAACCCGCCGATGCGCACGTCCAGCTTGTCGCTGCCGAGCTGATCGACCGCCCGGCTGAACCGGTCGGTGATGTATCCCTCCTGGGTGAGGCGCAGGTTGTCCTGGCTGATCCGCAGTTGCCGCCAGGTGGCGTACGCGCCGACGAGCACCACCAGACCGCCGATCACCTGAAGGAGGGCCGTCCGGACATCGTTCACCGCCTTCAGCCGGTCCTGCGGGGCGACGCTCGCCCCGGCGAGATCGTGGTCGACCACGACGCCCGGCAGCACGACGAACACGGTTCCCAGAACCACCAGGCCCACCGCTCCGGCCAGCAACCCCGTGGCTCCACGGCGCCTGCCCAGCCGCTCGCGCCGCGGCCGCCGACCGTGGTCCGGCTCCCCCCTCCCCATGGGCACGGGAGCCTATGCGCCCCGCAGGCAACGATCAAGACGCTGACGGCGACCGGGCAGCGGGACTCCCCCCGCAGTGACGTCCGGCTCCGTCCTTGGACGCAGGAGAACCGGTTCACAACCGGCACCGGTAGGACGTTGATGCCCGGTCCGTGGCGGAGCACATGCGCATGCCAGCGCCCCTGCCGAGTGCTCGGCCCACAGGGTCCACGCCAACGCGCTGCGGTCTCACCACCCGGGCCGGCTGCCGGACGGGCGCCGCTGTCGGGACCTCGCCGGGCGGCCGGGCGTCAGCTGATGCGCCTCGTCAGCACACGGCCGCCCGCAAGGGGCGGTTCCTTTCCGTAGTCGCCGGGGATGCCGGCCGTGCCCTCGCGAAGCAGGAAGCGGAGCCCGGAGCCGGAGCCCGGAGATCCTGCCGGGTCTCGCTCGTCGCGCTGGGTACAGCGAAGTTCTTCCCGACGAGGCAGCCACCGCCCGCTTCCCGGCCCGGGCCTGCAAGGTCCCTATGTCGTCGACGACGAGGAGACGGACCGGCCATCCCTTGGTGTTGCAGCAGGCGCCACGCTCCTTGACACCCACTTTGGGCCCCGCCGAAGCCCCCTTCGGCCCCTTGTGCGGCAGCTCACCCCGCACAGCCCGGCCCTGCACCACCACCTGCGCCGGTACGACGCCCGCATCCGCCGCCTCCACGTGCTCACCGACCGGTGCGGGGAACGTGTCCGCATCCGCGGCGAAGAAGACCTCCGTCGGCGCGGTCGTCCGCTGTCCGAAGCGGTCCGGCCAGGAACCGGACCGGCGTTCCCGGCACAGCGCTACTAGGGCCTGTTTGAGATGTGTTCGGTCCGCTCACAGGTACTGGCGTATCAAGGTGGCCTGGATGGTGGCCTCGTATCGGCAGGCGAGCTTGTCGTAGCGCGTCGCTACACCTCGGGCTTGCTTCAACAGTCCGATCCGGCACTCGACCTTGTGCCGGGCCTTGTAGCGTTCCGTGTCGAAGCCGGGAGGTCGTCCGCCGGCCGAACCGCGTCGGACGCGGTGCCTGGCCTGGTCCTTCTTTTCCGGGATGGTGTGGGCGATGCCGCGGCGGCGCAGGTCAGAGCGGATCGCGCGTGAGGAGTAGGCACGGTCGGCCAACACGTGGTCGGGCCGGATGCGTGGGCGTCCACCGGCCGGGCGGCCCACACGGATGCGTTGCATCAGCGGTAGGAACTGTGGGGCGTCCCCGCGCTGCCCGGCGGTGACGATGACGGCCAGCACGTGCATCGAGGCGGTGACCGCCAGGTGAACCTTGCTGGTCAGGCCACCGCGGGAGCGGCCAAGACCGTGATCGTCGGGCTCGACGCTCACCAGCGATTCCGGCACCGCGGGCGCACCGGCAGCCCCCTTTTACGGGCTCCGGCAGCGTGCTGGTGCGCCCGGCAGACGGTGGAGTCGATCGACACCTCCCAGTCCAGGATCCCGTCGGCGTCGGCGGCAGCGTTCAACGCCGCCAGGATCTGGGCCCAGGCGCCATCGCGCTGCCAACGGCGAAAGACTGCGTATGCCGTCGCCCACGGTCCGTACCGCTCGGGAATGTCCCGCCACGGTGAGCCGGTCCTGGTTCGCCACCAGATCGCGTTGAACACCTGGCGGCGGTCCCTGGGCGGGCGTCCCATCGACGGTATCGGCGGCAGCAACGGGTTCAGGCGCCCCCACTGCTTGTCTGTCAGGTCTCCACGGCTCATCGGGAGATGATGCACCGGCGGTGATCAACACTCCGAACTGGCCCTCGCATCTCCCGCTGCCGTCAGACGGGTTGCGTGGGTGCGGTTCCGAGGGCTCGGATCGCGAGATCGATCGCGGTGGTCAGGCGCTCCAGATCGTGGCCAGCGCGCTCTCGTACCCGTAGGCCGAGCACCGTCGTGAACAGCAATTCCACGGCTCCGTCGATGTCGAGATCGGCGGACAGCTCGCCTCGCTCCCGCCCCTCGGCCAGCACCGCATGCAGGGCCTGCCGGGTGACCGTGAACGCAGCCTCGGTCCGCTCATGGACCTGGTCGTCAGTGGTGCCGAGTTCGGTGGCGGTGTTGACCACGAAGCAGCCGCGGCCGGTCGTGCCGTCGGCCGGGCAGGTCACCAGCCACAGCATCCATTCCCGCAGCACCTCACGAACCGGGCGGTCACTCGCATCCAGACGCTGGCGGGCTTGCGCTGACTCGGTGGCCCGGTAGTGGTCGAGCGCGCGCAGAAAGAGCGTGTGCTTGTCCGTGAACGTCCGGTACAGGCTGCTGGGCGTGAGCTTCAGCTCGTCTCCGAGATCACGCACCGAAGTTGCGTGGTAACCGCGCCGCCAGAACAGCTCGGTTGCCGAGGTGACCGCGTTCTGCTCGTCGAACTGTCGAGGGCGTGCCATGAGTTCATCTTACCCAACTTGTGGAGCGCTCGCTCCCATACTAGGGTCCAGATACGGGAGCGATCGCTCCCGAATGTGTGGAGGAGGATCCGTTGACGACCGCAGAACAGACCCCCACCCAGACACAGGAACCGGGGACCCCGGATAAGAGCCGCTGGCTGGCGGTGTCCGTAGTCACTCTGGGTACCTTCCTGCTGGTGACCGCCGAGCAACTGCCGATCGGTCTGCTGACCTCTGTGGGGTCCGCGCTGTCGGTCTCCGAGGGGACGGCAGGACTGATGGTGACGGTGCCCAGCATCGTCGCCGGGTTCGCGGCACCGCTGGTCCCGATGATCGTCGGGTCGCTGGACCGCCGCGTCCTGCTGCTCGGACTGATGGCCCTGATGACTGTCGCGAACCTGGGCTCCGCCCTGGCGCCGAACTTCGCGGTGTTGGTGGGCTTCCGGGTGCTGGTCGGCATAGCGATCGGCGGCTTCTGGGCGGTCGCCGCCGGCCTGGCGGTCCGGCTCGTCGCCCCCGCGGACGTGCCTCGCGCCACCGCGGTCATTTTCGGCGGCGTCGGAGCCGCGAACGTGTTCGGTGTCCCGCTCGGCACTCTGGTCGGTGACCTGACCGGCTGGCGCATTGCCTTCTCCTCGCTCAGCGCCCTGGCGCTCGTGACCCTGATCGCCCTGCTGGCGGTACTTCCGAGGCTGGTCGCCTCCCAGGCCATCCGGCCCAAGCTACTGATGGAGCAGCTCCGCAACCCAGGCGTGCGCGTCGGCATCATCGCGACGCTGCTCCTCGTGTTCGGACACTTTGCCGCTTACACGTTCGTGAGCCCTGCGCTGCAGAAGCTGTCGGGGATCGACGAGCGCTATGTCGGTCCGCTGCTGTTCGGGTTCGGTGCGGCTGGCATGATCGGCAACTTCGTCGCCGGTTCGGCACTTTCCCGCCGCGTGCACCGCAGCATGCTGACCATCGCCGTAGCCATGACGGCCGCGATGCCACTCTTCCTGCTGCTGGGTCAGACCGCGATCGGCGGCGCCATCCTGCTAATCGTCTGGGGTCTGGCCTTCGGTGGTGTGTCCGTGGGCCTCCAGACTTGGATGATCAAAACCGCTCCGCAGGCTGTAGAAGCGGCCTCTTCGCTGTGGGTGGCGGTGTTCAACCTGTCCATCGGTTTTGGCGCGCTGGCCGGCGGCATCATCGTCGACACGCTCACGCTCCAGGGCGTGCTCTGGCTCGGTGGCGTCTGCGCCTTGCTAGCCTCCCTGGCGATCTGGACCGCCCGTAGCAACCACGCCCTGCGATAACCGAGATCCACTCGGGCTGCCCGGGCACCAGAGAAGGACCTCCAGTGCCCGAGCAGTCCGTGCTTCCAAAATCAACATTCCAAACAGGCCCTAGGCAGTCAGCTGTTCACGTGTGCTGTGACCGGTCGCCGGGCCAACGTCGTCATCGGGCCGGCTGATCTCCGCCCACACCGCATCGAGGGAGAGGCCGAGAACATCGGTGATCGCCGCGATGGTCGGGAAGGCGGGGGTCGCCACGCGGCCCGACTCGATCTTCCTGAGGGTCTCCGGCGAGACGCGGGCGTCGAGCGCGACCTCGAGCATCGAGCGGTTTCCCCGGGCCCGACGCAGGAGGGCGCCGAGGCGCTGACCGCGTGCGACTTCTGCGGGAGTGAGCGGCAACCTGACCATGGGCCCAATTCTATCCCGGTATAGTTTGGCCGGGATAGTTATTGGCCGCACGAGAAGAGCGTCGCATGATCGAGGTCTTGAACCACGTCCAGCTGGCCCGAGCGAAGGACTCCGGTGCCCTGGTCGCGGACATCCTGCACACGCTGAAGGGCCGCGCCACGGTCGGCACGAACCTGCTCGACATCGACCGGTGGGCCGGGGAAATGATCACCGAGGCGGGCGCGCAGTCCTGCTACGTCGACTACGCGCCCTCTTTCGGGCGCGGCCCGTTCGGGCACTACATCTGCACGGCCGTCAACGATGCCGTGCTCCACGGGCTGCCCCACGACTACACGCTCGCCGACGGAGACCTGCTGACGCTCGACCTGGCCGTCTCCCGGGGGGGAATCGCCGCGGACGCCGCCATCAGTTTCATCGTCGGCGACACCAGGCCCCCGGAGAGCGTCGCGATGATCGAAACGACCGAGCGTGCGCTGGCCGCGGGGATCGCCGCCGCCGGACCCGGGGCTCGCACAGGCGACCTCTCCCACGCCATCGGCACCGTCCTCAGCGAGGCGGGTTACCTGATCAACACGGAGTTCGGGGGCCATGGCATCGGATCGACAATGCACCAGGACCCGCATGTGGCCAACACCGGGCGGCCCGGCCGTGGGTACAAACTGCGCCCCGGACTGCTGCTCGCCCTGGAGCCGTGGGTCATGGCCGACACCGCTCAACTCGTCATGGACGCCGACGGGTGGACGCTCCGCAGCGCGACAGGTTGCCGGACGGCGCACAGTGAGCACACGATCGCGATCACCGAGTCCGGAGCCGAAGTCCTCACGTCGCCCAACTGATCGTTCCAGGATGAGCTCGGTGAAGGGCTCGGCGGTGAACGTGGGGTGGCAGCAGACTCCGGCGGGTGCCGGATGATCTTGTGTCTGACCACCTGCGGGAGCGTGCAGCCCCACGGCTCCCTCCTCGCCCGCCGCGGCGTCGCCGGTGTCCGGGCCGGCTGCCGGCTGCCGGCTGCCGGTGGACGGCCGAGCTGCCCTTGCGTGGAGTCGTCTACGTGCCACGCGAGGGCGTGAACCGGGCTGACGTGCCCACGGAGCGGATCGGCTGCAGCGGGGCGGCGGCCCGGCGGCGGCCGCGGGACCGGAACCGGGCCGTTTCGTTTGGGCCGCACGGCCGGCGGGGCCAGTGAGGTGATCGATGTGATCGCGTTCACGTTCCAGACCGACGCCCGGCGGGTGCACCTGCCGGAGCGGTACCGCACCTGCCGGGAGGTCGGCAACCGGATGCGGATGCGGTCCTCCGCCGGCATGTGGGAGCGGGTGTTCACCGTCCTGGCGGTCCGGGCCGAGGCGGACGAGGGCCTCGCCCGGGCCTTCTCGGCGGGCTGGAACCAGCGTCCGCGCCCACCGGCATGCGGCCGGGGCCCGCAGAGAGGGGCCCCGGCCGGGGAGCCGGGCGACCATGCCATCGGCCGGTCCCGCGGCGGACCGGCCGCCACGACGCACCTCGCGGCCGACGACCACCGCTGGCCGCCGGCTCTCCGCCTCACCACCGGCCGGGCCGGTGGCGTGCCCCCTCCACCGAGGTGATGGCCGCGCCTGCGGGACCGCCTCCGGTCCGGCCCCGGGCCGGACCGGAGGCGGTCCCGGTCCGCTCGACGGTGATGTGGCCGCGGGGGACGCCGAGGCCTGTCCGGCGGTCCCTTCCCGGCCGCCTCCCAGGTCAGGGCAGGTGCGGGTGGGGTGTCTCCGTGCCGCTGCGGTCGTCGGCCACCAGGAGCAGCAGGGCGGCGCGTTCGGCACCCAGGGAGCGGACCTTGTGGGGTGTCGTGGCCTTGAAGTAGGCGCTGTCGCCCGTTTCGAGGGTGACGGTCCGGGACGGGAAGATCAGTTCGGCTCGCCCCCGGTGGACGAAGAGGAACTCCTCGCCCGGGTGGTCCCGGAAGGGTACGGGGCCGGTGTCGTGCGGCGGGTGGAGCATGAAGGGGGTCATCCGTTTGGAGCCCGCTTGCAGGGCTATGCCCTCGTAGCGGGTGCCGGGTTCCCGGTCCGAGGTGAGCGGTTGCCGTTCCCCGGCCCGCGTGACGGTGACTTCGGCGAGTTCCTCGGCGTCGGCGAACAGGGTGTCCAGCGGGACGTCCAGGGCTTTGGCGAGTGAGGCGCTGACGGCGATCGACGGGACGCTCTGGCCGCGCTCGACCTTGGACAGGTAGCTCTTGGTGACGCCGGCGCGCTCGGCCAGTGCCTCCAGTGTCATCAGCCGCTCCTTGCGCAGCTGTCGTACGCGATTGATCAATGACGTCTTCCCTTCGAGCGCCCGGCGTCGGAACGGGCCCGCGCGGACTTCCCAGTATGTCCTGTGACTGCCCTTCGACCAGCCGTCTTCCGCAGCTGCGGGGTCGGGGTCTGCCCGCTCCCCGCCGGCCTGTGCCGGGCGGGCCGCCATTGCGTCATGACACAAGGTGTCCTATAGTCAACCTTGTTTCCTCGCGGTGCCGGTTCGGACGGCACCCCAAGACGAGGCCCGCCGACAGGCGGGCCCTACAACCGGAGCAGAACATGGCAGACACCCTGCGAGACCCGAAGGACGTACTCGTCGACCGCGCCAAACGGCAGATGAGCGACCACTTCGGCGCCTCGAAGCTGACCACGCGGCAGAAGCTGGCCCTGACATGCCGCATCGCCTTCGACGGCGGGCACGACTCGGGGCTCGCCGGCCAGATCAGCGCGCGCGGACAGGAGCCCGGCACCTACTACACCCAGCGCCTGGGCCTCGGCTTCGACGAGATCACCGAGGACAACCTCCTGCTGGTGGACGAGGACCTCCAGGTCCTGGAAGGGGAAGGCATGCCCAACCCCGCGAACCGGTTCCACTCCTGGATCTACCGGGCCCGGGGGGACGTCAACTGCATCATCCACACGCACTCGCTGCACACGGCGGCACTCTCGATGCTGGAAGTCCCCCTGGTGGTCTCCCAGATGGACACCACGCCCCTGTACGACGACTGCGCCTTCCTCAAGGAGTGGCCCGGCATCCCCGTGGGCAACGAGGAGGGCGAGATCATCTCCGCAGCTCTCGGCGACAAGCGCGCCATCATCCTGGCCCACCACGGTCAGCTCGTCACCGGATCCACCATCGAAGAGGCATGCAACCTGGCCGTGCTCATCGAGCGTGCCGCACGCCTCCAGCTGCTGGCCATGTCGGCGGGAACCATCCAGCCGCTGGATCCGGCCCTCGCCCGCGAGGCCCACGACTGGACCTCCACCGACCAGCGCAACGCGGCGAACTTCGCCTACTACGCGCGCAAGGCGCTGCGCAACCACCCCGACTGCATCACGGGCCGGGTGGAGATCTGATGGCGAACCCGCCTCTGGAAGGCATCATCTCCTACCCTGTCACCCCCTTCGACCCCGCCACCGGAGAGGTCGACCTGGCCGCGCTGCGCCGGCTCACCGACGAACTGGTGGACGCCGGAAGCCACGCCGTCGCTCCACTGGGCAGCACCGGTGAAAGCGCCTACCTCCAAGAAGCCGAGTGGGACGCCGTCTGCGAGACCACCCTGCAGACCGTCGCAGACCGAGTCCCCACTCTGGTCGGCGTCTCGCACTGGAGCACGGAGGGCACGATCCGCCGCGCCCGCGTGGCCGCCCGTCACGGAGCCACCGCGATCATGGTGCTTCCACAGGTGTACTGGAAGCTGACCGAGACGGAACTCGCGCGGCACTACACGGCGGTGGCGACGGCGACGGACCTCCCGATCATGCTCTACAACAACCCGGGCACCAGCGGAGTCGACCTGGTGCCGGAAACAGTGGTCGCGCTCGCACGCCGGATCCCGAACATCACCATGGTCAAGGAAAGCTCCGGCGACGTCACCCGCTTCCGGGCCATCCGCGAGCTGTCCGACGGAGCGCTGTCGGTCTACAACGGAAACAACCCGATCGCACTCGAGGCGTTCCGCTCCGGCGCCGTCGGCTGGTGCACCGCGGCGCCTTGCCTGGTACCACGGCGGGTCCTGGAGCTCCACGCCGCGGCGACGCGGGGGGACGAGGAGCGGGCCGACGCGCTTCTGGCCGAGCTGCTGCCGTTCCTGGAGTTCATCGTCGGCCACGGCCTGCCGCGGGCCATCAAGGCGGGCCTTCGGATCCAGGGCCGCGGGGTCGGCCGGCCACGGCCGCCCCTGCTGCCCCTGTCGGACGAGGGGACGGAGCGACTCAGGGAGATCCTCGGGGGACTCGCCTCCCACCCCTCGGCGGACAACCCGGCGGCGAGCGCCGTCCGGCCCGCCGTCTGAGGCCGCCGGCGTCGCCTGCTCCCTCGGCGGGGCAAGCGACGCCGGCGAGCATCGACAACCCGGACCGCCCCGCACCAGAGCAACGCCCCCTGGTGCGGGACACCGGGCTTCCCCGAGGCGGTACCGCCGCAGGAAACACCCCCCGCCGCACCGCAAGAGCGAAGGAAGGCCATGACCCACACCACCGTGCCCCGCCGCGGGCGGGAGACGCCCGAAGCCGCCAAGGCCGCCCTCCTGCGCCGGACGCTGCGACGCCACGCGGCCGGCGTCACGATCGTCACCGTGCCGGGACCGGCCGGGTTCACCGCGACCTCCTTCGGCTCCGTCTCCCTGGAACCCGCCCTGATCTCCTTCTGCGTGGCGACGGCCTCCTCGGCCGCACAGGCCGTACAGCAGGCCGACCGCTTCGCCGTCCACCTACTGGGAGCGGGCGACTCCGGGCTGGCCGACCGCTTCGCGCGCGGCGGCATCGACCGGTTCGCCGGTACGGCGTACCTGCGCGAACCCGACGGACTGCCGATCCTCACCGCCGCACCGGCCTGGCTCACCGCCCGCGTCGTCGCCCGGCATCCCGCCGGGGACCACACCCTGGTCATCGGCGAGGTCGACGCCGGCGGGATACGGGAGAGGAAGCCGGCGCTGGTACGCCACGACGGCTCCTACACCACGGTGACCCGGTCCGCACCGCGTCGTGCGGAGACGGAGCGCCCGGCGTGGCGGGGGGCCCCGGAGGGCCGGCCGGTCTTCAGGACCTGAGTCCCCCGTTGTGTTCGCGATCCCGCGGGAGGAGACTGCCTGCCTCTGGGCCCGGCACGGCTGTTCCCCTGTCGAAGGCGTGACCCGGAGGCGGTGTCACCGGGCCCGCGGGGTGCCGCTGGAAACGCTGATGAGAGACCCGGTTACCGCCTGGCCCAGCACGACGCCCGGTCACCTGCGGACGGCGGGTCCGCATGGCGCGGATGCGCGCGTACGGCACCATCGCCCCGGTCGGCACCGCACGAGCCCTGTCGGGCTGTGCCGGCGGGGTGACCGCTCGGCCGACACGTCCGCCCGGGTCGCACCTGTGCGCATGACGTAGACGATCCCGTACGGAGCCGCACGGTCATCCGCCGGCAGCCGACCTGGGTACCGTCGACGCCGCGGCGGGCGACACGATCCCACGGATCATCAGGCACAAGATCATCCGACACCTGCAGAACTCCGTCGCCCACCAGCCCGACTGCCAAGCCCTTGAATCAAGCTTGTTCTGAAGTGATCAGTAAGTGAGGCGTGCTCCGGGAGGAAGCTTCGTCAGGGCACGAGGTCTCCGGGAGTGGCCGGGGAAGGCCAGGGCGGCGCAGTACGCCCCGGTGGGCTGACGGTGCCGAGGATCCTCCAGGACCGCTGAGTGCCGGAGTCGTACGACGAGACGGTGGGGCCGGCACTGTGCGACTGCCGTGCGATCGGGTGTGTTCACGCCAAGAGCGCAGGGAGCCCCGCCGGGGCAGGGGCACCCATTTGGTCCCCTGCCCCGACGGAGCTCGGTCGGCCGGGCGGCGGGTCACCGGCGCCCGGCAGAGGCCGGTACCGTGTGCGGCGCTCTCCGGCTCAGCCGAAGTTCACGTCGCTGCACCACATGTAGGCCTGGTCGAGGTGCGAGGCCTGCCAGATCACGAACAGGATGTGGTGTCCGGTGTAGCCGGAGGTGTTGACGTTGAACCTGATGTCCTGCGCCGGGGCGAAGCGGCCGGTCTGCGTGATGAAGTCGAGGTTGCCCCAGCCCAGGGTCTGGGTCTTGGGGTTGAAGCCCTGCTTGCTCACGTAGACCCTGAAGTAGTCGGCACCGTGGGACGCCTGGTCGTGCAGCTGGACCGTGAAGTTGTTGCTGACGTTGGTCGTCTTCCACGGCCCGGGCCTGTTCAGGCTGGCGTTCCTCGAGAGGTTGTTGCTGCAGAGCGTCCCGTCGGGGGTCCGCGCCTGGAACTGGCCACCGAGACCGTCGCGGAGCGCGCTCATCCAGTTCCACATGGTGTCGGGGTTGGCCTGGAACGCCTGGTAACACATGGGGTCTTCGGTCTGCATGGCCGGGCTCGTGTGGTTGCTGCCCCACGTCTTCCAGCACTGGTACGCGCGGGAGGCGGGGTTGACGATGGTGCCGTGAGCCTGGGCGGGAGCCGACCAGGCCAGTGCGCCGACAACCACGGTGAGCGCCATGAAGAGCGCCTGGAGAGGCCTGCGGAGGAACGACCGCGAACGTCCGTTTAACGGACTCTGGGTGCGCATGTGGGGGGAACTCCTTCCAGTTGCAAGGCTCTGATGGGAGCGCTCCCAACGGTACGTCTTCTGAGTGAAATGTCAACGAAACAAGCAGAGTTGGTTACAGAGGTGGGCGGCGAGCAGGGAATCTGCCGCGAACCGGGGGGCCGGAACCGCTCCCGGGGCCGGAGAGCGAGGACGCGGCCCGGGCCGGTGTGCGGGACGGTGCCAGGGAGGGGCGTTCGCAGCACGGCAACGGGACCTGGTTCCGGCGTGAGGGCTGTCCGGCTCCACAACACGCGGGACCTCGGGTCCCGACGGTGCGCTTCCGTACCCCCGGGTCGGCCCCGCCGGGCGAGTTGCCTGGCAGGGGCTGTGACCGTATGGCGCACTGGGCGGGAACGCGGCCGATGGCTCGCAGCGGGAACGCGGGTACTCCTCGGATCTGAACCGGCGGCACCGGAGCATGGACGCCGTAGCGAGGGAAGCCGCCGGCGCCGCAGATCGGTCCCGGCGCGCTCCGACTCGCCTGGGCCGCCGCGACCCCAGAACGCTCGCGGACCGGACGCCGGAGCACTTCCCGGTGGACCGCCGGCCAGGCCGTGGAAGAGGAGACCCGGCTGATCACGCCCGGGTCCGTTCCACGTCTGCTGACGCGGCTGTTCCGGACGGGGCTGCCCCGCGGTGAACGGGCGGTCCGGGCTGCGGCTCGGCCGTCGCCGGTTCCCCACTGGTGCCGGTGCCCCCGCCGAACCCTCCGCCCGCACCCGGGCAGCCGCCTTCCGCTCCTCCGGCAACCCCAACCCTCGACTGCCTCGGTCAACTCACCTCAGCCGAACAGGAGTCGGACTAGTAAATCCCGGCGCGACGACACCGGGAGCATGCCTGACCGAAGAAGCACAACCGTCGCATCCGGAGGGACATCGGCTTACCATGACGCCGCGCCACTTCGCGGTCCTGCGGATCCGGACCAGCAGGGGAGGCTGCCTTTACGACCGGGTCTGCCCGGCCCCGGCAGCGCCACGCCACGCAGATCGGTCCGCCATCACCCCACCGAGACGAGGTCTCATGAACCGAAACCGAGCCGCCGTCAGCGCGGTTGTCGTGACCCTGTTCACCGCCGGTCTCGCCGCCGGCCCGGCAGCCGCCGCCACCGCCACCGAGGCGAAGGCCCGCGTCGGAGCCGACTGGGCAACCCAGTCGATCGTCTTCACGGCCGCTGCAGGACAGGCCAACAACCTCAACATATTCTCCATGTACACCAGTGACGGGATCCGGCGGATCGGCTTCAGCGACGTGGTCCCGCTCGAACCGGGCGGCCACTGTGCGTACTCCAGACCCGAGGACACCACCTCCGTCGTCTGCGAACTGCCCGCCGACAGCCCCCGGCCCGACAGGATCGACGTCTTCCTCGGCGACGGCAACGACACGATCGCCGCCTTCACCCCCGGGATCGGCACCGTCAGCGGCGGCCCCGGTGACGACGAACTGCACGCCCACACCGCACGCACGGTGCTGGGCGACGCGGGGAACGACATGGTCATGGGACCCGCAGCCCTGCACGGCGGCGACGGCATGGACCACCTGATGGGCGACAGCAGCAACCAGCAGATGTGGGGCGGCCGGGGCGACGACATGATCGAGGGCTATGGCGGTGACGACACCGTGCACGCCGGCCCCGGCGACGACCACGCCATGGGCGGGGACGGCCGCGACATCGTCCTCGGCGGCCCCGGCAACGACACACTGGACGGCGAAGGCGGCGACGACCTCGTCTGCGGCGGCACCGGAAAGGACGCCCTCGAAGGCGGCCCCGGCCGCGACATCGTCCTCCCGTAACAGATCACCTCCCGCGGGGAGCCGGCGGTAGCGGACGAGGGTGCAGGGTGATGCCGGCGACGGCCCGGTGTGTGGCCGGGTAGTGCTCGCGGCGGCCGAGGAAGCGCTGCAGCGGGCGCCACTGCTTGTGCTCGGCGTTGGCGTGTTCGACGCAGATCCGCGCCGAGGACTGGCGGCGCCGTTGCTCACGCCAGGCGCACCGGTCACCGAGCGGGGCGTCTTCCTTTGGCTTCTTCGGCGGCGCACTGACCTGTTCGGGGAACTCGTTCGCCAGACCCCGGTAGCCCTCATCCACCTCGGCTTTCACGTCTGGGTGGAGGCGGAACTGCTCGGCGATGCCTTCGGTGCGCATCGCGGTCTGATCGTGCATTCTTCCGGGCCGGTCGGCCCCGGACCACAGGGTGCGGCCCCGGCCATCGCTGATCGTGGTGGTCTTCATGGTGTTCTGCTTCTTCTTGCCGGAGACGAACGCGCAGCGGCCCGCGTGGTGGGCCTTCGGGCGGCGGACCTGCGTCTCGGTCCCGTCGATCCGCAAGGTCACGCCCTCCGCATCGGCGTAGGCGAACACGTCGGCCAACGTTCGCAGGCGAAGTCCGGGCTGGTCGGGGACGGCAAAGCCGCGGTCGGCGAGCAGCGGGCGGATCTCGCCGATGGCCTCGGTGACGGTGGAGCGGCCGACCCCGTACAACTCGGCGAGCGCGGCGTGCGGGAGCTGAGTGCGCAGGTGGACCAGGGCGACCAGCACCCGGTCGGTGAACACCAGCTCGTGCTTGCGGCCCGCCCCGGCGGCACGATGACGCTTCCCGCCCCGCCGCCGATGCAATGCCGATTCCCGCCGGGCCTGCCACGGCCCGGCCAACTCCTCGATCAAACCGCCGAGATGTGCACGTGAGACGCCTGTGAAGGCAGGATGGGACAAGGCCGCACGGGCCCACTTCTTGGTCAGACTCGAAGAACCTGTGCGGCCGTCCCCACGTCACGGCCTGTGACCGCGACTCATGGTTGGCGGGTAGGACGGAAGTTCTCCTGCAGGAACGCCGAAACCGCCTCGGTGAACGGCTCCGGCGCTGCGTGGTGGATCAGGTGTCCAACCGGGATGGTGACCACTCGCCCGCCGGGGATGCGGCGGGCGAGCTCGGCGACGCCGTCCTGGGGAACATGGCTGTGTGGGCCGCCGGCGAGCACGAGGGTCTTGGCGGTGATCTCGCTGAGTCGCTCCAGCCACCTGGGGTCAGGCACGTCGATCTGCCGCCTGACGGCCAGCACCATCTCCCAGTCGAAGGTCAGGGCGCCGTCCGGCCTGGTCAGGGTGGTCTGCTCCCGGGGACGCGGGATTGGAACGTCCTCCAGGATGAGCCGGCTCACCCGCTGCGGATGGTCCTCCGCGAGCAGGTAGGCCACGATCCCGCCCATGGAGTGCCCGATCAGATCCACTGGGCCAAGTCCCAGTGCGTCCAAGAACTGGAGCACATCAGCCTGCATGAGTTCGAGCGAGTAGTCCCCCGTCCAGTCGCTTCGGCCGTGACCGCGAAGATCGAGGGCATACACCCGCCGACTCCGGGCGAGGGCGGGCACAACCGCCTCCCAGTCAGTGGCATCTTCGCCCAGCGCGTGCAACATGACGAGCGGCGGAGCATCCGGCGGACCCGATATCTGATAGGCCAGCCGGACCCCGCCAACGTCGACCGATCGTTGATCAACCATGTCCGGAGAATATGCGGGACTGGTCCTGCCGGAGGATCGGCGTTCACCAGCGGCCGAACCACCATCACCGGTCAGCACCTCGGGTCCTCAGCCACACAGCTCTGGCCGAGATCTTCAATAGCCGACAACGCCGTAAGCGCCCGGAACTGCCCACGGGTGAATGCGACAGCCCAGGCTGATCAGCACTATGCAACCTTCGGCCACTCACTGGTCTCGCCGGTGAACGCTGGTGACGGCAATCGCACATGCGGCGCATGCCCACACCACGTAGACGGTCCAGGCTCCGCCGGTGGTCCAGGGGAAGAGCGTCGGGGAATCGCCGGCCTCCACGAGCCGGAGCCACGCGGGGTAAGGCAGGGTGTGCCTGACGACCGCCGACCAGTGGCGGCCGTCGGTGAAGACCAGGGGCAGCACGAGGATGACCACCACTGAGGTGATCATGGTGGAGGCGGTGTGCCGGATGACGGCGCCGAGAGCGAGGCCGGCGAGCGCGCACACCGGGGCTAGCAGGGCGGAGGCCAGGACGACACGGAAGGCGCCCGGATCGCCGATGGAGACGCCCGCGTCCCGGCCGTCGAGGATCGCCTGCGTCACAATGAACGAGACACCTGCGACGAACGCGCCGAAGACGGTGGTGACCACCGTGACGACGGCCGCCTTGGCCGCCATCACCGAGCGGCGGGACGGGACGGCCGCGAACGTCGTCCGGATGGTGCCCGTGCTGTACTCGCCGATGATCGTGAGGGCGCCGATGGCGCCGATGGCGAGCGCCATGAGCAGGGCCGCGTTCGCGCTGAAGACCTGCTGCAGCGCGATCCCGTCGCTGGCGAAGGAGGCGCGGTCTTTGGACACCTGCAGCGTCCAGTGGCTGTACGTGTCGTAGGCGATGCCAGTGTTGAAGCCGATGACGGCCAGGGCGGTGGCCCCGTAGGCGATCCAGGTCGAGCGCAGCGACCGGTGTTTGAGCCACTCGGCGGCGACCAGGTCACGGAAGCGGGCGCGGGGTTCGCGGGCGGCGCGTTCGCTGCCGGGAACGTCCGTGGTCGTGGTCGTGGTCATCGGGGATCTCCTCCGGGGAACTGAACACGGTCGGCGGTGAGCTCCATGAAGGCCTCTTCCAGCGAGGCGGAGCGGGTACTGAGCTCGTACAGCGGGAGACCGTGCCGTCGGGTGATCTCGCTGATCCGCACCGCGGTCAGGCCAGTCACGGTGAGCTGCTCGCCCTCCACATGCACGGCCGCACCCGCGGCCGTCAGCAGGTCCCTCAGGGCGGTCGCGGCGGGCGTGGTCACGGAGACGCTCTGCCGGTCGCTGCGGGCCGAGAACTCCGCGAGGCTCTCCGCCGCGAGTAGTTCGCCACGGCCGATCACGATCAGCTGGTCGGCGGTGTGCTCCATCTCCGACATCAGATGGCTGGAGACGAACACGGTACGGCCCTCGGCGGCGAGCCGCCTGAACAGCTCACGCACCCACTTCACCCCCTCAGGGTCCAGGCCGTTGAGCGGCTCGTCGAAGAGCAGCACCGATGGGTCGCCGAGCAGGGCGGACGCGATGCCGAGCCGTTGTTTCATGCCGAGCGAGAATCCGCCGATGCGGCGCCGGGCGACCTCGGCGAGACCGACCTCCTGCAGCACCTCGTCCACCCGGCGCCGCGGGATGCGGTTGCTGCGCGCCAGCGCCGACAGATGCGCCGCCGCGCTGCGCCCGCCGTGCACGTCGTGCGCGTCGAGAAGGGAGCCGACATGCCGCAGGCCGCGAGGACGGTCACGGAAGGGCCGGCCCTCGATGGTGACCGTGCCGCTGGTGGGCTCGTGCAGGCCGAGGATCATCCGGAGCGTGGTGCTCTTGCCGGAGCCGTTCGGCCCGAGGAACCCGGTCACCTGACCGGGGCGCACGGTGAAGGTCAGGTCTTTGACGGCTGTTGTGCCGCCGTATCGCTTCGTGAGCTCGTTGACTTCGATCACGCGCCCACGGTGCCGTTCGGCGCCCCCGCTCGTCGTCGGACCGGTGCTGACAATCGCCGGGCGCGAGTGTCGACCCTGGTTGTACGACCGCAGGCCGATGCCCCATTGCGTGTACGCGCTTACGATCTCGGCATGCCCGCCTCACCGCCACCGCCGTTGCCGCTGCTCAAGCGCATACCGCCGGGCCTGTGGACGGCGCTGGTGTGGTTCGTGGCAGCAGTGCAGCCCATCGTCGAGTACGTCCTGATGCCGCCGCGGCATGAGTACTCCCTCAGCTATCCCCGGGACGGCCTTGACTCGCTCACGGCTCAGGCGCTGCTCGCCCTTGCCTTCCTGGTGGTCCTGACCGGCAGCGCGCTGCTGCGCCGCCAGACGGCGGTGGCGTACGGTCTGGTGATCGTCGGCACGGTCATCTCGTCGGTGGCCTGGCGGCAGGACGAAGTTCTGCCCCTGCAGTTTCTGGGGGTGGATGTCGCCCTCTGCTACGTCGCGGCCACCCAGCCCCGGCGCACCGCGATCACCGCGACCGCCGGAACGCTGGGCGTGCTCGCCGGATACCTCGTCCTGCGGTGGATCCCGGGAGGGGAATCCGGCACCGCCTCCGAACCGTTCATTGCCCTGACGGTCATCATTGCCTGGCTCATCGGCAACTCGGTGCACCAAGCCCGTGCCCACACCGCGGAGCTGCACGCCCGGCTCGCCGCCCAGGCAGTCACCGCCGAACGGCTTCGCATCGCCCGCGAGATGCACGACACGGTCGCCCACAGCATCGGCATCATCGCCCTGCAAGCCGGAGCCGCAGCCCGAGTGGTGGAGACACAGCCGGCCAGGGCCCGCGAGGCGATGGTCACCGTGGAACACGTAGGGCGTGAGACGCTGGCGGGACTGCGGCGGATGCTGGGCGCACTGCGGCAGGCCGACCAGGTGCAGGAACCCGCCACCCGAGATCAGGAACCAACCGGCCACGACCAGGGGCGCACACAGGCTCCTCTGCGGCCGGCTGTCGGTCTGGCGGATCTGGAACGGCTCGCCGCAACGACCACGGCCGCCGGCGTCCGCGTGGAAGTGTGGTGGCAGGGCGAACGTCGCCCGCTCCCCGCGGACATAGACCTCGCGGCGCTCCGGATCGTCCAGGAGGCGGTGACCAACGTCGTACGACACGCGGCTGTTGATCACTGTCAGGTGAAAGTCGAATACCGCGAGGACGAACTCGTCGTCGAGGTCGTCGACCGAGGGAAGGGCAGCGGCACGAACACGAGGAACACGTACACCGGATTCGGCCTGGTCGGCATGCGGGAGCGAGTCGCCTTACTGGACGGCCGCTTCACCGCCGGGCCGTTTCCGGGGGGCGGCTTCCGGGTAGCCGCCCGGCTACCGGTGCCGACAGCGGAAGGGACCGAACCCGCAGCGAAGGCTGGAGCCAGATGACCATCCGCGTGGTACTCGCCGACGATCAGCCCCTGGTCCGCGCCGCCCTGCAGATGGTCATCACCGACACCGCAGACGTCCAGGTCGTGGGCGAGGCCGGAGACGGCACCGAAGCGGTCCGGCTGACCGGGGAACTCACCCCCGACGTAGTGGTGATGGACATCCGGATGCCCGGCATGGACGGCATTGAAGCCACCCGCGTGATCACCACGGGCAACAGCACCACACGCGTTGTTGTGCTGACGACCTTCGATGACGACGACTACGTCTACGGAGCGCTGCGCGCCGGCGCGTCCGGGTTCCTGGTCAAGGACATGGCCTTGGACGACATCCTTGCCGCAGTCCGTATCGTGGCTGCCGGGGACGCCCTCATCGCACCGAGTGTCACCCGCAGACTGATAAAGGAGTTCGCCGACCGCCCTACAGCGACGCCGCCACAGCGGACGGAACTCGAGCGCATCACCGACCGGGAACGTGAGGTGCTCACCCTGGTCGGCAAGGGCCTGTCCAATGCCGAAATCGCCGACCAGCTCTCCATCAGCGTTGCCACCGCCAAGACCTATCTGACCCGGCTGCTCGCCAAACTCGACGCACGTGACCGGGTGCAACTCGTGATCCTCGCTTACGAAGCGGGACTGGTGGCACGGTCCTACTGAGCGAACTCCCTCGCAGTCCTTCGGCGGTACTCAGGCAGCTTGGCCGAGGCCAGCGGCGGTCAGGTCCTGCTCGCGCAGCGGGGTGAAGTCGACGTCGAGCTTCGGGTCGTACGCCTCTGGCTCGATGCCGAGCTCGTGGGTGGAGTACTCGCCGAACCGTTTGATGTGCTCGGTCAGGTACGGCGAGATGTGGGCCAGGTCCTCGGGGTCGATCTCCCATCCCCCCTCCAGCAGCTGGCGGACGATCTCGGCGATGTCCAGGGCGTTGTGGAAGATCACCGCGTTCGTGAGCAGAGAGTTGAACTTCATCGCCTTCTCCTGCTCGACGGGGTCGTTGTCGGCGATGACGCCCTGGTTGCCGAAGCCGACCCACTGGGAGAACCGGTTGAACGACTCGACCTTGTTCGTCGCGGCCGTCACCCGCCGGCGCAGCGGCGCATCCGTCAGATACCGCAGCAACTGCACGGTCCGGATCACGCGGCCGACCTCGCGGAAAGCGACGTACGTGGCGTTCTTATGTGACCCGGACCGGAGCCTCTTCAGCAGCGTCGCCGAGGAGATGACGCCCTCGCGTACGGAGACGGCCACCCGCATCAGATGCCGGAACTGGGACTCGATCAGGTCCCAGTCGATGACGTTCTTGCCCGGCTCGCCGAACAGGACGTCGATGTGCACGTACTCCGTGGTCTTGCTAGGCCGGTAGAAGGTCAGCCCCTTCCAGTTCCTGATCCTGGGCATCAGATCGAATCCCAGCAGGTGGGCCAGGGTGAACACCGGCAGCGACTGGCCCTGGGTGTCCGCATGCACGGTGGTGGGCTTGACCTCGGAGGCGTTCTTGAGCAGACCCTCAATGATGTAGACGGCCTCCCACACCCCGCACGGGATGAAGTGCGTGAACAGCGCGATGTAGGTGTCCGAGATGTGGTGGTAGACGATGCCTCCCGGCTTCCCGTACCGGACGGAAGTCTCGGCGAGCAGGTTGTCGAGGTAGGTGTCCATGTGGGTGCCGTCGGCGGCCACGGCGGTCCCGTCGCCCCACGCCTGCGAGATGTCCAGGCGCGCGTGCGCGTTGACCAGGTCGGCGATGGCCTCGTTGAGCAGCACGAGGGAGAAGTGCCGGTTCGCCGTGTACGCCAGCTCGTGCCCGCTCACGCCGGGGATGTGGCGGGCAGCCTCGTAGGGGCCCATGTTGGTGCCTTTGACGAAGGTGGTGAGCACGTACCGGCCGAACGGGTCGGCAAGTTTCGGGTCGTTACCCGATGGCGGGCCGAAGCGGCGCCACCACTCCACCCAGTACGCGGTGCGGGCACAGATCCCGATCAGCGTGCGCTCCGGCATCCTCGCCTTGATCTCCTGCTCCAGCCGCTTCGCCGACGGGCGTTGCCCCTCCGAGCGGTGCGCCTTGAGCGAGGGGATACCGGTGGACGGGTCGATCACCAGGCTCTCGTTGTCCGGGTACCCGGCGTCCGCCGCTGCGGCGGCGGCCCGCAGGCGGTCCTCCAACTGCCGCCGGAAGGCCGCGGCGTCGAAGGAGTCGGCCTCGCCCTCCTCCGCCAGCCCGACCTCCACCAGGTAGGCGGGCAGCTTCTCCTCGACGACCTCCCACGCAAGCAGCTGCCCCGACCAGTCCGCGTACTCCTCCGAGCCGACCACCGCCACGTCGCCGGTGCGCAGTTCCTCGGCGAGGCAGGTGAAGACCATCGCCTCGAAGTGCTTGCGGACGAACTGCCCCGGCCGCGTCCTGTCGATCACGGCCTTCTGCCAATTCTGCGTGGCAAACGAGATGTCGACCCGCTCGCCGTCCTCACCGATCGCGCTGATGTACTCGCCGCGGGCGGCCTCGTTGCGCTGCGCGTGCGCGAGCGCGTCCAGCACCCGTCCGTCCTCCGAGGTGGCGGTGAACTGAAGTTTCTCGGCCAGGTCGAACATCAGCGCTCGGTCCCGGCCGACCTGCCCGTACAGCAGCACCTCCCAGAAGTTGCCGTGGTGGGCGGAGACCTTGTCGATCTGCTCGTACTGCTTCGCGAACCCGCCGAAGCTCTCCACGGTCTTCGTGACCGTGCCCAGCCCGCCGGCCTGCACCAACTGGGCCTTTGCCAGGGCGAGGACGGCCGGGGAGACCTCGCCGTCCAGGCGCCGGGTGACCTCTTCGACCGAAGCCTGTTCGTCCAGCCCCTGAAGGGCGGCCATGGCCTCGGCGGTCATCTCGGCGGCCTTCGCCAGTGCGGCCTGGGCCGGGCCGCCGTCGTCGATGTCCTTGAGCACACTGCGGTAGTTACCGATCAGCGCCTCGGTCATCTCCCGCTCGGCGAGTCGGATCTCCTCCAGCTCCTCCTTCGCCTTCTTGATCTTCGTCGCGATCCGCTTGCAGAACATCAGCGCCAGCTCGTCGCGGACCCGCATCCTCGCCTTGTGCGCCAGGCACGCCATCAGGGCGACCCGCTTGACGGGCGCGTACGCCATGAGCTCGGAGGCGTCCGCCGCGTCCGCCTCCCCGGCGAAGTCCGTGACCTTCCGCGAGGCGACACCGTCCATCCACACCCCGGTGTCGCCCAGGGCGTCCACCCAGTCCAGATGCGTGATCAGCCGCTTGAAGTGCGACCAGGTCGGGCTCTGCGCGGACTTCTTCAGCCGGTTGTACTGCGTGGTGCCGTCGGCCTCGTGCTGTTCCAGCAGCCGCAGCAGTCCCGCCCGTTCGACCGCGCTCATCCGGTCGTGGATGCCCGCGCAGATCGACGCGTTCACCTCTTTGCGGACCGTCGAGGCCATCACGTCGAGGGTGGAGAACGCTGGCAGCTCCAGCCCGGCCCCTACGACTTTCTCCAGGGCGATGTTGATCAGGTCGGCCGGGCGGTTCTTGGCCGCGGCCTCCTTGCGGATGGATGCCTCGGCGATCCGGCGGGCCTCGGCCTGGTCGTAGACCACGCCCACCCGCTGCCGCACCAAACCCCGGTGGTTCTTCGCGGTCTTCACCGCCCGGTACACCGGCAGCGTACCCTCCGGCAGCTCCACCGCCCGCCGTACGAAGTCGACTACCATCTCCGGGACATCCTCCAGCTTCGGGAAACACCCCATGCGCTGGTACGACTTCAGCATCAGCAGCAGGGCCAGCAGGTGCTCGTCGCAGTCCGTGGCACTGGACGCCCACTCGAACTCGTCCCGGGTCGGCGCGAAGAACAGATGCAGCTCATGCGCAGTGATCAGCCGCTTGAACCGCGGATACGCGGTCCGCTCGATCGAGGTCACAATCCCGCCCCGGCCCCAGACGACAGCCCAACATCACAACCAACGGCCTTGAGCCGAACGGGTGACGGGCAGGCGCTCAGAACTCCAAGATCATCCCGTGGTCCCTTCTGGGCTTACCTCGGTGATCCCCCAAGGAAGCCCTTCCGGATTTCGCCGACGATCTTCGGCCGCTTGCTGTTGAGGCACTCGACCGAGTGATCGCCGAGAAGTCCGAACTCGCTGAACTCTGGGACGAGACACCCAGTGGCCCGCAGTGGCGGCAGAGCATCAGCCGCCTTCGCACCGTCCTCGCACCCGAATCCGGCCCTCAGGAAGACGCACTGTTCCATATTCACTGGATCACGCACTGTTACGGGTCACAGAACTTGAGCCAGAACCACGACTCATGAACAAAGCCACCGGGTTGACGCCGTCGTCGGAGGCGGTCGCGGCCCGGCTGCGCCTGGAAGTGGAGCGCACCTGGGAGGAGTTGGGCGAGGTGGATGTGCCCCTGTTCCACATCCGGAACACGGAGTTCGCGCTCAGCCGGTTCGCACACCACGAGGAGCCCCGCCTGTTGGTGCGGCAGGGCCGCTCGCAGCGCGACGTCGAAGCCGCGCTGGACACCCCGCTCGGCACGCTCGAGGTGGGCCGCGAGGCCGTGGCCTTCGCCGAGGACCAGATGCGGGACCGGTCCGGCACGCCCGGCTGATACCTTCCCGCCCCGGGTTGGCGTACGGCCAAGGCGCCCACAGCAGCCGACCGCGGAGGTCAGCGCGCTCGTGCCGTCTCCAGTGGCTACCGGCGGGGGCCGCCTGGGTCGCTGCTCCAGATCCACTGCCCGTGCCCGGTGCGGGTGAGGCCGAAGTCGTACAGGTCCAGCACCCCGCGCTCCTCCCACACCCTCCAGGCCCGTAGCAGCTCCTCGGCCAGACGCCGGGGCCCGCCCTGGTGGGTCACCGGCCCCGCACCGGTGTTGGTGCGGGTGGCCAGGGTGGTCCAGGAGGCGCGGCCGTCGTGCAGCCACGCGGTCACCTCGCCTGCCTCGCCGGTTTCGGTGGTGGTGCGCGCCTCGGGCAGCAGCACCCGCAGCGTGAACAGCAGATGCCCGCCCTCCGGACCCACCAAAGACGCCAATGGGCGGGGGAAGGGCCCCCTCGGCCTGAAGGGCTGCCGGTCGCGGATGCGGTCGAACGGCGCCCCCTGATCGGTGCCGGGGGCGGGCATGAACATCCCCAACCCCTGCATCCACCCCGACGCCGACCGCCCGTCAGGGGCGACAGCGAGGGCGACATGGCCGAGGCGTCCCCGGGGGCGACGATCCGCCCACCGGGCCGGGTCTGCTCCACCCACGCCCACGGGACCTCCTCGACGGCGTAGGTGGCGATCACCCGGTCATACGGGGCGCCGCCCGACCACCCTGCGGCGCCGTCACCGGCCCGGGTCGACGGCGTGGTCCACCGCCCGGTAGGCATTCCCGTCCCAGACCCACACCCGATCGGGGGCGAAGCGGTGCCGCGGACAGGCCTCCAAGACCGCGGGGCGGATCCGCGGCGACTCCTCGTCCGGCCACCGCACCGAGGAGGCCAACTCCCGCATGGGCAGGGCAGGGCCCGGCCGGTGGGTTGATCGCCGGCGACCCTGCTGTTTTGCTGACCGCCATGACTGAACTCGGACCCGTCGCCTGGCCGCCTGCCCCGATCAGGACCGAGCGACTCGTGCTCCGCGAGTCCGAGGCCCGGGACCGCGCGGCGTTCATCGAGCTGCTCGCCTCGCCAGAGGTGCGCACCTACCTCGGTGGACCTCGACCGCGTGATGAACTCGAGCGCGCGACGCCTGCGGTGCCCGGCCGGCGCCCCGGCCTCTTTGCGGTCGATCTCGACGGAGCGATGATCGGTGTGATCACGTTCGATCGGCGCGGCGCGGAGCGTCCGGGGCACATCCGCGCGGAAGCCGGGCACGCCGAGCTCGGCTACACGTTCCTGCCCGAGGCGTGGGGACACGGATACGCCGCCGAGGCATGCGCGGCGGCACTCGCCTGGTTCACCAACGCGCTTCCCGGCGAGCCGGTGGTGCTCTGCACCCAGACCGCCAACGACCGCTCGATGCGCCTCGCGGCGAAGCTGGGGTTCACCGAGGTGGAGCGGTTCGAGGAGTGGGGCGCCCAGCAGTGGTTCGGCGTGTGGTCCTCGGCCACATAGTCCGGTTGAGCCCGTACCCGACAGGCGCGGATCCGTCATGCGACGGCACTGCGGCAGGACCGAGTTCAGTGCTGTGGAAACTCGCGAACATCCCGCCAGGCGAACGGCCGGACGCCTTCCGAAACGCTGTCGAAGTGTTGTCCTCTCTCGTGGACGAAGCAGCAGATCCGGCCGGAACCATCGCCGTACGGATTCCGGCGAACCGCCGCGCGCCCAGCCGCCGGACACCCCGGGGGGGGGGGGCGGCAACGTCCAATGGCCGGCCGGCCAGGGCGTGCCCGGGAGAGGTTGCGTTGAACGGTGGCAGAATCCGCCTTGGCGGTCCGGTGGTCGAGGCCGGGCCGGTCGTGCCGGACGGTGGCGTTCTGCGGCCGGCGGGGGCGTCAGGAGCAGGCACTCTGCGGCCGGGACGCGGTGGAAGAAGGGGGAGGGGCGCGGTGGGGTGGTGGAGAGTGGAACCGTGTGAGCGGGTGCCGCTTGCGGTGTGGCTTGCTCCCGCCCGCCGGCGCAGAGCGCATGCCGTCATCCCCACCCCTTACGGTGACTGCGTCCTGTTCCGGGGGCCCGGCACCACGGCGAAGGCCGAGGTGTGGGAGCAGTGGGAGTTGACTCTGGGCGGCCAGACGGTGCTGGAGGTCGAGGACGCGGCCGCGCCCTGGCACGGGGTGCGGGCCAGGGCGCGCAGCGGGATGCACGGCCGGCTCGGCGGCGTGCCCTTCACCGCGCGAGCACGGCACCGGGCGATACGGCCGTCCCGACGCGCGATGCGCTTCACCCTGGACGACGGCCGGACCCTGGCCTTCACCGCGCACCGCCTCCACCGGCACCTTGTGCTGGAGACGAGCCGGGGCCGGGAAGTGATCGCGTCCTCGCGCGGCACACGCTGGCGGACCGACCGGCTGGGGCGGCCGGAGACGGCGCTGGTGTGCTTCACCGTCGTCTCCGGCCTCGACGCCCTCCTCGCCTCGCCCCTGCAGGATCTGCCGCTACCCCTCTGACCGGGCGACCACCCGCCGCCCTCTCACACGCTCCCCGGGGAAGCTTCTTCCGCCACCTTCCTCTTCCCCGGCCACCACGGCACTGCCCTCATCGCTGTCGGCTGGGGCGCCGGCCAGGCTGTCACACCCGCCGCAAGCAGTTGCTCTTCGGAAGGCCCCGTGCCTCCATGGCGTCTGGCCAGGCGACCGCGGCTTCCTGTCCGGCACCGCCGATCCCACCGGCACCACCCATCTCGGTGCCCGCGAGTACGACCCGGCCTTGGGCCGTTCCTGTCCGTCGACCCCCTCCTGCTCGTCGACGACCCGACCCAACACAACCCGTACAGCTACGGCAACAACAATCCAGCCGACTTCACCTACCCCACCGGCCAGGAACATGAAGAGTGTGTCAGTGGCCAGTACAACTGCGGCTACGGCTACGGCGGTGCCGGAGACCTCAAAAAGGCCGAGTTCGGCAAGAACTGCGAAAGGGAGACCAAAGCCCGCGGCGGTACCATCTCATCAAACTGCACCACCCGGCAGAACACCGGCTACCACCACGTCTACACCAGGGGCAGCGGTGTCACCCACCCCACCGCCGCCCGGCGGGCCTACTCCGCCCAGGTCGAGAAGCAAAAGCGCATCGAATGCAAACGCAGGGTCGCCGAAGTCCAGCGCAAGGGGGAAGAGCGAAACGAGACCCTCATGGACAAGCTCTGACGCGGCGACTTCTACGGGCGAGCACCGGGATGCCCTGGCGTTCGCAGATCCGGGTGACCCGATGCGTGCGAGTCGCGGGCACGTCCGGACAGTGCGGGCGAAACCCGCAGCGACCACCCGGCCGGGTCGGTCACCACCTGCGCGTGCGCCCCGTGACGCCGGTGCTCGGGAAGGTGGCACCCATCCTGCCGGTCGAGACCACCTGCGTCCCGCACAACGCTAGCGTTGAGGCCGTGATCGTATGGCTCAACGGCACCCATGGCGCAGGCAAGACGACGACCAGTGCACTCGTGCAGCGGCTGATCCCCCGTTCACGGGTGTTCGACGCCGAGAAGGTCGGCGAGACGCTCATGGACATCACGCCGGGGCTGCCCGAGACGGACAACTTCCAGCACTGGCCGCCGTGGCGGCCGCTCGTGGTCGAGACGGCCCGACACGTCCTCGACTACACCGGCGGCACGCTGGTGATCCCCATGACCGTCCTGATCGAGCCCTACTGGCGTGAGATCGAGTCCGGCCTCGCCCGGCACGCGATTCCGGTCCGGCACTTCGTCCTCCACGCCGACCGGGACACCCTCCGCCGGCGCATCGCGGACGACACCGTTGTCGGCCCCGACTCCCCGTTCCGTCTCGCCCACCTCGAGCCCTACGCCGAGGCGGCCCGTACATGGCTGCACGCGGAAGCCGAGGTCGTCGACACCACGCACCTCACACCCGCCCAGGCTGCCCTGCGGATCGCGGAGGCCGTCACAGCCGAGGACTGCCCGTAGATTCCCGCTCCCGGTGACACAAGAGCTGCCGAGCGAGTACATGCGACGAGCCCCGTACCTCGCAGTGACAACCGGAACGCTTCGATCGCTGCCTTCCACCAGCTCACCCGGTACCGCAGGTGACGAACGCCGAACGAACCCGTGCACGGTGGGCAGGGTGGCTTTGTCCATGAGTACGGACAGCGAATGTTCACCACCTTGGGAAGCACCCGGGATTCGAACAGCCCGTGACCTGCGGCCGGTCAGTACGGAGCGTTCAGTCCCACCAGTCGTCGCCGGTGTGCCAACGCTGCACCCACTCCTCAAAGCCCCATGCCTGGTCGCCGGGCGCCGGGACGGCGCCGACGTCGGCGATCATCCACACCTCGCCGCGGCGGGGGCCGGTGGTCAGCAGGAGCCAGAACGACTGTCCGTCCTCGGACCCGAGAACGACGGACCCCTTGTTGAACGCGGCGTCGATCCGCGGGTCCCCGGGGCCGACACTCTCGTCGTCCTCCCAGGGCCAAGCCGCTTCCAGGGGGAACGGTTCTCCTGGCTGCCGCGGACCAAGGTCAGGCCATGCGTCGGGCAGCCAGCCGAGCGGCTGGAGACCGCCGTCGCCAGCGGGCCCCAGGCTCGACCCGTTGCTGATCTCCGCGATGAACGTCCTGTACGGCTCCGGGAGGACCACCCCATTCTCCTGCTCCCAGTCCGCGACGGCTTCATGTCCGAGCGGCGGCTCGCGCCATTCCGGCGGAAACGCGGAGCGCAGGAAGTCAAGAGTGGCTTCGACGGGACGCTGATCATGTGTGGCTGTCACGGCAGCATGCTGGCAGATGGGGCTGACACCCCACCGCGGCTGCCTCACTCCGGAGCTGTGCTGCCCAGGCCATGAACATCGAACAGAGCTGGAAGCAGGTGCCTCCCGAAGTGGTGAACATCTGCTGCTCGTTCTCGTCGACAAAGCCGGCAGGGAGACGTCGGGTCCGTGACCGCTGATCACGGCTGTGCGGTGGGGAACGCTCCACCACCCGGGCCGTGGCGAGGGGCAGCCCCCGCTCGCCGAGCGAGGCTGCACCGCCGGCTCCGGCACGCGGTCGCGGACCCTCACCGAGGTCATCGACCACCTCGGCGCCGACGGGACCCGAACCATCGACGGCGCCCGGATCCGTGCCCGGCGATCACCCCGCCACGGGCCACTGCTCCCACCTCAACGGCAGTGGCCGGCCCCGGGCGCCCTCCGGCGTGAGGACCGTCACCGCCAGGTACCGACCTCCCCAGGAACCGGCCGCCCGGTCTGCAGCATCACCACTGCAGACCGGACGGCCGCATGCGGCCGTCCCTCACCTCCGACCTAGGACGCTCCCGTGCCCCTGCGCTACCTGGACTGCTCCTTCGGCTACCGAACCGGTGTCCCCGTGCTCGACTCCCTCACCGTGGAGTTCCCACCCGGCAGCACCGTGCTGCTCGGCCCGAACGGAGCGGGCAAATCCACGCTGCTCTCCCTCGGCGCCTCCGTACTCACGCCCTTGGCCGGCCGGGTGGTCCTGGGCTCCCTCGACAGCGCCAGCAAGAAGGACAGAGCGGCCTACCGCCGGCGGGTGGGATGGTTACCGCAGCACATCCGCCCCGTCCCCGGTCTGACCGTTCGCGAGCAGGCCGCCTACGCCGGCTGGCTCAAGGGCCTGTCCAAACGGCGGGCATGGGACCGGTCCGCTCAGGCACTGGACCGCGTCCGCCTGACCGAGTCGGCCGAGCGCCGCAGCCACGAACTCTCCGGCGGGCAGCTACGCCGCCTCGGCATCGCCCAGACCCTGGTGCACCGCGCGGAAGTGGTGCTGCTGGACGAGCCCACCGCCGGACTGGACCCGGTCCAGCGCGGTGTCCTCCGGGACCTGCTGGCCGACCTGGCGGACCGGATGAGCTTCATCGTCTCCACCCACCAGACCGAGGACCTGGCCGACACCTACCGCCAGGTCGTCGTCCTGGACCGCGGCCGCGTCGCCTACCAGGGCGACACCGCCGACTTCCTCGCCCCGGCCGCGGACGGCGACTCCGCCGAACGGCGGGCCGAGACGGCCTACCGCGCCCTGGTGCAGGGGGAGGCCTGAACCCTGATGCTTCTGTCCACCCTCCTCCGGTCCGGGCCCGCCGCCTGGACCGCCCTCGTCCTCATTCCGGCCCTGTGCTGGTTGAGCCTCCAGAACACCGGCTCCACCATCGCCACCTGGGACTCGGTCACGGCCCAGTCCACCATCGTGCTGGGATTCGTCAGCGCCGCCTGCGGAGCCTGCGCCGCCTGGGAGGCCTCCCGGATCCGGACCGCGCACGTACTGGAGTGGGCACCGGCCCGCAGCCGGCTGCGCATCGCCACCGAACACCTCGTCCCCACCGCCGCCCTGGGGCTGACCGGTCTCGCCGCCGCCCTGGCCGTCCACGCTCCGCCGGCTCTGGGCGGACCGGGCCTGCCCGACCCCGCCATCCTGGCCACCGCCCATCTCGTCGTCCTCGGCCACATGGCCGCCGGCTACCTCCTCGGTCTCAAGGCCCCCCGGCTCCTCGCGGCAGCGGTGATGCTGACCGGCGGATACCTGTGGGGCTTCTGGCCGGCGGCCCTGGGAGAAGCCGCCTGGCTGCGCCACCTGAACGGCCAAGGCATCGGCGAATGCTGTTCCCTGGACCGACAACCGTCCCTGCGCAGTCTCGGTGCGACCGCGGTCTTCAGCCTCGGCCTCATCGCCGCAGCCCTGGCCGTGCTGCTGCTCGACAGGAGCAGGAAACGGACCGCATCGGCATGGGCCCTGTTCCTGGCCTGCGCCCTCACCGCAGCCACACTGGCCGTGCCCCTGGGCTTCGACGGCACCCAGCCGCGTGACGCCTCCGCCTTCCGATGCACCGGGAGCAAGCCGCAGGTGTGCCTGTGGCCCGAACAGCAACCGCACAGGAACGTCTTCGTCCGCGAGGCCACCGGCGCAGCCGAACACCTGCGCGCCGTCGGACTTCAGCCGCCCGCACGCATCGAGTTCGGCATGGTCAAGCCCGGCCCGTCGGACATCCGGACGGTGACCGCCGCCGGTCTCCTGCCCACCGAACCCCCCGCCTGCTCCCAGGGGCCAGGCGCCCACTACCCCGGAGACGCGGCCTTCGCCCCCTTGTACGTCTGGCTCGCCCTGACCGCCGGCTCCTCACCGGACTCCCTGGCCGGGCGCTGGCCGCAGGAGGCCATCTCCCTCGCCCAGCAGGTCCGTACCCTGCCCGTCCCGGCTCAGAGGGCCTGGTACGACCGCAACCTGCGCGCCCTCCACGACTGCCGCGTCCAGCCCGAACCGGACCCCGCGAAGGCCGCCGCACCCGGCGACGGTGCCCCATGACCTGGTGGCTGCGCATCCACGCGGTGCCCTCCTGCGCCGCCGCGGTGGTGCTCTGCTTCGTACTCGCTCCGCTGCTGTCGTCCTCCGCACTCCCCGTCCCCTCCCTGTTCGGCGGACTGTCCTCGACCGTTCCCGTTCCTCTCGTCCTGCCCGTCCTGCCGGCCTGCGCTCTGCTGTACGGGCTCAACCGGGCGCCGAGCGAGACGGAAGCGACCGCGGCAGGGCCCATGACCCGATGGTCGGTCGGGCTCCTGACCGGCGCCTGCACGGCGGCAGCGCTGCTGGCCGTGGCCGAAACGCTGTGGATGGACTTCCCCCTGGCCCTGGCGGTGGCCCGCAACACCGCCGGCTACCTGGGCTTCGGCCTCGTGGCACAGCGAGTCGCCGGGCGCCGGTACGGCCCCGCGGCGGCGGCCCTGCTCCCCGTGGCCTGCGCGTTCATCGGGCTCGGCCCCGGCGGCCGGCCCTACCCGTGGACGTGGCCCCTGCACCCGAGCCAATCCGCCTCCGCCGCAGCTGCTGCCTTCTCGCTCGCTCTCATCGGGGCAGCGCTGCTCCGCAACCGCAGCCGGGGCAGGCCCGGCCCCCTTCCTCGGCAAGGTCCTTCGCCGCCGCTCCCGTGACGTGGGCCGCACTCCGCGTGGTGTGGCGGGCGAGCCGCTCGTGGCAGGCCAGGGCAGCCACGAGCCTGAGGAAGGCCAGGCAGCCGCGGGAGCCACGCTCGTAGCGGGACCGAGCCGGCGGTGGCCCGGCAACCGGGATACGGTGCGCCCGACGACCGCCGACGGCGGCCCGGCCGTTCGCCGGACCGATGCCCTTGCGGGCGACGCGCACGCCGATGCGCTTTCCCGGAGCCGGTCCCGCGGGTGGGGGCGGCGCAGGCCTCGTCGGCATGGAGGCGCTGGGGTTCGGAGTGCCGGCCGTGGTGGGGCCGTGCCCCGCTCGGGTGACCGGTCACCACCGGCTCCAGCGCTTCGTTGCCGTGGGCGTCGGCGGCCGGAAGACCGACGAGGAAGGGCAACCCTCCCGCATCGGGCACGAATGCAGCGCGGAAGCCGGCCTGCTCCGGTCCACGGGGTTCGGGCCCGCACGTCCGCCCCCCGTTGTCTTCTTCGCGGCCCCGCAGGAGGAGCGCTGACCTCCGGATCCGGCATGACTGTTGCCCTGCGCGTTCGCGGCCCTGCACGACCCCGCCTCCCGCGCCTCCTACGACCAGTGCCGGGCCCGTGGCACATCCCACACCCATGCCCTCCTCCGCCTCGCCCGCCACCGCATCAGCGTCCTGCTCGCCGTGCTCCGCGACGGAGCCTTCCACGAGTCGAGGCCCCCTCGACTCGCTTGGCGAGACACCAGGGGCACCCCCCGGAGGGGGCGCCGCGCGTGCCGGTCGCATACCTCCTTCCCTTCCCGCCTCGGCTCGTGGACGAACGGCGTTCCGTTCGCACTCGGAGGGGGCCTGCGGTGGCCGGGCTCGGGGCGTCACCGACTGGCCCTGCCGGCGGTGGAGCGTCTCCGGGGCGGGCCCGAAGTGCTGTCCGCCCGGCTTGCGCCGGGCTGCTCCGCTCCCGCCCGGCTGCGTTCCGAGGCCGGGCGGGAGTGGAGGCACCCGCCCCTCGTCCCGGCACACGAGGAGGCGGACTCCTCCGGATGGAGGGCCGGCACCCGGGAACGTCGATTTCCACCGACGGGGGCACACACCGGGTTCGAGAGGGGAACCGGGACTCCACTCCCGGCACACCGCCCGGTGCGGAGCGGACCCGGCGCGGGCGAGCCGACGCCCTTGAGCCGTGATCGCGCGCAAGCGTGCTCCAGGGCTGCGTCAGGGGAGCAGTACCGGCAGGACCCGGCGCAGTTCGCGTTCCCAGTACGGCGGGCTGTGGGTGCCCCGGTAGAAGTGGGTGGTGACGTGGACTCCGGCTTCCTGGAGGCGACGGGCCACGGTGCGGGACTCGTCGCCCATGACGGCCTCGGTCAGCGAGATCACCTCGTCCGGGTAGAGCGGAGCCAGGTCCGCCAGGCCGGGGATGTCGGGGTCCGGCTCGGTGCCCGGCGGGTCGAGGGCGCCCGGGGTGCCGTCCCCGGCGGCGATGTGGACCCGTGTACCGCGGAGCCGTTCGGCGAGGTGGTAGGGATCGTTCTGCTGCCAGATGTGGCGCTGTCGGACCGGGTCGCCCCAGATCCTCCGCCACGGCACCCCGAGGTACTCCGCGCCGCCGCTGACTGCCTCGGGGTACTGGAGGGGGTGGAGGAAACCGCCGAAGCTGGCAGCGGCCCTGAACGTCCCGGGGCGGCGTGCCGCGTACTTGACGGCCCCGTACCCGCCCTGTGACTGCCCGGCGATCGACCGCTGCCGTCCGGCCCCGTAGTCGCGCTCCAGGATGGTGAGCATCTCGTCCAGGTGGAAGGTCTCCACGGCCGGGGCGCCGCCCGCCCCGTTGTTCCACCAATCGCTGTAGAAGCCGTAGAACGGCATCTGGGGCATGACGACGAGCGCCTTGCGCAGTTCGGGCCACCTCTCGAGGTGGTACTCGTCGGTGTAGCTGCGGTGGTCCCCGCTGCCGTCGGGCAGCAGGTAGAGCGTCGGCCAGCGGTCGCCGGGGCGCCGCGAGTCCCAGCCGTCCGGGGTGAGCAGCCGTACCTTGCCGATGCCCGCGAGGGCCGGGGACTGGATGGTCAGGTCGAGCAGCCGGGGTCCGATCCGTTCCTCGTCCACGACACGGGCCGGGCGTTCGGAACGAGTTGCCGGAGGTCCCGGGGGCACCGAGGCGGTCGTTGGAGCATCCGTGGCGGGGAGTACCGCTGCGGGAAGCAGCCCGAGCGCCGGCACAAGAGCGGCCGCCAGTACGACGAGACCGAGACGGGTTCGTGTGGTCATCCCCTCAGACTGGCCGGGCCAGGACGCATCGGCATCCGGCATGTCACGGATGCCGACCCGGACGGCTCCCGCAGACGCTTCGGACCTCGGTACCCGTGCAGTCCTCGACCCCCAGCGGCGGCGGGAGGCGCGTCGACTCCGGGACCGTGCGGGCATGGGCCCGCGCCAGCGGCTACGATCTCCCGCCCGCGGACGCATTCCCGCACCGGTCGTCCCGGCCCGGGGGGACGCCCGACCCGACCGGCCCCGCACACGCCGTGGGCCGCACCGCGTCCACGCACAGGGCCGGGGCATGTGATCACCCCGCAGCCGTCCCGTCTCGGATCGTCGCCTTGCCGGGGGCGGGGGAGCAGTCCCGGAGCATCCGGCACGCGCCTCGTGCGCGAGCGATGAGTCCGGGCGGCGGCCCGGGTCTGCCCTGGCGTGACTCGCATCATCGCTGACATCTCGGTCTCCCTCGACGGCTTCGTCACCGGGCCCGACCCCGGTCCGGACAACGGTCTGGGCACCGGCGGCGAGGCCCTGCACACCTGGGCGTTCTCCGAGGATCCCGACGACCGCCGGATCCTGCGCGAGGCGACCGCACGCTCGGGCGCCGTCGTCCTGGGCCGCCGTCTGTTCGACGTGGTCGACGGGCCGGACGGCTGGGACGACACCCGCGGCTACGGCGCCGACGAGGTCGGCAGGCCCGCGTTCGTCGTCGTGACGAGCTCACCGCCGGAGTCGGTACGGCTCACCGACCTCGACTGGACGTTCGTCACCACCGGTCTGCCCGACGCCGTCACCGCCGCGCGCGAGCGCGCCGAGGCGGCGTCATCGGACCGGGGCGAGAACCTCGATGTCGTCCTCATGGGCGGCGGCGCCACGATCGGCTCAGCGCTGGCCGCCGGGCTCCTCGACGCGCTGACACTGCACCTCGCGCCCGTCACGCTGGGCGCCGGGACGCCCCTGTTCACCGGCACGGCGCCGCGCACGCTGGTGCGGCGGAGCGTGACCCCGACATCGACCGCGACACACCTGGCCTACGACGTCCTCTGACGATGTCGTTGCGGAACCGCACGCCGAGCGGCCGGCAGCGCCCCGGTACGCCGTGAGCCGTTTCCCAGCCGAGTCGGAAGGCGGCGGACCCGCGACGCGAGGACGGGCCCGCGGGCGGACGCCGGCCGCCCGCGGGGGAAGGCGCACCGGCCGGAGAATCGGTCGCAGGCAAGACGGTCGGGCGAGGAGGGGCCCAGGGGCATCGCGGGCACCGCGGACCGCGAGCGGCCAGAGTGCCGGCCGAGGGTGTCCCCCCACGGTGGCTGCGGCCCGCGCGCCCGGCGTGTGCGGGCCGGTCCAGCCCGCCGATCCGGCCCTGTGCGGTCGGAAGGGTCCGAGGAGGCGGTGAGTACCACACCCGCCCCACCGGCCCGGCCGGGCCCGCCGGGTACGCCTGAGGCAGCCGGCCCCGCAGCGAACCCCGCAACGATCCCCGCGGTCCCACAGGCGGGAAGGGCACGTCGGCCCTTCGGACGGCCGGTCCTTCCCGCAGCCGCTGGTCGTCTTCGCCCCCAACCCCGCGCCGTGCGCAGCCACAGGGGAGGCCGCCCTCCACGACCGAGCCCGCCGCGTCTCGCGTGTGAGCCACTCCGGCACCGTGGCGATCGCGACCCTGCCCGTGCCGGTCGAGCACGGCCCCGACGGGCCGGTGTGGCGCGGTGGCCGTCGGCGAGGCTCACCGCCCCCTGACCGGGCACCCCACGGCAGGCCGGGCACGGCCGGCCCGGCCTCCAACCGGACCGGGCCGGCCGCCCCTGCCCGCACTGCCGGACGTCCACTCCAAGGGATCAGCCTCGTGGTGCCGGGCGAGGCGGACGGCCTCGTGGGTCCGCGGGCGTTCCTCAGCGCGTGCCTGTCCTGGCCGCGCCGTAGACGTACAGGACGATGCCGCTGACCACGCAGGCGAGGATCACCCAGGAGGCGAGGCGCATCCGCTTCCCTCCGCGCCCGGGGCGCCTCGGCCTCTCGGACCGCTTGGTGCGGCCGGGAGCCGACGAGGCGGGCGGTGCGGCGTCGGCGGCGGTCTCGGCGAGCAGGCGGCGGCATGCCATGGCGAGCTCGCCGGTGCTGGACTGGAGCGGTACGACGGTCTGCGAACGTGCCGGAGCGGTGGTGCCGCCGTCGAGGATGCGGCCCGCACGGAGCAGGATCTCTCCCTTGCGGCCCGCGGGGGCCAGGCTGATCCAGCGCTGCACGTGTTCTCCCCGGATGACCACCTCCCCGGCTCGGTCCCGGTACACGGTGTGCCGGCTCCAGAGCATGTCCGCTAAGTGCGCTGCAGTTTCTCTCAGTTGGGCGCTCAAGGCCCGTCCCCCCTCGGAGCCGTACGGGTGATCGAACCGGGATCGTACTCCAGCGTCCCCGTCTCGCTCGGGGCGGCCCCGGGTCGAGGCGGCGCGGGGGATCCGGATTTGACGCGGCTCGCGGGTGGGGGCGTCGCCGGCAGGACCGGTCAGAGCGTGCACGCCGCCCGGACGGACCGGGGCGGAGCCGGCACCGAGCCGGGAGACGGCGGTGGTGAAACGCTCGGCGGGTGAGCGGGCGGCCTCCCGCGGAGCGCCGTCCTCCCCGGGTCTCCGGCAGCGACAAGCCACGGCCAAGGCGACCGAGGCGCCGGCTCCGGCGACCACCCCGAGGGAGAGTTCGACCGGATCGGACAGTGCCTTGGAGTCGGTGCGACGCTCGGTCCTCGACCCCCGGGCGCCCGGCAGGTCCCATCCGGTGCGGAACACCGTGGCGGCGACCGGAATCGCGGTGCCGAAGGCCAGGGCGAGGCCGACAGCCACGGGCGCAGACCGCGCCGTTCGGTCCGGCGCCGGGGCGGACGAGGCCTCATGACTGTCAGTACTGACCAGGCGTACGACTGGTTGCGGCCCGCCTCGCCGTTTCGATACGGACGCGCCCCACACGCCTACCCGCCCGTCACTCCGCCCGGGGCGGCAGCGAGGACCCCGCCGCGCCCGGCGACGACTGCACGGTGTGCGCCCGGGCCAAGGAGCACGAGCGCCAGAGGCCGAAGCCCGCGCCGTCGCCGAAGCCGAAGCGGCCCGCCCGGCGCTCACCGCTGCGGCGCCGGTTCGGGTGGCCGCGGTGCCTGCCGGGGGCGGCGGCTCACGGGCCGCCGCCCCCGGCAGGCCGTCATCGGCGGCTGCGGGCGGCCAGTACGGCAGCCAGGAGGAACGTGCCGACGCCGCCCACGGCGACTGCGGTCTCCCGGAGCGCCGGGTGCTGGTGGAAGACGTAGCCGGCGAACGCGAGCCCGAGGGCACCGGTGGTCAGCCGGTGCAGCAGCCGGTCCCGGCCCGGGTCCGGCTCCGGGAGGTGCGGCGCGTCCGGCTCGGCCGTGGTCATGATGTGGTCTCCCTGGGGGTGTGGGGCATGCGCCGGTCGCACGCGTGCGGTGGACAGCGGAGCGCTGCCATCCCTTGTGTCGCGGGCAGACGACGGGACGGCCCTGTCAGGGGGCGCGGTGTGGGGCGGGTCGGCCGGGGAGGGCGTGGGAGATGACTCCGCAACCTCGCATCGGTCCGCGGCGCCTCTGTCTGCGTGTTCTCGGTGAGCCGGACGCCTGAGGGGTGGATCTGATGCGGGGGGCGTTGCCTCCGCGTCCCCGCCCCGATGACCGGCGGGGACGCCGCAGGTTCGCGGTGGCGGTGGCGAGGGGTTCGGTGAGGGCGGGGTGCCGGCGTGCGAGGCAGAGGGGGCGCCGGCGATGAACGCGGCCACGGTGATCAGGCGCAGGTGCGGGCCATGGCGGCTGTCGTAGTGGGAGGTGGGGGTGGCGGGGTCGGTCGTCATCGGTGGTGTCCTCATCTGCTCCAGGAGGGTGCGGGCCGCTGCCGCTGCAGGTGGGCCGGCTTGGGACCTGCTGGACAGCGCGGTGATGGGGACTACGGTGAAAGCCCGGCGGGGTGGTGCGTCAGGGGAACAGACTGTTTCCGGCACGGCGGGTTCGCCGGCTCGGTGGGATGCGGAGGGGGAACACGTGGTAGGCGAGGGACGGCGTACGGGCGGGCCGGTGTCGGACGGAGACGGGAGCGAGGCGGCGCGGCGGGCGCTGGGCCGGCACTTACGGGTCTTGTTCGAGGGGTGCGGGCTCTCGCTGCGGGGGTTCACCCACCGGTACGGATTCAGCCCCTCCGCCATCTCCCGGTACCTGAGCGGCGAGCGGTTGCCGCGCAAGGCCTTCCTCGACGCGCTGCTGGCCGAACACGGCCGGCAGGCGGGAGCGCCGCTGACCGAGGAGGCGCGCCGGTTGACGTTCACCCTCTACCGTGCGGCGCTGGAGGCCGGCGGAAGCGCCACGCTGCTGGAACTGTACGAGCTGGAGCTACGGCTGGAGGAGCTCACTGCCGAACTGGAACGGCTCCGCGCTCGGGCCACGCACCCGCGGCAGCCGACCGACGGGGCCTTCCCCGGCGGCCAGGGGGAGCCGGGCGACCGGGAGGAGGAACTGCGCGCCCGACACGGCGCGCTACTGGTCCAGTACGACCGCATCCGCGCACAGATCGCCCACCGCGAGAGTTCCCTGGGAGACGGCGACCGCGGCCTGCGCGCCCCCACCGCGCCGCCGCCGTTCCCCGGCGGGGAGGTCATGGCCGACTCTGTCCCCCGGCGGGAACGCACTGCTCCACCAGGTCCCTCCCGCGCCACCGCCGGCAGCAGGGTTCCGTGGCTGATCGCCGCGGCCGCGACCGTGGCCGCAGCGGTCCTCCTCTTCCTGCGGCTGACAGCGCAGGGCGAGGACTCCGGCGCTCCTGTCTCCCAGGGCGACCCGCCGGCTGCCGTCCGCAGTTCCGAACCGGGCTCTCCCGCACCGCGGCAGAGCCCCTCCGCCTCCCCGTCGGCTTCCCGCAGCACCCCGCCCGCGGCCCGGCCGCTGTCCGCAATGGTTCCCCAGGACGGCTCCGAAACCTTGACGCCCGGATCGTTCCGTCTGGCCGGCCGCGACTACCCCGACAGCCTCTCCAGGGACTGCCAGTTCTCCGGAGACGCCCTGTCGGGTGGGACCGAATACGTCCTGGAAGGCCGGTACACGCGGTTCACCGCCACCGTGGGGATCACCGCGGGTCCTGACAACGCCGATGCGGTGGGCACCTTCGGTGTGCGTGTGGATGGGAAACTGGCCGGCTCCTGGACCGCCACCCGCGACCGGACCGCCAGCATCAAGGTGGACCTGACCGGCGCGGAACGGCTGACGCTGCAGACCGTCGACCTCGTCGGCGACCCCTTGTTCTGCAAGGTCAAGGACTTCGTCTGGGCCGATCCCCACCTCACCCCCGCCCCCTCCTGAGCACTGCCGCCTCCTGCGTTCCCCTGGCCGGCCGAATCGCCGCCGCCGGCCCGGTGGCGCCGTCCTGCGCGGGGTTCCGGCTTGGGGGCCGACCCTGCCAAACCGATGAACCAACACTGTGGTGGGGGAGACCCGGGTGCTTTCGTGAGGTTCGGCGGATCGGGCCAGGGCCGCTGGTGGGCGGCCCTGGCCCGGGGGCTGTCAGTAGCGGGATTGGAGCCAGACCACGGTCAGTCCCACCGCGGTGGTGCCGATGCCGGAGCAGACTCCCCGCAGGAGGTAGCCGGCCGCGACGCGGCGGCGCCGGACGCCCCACCGGGCGAGGCGCCGCAGAGCGGCATGGGCCTGCCGCACGCCGGGGATGCCGTTGCGCTTATGCTCCATGACTGGTGTTCCTTTCAGAGTCTCAGTGGGCTTGTGAGGTCACCGCGCAGAGAGCCCGCCCGACCCGGTGGCCTAGGAAACCCGGGGTCGGAACCGCGGGCTCTCCCGCGTATCAAGGGGTGCGGAACCTGCCCCGGCAACTCCACCGAAGCGGGCCCGGGGGGCCGCAGAGGGCAGGTTCCCCCCGCCGCGTTGACGCGGCGGGAGGGCGCCGGAGGGGCCGAGGGGTACTGGTTGACGGGAACTCGCACGGGTGCCGGGGCCCTCGGCCGGTACGGCCACGGCTCCCTCGCCCGGGCCGGCCGCCGGGAGCGATGCCGCCGCCATACGGCACACCGCCGGCGGACGCGGGCGGAGAAGGACGCATTCCCCTTCCCCGGGCGCCGCTGCCCCGGGCTGCCCCATGACCGTTCCCGAGCACCGCGCCGCAGCGCGTGAGGGGCATCAAGTCCTCCTGCGGATACGTAGGCGACGACTGGTGGATCGGTCAACCGGCTCACACTGTAGTGGAGTTCGCGTGCGTATGCACATGCATCTGCACGTGCATACGCTGGCGGTGAGCAGTGCTCACGACCGGTCCACCGGCCGTCAACTCCTTCGGAGGACTCCGAGCCGCGGCCACCCCGACGTGAAGAACACACAACGCAAGAGCGCCTCACGGCTCCCCACACGCACGCAGCCGGCGCACCCGACATTCCTCATACCGACGGTCGTCCCACCTGCATCGGCCCGATCCCGGACGGCGGACCGGCCTCGCGTGGGCGGGTTCGGTATCGTCACCCGGTGTGACAGACGCCGATGCCGCGCCCCGGGCGCGTTTCCTGGTCCTCCATGACTACGGGATGGGCGGGCTGTGGTGGTGGGTGCGGGCGGAGTCGGCACGGGAAGTGACCGAGAGGCTTGCCGAGGTCGAGGTGGTCGACGACCCGGAGGCCGTCGGGAGAGCCGGGGCGTGGGAGCTGGAGGAGACCGACATCGACGCGCCGGTTCTGCCCGGTGGTCTGGAGGAGCTGCGTGCCCGGCGCGACGCTCAGCGTGGCCTCCCCGGTTTCGGCGCGCTGGCCGGCCGGTCCGTCGTCCACCTGCGCCTGGGCGGCGGACTCCACGGAGACGATGACCGCTCGGTCTACCTGGTGGAGGTGGGCGGCGACGGGCGCAGGCTCCGGCAGGTGGAGCTGACCGAAGACGGGACCGCCCTCAGAAGCGGGCCGGAGGACTGGGTCTTCAATCCGCCCGTGGTGGATCTGTTCGACCCCGGGCTGCCGGACAAGGAGATGGACCGGGAGGAGTTCGAGGCGCAGTGGCGCCGAGCCCGCCACGACGACAGCTACCTGTAGCTCGGAGCCGGGGAAGACGCCACTCACCGCACACCGTCTCCGGCGGCTTGCCCGCCACTACGGCCAGCTCCTTGCCGGACAGCCCGCCTCGCGCTCCCCGAAGCGGCCCGGATGGCCTCGAAACCCGTTGCGAGCCGGGCATACGTGGTCCCGTTGCGTCGATGCGCCAATACCGGCAGGGTTTGACGGCCGACCGGGAGCCGGTGCCGGCGGCGTCCGATCCGCCGGCGGTGTTCGCGCGGACGAGCGGTGAGGAGGGTCAGGGCCTGCCCGGACGTGTCCGGCCCGCACGGGCGGACAAGCACGCGAAGCCTCTGGCGGGCATCGGGTGGTCTTGGCTGCGAACCCGTCTGCCGGGGGCTTCACTCATGTGCCGAACCAACCGACCAACTCGTAGTGCGGGTCGGCGAAGGCCCACGCTGCTCCCAGCGCCGCATCGGGCAACGTTCGCCCTGTTGTGGGGCCCTGCTTGTCAGCGGCTTCGGCCGCTGGCGACAATCGGCCGGTGACCATCGAACGCCCCATGCCGCCCCTGAACGCCGACGAGCGCACCGTGCTCGAAGGTTGGCTTGACTTTCACCGCACCACGCTCGCCATGAAGTGCGAGGGCCTGGACGACGAGCAGGCCGCCGTCGCGTCCGTGCCGCCATCCGGCTTCACTCTGATCGGCCTCGTCCAGCACATGGCGGAGGTGGAGCGGAACTGGTTCCGCCGAGTGTTCGCCGGGGAACAGGCCCCGCCCATCTACGACCCGCAGGCCGACCCATCCGCCCCCGAGGGCGGCTTCGAACTGGCCGAGGGCGCCACCCTGCGTGACGCCCTCACCACCTGGCATGCGGAGATCGCCCGGGCCCGCGAGCACTGCGCCGACCGTGCCCTGACCGACACCGGCCGCTTCATGGAGCAGGACGTCAGCCTCCGCTGGATCTATGTCCACATGATCGAGGAATACGCCCGCCACAACGGCCACGCGGACCTGCTCCGGGAACGCATCGACGGCACCACCGGCGTGTAGCTGTGGGTCAGTCAACGTTCGCCCTGGCGACCACGGCGTGTAGCCGCTGATCGTCGGCGTGACGGTTTCGCCAGATGATCGAGCAGGCGAGTTCGAGGAGACCCCGGTGAAGGTCTGCCCGGCGCTCGTAGCGGATGCGCAGGCGCTTGAACTGGTGCAGCCAGGCGAACGCGCGCTCCACGACCCAGCGCACTTTGCCGACTCCGGAGCCGTGAGCAGTGCCGCGTCGGGCGATCATCGGATTGATACCGCGCTTCCACAGCTGGCGGCGGTACTTGTCGAAGTCGTAGCCCCGGTCGGCATACAGTCGCCGGGGCCGACGGCGCGGCCGCCCCTGCAGACCTCGGATCAATGGGGCTGCATCCACCAGTGACAGGAGCGGGGTGACGTCGTGTCGGTTGCCTCCGTCCTGCGTGGCCTCACGGGGTGGTCGTGTTCTGGCAGCACGGCCGGGACTGGCGGTTCATCCCCCTGGATCGTGATGAGAGACCAGTCCAGGACGGCGCCGAACGGCTCCCCTGGCCGGCCGGGCTACCACCAGACGAAGCCGCCCAGCGGGTCGCGGAACTACTCGGAGAAAGACCCCGCCTGACATGAGGCGGCGACCAACGCAGCAGCCGTTCTGAAACGATCAGTTATGCGTTGGAAGGGGACAGCCGGTGGGCCGGGCCCAGGCTGAGGACCTGCGGCTGACCGGCGAGGGCGAGCTGTCCCCGGAGGGGGACAACCCCCAGCAACGGCTGACCAAGCGGCTGCTGGAGTCCGCCCTGGAAGGCGAGGCCACCGATCACCTCGGCTGCGACGAGCACGACCCGGACCCAGCCCAACGGGCTGCTGCGGGAGTTGGTACGGCAGAAGGAAGGCAGGAGAGGCGGCCCGTCGGCCTGTGTGATCGACGCACCAAGCGCGAAGACCTCCACCAGCGTGCCCACCGCGAGTCAGGGCACGGACGCGGGCAAGAAGGTCGTGGGCAGGAAACGCAGCATCGTCACCGGCACCCCCGGGCTGCTGATGGCAGTGCTGGTCACCGCGGCCAGTGTCCAGGGCTCCGCGGCCGGCACCCGCCTCCTCGGCCGGGTCGCCGCCGACCACCTCGCCATCCGCAGGGTCTGGGCCGACGGCGGCTACCGCCAACACTTCGTCGAGCACGCCGCCACCCTCGGCATCGACCTGGAAACCGTCCAACGCACACCGCGGGCCAGGGGCTTCACGCCGATTCCCAGACGCCGGGCGGTCGAACGGACCCACGGCCGGCTGATGCATCACCGCCACCTGGCCCGCGACTGCGAGACGCTCCCGGCCCGCTCAGAAGCCATGATCCACCTGGCCGTGACCGACCTCACGGCCCGCCGCCTGACCGGAGAGAACACCATCTCCTGGCGCGACCCCGCAGAGCCGACTCAACCGCAGATTCCGGGATGGAACACCGGGAGAAAGCAACCTCTGACCGATGGCCACCAGCGGCTCACCGTCCGAACCGGTTTCCGGGGTGCGCATCGGCTGCCGACCGCCCTCGACGTCGATCACCGCGAGCCGGCGGTGTCCGAGCATCACGTGCTCGGTGCTCCAGATCCCCTCGTCGTCCGGATCACGGCAGGCCGTCGTCCTGGTCATGGCCTCTGCGGTGGCGGCCTCCTTCACGAGGCCGCGTCCGAAGTCCACCCGTCCAGCGATTCCGCACATCGGAAACGCCCTTCACGACGGGGTGAACGACACGTCCGTCGACTACGCGGTGACCTTGGCCGTCTGCGCCGGCGAACTCCTGGCCAGCCGGTGTCCCAGTTCGGAGAGCCCCAGCGCGAGCACGGCCACCGCGGCGCCGATCAGGCTGATGTTCCGGGCTCCGACGGCGCCGATACCCACCGCGCCGATGACACCGGACAGGGCGATGGCGAGGTAGAGGAACGCGGCGTTGAGCGAGATCAGGAGGGGGGCCGATTCCGGGTTGAGGGTGATCAGGCGCGACTGCTGCGGTGCGGTGATGCCCCATGCCGCGATGCCGTACACCACGATGACGACGGCGGCGGCGGCGAAGGAACCGGTGGCGAACGGCAGCACGAGGAGGCTGGCCGCCAGCAGCGTGACCGCGCCGCCCACCACCAGGCGTGCCCCGAACCGGTCGGCCAGCGTCCCGGCGTAGAAGTTGCCGACCATGCCCGTCAGGCCGAAGGCGAACATCAGGATGGCCAGCTTCCTGCCGTCGCCGCCGGTGGCGGGGGCGAACACCTCGGCCATGTAGGTGTAGACGATGTAGGCCGCGGTGAAGGCGACGAGCGTCGCGGCGAGCACGGCGACCACGCGGCGGTCGCCGAGCGGCGCGAGGCGCTGGCGCAGACCGCCCGGAGCCCCTACCGCCACCCGCGGCACGAGGGTGAACACGCCGAACAGGCTCAGCACGGTGAGGAGGGCGATGAACCACATCGTGGCCCGCCAGTCGAAGACGCTCCCCACGACGGTCCCGATCGGTGCGCCCAGTGCGGTGGCGGCGGTGAGCCCCGTGGTGACGGCCGCGATGGCCCGGCCCCGGCGTTCGGGCCCCATCAGCGCGGAGGCGGTGACGCTGGCCGCCGGAATGTAGAGGCCGGCACCGACGGCGGCGACGACCTGGGCTGCCAGGACCATGGGGAACGACGGCGCCAGGCCGGTTCCCGCGACGCCCAGCAGGTAGATCAGCACGGACAGCTTGAGCACCCTGTGACGCGGCCAGGCGGCGGTGAGGGTGGCCAGGATCGGAGCCATCACCGCGCAGGTCAGCGCGAACACGGTGACCACCTGCCCGGCCGTGGTGATGTCGACGGACAGGGAATCGCTGAACTCGGACAGCACACCGGCGAGCACGAACTCGTCCGTACCGATGGCGAAGGTGCCGAACCCCAGGACGAGGACTCCCCGCCACGACGCGGCGGAATCCCCCTCCGCGGCCTTCTCCGCCGGCGCCTCGCTCCTCCGGTCCGGGACGGATTCACTCACTATGGACCCTCCTTGAGTTCGGTACCGATCGGTACCATCTCAGCGGACGGTATCGGTCGGTACCGTTTAGCGTCAAGGGCGACTACCCTGGCCACATGCCGACTCGCGCACGTGACCGCCTGCTGCAGGCAGCCGAGGAGCTCTTCTACGAGGAGGGCATCAACGGAGTGGGCCTAGAGCGCCTCCTGGCCCACTCCGGTGTCGGCCGCGCCTCCCTCTACCGACACTTCGACGGCAAGGACGATCTGGTGGCCGCGGTCCTGCAGCGCCGGGACGAGCACTGGAGGAAGTGGCTGCAGGACCGGGTCGAGGCCCACGGCGGCGCGCCCCTGGCCGTCTTCGACGTCCTGGCCGAGGGGGCGCAGGACAGCGCGTTCCGCGGTTGCGCCTTCATGAACGCCATGGCGGAGAGGGCGAAGGAACCCGGCGACACCGTCCACCGGCTCGCGGTCGAGCACAAACGCAAGGTCACCGACTACGTGTGCGGCCTCATCGAGGACGCCGGCCACGCCGGGGCGCCGGAGCTGGCGGAGCAGTTCACGCTGCTCATGGACGGGGCCGTGGTCACCGCGATGCGCGAGTGCAGCGTCGAGCCGTTCCGGCGGGCCCGGCAGATGGCGGAGAGGCTGCTGTCCTGACCGCCGTCCGCCGGGCCGCCTCACACGCGCCGGGCGAGCCGGGAGCGCAGGGCCTCGTTCTCCTCCAGTGCGGCGAGGCGCGCGTGAACGGCTCCGAGTGCCTCGGCCGGCTCCGCCTCGGACAGAGCCCGAGCAGTCACCGAGGTCTTTCGGCGTTGCCGCCCCGGGGTTGAGGGCGGCTGCGGTGGTTGACGACATTCGATTCGGGCTGCATCGGGCCCTGCGGAAGACCCGCCAGGACTTCAGCCGCGCCACGCCGCGTTCGACAGGGGCCCGGGCCTGAGCCGGCGCGTGGTTGACCGTGCGCTGGGTCGGCGACAGCTCGCCGCCGGGCGGCCGTTTGCGGCCGGTGGTCACCCAGGACCCGGCACCCTGATGGGCCCGGCCGGCCGGCACGGGTACCCCCTGCCGCTCGCAGATCCGGATGATCCGGTGGGTGCGGGCCGCGGTCAGGTCGTGGGTACGGCCCGGCAGGACCGGCGAGATCCGCAGCACATGGCCGGTCGGGTCGGTGACGGCCTGCACGTCCATCCCGTGACGGCGGTGCTTCATCGAGGAGTACGGCTCGTCCGCCGCGATGCGGTTGGTAGTGGTCAAAGTGCCGTCGAGGATGACGAACCCTCCGGCGGCAGCTCGCGCAGGGCCTCGTGCAGGCTCGGGGCACGCTCGGCGAGGAGGTCGACCGTTTCGCTCACGTACCGGCCGGCGGTGGCGGTGGAGACGCCGAACCCCGCCGCGGCCTGGGCCAGGGTCTCGTTCGTGCGCAGGTGTACCAGGACCAGCAGGGCCTGGCGGAGGCAGCCCAGCTTCCGCCAGCGGGAGTTCAGCTCACACCTTCGGACGTAGATGAGCCAGGAAACGTGCTCAACGACCTCGTGAGGGACGTCGAGCATGGCACGGTACGGGACCAGCAGGGCTTCTGTGTCGAGACGCTGGCGAGTGAGATCACCTGCCGCAGCGACCAGGAGCCCTGCCGCGTTACGGTCCCCGACCACCAGCCGCCATCACCCACGAACCACAGGATGAGAAGCGTTCAGTGTGTCACTGACCATGCTGGTCCAGTCACCGATACTCGTGATTCCGCCGAAGCTCGACGTGCCCTGGGGATCGATGTTGTCGGTGGGGTCGCCGGTGGCGTAGAGGTAGGGGTTGGTTTCCTGTCCGCTGGGGTCGGGTTGGGTGAAGCGGCCCAGGTGGGGGTCGTAGTAGCGCGCCCATCTTGTACAGGCCGGTGGGGTCGGGGTAGGTGCCGGTGAAGCGGTAGGTCACGCCACGGGACACCGGTCCGGACCCGGAACGGGATCCCGTTGGCCACGGTGCGGTGATCGTTCCACCGGCCGCCCCGACCACCCGGAGGCGGCAGGTGCGGCTCCAGCAACGACCACTCGCGATGCGTCAGATCCCCCCGACCCATGACCGAACCAACGAGCGACCGGCCAGAAGGCCACATGATCCACCGGGCAGAACCTAACCCCTATCGGGGTGCAAGACACCTCAGCGCAGTAATCGCACGGCCCAGCGCATACGCGGTCACGCCTGCTGCCGCCGACGCGCCGTGGAGCCGACCGCCGCTACGCGCGCATGCCCGCAGAGCACAAGGGCAGCCGACTGCGGAATGCGCCAGACCTGCCTCACGGATCCCGGGAACGAGATCACCCCGGCGTGGTCCACCACATAGGACACGCTCCGAACCGCCCCGGTGGTAGGCGCCGCAAGTGCAAAAGCGGGCCCGCCGTCAATCCGCCCCCGTCGACGGCACCGCGGTAGCGGCTGCGGGCCGGTCTGGTCCACAGCCGTTCCCTGCGGTTCCCGGGGGCAAGCAGTGGCGATGTCGTCCCCTCGGCTGCAGGCGCTGCTGCCCAAAGCGGAGGTGACGGCGGTCGGCCGAACACCGCTGAACACCGCGGCGTCGAGTCCGGCCGGGGGACCGGATCGGTCCTGTTCGGCCGAACACAGTTGTCGTTCGCCGGTGTTGGCCGCCTGATCGGGTTCCAATGGATTCGTTCGGAAGATGCAGGTCATAGCCTCGCGGGTCCCCACAGTCGAGGTATGAATGATTCTCAGAGCCCGCAGCAGTCCATCCCGCCCACCTCAAGCGAGTCTGCTTCCGCGCAGCCGTTCCTCACGTTGCACGCCGCCGTGGTCCTGCTCGCCGCCGTCATCATCGGCTTTGTCATCGGCGGACTCACCGCCCTTACCGGCGTTCCGGTGGCTGCCGCTGTCACCGCCGGGCTGACCAGTGCCGGCGCCAGCATCCCGGGTCTGCGCACTTTGATTCGCTGACCACCGAAGCAGCCGGGCATCCACCACACCGCCAGGGGCCCGCCTCCGGACTGTGAAGGAGTCTGCTCCTTGGAAGGTCCGGGCGCGGGCCCTTGCGCCTGTTCCGGTGCCGGGCAACCGTGTCCCGGTTCTTGGCGCTATGCAGTGCCTGCTTTCTCGGGCGGATCCACTTGCCGGCTTCAGCGGCCGTTGAAGGCATCCCTCAGGCGGGAGAACAGGCCCATCTGACCGGGCTGGAACTGCCCCGGCGGGTGTTCTTCCCCGCGCAACTCCGCAAGCCTTCGGACCAGTTCCTCCTGCTTTGGACTGATCGCGGTGGGAGTCAGGACCTCGACATGGACGATCAGGTCACCGCGTCCTTGGCCGCGCAGATGAGCGATGCCGCGGCCGCGCAAGGGGATGGTCTGCCCTGACTGGGTGCCGGGTCGGATGTCGATCTCCTCCGGGCCGTCCAGCGTCTCCAGCGGCACCTTCGCGCCGAGGACGGCAGCAGTCATGGGGACGGTGACTATGCAGTGCAGGTCGTCGCCGTCCCGTTGGAGGGCCGGGTGCGCCATCTGGTGGACCTCGACGTAGACATCGCCTGCTTCCCCGTCACCGGGGCCGGCCTCGCCCTCGCCGGCGAACCGGAGGCGGGTTCCATCACCGGCACCGGCTGGAATCTTCACCGTCAGGTCGCGCCGGGTGCGTACCCGGCCCTCGCCGGCGCACTGCGGGCAGGGGGTGGGAATGACCGTGCCGAAGCCCTGGCAGTCCGGGCAGGGGCGTGTGGTCATGACCTTGCCCGGAACGGACCGGGTGGCCTGCGAGATCTCGCCCCGTCCGCGGCATGTGCCGCAGGTGTGGACGGATGTGCCCGGAGCCGCGCATGCGCCCTGGCAGGTGCCGCACCGGACTGCGGTGTCGAACCGGATGTCCTTGGTGGCGCCGAAGGCGGCCTCGTCCAGATCGATGTCGAGCCGGATCGTGGTGTCCTGGCCGCGCCGTGTGCGGGTCTTCGGTCCGCGCTGTGAGGCGGGGCCGAAAAACGCGTCCATGATGTCGGAGAAGCTGCCGCCGGCAGCCTTGGCGTTCCTCACCGCATCGGATGCTGCGCTGTCTGGGGGAGGGCCCGCGTCAGTGCCGGTGTCGGCCGGTGCGGTGGCTTCGGGGGCGGTACGCATGCGCGCTGCGGCGTCCTGCTCGGCTTGCTCACGTATGCGGGCGGCCTCTGCTGTGGCCTGCTCTCGCAGGCGCCTGGACTCCTCAGCGGCCGAGGAAATCTCCTCGGCGACCCTGCTGCGCAGCTGTGCCAGCTCGGCGGCGGCTTGGTCGCGCTCGGCCTGAGCTTCGGCAAGAAGTTCCTCAGCGCGGGCGGCGGCTACTGCCCTGAGGCTTTCCGCTTCGCGTCTCGCCGCTGCCAGCAGAGCCTCGTCCCGGGAACGGCCGGACTCACTGCCGGCGGGTACCGGCTTCACGCTGCCGGGCTCCGGTCCCCGCTCGCCTGCCGGCACGTCCGGTGCGCGGTCCTCACCGCGCTCGGCCACATGGGCGGCTCCCGTGGCCCGGTGGGCGAGTCGTTGCCCCTGGCGCAGGCGTTCCAGGTTCATCCACCGATCCCGCCATGGGGCCAGCCGGTCGTCGGTGTGGGGCACAGGGCGCCCGTCATGAATGGCCAGGAGCGCCCTGGCCAAGGCCATCAGGAAGTCCAGCCGCGGAAGCCGTTTTCCGTTGAAAGCCTCGCTGAGCGCGGCAGCCGACAACGGACGCGCGGCAGGCGCATGTTTCCCCAGCGCCCGCAGTGACGGCTTGCCGCACGATATGCGCAAATCACGCAAATCGTGAGCAAAGCGCGCTAATTCTTCATCGAACGACGGCGCCGACGAGTGGACTGGCGCGTCCCTTTCGCTCATGCGCACCCCCTCACCTGTGCGGACAACACGGTAGAGGACCCGTCCGCCGAACGATGCCGAAAGGTGCCGGACTCCACCGGACACATCCGTGTTCACGGATGTGGTGCGCGAGCTCTCCGGTGCCGCCCGCGTCTTGCGGGATGCGGGCGGCGCCACCTCCCTCACCCTGGACGCGACGGATCGCACGGTGACCAAGGACGCGGCGGGCACCGTCACCTCCTTCACCTACGACGCCGCCGGACGCCTGCTGTCCGCCGTCTCACCCGCCTCCCGGCTGCACCTGACCCACGCCGGCCCGGGTCAGGTCACCGAAGAGACGGTCATACGCCCATCCCGAGACCGGCCTGCACTGCAACCACTTCCGCCACCACGACCTGGAAACCGCCCGCTACACCACCCCCGGCCCCCTCGCTCTGGAACCCGCCCCGACCCCTTCGCCTACGTCGCCAGCCCCACAGCCTGGATCGGCCTGCTCGACCTCCTCGCCTGCAAGCAGAACGCCAGGATCCTGCGCCGGAACACGGCGGCCGGGGGCCGGGGGCCGGGGGCCGGGCGCCCGGGCCGGGACAGGCCGCCGCCTACTGCATCCACCCCGACGCCGACCGCCCGTCAGGAGCGACGGTGAGGGCGACGTGCCCCAGCCGCCCCCGGCCCCGGATGCATCGCGGCCACCCACCGCCCCGGGGCGACGGCGCGGTCCACCGCCCGGTAGGCGTCCCCGTCCCGGACCCGCACCCGATCGGGGGCGAAGCGGCGCCGCGGACAGGTCTCCGGCAGTGGGAGGAGGCGCGACGGGGCCGGACGGTTGACCATCCGGCCCTTCGGGGAGTGGTCAGATGTCGGGGATCCGGGCGGGGGCTGGACTGATGTGGTCACCGTGTTCGTCCAAGACGAGCAGGCCGCGGACATCGACAAGCAAGGGGATGCGCTGTCCTCTGCGGTGGTGTGCGCCCGGCGTCGTGCGCACGATCAACTCACCGATGCCCGATTGTGCGGGTTTCAACACGTTTTGTGGTAGTCAGCGGTTTTCGTGGGTGAACCGGGCTGCCTTCGCTGCGCGGACTCGGTGGAGGAGTCGTCGGACCAGGTCGGCTGTGGTGCTTCGTGAGGGCTTGTGCGGTTCCTGGGGGAGTGGATGGGGTGGCACGTCGGCTTGTCGTCCGCCGAGCGACAGGTGCGGCAGAGCCTCGTGTCCTTGGAATTCGATGTGCTCGACGACGCCGGTGAGAGGGCGTTCGAACAGGGTGGCCTGTGAGTGTTCGGCGATGCGGACGGCTTCGGGGCGCAGGCCGATCAGGAGGGGGCGGCTCTGCACGACACGGAGCATATGGTGGTCGTGAGCGAGCGGCTGGGGCAGGGGAGGTGCTGCGCGCCGAGGCTTACGGACAGGGACCCGTCGATGAGGGCGTGGACGGTGCCGTGCACCAGGTTGATTCGTGGTGTGCCGACGAAGGAGGCGACGAAGGCGTTGGCGGGCAGTTCGTAGAGCCGGCGCGGGGTGTCGACCTGCTGGAGCGCACCGCCTCGCAGGACGGCCACCCGGTCGCCCGGCGCCATGGCCTCGGCCTGGTCGTGGGTGACGTAGACGGTCGTCGCGCCGGTGCTGCGCGCTACCGACAGCATCTCCATCCGCAGACGGTTGCGCGGCCGCGCGTCGCGGCTGGACAGCGGCTCGCCCATGAGGAACACCGAGGGGCGGCGGACGACGGCCCGGCCCATGGCCACGCGTTGCCGCTCTCCTCCGGAGAGCTGGGAGGGGGAGCGTCCGAGCAGGTGGCCGATCCCCAGGGGCTCGGCCACGGTCTGCACCTGTACCGCCACGTGTGGCGGGTCCTGTTTCCGGACCGCCAGGGAGAAGCCGATGTTCTCGGCCGCCGGCATGGTGGGGTAGAGGGCGGAGCTCTGGAAGATCACGGCGACGTCCCGCTCGCTCGGGTCGGGGTCGTTGGCGAGGCGGCCGCTCAGGCGCAGTTCTCCCTCGGTGATCGTCTCCAGTTCGGCGATCATGCGCAGGAGGGCGGACTCACCGCAGCCGGAGGGGCCGAGCAGGACGAGGAACTCACCCGCTTCGATGGCCGGCGACAACCGGTTCACGGCCGTCTGCCCGTTGGGGTAGGTCTTGGCGAGGTCGTGGAGGGTGATGGTGCTGCCCAACGTGCTGCTCCTGGTGCGTGGAGTGCCGGCGGGGTGTGCGAGGGGTCAGGGGGCGAGTTCTTCGGCGGCGATGTGGAGGCAGGCGGCCACGAGGACGAGGTTCTTGATGGCGTACTGGCCTTCGAGGGTCGGGACGGCGCCGTAGGTGTGCCACATGTCGCCGGGCAGCAGGAGGAGGGTGAGGAAGACTCCTGCCATGTGGAGGAAGAAGGCGGCCAGGGCGTAGCGGAGCATCATTTTGGTGATGAGGCCGAGACCGATGGCTGCCTCCAGGACGGCGAGCATGAGCAGTGACGCCTGGGCGGGGACGAGGCCGAAGGTCATCCGTGTCATGGCGTGGACGGCGACGCCTTCCGCCGCGCTTGCTCCGGGGAAGAACTTCAGGACCCCGAACCAGCAGAAGACCACCCCGACGCAGACGCGTAAGACCGTGGTGCTGCTGTGCCGGTAGCGGCATGCGAGGGCGGCGAGCCGTCGAAGTAGCTGACGGGTGCGGGACCGGCGGCCTGCGGCGGGGTGCGCGCCGTCGGCGGGCTCGCGGCGGAAGGTGCTGGTCATCGTCTGCCCTTCAGCTTTGCGGGGGGACCCAGGCGGGTACGGGATGCCGGCCTGCGGGGAGGGGGGCGGTGGCGCTGGGGCCCCGCGAGACGCTCGGCATCTCGCGGGGCCCGGTCAGCAGGAGGTCAGCCGAAGTTGACGTCGCTGCACAGGAAGTACTTCTGGTCCATGTGCGACGCCTTCCAGACGGTCACCACGACGTGCCGCCCGCTGTAGCCCGACGTACTGACGTCCGTGGTGTAGTGCGCCTGGTACGGGTAGCGGCCGGTCTTCTTCACCAGCTCCAGGTCGTCCCACCCGATCAACTGGTACTCCGGGTCGAAGCCCTGCTTGGTGACGTAGATCTCCAACCAGTCCGCGCCGTGCCGTGCCTCGTCGTAGATGTCGACGGTGAAGTTGGCGCCGATGTCGGTCGTCTTCCACGGACCGGGACGGTCGAGCGGTCGGTAGTTCGTCTCCCCCTGGCCGCCGGCGCTGCAGATCTGGCCGTCGGGGATGGCCTGCTGGTAGTTGCCCCCGGTGTTGTTGGCGTAGACGGCCTTCCACGCGGTGATGGCGTTCGGGTTCTCGTGGTAGGTGCGGTAGCACATGGGGTCCTGGGCCTCGTTCGGCTCGTTGTGGCCCCAGCGCTGCAGGCAGCCGTAGTTGCGGGTCTCGGGGGTGATGACCGTGCCGTGGGCGGATGCCGTCGGGGCCGTGGGGAGCAGGCAGAGCAGGCTGGCGGACAGCACTGCGGTGCTCAGCGCCGTGCGGCGGGACAGTGTCTTCGGTGCGAGGTTCATGGTGCTCTTCCTCCGTGTGTCGGGGGATCACCGGCCGGTGTCGCCGGCCGGGCGGCTCATTGCGCGCACATGACGTCTTGCTCGCGGTCCTGGCTCAGTTGGCCCTCCGGTCGACCACCTCCCTCCGCGCGGGGGGCTCGGTGCGTGTGGTGCGCCCGAGCAGGGCGGACAGTGACCAGCGGCCGGGCCCGAGGGCGGCGAGGAGCAGGAAGGCCCAGCAGTAGAGGGCGGCCGTTTCACCGCCGTTCTCCAGGGGGAAGAGCCCGTCGCCTTGGTGGTGGACGAAGTAGGCGTAGGCCATGGACCCCGAGCAGAGGATCGCCGCCGGCCGTGCGGCCAGGCCGAGCAGCACGAGCGTGCCGCCGGCCAGCTGGATCACCGCGGCCCACCACCCGGGCCACTGCCCGACGACGGGCGGAGGCCCGTGGGGTCCGCCGAGGACGTCGAAGAGCGTCGCCGCCCCGTGGCAGGCGAACAGCAGTCCGATCACCATCCGGAACAGGCCCAGAGCCGGGCCCTGGTATCTCGATGACTCCACAGCGATGCCCTTTCTCGACGGGGCGTGTAGGCCGTGCCCCGGGCGCCGGATGCGTGCGGGGTCGAGGGCCGCCGGTGTGACGGGCCGGCGGCCCTCCGGCGGGTCAGGAGGTGATGGCCCACTTCTGGCTGTCCCAGCCGCCGCAGTCCCACAGGTGCAGGCGGGCGCCGTCGGACGAGCTCTGTCCCTCGATGTCCAGGCAGCGGCCGGACTTGAGGTTCTTCAGGGTGCCGTCGGACTGGAAGGCCCACTTCTGGCTGTCCCAACCGCCGCAGTCCCACAGGTGCGCCTTGGTGCCGTTGGCGGTGCCTCCACCGACGACGTCGAGGCACTTGCCGCCGGACTTCAGCTGCTGCCCGTCGAGCGACCAGGCCATGGAGGGCACGTCGGCGCAGGCCCACTGCTGGATGGCGGTGCCGTTGGCCGTGCCGCTGCCGGCGCGGTCGACGCACTTGGAGGTCGCGCCGTTGACGATCTTGCCGCCGGTGACCGGGTCGGGGCCGGGGTCGTTGCCACCAGAGCCCCAGGCGTTCCAGTTGTCCCAGGTCTCGGCGTCGAAGCCGATCCGGCCGAGCTTGTCGGCGGCCCAATTATCGCCGGACTTGCTGATGACGGTGCCGCCGACGGTGTAGTTCTCCAGCTTCAGCCCCCGGCTGTCACGAGTTTCGTTGCCGAGGGTGACCTTCTGGCCGGCGGAGTTGGTGTACCGCTTGAGCAGGCTGACCTGGGAGCTGGGGTCGAGCCCGTTCCAGGCGCCGATCTTGAGGTTCTTGACGTGGATGTTCTCGGTGCTGGAGAGGGCGAAGACGCGGATGGCGCAGTTGGTCATGCCTTCGACGGTGATGTTCTCGAAGGTCATGTTCTTCACCCACGCGCCCGGGTCGGCCTTGGTGGTCGATCCCATGTCCTCCCAGTGGGAGGAGGAGTTGAGGATGCAGGTGTTGTACTTGACGTCCTTCCAGTACATGCGGTTGTGGATGACGTGGGTGTTGGTCACCCGTACGTTGTCGATGTTGCGGGGCGTCCAGCCCCACTGGATGACGGGGCCGTTCTCGTTCTTCCAGATGACGGTGTTATCGATGGTGACGTCGCTGTGGTACATCTTCAGCACGTCGTCGTTGGCGTTGAAGAAGGTGTTCTTCATGGTGCTGCCGCGGTAGAGCTCGATGCCGTCGGTCTGCCAGTACCAGCTGCCGACCTGCTTGTAGTTGTCCACCCGCATCTGGAAGGTCTGCTCGTTGCCGTAGACGACGAACGAGTGGTACGGCGGCTCGTTGATGGTCACGCCCTGCAGGTCGAGGTACTGCTGGCGGTCCGAGGACTGGAACTGGAGCATCTTCACGCAGGAGGCGTGGCAGTTCGACGCTCCGCTGAGGTGGTCGTAGTTGTTGTTGGTGTCGGCCTCGTACACGTACTGCTCACCGGAGAGCACCCCGTGGCCGGTCACCTTGTACAGGCCCTGGTTGTCGTGGAAGAAGCGGAACGCTCCCTTCACATACGCGCCGGGAGCCAGGTACACCCACTTGACGTTCGCCGGCAGTACGGCGTGGTACTTCGAGCCCATGGAGTAGGTGCCGGGGCGGAAGTAGATGATCTCCTGGCTGACGTTGTTCAGGTTGGTGACCTGTCCCGGCTGGGGGTAGTGGATGCTGCCCGAGTCGGCCGTGGGAACCAGCCGGTCCTTCTCCGCGCCGGTCGGGGTCGGCTCGGCGAAGATCATCATGGAGTTGCGGGGCTCGGTGTGGATGGCGCGGTTGCCGCCGCCGCCCTGCGTGGTGAGCTTGCCGGCGTCGTTCGCGGGGCCTGACATGTCGTTGTACGCGGTGTACAGCTGCGGGTCGAACTCGACCGAGAACCGGTGTCCCTTGGCGTCGTAGGGGACCTTGATGCGGACGGTCCTGTCGTTGACGAGTTCCTTGGCGAAGTTCAGGCTGCTGGGCTTGATCTTGACCTGGTCGGCGGAGGAGACGGTCTGGCCGGTGCGCAGGGAGACGTCGACCCACACGTCGGTGGAGTACTGGAAGGACGACCAGCTCATGGTGAGGTTCGCGGAGGAGGCGAACTCGGCGCCGTCCTCCTTGGTGTAGCCGATCTTGCCCTTCCCGCCGCGCGGGATGCTCATGTAGGCGAACGAGTCGTACCGGGTCGTCGGCGCGGCTGCGGTGGCGACCTTCACGTCGTAGAAGGACGAGCGGCGGACCTTGTCGTTCTGCACGGGGCTGGTGGTGTTGAACTCGTGGTTGTCGTGCCACCAGGTCTTCAGCTGCGCGCTGTCCGCCGTCTCCGCCCGGGCCGAGTCGGCCACCGCGGTGCCGTTGGCCTGGGCGGCCAGACGCTTGGCCTGGGCGGCCTGGCGTCTGGCGTCGGCGCCCGTACCGGGAGTGTCGGCGGCGGCCGCGGCGCCGGCGGGCACTATGCCGGCGGCCAGAGCCAGGACCAGGCCGACGACGGCCGCTGCCGCCCGTGCCCGTGGTCGCGGTCGTGATGTGGACATGCGAGTGTGTCCTCTCTTGTGTGTATCGGGGCAATGCCCCTGGTGCGCCTCTGCGGGCGGATGCGCCCGCAGAGGACGGGCGAGCCGGCGCGCTGCCCCGCGGGCGTGGAACGCCGTGAGGCATCGCCGGGAGCATGAGGTGCCTGGCCTGGTCCCGGGGTGCGATGCGCGCACCACCACGGGTCGGCGGCCCGGGGAGCCCTGCGCTGGACACCGCCTGTGTCTAGGGCTCGGGACCGGGTGCGGCGGGGTGCGCACGGCGGGCGGCGCCGGCCCGCGCCGGCGTAGCGGTGCGCATGGAGCCGTGGACGGGCCTCTGCATCAGCCAGCGGGCAGGTCGTGTCGTCATCGAGTCCTCGCTTCGGACGGTGGTCAGGCGGCGAGTTGTGTGCGGGCGAGACCGGACGTCATCCGTGGGGCCGGGGGATTGAGGTCGCCGGCCCCACGGGCCTCCGGCGGGCTCCGCGCCTCCGGCAGGCGCGCAGGGCGGAGTCGGCGGACACCAGGGCTGCTGCGACGCCGTGGCCGGCGGCCGCAGCACTCCTCGGTCGCCGGATAACGTCCCCTCATTTCTTCTGCGTGTCAATGAAATGAACGAGATTCGCGTCCTGCGGAGGTCTTCTCGCCCTCAGAAGGAGGGGCTATTGCGTCAAATGAGACAAAACTTACATCGGTCACGGTTGCGTAACGCGCTGTTTTGTTTCTTGACGCACGAAAAACCGGGGGACACACTCCCGTCATACGCAGTTGACCGGCGTCCTCACGCCGACGACGGCGGAGCCAAGGAGGCACTATGACGATCTCCGCGTCCCGCGCGCGGCAGCGGGTCCCGCCCCGCGCTCCGGGGGGCCGACACCAGCCGTACCGGGGCCGACGGTGATGACCCAGCCCCACCGTCCCTGACCGACCGCCATCTGGAGGCAGCGCGTGATGAGCCCGTCGAAGATCCGGTTCTCGGAACTCGTCAGTGAACAGACCCGTGCGGAGATCTTCGCGACCGTACTCACCGCGGGGCCGATCTCGCGCACCCAGCTCGCCCAGCGCCTGGGCCTGGTGCCCTCCAGCGTGACACGGATGCTGCCGCCGCTCCTCGAACACGACTACCTGCGCGAGAGCGACACCGCTCCGCAGGGCAGGGGCCGACCGCAGAAGATGCTGCACGTCAACCCCGACAAACACATCGTCGTCGGACTGAAGATCGGCCCTGCGCAGGTCTCCGGAGTGGTCACCGACATGGCGGCCAACGTCCTGGCCCGCGCCGAGGAGCCCATCGCCGACTGCACCCCCACAACTGCCCTGTCCGCCGCTGCTGCCCTGACCAGCCGGCTCCTCTCGAAGGCGCCCGAAGCGGCGGACAGGGTGCTGGGCCTGGGCGTCGGGGTCAGTGGCCACGTCGACTCCGACGCCGGAGTCTGCCGCTACTCGGCCCTGCTCGACTGGAACAAAGTCGACGTGGCCGGCCCTCTCCAGGAGGCGACCGGACTGCCGGTCGTCGTCAACAACGACGTCAACACCCTGGTCGTCGCCGAGCGCTGGTTCGGGCAGGGCCGCGACATCGACTCCTTCGCCGTGGTCACCGTCGGCCCCGGCATCGGCTGCGGCCTCCTCCTGGACGGCGCCCTCTTCTCCGGTACCACCGGAATGGCCGGAGAACTCGGCCATCTGCCCCTCGACCCCGCGGGCCCCATGTGCAGCTGCGGCCGCCGAGGCTGCCTCGAGGCCCTCGCCGGCGACCGGGCCGTCCTGCGCCACCTCCAAGACGCCGGCGTCCACTGCGCCACCATCACCGACGCCATCAACCTCGCCCGCACCGCAGGCGGCTCGTCCCAGACCGTGGCCCGCTCGGCGTTCACCGAAGCCGGAACAGCCCTCGGGCGGGGCCTGGCGGGCATGTGCAACCTGCTGAACCTGCAGAAGATCATCATCGCCGGAGAAGGCGCGGTCGCCTACGACCTGTTCGGCCCGGCCATGACCGCGGCGCTGGAGGCGCACGCGTTCTCCACGGCCGCCCTGGACTGCGCCGTCCACGTCGACCCCGTGCGCCACGACCTATGGGCCCGAGGAGCGGCCTGCCTCGTCATCCGCGACGCGGTAGGCGCCGCCATCCCCTGACCCCCGGCGTCGGCCGGCGCACCGGTCACCGATACTCCAGATTTTCACACAAAGTAACCGAGTAGCTGCAATGAGGTCATGACGTGCCCGTGAACGAAGCCAACCCCGCCGACTCCTGGTGGAGCAACGCGGTGGTCTACCAGATCTACCCGCGCAGCTTCGCCGACTCCGACGCGGACGGCATCGGCGACCTGCAAGGCATCATCGAACGCCTCGACCACCTCTCCCAGCTCGGCGTCGACGTCCTGTGGCTCTCGCCGGTCTACCCCTCACCGCACGACGACAACGGCTACGACATCAGCGACTACCAGGGCATCGACCCGCTCTACGGCACCCTGGAGGACTTCGACCGCCTGCTGGCCGCCGTCCACGAGCGCGGCATGAAGCTGGTGATGGACCTGGTGGTCAACCACACCTCCGACGAGCATCCCTGGTTCACCGCCTCCCGCGACGGCGGCGCGGACGGCCCGATGCGCGACTGGTACATCTGGCGGCCCGCCCGCGACGACATGGAACCGGGAACCCCCGGAGCCGAGCCCAACAACTGGGGCTCGTTCTTCTCGGGCCCGGCCTGGGAGTGGGACGAGGGCAGCGGCGAGTACTACCTGCACCTGTTCTCCCGCAAGCAGCCCGACCTCAACTGGGAGAACCCCCGGGTGCGGCAGGCGGTGTACGCCATGATGCGCTGGTGGCTGGACCGGGGCGTGGACGGCTTCCGCATGGACGTCATCAACCTGATCTCCAAGGACCCGGCCCTGCCCGACGGCCGCGTCCCCGAAGGCGGCCGCCACGGCGACGGCTCCCCGTACTACGTCTGCGGCCCCCGCATCCACGAGTACCTCGCCGAGATGCACCGCGAGGTCTTCGCCGGCCACCCCCGCCGGCTGCTCACCGTCGGGGAGATGCCCGGCGTGACGGTGGAGGAGGCCAAGCTCTTCACCGACCCCGCCCGCCGCGAACTCGACATGGTCTTCCAGTTCGAGCACGTCGGACTCGACCACGGCCCCGGCGGGAAGTTCGACCCCCGCCCCCTGAAGCTCACCGACCTCAAGGCCAGTCTCGGCCGCTGGCAGACCGGCCTCGGCACCACCGGCTGGAACAGCCTGTACTGGAACAACCACGACCAGCCCCGCGTCGTCTCCCGCTTCGGCGACGACGGCCCCGCCCACCGGGTGCGCTCGGCCAAGGCCCTGGCCACCGTCCTCCACCTGCACCGCGGCACGCCCTACATCTACCAGGGCGAGGAACTGGGCATGGCCAACGCCCCCTTCACCTCCATCGAGGACTTCCGCGACATCGAATCCCTCAACCACTACGCCCACGCGGTCGCCGACGGCGCCGACCCCGAATGCGTCCTGGCAGGACTGCGGGCGATGGGGCGCGACAACGCCCGCACCCCCATGCAGTGGGACACCACCCGGCACGCCGGCTTCACCACCGGCACCCCCTGGATCGCGGTCAACCCCGACCACACGGAAGTCAACGCCAAAACCCAGCTCGCCGACCCCGACTCGGTCTTCCACTACTACCGCCGCCTCGTCGACCTGCGGCACACCGAACCGGCCATCACCCACGGCGACTTCCACATGCTCCACCCCGACCACGAGCAGCTCTACGCCTTCACCCGCCACGACACGGCATCGGGAACCGAACTGCTCGTCCTGGCCAATATCAGCGGAGCCGACCTCACCGTCGACCTGCCCGACGGCTGGGAGCACAGCGAGACCCTCATCGCCAACGTACCCGCCACCACACCTCTCACGACCCCGCACACCCTGCAGCCGTGGGAAGCCCGCGTCCACCGCCGCCGCACCACCTGAACACCCACACCGCCCCACCCCTGCACACCCAAGGAACTCCCATGAAGACCATGCGCCTCCGCGCCACGGGCCACACCACGCGCCACGCCCTGCTCGCCGGCACCGTCCTGGCGCTCATGGCACCCCTCGCCGCATGCGGTGGCGGCTCCGACACCGCGGAGGGCGACGGCAAGACCCTGCGCCTGTGGCACTACGAGCAGGAAGACGGCGCCCTCAGCAACGCCTGGGACGCGGCCATCGCCGAATTCAAGAAGACCCACCCCGACGTCAAGGTCGTCTTCGAACGGAAGACGTTCGACCAGATCCAGCAGAACGCCGGCATGATCCTCAACTCCGACAAGGCGCCCGACGTCATGGAGTACAACAAGGGCAACGCCACCACCGGCCTGCTCGCCAAGCAGGGCCTGCTCACCGACCTGACCGCCACCGTCAGGGAACGCGGCTGGGACAAGAAGATCAGCGAGAGCGCCTCCGTCACCGCCCGCTACGACGCCAAGGGCGAAATGGGCGGCGACACCTGGTACGGCATTCCGAACTACGGCGAGTTCGTCCTCGCCTACTACAACGACGACCTCTTCGAGAAGCACGACATCACCAAGCCCACCGACTTCAAAAGCTTCGAAGCCGCCCTGGCCGAGTTCAAGGCCGCCGGCATCACCCCACTCGCCAACGCCGGCAACGACCACCCCGCCGGACACTGGCTCTACCTGCTCGCCCTGTCCAAGGCCGACGACACCTGGGTCGAGAACTACCAGCTCTACAAGGGCGAGGTCGACTTCCACGGACCCGAGTGGACCTACGCCGTCAACAAGTACAAGGAGTGGCTCGACAAGGGCTACTTCGACAAGAAGGACGTCGGCCTCAAGGGCAACGACATGACCGAGCAGTTCGTCTCCCAGAAGCGGCCGATCCTGGTCGGCGGCAACTGGTGGTTCGGCGGCTTCACCACCGACATCGAGAACTTCCAGTGGAGCACCGCCCCCTACCCGGGCAGCGAGAAGACCCTCGGCTCCGGAGGCAACCACTGGGTCATCCCCACCAAGGCGAAGAACAAGGAACTCGCCGAGGACTTCATCGACATCACCATGTCCGACAAGATCCAAAAGCTCATAGGCGAAGAGGGCAACGTGCCCCTGGCCGCCAAGCCGGACTCCATCACCAACCCCAAGTCCCGCGAGCTGATCACCGCATTCAACACCTACCAGAGCAGCAACGGGCTCGCCTTCTACCCCGACTGGCCCGTCACCGGCTACTACGACACCTGGATGGCCGCCACCCAGAACCTCATGAACGGCGGCAAGCCCGACGCGGCCCTCGACGAGCTCGCCGCCCCGTACGAGAAGTACGCCGCCTCGCGGCGCTGAGACTGACGCTCCACTCCCTGAGCATCAGCCCCTCACCTCCGGGGACGGCGGCCCGACCGCACCGGCCGCCGTCCCGCCCACCTAGGAGCAACAGTGAAAACCACACGTCACCCGCGGTCCACGGGGTACGCCGTCTTCCTCGCGCCCGGCCTGCTGCTGAGCCTGCTCTTCCTCGTCGTCCCGCTGGTGATGACCTTCTACTACAGCCTCACCCAGTGGCAGGGCATCGGCGACCCCACCTGGATCGGCCTGGACAACTACACCCGGCTCCTCGGCGACGCGGACTTCTGGGCCTCCTTCCGCAACATCGCCTTCGTCATCATCGGCATCGCGGTCACCCCCACCCTCCTCGGGCTGTTCCTCGCTGCCCTCCTGTTCGACTACATCGGCAAGAAGCACGGCGACGGCCTGGTCAGCGTCTTCCGTTCCGGCCTCTACCTGCCCCAGGTCATCCCGGTCGCCGTCACCGGCCTGATGTGGGGATGGATTCTCGCCCCCGAAGGCGCCGTCAACAGCGTCCTGGAGACGATCGGCTTCTCGTCACTGACCGAGAACTGGCTCGGCGACCCCGACCTCGCCCTGTGGGTCGTCCTCGGCGTTCTGGTCTGGATGCAGCTCGGCTACCCGCTCGTACTGTTCATGTCCGGCCTCCAGCGCATCGACCCCGAACTCTACGAAGCCGCATCCCTCGACGGCGCGTCCTGGTGGCAGCGCTTCACCCGCATCACCGTGCCCATCCTGCGGCCCGAGGTCTACGTCGTCCTGGTCACCACCACCATCGCCGGCCTCAAGGTCTTCGCTCAGATCTTCGTCCTCACCGGCGGAGGACCCGGCAACTCGACACTGGTCCCCGCCTACTTCGCCTACCAGAACTTCTTCGAGCGCGCCGACGTCGGCTACGGATCCGCCATCTCCAGCACCATCACCCTGCTCGTGCTGATCATCGCCGGAACAATGCTCACCCGCCAGGCCCGCGAGGACGGATGACCATGACCACCGACATCACCACCCCCGCGCCCACCTCACCCCGCGCCCACGCACCGGCACACCCCGGCCACGCCGCCCCCAAGCACAAGCACAGGGACCGCAAGCCCACCGGAAGCCGCCGCAGCCCCGGCTCCTACGCGATCGTGGCCGCGGTCACCGCCTTCGTCCTGGCCTTCCTCGCCCCGTTCGCGGTCATCCTGCTCAATTCCTTCAAGACCAGCGCCGACTACCGCGCCAACGGCTCACTGTCCTGGCCCACCGAGTGGAACTGGAGCATCGTCGGCGAGGTCTGGGAGCGCGTCGACTTCACCCAGAAACTGGTCAACAGCGTCCAGATAAGCCTGGGCGTCGTCCTCATCGCCGTCGTCCTGGCCCTCTTCAACGCCTACGCCATCGGCATCGGACGCGTCCGCTGGCGCACCGCGTTCCTCGTCTTCTTCCTCGGCGTCAACGTCCTGCCGCAAGAAGGCCTGGTCTACCCCATCTACTACCTCTTCAAGGAGGCGGGACTCTACGACGGCAAGCTCGGCTACACCATCCTCGTCGGCATCACCTACAGCGCCTTCGGCACCTACCTGCTCTCCTCGGTCTTCGCCGGTTTCCCCCGAGAACTCATCGAAGCCGCGTCCCTCGACGGCGCCGGCCGCTGGACCATCCTGTGGCGCATCATCCTGCCCATGAGCTGGCCCACTCTCTCGGTGATGTGCGTGTTCTTCTTCGTCTGGAGCTGGAACGAGTTCCTCTACCCCCTCGTCCTGCTCGTCTCCAACGACAACCAGACCGTCCCCCTCGGCCTGTCCGTGATGCAGGGCCAGTACACCAGCGACCCCACATCCATGAGCGCCGCAGCGCTCCTCGGCGTCATCCCGATGATCGTCTTCTTCCTCATCTTCCAGCGCTCCCTCACCCGCGGCCTCACCGCCGGCGCCGTGAAGTAACCGCCCACCGGGCTCCACCGCCGCCCCGGATCCGGCCCACCCCACCCCGCCGCCGGATCCGGGGCACTCCCGCGAGAGCCGCCTGGCAGAAGACACCGGTCCCACCCCGTACCGGAGCCCTCCGCCGTACCGGCCGCGACCGGTACGACCCGCCGGCCCGCCGCGCCGACCAGAACCGGACCGCCCTGGCGGACGAGCCGAGGAGCGCTGCCGGCACAGCCTCCGGCCGACCCAGCAGCCCCGCCACCCCGAAGCGCTCCACCCCTCCGGTCAGGGCCGAACGCTCTCCGACCACTGCGCACCTTCAGCAGGAGACAGCCGTGAAAACCAGGAAGACAGCAGCCACATGCGCCCCGTTCCTCACACTTGCCCTACTCGCCACCGCGGCCTGCGGTCTGCCCGGCACCGACGAAGAGACACCCGGTGGTAGCAGCGCCGGGTACCAGGGCCGCGGCCCCATCACCTACGTCACGGGAGAGGACACCACCGGCGTAGTGCAAAAGCAGCTCGACCGGTGGAACAAGGAACACCCCGACGAGCCGGTCACCTTCATCGAGCTGCCCGAAGCCGTCGACGAGCAGCGCCGCCTGATGATTCAGAACGCGAAGACGAAATCCGACGCCTACACAGTGCTGTCCTTGGACGTGGTGTGGACTGCGGAATTCGCCGCCAACCAGTGGATCGAAAGGCTGCCCGCCGAGGAGTTCCCCTTGGAGGAGATGCTGGAGCCGGTAGTGGAGACCGCCCGCTACAAGGACGGTCTGTACGGTGTGCCGCTGATCTCCGACGGGGGCATCCTCTTCTACCGCACCGACCTGCTCCAAGCCGCCGGCATCAGCGAACCCCCCACGACCTGGGCCGATATGCGGAATGCCTGCGACGCGGTCCTGGCCCTGCCCCAGGCGAAGGGGATGTCCTGTTACGCCGGGCAGTTCGATGAGTACGAGGGCCTGACGGTGAACTTCTCCGAGGCCGTGGCATCAGCCGGCGGCATCGTCTTCGACCACCGGGGACAGCCGCACGTCGACACCCCCGAGGCCCGGGAAGGACTGGACTTCCTGGTCGGTCTCTTCCGGGACGGCCTGGTACCCGAGGGTGCCCTCACCTACACCGAGGAGGACGGCAGGCAGGCCTTCCAGCAGGGAAAGCTGGTCTTCATCCGCCAGTGGCCGTACCTGTACGCCGCCGCCAACGCCACCGACGGCTCCAGCAAAGTCGCGGGAAAGTTCGACGTCACCACCCTCCCCGGCCTGACGAGGACAGGCTCCTCCAGTCTCGGCGGACGCAACCTGGCCCTGTCGTCCTACGCGAAGAACCAAGCCACGGCGATCGACTTCATCAAGTTCATCACCAACGAGGACAACGCCCGTAAAAACCTGGAAATCGGATCCAACGCCCCGGTCTACGAAACCCTGTACGACGAGCCGTCCGCCTTCACCAGTCACCCCTACCTACCCGTGCTGAGGGAGTCGATCATCTACGCGATGCCCCGGCCGCACGTGGCGGAGTACGGCAAGGTGACCTCCGCCGTCCAAAAAGAGGTGCACGCCGCGCTCAGGGGTGACAAGACCAGCGAGCAAGCACTGGCGGACCTGCAGCAGGCCTTGCAGAGTCACACCAAGCGACACCCCTGAGACCGGGATCACCGATGCCTCCCTCACCCGCCACGGACATCGGCTGACCCGGCCCAAGCCCGGCCGTTGGGCGCCGGTCGCCGGAGCCCAAGCCCAAGGCACCTCCCCAGCTCTCACCCGGAGCGCCCGCACGCCCTCCGGCGGCTGCGGGCGAAGCCGCCGGCCCGCCGAGGGGCTGCAGCAGATCGGCCCCGTGGAGCAGGCGAACCGCGCAGCGCGGGCCGCGCGGCCTCCACACCACGGCCGGGCCGATCGCGGAGGTCAAGCACCCTTGTGGGTGCCAGCGACTGCCGGCGGGGGCCGTCCGGGGCGCCGCTCCAGACCCACTGCTCATGCCGGGTGCGGGCGAGGCCGAAGTCGTACAGCCCCGGCGCCCCGCGCTCCTCCCACGCCTCCCAGGCGTGCGCCGTCTCGTCGGCCAGGCGGCGGGGCCCGCCCGGCCTCGGCGGTGACGTGGATGCCGGGCAGCAGCACGCGCAGGGCGAACGGCAGATGTCCTCACACGGGACCGGCCGTGCCTCTCTGGTGCGCGGGCCCGCCCCCGCCGTACCGTTCGGTCTCCACGACCCACACCCTCTGGCCGTCGTACGCGACGGCGTCGGCCTGCCGGTCGCGCGCAGGCGGGGGGTGGTCCCGTTGCGCCCGGCCGGTTCACGGAACACATCGCCCTGCGGGAAGAAACCGGGGCGGCGCCCCCGGGACGACGTGGGTCGAGCCCGTGACCGCCCCGCAGCGCAACGGCCCCCGCACCCGCAACGCCTGCGACGCAGCCCCTCCGAGAAACACGGAAGGCAAGGAGAGCGCTCCCCTTGCCGTACTCAACTTATAGCGCACCGGGGGGCTTGCCACAAGGCCCCCGCCAGGGCGGAGAATCGGCGGCCGATACCCGACAACCTGTGGGAACGAGGGACGCGACGTGTGCGTGCGGTGGTCGATGTGTGGGGGAGCGGCGGTGCGGTGGTCTCGGGAGGCGGCGCGATGAACGAGCAGTATGTGGTGGACCTCGCAGAGGTCACCGGAACCCAGGTTGCGGTCGTCGGCGGCAAGGCGGCGCACCTGGGTGAGTTGTCGCGGATCGAAGGGATCCGGGTGCCGGCCGGCTTCTGCGTGACGACGGATGCCTTCCGGCGGGTCATGGCGCACCTGCCGTCGGTCGACGAGCAGCTCGACGAGCTGGCGCGGGTCGGCCCGGACGACCGGGAGACGATCCGCACGCTCGGCGCGCGGCTCCGCCGTGCCGTCGAGGGAGCCGCCGTCCCGGGCGACGTCGCGGAGGCGATCACCTGTGCCCTTGCGCGGTTCGGCGAGCGGGCCGCCTACGCCGTCCGCTCCAGCGCGACGGCGGAGGACCTGCCGACGGCCTCCTTCGCCGGCCAGCAGGACACCTACCTGAACGTCGTGGGGCCGACGGCGGTCCTGGAGCACGTGAGCCGGTGCTGGGCCTCGCTGTTCACCGAACGGGCCATCGCCTACCGGCTCAGGAGAGGCATCGACCACCGCGCCGTCCGCATGGCCGTGGTCGTGCAGCGGATGGTCCTCCCGGAGGCGTCCGGCATCCTGTTCACGGCCGACCCCGTCACGGGCCACCGGAAGACCGCCACCGTGGACGCCGGGTTCGGGCTCGGCGAGGCCCTGGTCTCCGGACTGGTGAACCCGGACGTCTTCAAGGTGCGGGACGGCGAGATCGTCGACAGGACGATCGCCGCCAAACGGCGCGCCGTCCACGCCCTGCCGGCCGGCGGCACGCGGGACGTCGCCGTCGACGCGCGGCGGCAGGAACAGCCGGCGCTGACGGACGCCCAGGCCGTGCGGCTCGTACGGCTCGGGCGGCGGATCGAGACGCACTTCGGCCGCCCTCAGGACATCGAATGGTGCCTGGACGGCGACGACTTCCACATCGTGCAGAGCCGGCCCATCACCACGCTGTTCCCCGTTCCCGAGGCCGACGACCGGGAGAACCACGTCTACGTCTCCGTCGGGCACCAGCAGATGATGACCGACGCCATGAAGCCCCTCGGTCTCTCACTGTGGCGGATGACGGCCATGGTCCCGATGCAGGAGGCCGGCGGGCGGCTGTTCGTGGACGTCACCCCGCGCCTGGCCGCACCCGCGAGCCGCGCCGCCCTCCTGAACATGATGGGACGAGACGACCCGTTGATCACGGACGCGCTGCAGACGCTCCTTGACCGCGGCGACTTCGTCCCGTCGCTTCCCGACACGGGACCCGGCGGACCCCCGGCCGGCGGCGCCCCCGCCCCGATCGACACCGATCCGGCCCTCGTCACCGAACTGGTCGAACGCAGCGAGGCGTCCGTCGCCGCGCTGGAGCGCGACATCCGCACGAAGACCGGACCGGAGCTGTTCGACTTCCTGCTGGAGGCCTTCGAGGACCACAAGCGCGTCCTCGGAGATCCGCTGAGCATGCAGGTGATCATGGCGGGCATGGAGGCCACCTGGTGGCTCAACGAGCACTTGCGGGACTGGCTGGGGGAGAAGAACGCGGCCGACACGCTCACGCTGTCCGCCCCCGGCAACGTCACCTCGGAGATGGGACTGGCGCTGATGGACGTCGCGGACGCCGTCCGCCCGCACCCGGAGGTGGTGGCGTTCCTGCAGGGCGTCGAGGACGACGACTTCCTCGACGACCTGGCGAAGCTTCCGGGCGGCCCCGAGGCGCGCGACGCCATCGAGGCCTACCTCGACCGCTACGGGATGCGCTGCGTCGGCGAGATCGACATCACGCGGCCGCGCTGGCGGGAACAGCCCGCCGCCCTCGTGCCCGCGATCCTCGACAACGTCCGGAACTTCCCGCCGGGCGCCGCCGCACGGCGTTTCGAGGAAGGCCGGCAGAAGGCGCTGCGGAAGGAACAGGACGTCCTGTCCCGCCTGCGGGCCCTGCCGGACGGGGAGCGGAAGGCCGACGAGACCAAGCGGATGATCGACCGAGTGCGCACCTTCATCGGGTACCGGGAGTACCCGAAGTACGGCATCGTCAGCCGCTACTTCGTCTACAAGCGGGCCCTGCTGGCCGAGGCCGAACGGCTCGTGCGGGCCGACGTGCTCGCCGAGAAGGAGGACGCCTTCTACCTCACCTTCCAGGAACTGCACGAAGCCGCGCGCTCGCACCGGGCGGACGCCGAGCTGATCCGGCAGCGCAAGGACGCGTTCCGTGCGTACCAGGAGCTGACCCCGCCCCGGGTGCTCACCTCGGACGGTGAAGCCGTCAACGGGGCGTACCGACGCGACGACGCACCGGCCGGTGCCCTGCTGGGCCTGCCGGTCTCCGCCGGGACCGTCGAAGGACGGGCCCGCGTGATCTCGGACATGGCGCAGACCCACCTCGAAGAAGGCGACATCCTGGTCACGGCCTACACGGACCCGAGCTGGTCACCGCTGTTCGTCGGCATCGCGGGCCTGGTGACGGAGGTGGGCGGCCTGATGACCCATGGCGCGGTCATCGCCCGGGAGTACGGCCTGCCGGCGGTCGTGGGCGTGGAACGGGCCACCCGCCTGATCCAGGACGGCCGGCGGATCCGCGTCCACGGCACCGACGGCTACGTCGAGGTGCTCCCCTGACCGGCGGCGCTCCGGAAGGCCTTCTTCTCCCTGGCCGGCTCCCCGATGATCTCGACCAGAGCGTCCTCGCCCAGCCACAGGCACGCCGAGGGGGTCCGGTCGGTGCCCTGCCCCCCGCTGCGAGGCGCCGACGGACACCGTCTGCCGTGGAAAGGCCAGCCAGGCCCCGCCCCCATCACCACGAACGCGTCACCGCCCACCTGACCCGTTGGCCGCGAGCCATCCTGCTGAACGGGAACGCGCCCACCATCGAGGACCACAACAACGAAGGCGGCCACCGGCCCAACCGCGCTGCGTTGCCTTGAGGTCGTGCAGTGTCAACTCGTTCGCGTCACGGTCCGCAGCGCTCCGGGCCATCCGCAAAGCAACAGCCCCCGCCGCAGGCGGGGGCTGTTCGCTCGGGGCCCCTGCCGGGGACACATCCCGGGGAGGCCCCGAAAAACCGACGGAACCGATCCCATGAAGGAGCCCCGCGGTGACCGCCGAAGCACATTACAGAAACCTCTACCGCCAATCCCTCTTCTACCGCCCCGCAAGCACCTGGCTGACCACCCTCCGCGCCTACACAGGCGGCCCCACCCCCGCCCGCCCCGACGACCCCGCGATCCGCTTCCACCCGGAGGGGGTCGCGTACCACTACGCGTACGGCCACACCCCCGTCCTCAAGCTGGGCTGGCCGGCGATCCGCGCGGTCGCGCTCCTCCCGGGCCCCATCCCAGGCCGCAAGGCCCTCTGCATCTACCACCTCAGCCCCCCGCCGCCCCCCACCCCGGAGGACCCCTTCTCCGGCACAGGCCACGCCCTCGGCTCGTACTTCCACACCCTCTTCGGCACAAACCTCGCGGTCCACCTCCACCACGTCCGCGGCCCGTCCCTCAAGAAACTAGCCCGCCGCCTCCCGGAATGGACGAATGGCCGCCTCACCCTCACCACAACCCGCCCCACGTGAAGGCTGCGGGCGGTCGCCATCACGCGCTGCGAGAAGTCCGACGGCGGACAGTTCCCGCACCACGTGCCCGAGGTGGATGTGAAGAACGACGGCTCCGTGACCAAGACGGCCCACATCCTCGCCGCCGACGGCTGGGAGATCGACCTGCCGCTGTGGACGGACGCCACCACCTGCGGCCCGTCCGGGCCGACCGCGCACCGCCGCTTCACCGAGTGGAGCCAGGCTCGTGTGTGGGGCAAACTCCACCGCCTGGTCTTGGACGAGCTCGGCGCCAGAGGCGACCTGGACTGGTCGCGGTGCGCCATCGACTCGGTGAACACGCGCGCGATGAAAGGGGGACCTGACAGGTCCGAATCCCGCAGATCGCGGAAAGAAGGGTTCAAAGACCCACTTGATCACCGAGCGGACCGTTCTGCCCCTCCCGATCGGTGTCTCCGCCGCGAACACGCACGACAGTCAGGGACTTGAACCCCTGGTACGGGGCATACCTCCCATCCGTTCCCGGCGCGGGCCCCGCCGACGGCGGCCCGCCAAGCTCCATGGAGACAAGGGCTACGACTACGACCACCTGCGGAAATGGTTCCGCTCGCGAAACATCACCCCGCGCCTCGCCCGCAGAGACATCGAGTCCTCCCAGAAGCCGGGCCGCCACCGGTGGACCGTGGAGCGGACGGTGGCGTGGCTGTCCGGGTGCCGCCGCCTGCACCGCCGCTACGAGCGCAAGGCCGAGCATTTCCTGGCCTTCGCCGGTATCGCGGCTACCCTGATCTGCTGCCGCCGACTCGGCGGCTGAGCCGTCCCCTATGATCTGGATCATGGGCAACTTCTCCTGAGCGGGCCGCGACGGCCCACAGACATCCGCCCGGCAGGTGCCGGGCCCCGTCAGCGTGCCCACACGCTCACCTCAGGAGACACGACCACACCATGTCCGTTCACTCTGCCCGTTCCACCCTGGACGACCGCATCGCACGCCTGCGACAGCTCGCCCGCGCCGACACCCGGCTGGAGGGCGTACTGCTCTACGGCTCGTGGACCGTGGGCGAGGCCGACGCCCATTCCGACATCGAGGCCTACCTCTACATCCAGGACGATCAACTCGCCGACTTCGACGGCCCTGCCTTCCTGGCGCAACTCGCACCGCTCCAGCTCTCCTACACCAACATGTACGGCATCCTCGCCGTCGTCTTCGACGACCTGATGCGCGGCGAGTTCCACCTCACCCCCGCCGGTCCCGGCATCGACGAAGTCCCCACCTGGCAAGGGATGGTGCACCTACCCCGCCCCGACGACGCCGTCCTGCTCGACCGCACCGGCCGGCTCACCCAGGCCGCCCGACAGCTGGCCACCTTCCAACCGCCCGAACCGGTGACCACCGCCCAGCAGCTCACCAACGAGCTGACCAACTGGACCCTCATGCTCGCCCACGTCCTGGCCCGCGGCGAGACCGCCCGGGCCCACGCCCTGCTGCACACCGTCATCGCACCCCAGCAACTCCAGCTCTGCCGCCTGTTGCGCAACAGCACGGCCCACTGGCTCACCCCCAGCCGCGCGCTCGAACAGGACCTGCCCGACACTGACCGCCATCGCTACGCCTCCACCACGGCCACCGTCCGCGACCAGGACGTGCGCACCGCGGCACGCAACAGCTGGCGCTGGAGCCGCGACCTGGCCGCCGAGGCCGCCGACCGCTGGACCATCCACCTGCCGCACGAACTCCACGAACAGATCAGCAGCCGCCTGAACGACCCTCGCTGACCACATCCGGCTGGGGCCACCGGACTCATCCAGTGGCCCCAGCCCGGCGGCCACCGCTGCCGCACAACGCCAATTGAGGTCATCTCTTAGTGGACTCCTCGCCGCATCCGCTTGTTGGCCGGCTCCGCGAACCACCGCTCGACCAGGTTCGGCCAGGACGATCCGGTGGGTGTGAAGTGCAGGTGAGAGTGGAAGTGGACCGGCAGCCGGGTCTTGACGGCCGGGGTCTTGCAGGTGGCGTAGTCGTCCGGCGCCGGATGGACGTGTCCGGTCGGTCCCTGGCCTTCCCCGGCGCTCGCCTGCGCGAACACCGTCGTCGGATCGGAAGCCGCCGGCGCCGGCTCCCGGTCGGCCACCAGGCCCTGCCGGCGTTGGCTCATCTGCGTAACGGGACCACGTATGCCCAGCTCGTAGCGGGTTTCGAGGTTGCCACGAGCACGGCCTACCGGTACACCACCGAGGCCGCCGAGCTGCCGGCCGCACTCGCACCGACCCTCGACGAGGCCGTCCGGGCCGCTTCGAGGAAGCCTTGCCTCCTGCTCGACGGGACGCTCCTGCCGATCGCCTGGGGGCACCTCCCGGCCGAAGGCTGTGGGCCTCGCCGGTCCTGCCCGGCGCCGTCCACGACGTCCGCGCGGCTCGCGGACACGGCATCGTCGACGCCCTCAACGAGGTCGGCATCACGTGGTGCTGGACCGGCAAGGGTCACCGAGGCGCCGGCGGCACGGTCCGCAGCCCGTGCTGGGGACGCTGGGAGACCCTGCCCACCGGTCGGCAGGCGGTGAACCGGTCCCACGCGAGGATCCGGGCCCTCGTCGGGCAAGCCGTCGCCACGCTCAAGTCCTGGCGACTGCCGCGCAGGCTCCGCTGCTCGACCACCCGCACCACCGGCCTCGTCCAGGCCGTCCTCGCCCTGCATCCGGCCGGCTCGGAGTGGGGACGGAAAGGCTCACTGTGCCGGCGGGGGACCTGGGCTTTTCGGATTACGGCGTGGTGGGCTCGGCCTTCCGCCGAGCCCACCACGCCGGCTCCCTACCGGAGCCGGAATCGTGTCATGCCGTCAGCGCTGCAGTGTCAGCAGACCCGGACGGTAGGGCAGGAGGCCGTAGTCGCCGCCGGAGTTGGGGCTGCGTCCCTGGTAGAGCAACTGCAGGTTGCAGGGATCGACGGTCATGGTCTGATCGGGGCTGGTGCGGATCAGTTCGCCGTGGCTGATGTCGTTGGTCCAAGTGGCGCCACTGTTGGCCTTGCCGGCGAAGGGATTGCTTTCGGTCGCGGCCTGGGGCGTCCAGGAGCCGTTCAGGCTGGTGGCCGTGAAGGAGCGGAAGTACCGGCCCTGCGAGCCGATCGCCTCGACGATCATGAGGTAGCGGTTCTGGCCCCGCAACTTGTAGACCTGCGGGGCTTCGAACAGGTTGTTCGTCGTGTCGCTCATGATCACTGTCGAGGTCGAGCCGAAGCTGCCCGGGAAGTTCCCGATCGGCATGCTGGCCCGGTAGATCTTGCCGTTGTCGCCGGCGAAGAACAGGTACATGTTCGTGCCGTCACCGATGAGCGTCTGGTCGATGGGCCCTGTTCCGGAGTCGGAGATGTTTCCGGAGAAGAGCACCTGTTCGGATGACCAGCCATTCGGGTTGGTGGGGTCGCTCGACGTCCGGTAGGAGAAGGCGGTCCTGCCCCACTGGTAGGCGAGCACCCAGACGTTCTTCGGAGCGAAGTAGAAGAGCGTGGGTGCGACGGTGGCATTGGACATCGTGTTCTGGCTGGCCGAGGCCATCTCCGACCAATCGGTGAACAGGCCGAAGTTCATCGAACCCCACCTCGTCCCTGTGTCATGCGTGGTCGCGTAGACGAGTTGTCTGCCGTTGTAGGGGGCGACGGTGAAGTCCTTGAGCGAGACCCACCCCTGCTTGGGCTGCGCCAGCGCGCCCGTCGACGTCCAGCGGTAGGCCGACGGAAGATCACACGGGCCGGGGGTCTCGGTGCCGACCGTGACGAGCCGCCACTGCTGGTTGGCGCCGCCCCAGTCGTCGTACTGGACGATGTTCGCGTTGTCGGCGGTGGAGGCGCCTTGCACTTCGAGGGCCTTGTTGCTGTGACGCGAGATGAGCCTCACGTAGCCGTCCGAACTGTCGGCCAGCCGCCACTGCTGGTTGGTGCCGTTCAGGTCGGTCCACTGGACGATCGAGCCGCCGTTCGCGGTGGACCAGTTGTGGACGTCCAGTACCTTGCCCGAGTGGCGGGACTTGATGCGGTAGTAGCCGTCCCCGGAATCGACGAACTGCCACTGCTGCTGGCTCTGGTTGTTCCTGGTCCATTGGGTGATGCGGGCGCCGTCGTCGGTCGCCATGTTGTAGACGTCCAGGGCTTTGCCGCTGTTGCGGTTGACCAGCACATACGAGGCGCTGGGGTCTACGGTCGCGGCTTCGGCGGGCTGGGCACCGAGGAAGGCGGCCGCCAGCAGTAAGGGGACAAAGACGCCGAGTAAGCGCCTTGGGTGGACTGGAGACGAGCGGCGAAGCCACATCAGAGGGCCTCCTTGGGGGCGGGGGTGAGATGACGCCGATGAACCCTGGAACGGTCGCGCCGGGGGCAAGGGCAGGCTCGAAAATTTCGGATGTTTTCCGGTTCTGTGACGCCACAAGCTAAGAAGGCGAGGCCTTCCGGTCAAGACCTGCCACCGAGCTGTCCGTAAACCCTTCCTTCCCCCGGATGCGACAAGCCGCCACACCGACTGGGTATCCGCAGGTTCACGACGCGGCTCGCCGGTTCAGGGATCCGCCCGGCTCGCGAGGGTCTGAAAGTTTCGCATGTGGGCGAAAATTTTTCGCGCCGCGAGGGTTGACGAGGCGCTGTCAACTCCGCAATATCTTGTCTGGATGGCCGACCATTGTTCGATGTTTCGAACGTTATGGTCCTGTGCGGACTGCGCTGTACGGCAGAGCCGCGCACAGCAGACGGCAGATCCGCACACCGAAACACCTGCACCACCCCGTCCTTCGTTCCGGTGAGGCTCACGCCGACGCATCCTGACGCCTCATGCAGGCGGAGAGGTGTGCGGCGCCGCGTGGCGCCTCCGGCTGAGCAGCGATGGAGTACCCCCGTGCCTGTGTCGAAGGACCGCTGCCGCCCGGCGTACGTCACCCGGCGACCGACCGGGCGCCGTCCGTGCCGGTCGAGAGCCTCCCGGCTCCCATGACCGCGGTGTCCGGCGGTTCCGTTACTTCCACCCTGGAGGCACAGCCATGGGCTCTCATGCCCTTCCCGGATCCGTTGTCCGGCAGGAGCTCCGCGCTCTGCTGCCGGCGCTGCCGCGCCGAGTGAGTCCAAGGCCGGCAGCATGCGACAGGAAGACCGGCGTCTCCTCCGGGAGCACGCGGCCGAGCTGAGCGGGATCGAGCGGAAGCTTCCCGAGGGCCTGCTGGAGCTGCTGCCGCACAACCGGCTGCCCAACCAGGTGTGCCCGGTGCCGGCCAGGGAGCTGGAGCGGCCCGAGGTCGCCTCGGTTCGGCTCATCGACCGCATCGCGCGCCGCTGGGTGGGGTTCGGGTACGCGGACGTCGCCTGCGGCTACACCCCCGGCCGGCGCATCGAGCGCCCCGTCGCGGTCGCGCACACCCTGGCCGCCCCAGGCGAGTGCCCCGAGATCATGTGCGAGGACGGCGAGCTGTACGGCGCCGGAGCGCCGTCGTCGTACAGGCTCGACATCGACAGCGACGACCCGGCCGACTACAAGTGCCGGCTGTGCCGGGAGCGGCGTGCCGAGCGCCGCGCCGCCCGTCAGGCGGAGAAGCCCGTGGCGCAGGGCAGCCGGGGCGCCGGCCTCCGGAGGCTGACGGAGTGCCTGGACTGCGGGCGTCCGTTTCCCGGCGACGTCCCCGCAGACGGGGTGTGCGCTCCCTGCCGGAACGAGGCCGCCGCCGCGCAGGCCGCCGTCGCCCGGTGGGCGCAGGGGAGCGGGCCGAGGAGGAGCGCCGGGCCGCCGAGGCCGCTGCTCGCCGGCAGGAGGAGGCCGAGGAGCCGGCCCGCCTCCGCGCCAAGCTGGCCGCGGAGTGTCCCGAGCTGTCTCCGGTGTCCCCTTCCGCCCAGGGCAGCCAGAGCCCGGCACCGTTCCGACCACCCGCACGGCCGTTCCGGCGACCCACGCACGCCGGGACGGCCACCGGGCTGCCAGGCATCCACCGCAGCCCCCCGACGGCCCTCACGCCGACGATCACTGCCCCCGCGCGGCACCACGGCCGCCGGGACCCGGCCTCGGGACTGGTAGGCGCGCAGGTTGAGGTGTCGCGTATTCGCCGCCAATGCGGCCGGAAGGTCACTCTGTGTGCTTGCCGCTGTATTGGGTCCTATGGATGCCCGTTCATCGCTCCGGTTCCTGGCGTGTGGGGCCGTAGGAAGCGGTGGAGGATCAGGCGCAGGGTGGGGAGCTGGGCGGCCGAGGTGAAGGCGGGGTCGGTGGCGGGGGCGGCGAGGGGGTCGACGATGTCGAGGAGGGCGGTCCACGGGTCGTCGGCGGTGCGGGCAGCGGTGAGACGGTCGGCCTTACGGGAACCCGGATGCCGTGGGGCAGGTGGCGGTGACAGGTCGCCACAGTTCGAGCCGGTCCCGCTGTGGTTCAGCGAATGGTACGCGGGCGAGGCCCGATAACGATCTGGATCCGTACCTCGACACAGCCATCCCCGTGGCCGCCGCCGTGCTCGACGGCGGCGTTCTTGTAGCCGGCGTCGGCCCAGACCTTGGTGATGTTTCGGTGGTGGGTGGCGAGGTGGTCGGGCAGGTGGGTGCCTGCGGTGGAGTCGTGGCGCCGGCAGCGGTGACGAGGACGGCCGGGAGCAGGCCCAGGGTGTCGGTGGCGAGGTGGCGTTTGCGTCCGGTGCCGGCACCGGCTCTGGTTGGAGCCGGGGCCGACAAGTCGGCCACCGCGCCCGGGCCGGGTACGAATTTCGCCCACCGCTCCGGCCGAAGCCCCACCCCCGACAACGCCGATGCCGGTGCGATTTGGGTATTTTATCGATCAAATCACATGAAGTCGGTTAATCTGTCCCGAATGGATAAGCGGGATGGGCTGGAGGTGCGGCGCCCGCCCGGTGTGTCGGTCGCCACCAGCTTTCAGGGGCTCCTCATCGCTTGGTCAGTCGCCTAGCATGAGCGGACCATGAAGGGAGCGTTTTCGGTCGACGTCGCCAAATCCGGAATCGAGGTCGGAGCCGGCGGCGACACCGACAACCACGGCGTGCGCGGCGGAAGCAGTGCCCCCGAGTCGGCCCAGACCGGCCTTCGCCTCGGCGAGCTGTCTGCCGAGGACTGCGGCGCGGTCACCGTCCGGGTGCGGCACGCCACGCCCGGACTCGCCACCAAGCTGTCTGAAAGGGGCGCACGTAGCCGGCCTCCTGCTCTGGCCGAGAAGAGCCATGTTCCACCGTCTCCGCCGTCCGCCTGCCAGGCACACGTCTCGTGCAGACCGGCGCCCCGTCTTCCAGATCTCAGAGAGCCTTCCGTATGAACGCACTTCTCCTGCTCGTGATCGGTCTCGCGATATTCGCGGGCGGATACGTCCTGTATTCGAAATTCCTGGGCAACCGGGTCTACAAGCTCGATGCGTCCTTTCAGACGCCCGCGCACGAACTGCAGGACGGCGTGGACTATGTCCCGACCAACAAGTTCGTGCTGTGGGGACACCACTTCACCTCGGTCGCGGGCGCAGCGCCCATCGTCGGCCCCGCAGTCGCCGTCATCTGGGGCTGGCTGCCCGCGTTCCTGTGGGTCACCCTCGGTACGGTCTTCTTCGCGGGCATGCACGACCTGGGTGCCCTGTGGGCCTCGGCGCGCAACAAGGGCCGCTCGATCGGCACGCTCTCCGGCCGCTACATCGGCGTCCGGGGCGCCAATCTCTTCCTTGTCGTGATCTTCCTGCTGCTCCTGATGGTGGTCGCGGCCTTCGCGGTGGTGATCAAGAATCTGCTGATCTCCACACCCTCGGCGGTGATCCCCGCCTGGGGCGCGGTCGCGGTGGCGCTGCTGGTCGGTCAGGCGGTCTACCGCTACAAGATGAGCCTCGGCCTGGTCACCGTGGTCGGCGTCGCGGCGCTCTACGGCCTGATCCTCCTCGGCGACGCCGTCCCGGTGGAGCTGCCCGACCCGATCCTGGGCATGTCTCCGGCGACCTTCTGGATCATCGCCCTCTTCGCCTACGCCGGCGTAGCCTCCCTGCTGCCCGTGTGGGTGCTGCTCCAGCCTCGTGACTACATCAACGGCGTCCAGCTCTTCGTCGGACTCGGCATCCTGTTCGTCTCGGTGCTGCTGAGTGCTCCGACGGTCGTCGCTCCGGCCTTCAACGACGCCGTGCCCGCGGGCACCCCGGATCTCGTGCCGCTGCTCTTCGTCACCGTCGCGTGCGGCGCGATCTCCGGCTTCCACGGCATGGTGTCCTCCGGCACCAGCTCGAAACAGCTGGACAAGGAGACCGACGCCCGTTTCGTCGGCTACTTCGGCGCGGTCGGCGAGGGCATGCTCGCGCTCGGCGCGATCATCGCCGCCACCGCGGGCTACCGCACCCTGGCCGACTGGGAGGCCGTTTACAGCGCCTTCGGCGAGGGCGGCGTCGCCGCGTTCGTCTCGGGCGGCGGCGCGATCCTCAACAGCGGCCTGGGCCTGCCCGTATCGCTGAGTTCCACGGTCCTGGCCACCATGGCGATCCTGTTCGCTGCCACCACCATGGACACCGGCATGCGTCTGCTGCGCTTCGTCGTCCAGGAGGCCGGCGAGGCCGCGAAGATGAAGATCAACAATGTCGTCGGCACCCTCATCGCGCTCGCCGTCGGTGCGGGACTCACCTTCAGCCAGGGGGCCGGAGGCGAGGGAGGCCTCCGCATCTGGCCGCTGTTCGGAACCAGCAATCAGCTGCTGGCCTCCCTGACGCTGTCCATCGTCGCCGTCATGCTGATCCGCGAGCGGCGCAATCCGGCACCTGCGCTGATCCCGCTCACGGTCGTGTTCGTCATGGCGTTCTGGGCCGCGGTCGTGCAGCTCGGCGACTTCTACGACGCCCGGGACTGGCTGCTGCTGACCATCGACCTCGTCATCATCGTCGCCGCCCTGTGGGTCGCCTTCGAGGCGGTCCTCGCGATGCGGCGGGTGTCCCAGGAGCCGCCGGACGCTCCCGACGCCGATGCGACGGAGAAGACCGGGCTGACGAAGTGACGTCGCGCTGGGCCTCGCTCCGGGCCGGGCTGGAGGAGTTCTACGCCGGTCCCTACCGGCGTACCTTCGCCCGCGCCCGGCGCGAGGAGGACGACCTCTTCCGGATGGTGGTCCTGGCGGAGGCACTGGGCGTACCGGATCCGGCGGCGTACTACACCGCCGAACTGATGCCCGCCCTCTACGAGGACTTCCACGCCTGGCACCGTCGCATGGGCATGGACCGCTCACCACTGGGGCACGTCGGGTGCTGCTAGACCTCATCACCTCGCGCAGGGCCGTCTTCGTCGGAGGCAAGGGCGGGGTCGGCAAGACGTCCGTCGCCGCGGCGCTCGCCCTCGGCCGTGCCCGGTCGGGCGCCCGCGTGCTGCTGGTCTCCACCGACCCCGCCCACAACCTCGGCCACCTCTGGGGCCGCCCCGTGGGTGACGAGCCCGTGCGCCTCGCCGGCCCCGCGGACCTCGCCTCCGGGGCGGGGACGACCGGTCACGTCGACGGGCTGGAGATCGACCCGGAGCGCACGGTCGAGCAGCACCTGTCGGCGGTCGCCGAGACGATGCGGCGGTTGCTCCCCGAGCGGATGCACGCACCGGCCGCCCGGCACCTTCAACTGGCCCGACAGGCGCCCGGCACCCACGAGTCAGCGGTGTTGGAGCGGATCGCCGAGGCGATGGAACTCGGGGAGGCGGCCTACGACCTGGTCGTCTTCGACACCGCGCCGTCCGGGCACACACTGCGGCTGCTCGCGCTGCCCGAGCAGCTCACCTCCTGGACCGAGACCCTGCTCGCCAACCGCGACCGGTCCGAGCAGTTCGGCGCCGCGATGCGGGGTCTCGGCGGCGGCAGGCAGACCGACCGCGACGCCGAGCTGCGCCGCATCCTGCTGCGCCGACGCAACCGCTTCTCCCGGCTGCGCGAGATGGTGACGGACCCGGCGCGGACCGGATTCGTGCTCGTACTGACCGCCGAACTGCTCCCGATCGCCGAAACCATGGAGGTGTACGAAAAGCTCGCCGGCCTCGGTGTCGACGTGACCGCACTCGTCGCCAACCGCCGTTCCCCAGCGGACGCCGGCGAGCTGCTCGACCGCCGCCGGAGACAGGAGGACGAACACCTCGCCAGGCTGCGGCAGCGGATCCCGGACGTCCCCCTGCTCGACGTGCCGCTGCTGCCGGGGGACCTGGTGGGCACACAGGCCCTCGCCGCGCTGGCAGACAGGCTCGGACCCTCCCCTTCCTGAGATCCCGGGCTCCACGCCGGCCCGTGGCGCGCGCCGGGCACCGGCCGGCGCGTTCGCGGAGGTCTTCACGCTCCGGGCGTCGAGCACGCACGCGCTCGGCTCGGCATCGCGTCCTTCGGCTTCCCGCACCAAGCGGCGGAGCGGCCCGGTGAGCCGGGCGAAGACACCGTCGGCCTGCCAGGCGGCGAAGTATCCGTAGACGATCCCCCACGGTGGGAAGTCGTGCGGGAGGTAACGCCAGGGGATGCCGGTGCGGTCCACGTACAAGATGGCATCCAGGATGCGGCGCAGGTCGTGCCGGGGCGGGTGCCCGATGGTCAGGTCCCGGCCACGGCGCTCGGTGCGCCAGGCGGTCAGCGTGGGTTCGATCAGTTTTCAGCGGGCGTCGGACAGGTCGCTGGGGTGAGGCCGAGGTTTGAGGCACGTTCCGGTGGTACCGACCGCTGAACCGCGGACCCAGGGCGCAAACCGGGCTGAACGGGGGCGATTTTGGATCGGATAGGAGCGAAGGCAGTGAAACGGCTCCCTGCGGCTCCCCATGCATCCCACCAGCCACGGAAGGCCTCTGCCGCTTCAATGATTACGAGCCGGTCCGCCCTCCAAGCCGGAACCAAACACCCTGGCAGGGACAGAAAATTCTTTCGGAGCTCGTGCCCCGGCCTTGCGGCTCGTTGCCGGTACGCGTGAGCCGGCCCGGGACGCCGGGCGTCCCGGGCCTACCATGGCGCCATGGCCGTCGACCTCTTCGCAGGCATCCCCGTCAACGACTACGCAGCGGCGCTGGTCTGGTACGAGCGGCTGCTCGGCTCCCCGCCGACATTCATCCCGAACGACACGGAGGCCGTGTGGGAGCTGGCGGAACACCGGTACGTGTACGTCGAGCACCGGCCCGGGCGCGCCGGCCACGCCCTGCACACCGTCTTCGTCGAAGACCTCGACACCTGTGTCGCCGGGATCGCCGATCGGGGGCTGGAGCCCGCAAGCCGCGAGACCTACTCCAATGGCGTCCGCAAGGTCACGTACCGGGATCCGGACGGAAACGAGATCGGGTTCGGCGGCGCTCCGCTCTGACCTCGACCAGCCTCCGGGGCGGCCCGTGGCCGCCGTCCGTCCTCAGCAGGTCAGGCGGCGTTCGGCGCTCTCGTAGACGGCGAGGTTGGAGTCGACGCCCACGACCGTCTTGTAGGTGTAGGTGCCGGAACCCGTGCAGGTCCACCACGCCATGTTGGAGCCGCTCTCGAGCGGAGCCCAGTCCACCTCCTGCCAGCCGTACCAGCGGTGGCGCTGCAGGGAGATGGTGGCGTCCGTGCAGCTGCTGCTGGTCTTGCCGGCCTTGCCGATGATCTCGCTGATGCCCTTGTAGGGGGCCGAGATGCTGTAGCAGCTCCGGTCCCAGTCCGCGGCGGAGGCCGGTGTGGCCGGCATCAGCAGTGTGGCCGCGGAGGCCAGAGCGACGGCGACGCATGACTTTCCGGCGAATCTGAGAGTGCCCATGACAAAAGCTCCCGTCTACGGAAACGTGTGGGATACAAGAACCCTTTCATCGGGGCCGGAACGAGGTCAACTCAGCGCCTCCGCACCGTCAAACTCCGGCGGCCTGCGGGGACTTGGCGTCGGCTGCACCCGCCGGTGAGGTTTTTTCACCTTGCGGTTGAGGAGGTGTGGTGGAGGCTGGGGACGGCTTGGACGAGGCTCGTGATGAGGGCGGTCGAGCATCGAAGTCGGCACAGTGGCCGCCAGGGCTTGAGGGGTGTCATGGCCGGTTTGACGAGGGCGCGGATCCTGACCCGGGGTTGGTTCGCGGCCTGTTGACCGGTGGGGAGCGCATCCCATTGACCGTGGAAGGGCCCCGGGCATTGTCGCGGGTGCCTTGGTAGCCCTTGTCCGCCGGCAGGGGACCGGCTCCAGCCCAGCGCGGCCGCGAGTCGACGACAGTCCATCGCCTCCCCGCGCATCCCGTTCCCATCGGCCGGGACGTCCATGATCCGCCGGTAGTCCGGCGCGAGAACCGCCGGGGCGAGCCCTTCCTCCCAGTGCGGCACCACTGAGCCGGGCACCGCCTGCCTGACCTGTGGCTTCGTCCGTTTGTTGCGGCAACAGTTATCGACGAGTTTGAGCGGCACTTAGCGATCTTCGACGCGCTCGTTGTTCAGCAGTTTTGACGGCAGCCGAGGCTGGGTGAGTCGGCCCGTCCTGTAGTCCGGCTTTGATGGTCACTAGGTTCGGACCATGACGATCACGTATGAGTGGCGAGGCGACGTCGACAACTCAGCTCTCAACGAGTTGCATGCCGAAGGTTTCGGTCATCCGGTCGGGCAGACGGACTGGCGAGCAAGGCTTCAATGTCACAGTCTCGGTTGGGTCTGCGCTTGGGAAGGTGATCGTTTGGTCGGCTTCGTCAACGTAGCCTGGGACGGCGGAGTCCATGCATTCGTTCTGGATACGGTCGTAGCTCAGCGCTGTCGTTCGAACGGAGTGGGATCCGCACTGATCAGGGCGGCTGCTGAGGAGTGCCGTGCGGCAGGGTGTGAGTGGCTGCATGTCGACTTCGAAGAGCACTTGCGGACGTTCTACTTCGATGCCTGCGGCTTCAGAGAGACAGCGGCGGGACTGATCGCGTTGTGATCCCTGGTCTCCCGGCCCCTGGCCAGGTGCTCAGAGGCCGGGAGGAAGATCTTCAGCTGGCGACGCCGTGTTCCTCGGCGCGGGCCCTGGTGCTGGCCAGCCGGTAGGAATCGGTGCCGGTCTCGATGATCGCGCCGTTGAAGGTCAAACGGTCCACGATGGCCGCGCAGAGGCGGGGGTCGGTGAACGTCTTCGTCCACCCGCCGAAGGACTCGTTATCTGCGGCATGACCAGGACCTCTCACCGGGAAAACCCCGGTGCTGTCCTGGCAAGCACCCCGGTGCTGACAAAACTCGTGAACATCACCCGACCGTGGATCTGGGCGCCTTCCAAACCCGTGTACAACCGCTGACGCAACTCGTGAACAAAGCCAGACCTGCACCGGCCGTTCACCGACCGCCGCGACCGGCACCACGTCCTCGCCTCCACGGAGCTCCGCCAGAACCTCACCCACCGTCTCACGGGCGATCACGAACCGTTCCCACACCGCCTCGGCCTCCCGCAGCTCGGCCTGGAGAACCTCCACCCGCTGCCGAGCGGCGCGTTCACGCTCCTCCAGCGACCCCATCACCGACGGCACCCCGGCACCTCCGCCGAAGAGACAACACGACACCCCGTCCCTCCCGCCGAAACACCACCCCTACACCTGGCCAGCGAAAACGAACCCATCACTCTCGGAAAGACAACGGCTTCTGAGAGAAACAGCAGCGCAGTTAGCAGATGTGCTCTGGCGTCGGCACACCGTGTACCGGAACCGGTCCGGGGGTGTGGTCATCCAGGGGAACACGTGCAGCGCCGGATCAGCCTCGCCCCCTCGGGACGCGGGGACGGAATCCTGCTCCGCGCGGGCCGCGTCCTGGACGGAGGCACCACCGCTCCGGCGCGTTCGCAGACCGTCGTACCGCTCCACGTGTCCCGGATGATCCTCGCCTGCGTGGTCGGCTTCGTCGCCCTGTACGCCTACAGCGCCGCGACAACGTGCACGCGCTGAGGAAAGCCCGCAGACCCACGAGGACATCCGCCGCGCCCGGGATCACTCCGGCCACCGGGCATCCGTCCGCCGCCGGCAGTACCGGCGCCGGCGGCGGACGTGCTCTCAGGGAGCCACCCGGGTCCGTACGGTCAACTCGCCGGGGGACAGGTCGAGGGTGACGGTGACGGACCCCAGGTCGGCCGTCGAGGCGACATGGGTGCCGCCGCACGGGATGCGCGCCCGGCCGCTCGGCAGGTCGCAGGTCCACCAGCGGCGGGCGGACAGGTGGGATTCCTCGCGGTCGATGCGCGCCGCGCCCCCGGCCGCGATCCAGGCGGCCACCTGCCCGTTCACGGCGTCCTGGAGCTCGGCGAGCCGTTCCGCCAGGACGGCGGCGGCGAACCCGGCCTTGCGCAGCGACTTGCCGAGCCGGTACCTGTCGACACTGCCGTAGGGCAGGATCCGGGACTCCGCGATCGCCGTCTGGTCGAAGTCGGGGTTGCCCAGGCAGTCCAGGCGCGGCGGTTTCTTCGACCACAGATCCGCCGTCCGCTCGTTCAGGGCGAGCGAGACAAGGTGGCATGCGGAGTGCCCGGCGCTGAGGCCCGCCCGGTGCTCCCCGTCCACGGCCAGGTCGACCTCCTGCCCGACGGCCGGTGGCGCCGTGCCGTCCTCCGGCCGGTCGAGCACGTGGACGACCACGAACGACCAGTCCGGGTCTCCCCGGCGCACCGGGATGTCCCCTCCGGTGAGGAGTTCCTCGGCCCCGGGGCCGACGGCCCCGGGGCCGACGGCCCCGGTGACGGCGTCGATCACGGTGTGACGCGTACCGCCGAAGACCACGGTTCCCCGGTCGGCCGGCTGGTCGGGCCAGGTGTGGTCCAAGGGATGAAACGGGGTGCGGTCCGTGACGAGCAGCAGCCTGCCGTCGGCGTCGTGTTCGACCCGTTGGACCCGTGCCTTCGCGTGGAGGGTTCCCTCCGGGAAGAGCACTTCGGTGGGCGGGGTCCGGGTGGCGATGTCGGTCATCGGTGGATCAGTGTCTCCTTGCAAGGGGTACGGTCCGCCGTAGCGGCGAGCGGCTTCGTGGTCACGGGGCACACACCGCTCAGGCCCCACCGGCGGAGGAGAGGTCGACGGGCGGTTTCTCCAGCCGGTGCCGGCGGGGCGCTTGGGGCCGGTCGCGGCCGGCCGAACCCAGTTCGACCACGTACATCGCGATCAGGACCAGCGCCGCGCCCGCCATCTGCACCAGGGTCAGACAGTCGCCGACCAGCCGTCCGATCAGGGCGGCGAACACCGGTTCCATGGTCATCACCACGGCCACCCGGACCGCGCTGATCCGGGTCTGCGCCCAGGTCTGGACGACGATGGCGACCGCGGTCGCCAGCACTCCCGTCATCAGGACGCCGAACCACGCGGAGGCGTCCGGGGGGACCACGCGGAACCCGTCCGGCACCGAGGCGGCTCCGCACAGCACCGTCACCGTGAGCAGCTGGACGACGACGAGGGCGTACGGGTCGCGGCCGGTCACCCACTCGCCGGTGCCGACGATCTGCAGGGCCAGGCAGAAGGCGCAGAGAAGGGTCAGTGCCTCACCGTGGCCGATGGCGAAGCCGCGCAGGGTCAGCAGGGCCAGGCCCACCACGGCCAGCCCCGTGCCCGCCCAGGTGGCGGCTGCCAGCCGTTTGCGCAGCACCACAGCGCTGATCAGCGGGGTGAAGACGACGAACATGCCGGTGATGAAGGCGGAGACGGTCGACGAGGTGTGCTGCAGGCCGTACGCCTGGAGCAGGTAGGTCGCGGCCAGGGCGGTGCCCAGCAACACACCCCGCAGGACGCCGCCTCGGTCCAGGGCGAGTAAGGACCGCGGCCGGAGCGCGACGAGCACCAGGGCGGCCACCGCGAAACGGGCGGTGTTGAAGCCGCTCGCGGGCATCCGGTCGACCGCGTCCTGGATGACGACGAAGGTGGACCCCCACACCGCTGTGACGGCGACCATCAGCAGCAGAGCCGGGGCAGTGCCCTGGCGGTGGCCTGCGGTAACGTCGTGAGGGGGCGTCACGGGCGAACTCTCCTTGTCGGCCGGTGCCCTCGGGCGTGCCCCGGCGTCTGTCGCGGGTGGTCGGGATATGCGGGAGCGAGGACGTCAGCTCAGCACCCGGGAACGGGAACGCTGGTGGATGTAGGCACGCCGAATGTCGCGGATCAGGTTGGTGCGCTTCAGCCACCGATCGGTGCCATCGTAGCGAGGGGTGAACGTCTCCCTGCCGTGCACGACCCGGTAGTTGTCGACGAAGAGCGCCTCGCCGGGTTCCAGCACGATTCGCTCGGCCGCGTCGGCGAGGTGTGCCTCGCACGCGCGCAGGGACCGCTCCGCCTGGTCGTCGCCGGGTTCGGGCCGGGTGAAGTCCGGATCGATGCGCAGGTAAGGGTCGTCCTTGGGACCGAAGAGCACAGGCCCCCACTCGAACCGCCGTCCGTCCAGGTCGACTTCGGCGGAGTCGGCGAAATGGGCGTCGTCCGGGAAGAAACGGAATCGATCGTCCCACAGGGCGGTCAGTTCCCGCAGGCGGTCGGGGGCGGCGATGCGTGAGATCGTCGTGCCCACCCGGTCGGGGTTCCGCAGGCAGAGAAGCGAGACGTAGTCGCCGCGACAGGAGTGGAACACGTCCTCGGTGTGCAGGTTCAGCGCGGCCCGGCTGCTGGCGTTGGTGAGCGACTCCTCCATGCCGCGGGAGGGGCAGACGTCGTGCACCAGCCGACCGCCCTGGCTCCCGGCCCAGCCGAACGGATCCCCGAGGAGCGAGGCGCACAACAGCAGGACGACCTCCTCCAGCAGGCCGGCCTCGTTCCGGTGGGCCTCCTGCCAGGACTCGGGAGTGGGAGGAAGGTCCTCCGAGACCGGGAGGTTGGCCACGGCGATCAGAGGCTCCTCCTTCACCCGGGCCTCGGCCATGAAACGGCGCAGCCCCACGGGTAATTCCTCGGCTTCGCGGCGCAGTTCCTCCACGGAGCGAACCGCGTCCCACGGGCGGGAGTTCACCAGGAGTTTGTAGGCCAGATCCCGTATGCCTGACTTCTCGTTACTGTCGAGCACATAGCGACTCATCACATGTCCCCTGTGAGGTGAGTACGATGCGGACGGCGAAGCGAATGCAATAGAGCAAAATCGCCGATGCCGTTTCGGCCCGCCGCACCCTGTGGTCGGTGCGCGAAACGGGAATCCAGGCCGATGGTCTGATCGGCATGCGACTCAATAGCCCAGGGGGAAGGCGGCAGAAAGCCCGGGCCCCCTCCGGCCGGTCCCATGCTCATTGAACCCCGGCGAGTCTGTCAAGGAACGGCATCCCGATATCGCCGCATGGCAAGAAACAAACCCGTGATGCGGCGGAAATGGTAGCGTGCTGCGAGGCCGCCCGGGGGGGCGCTGTGCGGAAATCCGATTCACCGGACTTCAGGAGCGGTATGGCCGGGAGCAGGCATGGCGGCGCAAGGGGATCGGCGGAGAGCGGGAGGATTGTGCCGCCCCCCGATCCGAACACGGGAGACGACCACAGCGAGGCGGGGTTACCCCGCTCACACCCGTCGCCTCTCGCCGCGCACGAGCCGGCGAGGGGGCGGAATCGGACACTGAAGGCGCGCGGGGCATGATCCTGTACCTGAGCCTGCGCACCGTCGGGTGGCTGGCCGACAATCTGCTGCTGTTCGGCACCCCCCTGCTCTGCTACCGCATGACCGGCGACGTGAGCTGGTCCGGAACGGCGGTCGCTCTGCTGTGGACCCCGCGGCTGGTCTCGCTCGCCGGGGCCGGCCCCCTGCTGGACAGGCTGTCCATCAAGCACGTCTTCATACTCTGCGACGCGGTACGGCTGGGAGTCGGTGCGGTCTGCTCGCTGGCGATCGTGGCCCGGCCGGAGTCGGCGCTGCCCGCCGTCCTGACCTTCGCCGTGATCGCGGGCGTGCTGTTCGAGCCGACGTTCGTGGCCGGCGAGAAGGCCGGCAAACTGCTCGCCGCACCGGAGCGGGCGGCCGGGGTCCAGTCCGCGCTCACCGCGCTGGAACAGGCGGCGATCATCGCCGCCCCGGCACTCGGCGGCCTGCTGCTGCTCGCGCCGCCCGTGGCACTGGTCCTCGCCACGAGCGCAGGCTACGCCGCCGGCCTGCTGCTCGACCGGTCCCTGCCCACCACGCGGACCACCGGTGGACGGGTCCGGCTGCTGTCGGGCGTGCGGCACAGCCTCGGCGATCCGCTGCTGCGGTCGGTGGTGGTCCTGACCATGCTGCTGAACTACCTGCTCGGCCTCGTCACCGGCAGCGCCGCGGAGCTGGTCTCGACGGCCTTCGGAGTCTCCGCCAGCGGACTGAGCTTCGTCTACTCCGCCGCGGGCGTCGTCTCCGTCGTGGTGGTCGGGGCCGCCCCGTACCTGATCCGGCGCTTCGGACTGGCGTGGTACGGCATCGGTACGGCGCTGGCCTCGGGCGGAGCCTGCCTGGCCCTGACCCTCGCACCCACCATGACCCTCTTCGGAGCCTGTCTCGGGGTGTTCCTCGCCCTCGACTCGTTGTTCAGCGTGTACATGCGCACCAGCAGGGCCGAGCGGGTGCCGACAGAGGTCTTCGGCAGCACCGTCACCGTCTTCGGCCTGCTGGCCGTCGCCCCCGTGCCACTGGCCGGCGCCACCTTGGCAGTGCTCGGACAGCACGCGAGTCCGAGCCTCGTGCTGCAGATCGCGGCCGTCGGGGCGCTGCTGCTCACGCTGGTGCTGTCGCCGTCGCTCACAAGAGCCTCTCGGCGCCCCGCCCTCGCCTCCTCGACGGCCGGCGGGACGGATCCCGGCCAGGCCCGGGGCGGCACCGTCACTGTGGAACCTCTCCGGAAGGACACACCACCCGTGGTCGACATGCCCGAACCACTCACGCCCTCACCCACGTCCCCACCACGCGTCCTGGTGGTCGAAGCGGTCTCCGGAGGCGCGCTGCTGGCGCAGGAGGCGCTCCGCCAGGGCCATCGGGTCGTCATCGCCAGCGCCGACACGGCGGACCGGACCATTCCGGAAGAACTGCGCGACCGGATCGAGGAATCGGTGACCGTGGAGACCAACGACTCCGCGGCGCTGTTGTCGGCGGTGCGCGAACTGCACGCGCGCAAACCGGTGTCGGCGGTCTTCCCCGGCTGCGACGTGTACGTGCCGGCAGCCGCACGGATCGCCGCGGACCTCGGCCTGCGCGGCCTCGACGTGGCCGTGGTGGACCGGGTACGGGACAAGGCGCGGATGCGCGAGGCGGTCGCCGCGGCCGGGCTGCGCTGCCCGCGGTTCATCGAGGTGACGGACGCGGAACAACTGCCGAAGGCCGGCGAGCACGTCGGGTTCCCGTGCGTGCTCAAGCCCGTCGACCAGTCCGGCAGCCTCCATGTGACACTCGCCCGCAACCCGGCCGAACTCGCCGCGGCCTACCAGAGGTTGAGCGGTGACTCCTTCATCGACCTCGGCCGCCCGATGGGGGAGAGGGCACTGGTCGAGGAGTACCTGGCGGGTCCCGAGTACAGCGTCGAGGGGTACGTGCTCGACGGGCGGGCGACGGTGGTGGCCGTCACCGAGAAGATCCTCGGCCCGGAGCCCCACTTCGTCGAGCTGGGGCACACCGTGCCCGCTCCGCTGCCTGCCGGGCTGGAGGAGGAGATCGGCGCCTACGTCGAGGACGTGGTCCGCGCCGTCGAGCTGACCGTCGGACCCTTCCACTGCGAGGTGCGGATCACCGAGCACGGGCCGGTGCTGGTCGAGATCGGGGCCCGGATGGGCGGGGACCGGATCACCGATCTGGTGAAGCTGGCCCGGGGCGTCGACCTGGCCCGTGTGTGGCTCGCCGCCCTGCTGGGCGAGACTCCGGAAGCGGCCGGGACGCTCACCCCGGCCGCGCCGGTCGCGGGCATCCACTTCTTCACCGCGCCCGACGCCGACCGGTTCACCGGCGCCGCCGGACTGGCCGACGTCCTGGCGCTCCCCGGAGTCCGCCAGGCCCGGATCGACCTCGCACCCGGCGACCCGATCCACCCGCCGACGGACTTCCGCTGCCGGATCGGCTGGGCCGTCTTCACCGCCGAATCGCACGAGGCCGCGACAGAACTGCGGCGGCGCATCGACGAGACCTTACAGGTCAACCCCGCGGGGGACACACATGCCTGAGACACCGGATCCCGAGGTGACGGACTACGTGGCGATCGGCGCCGGACCGGCCAACCTCAGCCTGGCCGCGCAGGCCGAGGCGGTGCCCGGACTGCGCGGGATCCACCTGGAACGGCAGCGGGAATTCGCCTGGCACCCCGGTCTGCTGCTCCCCGGCGCGGTGATCCAGATATCGCCGCTGAAGGACCTCGTCACGCCCGTGGACCCCACCAGCGACTACTCCTTCCCGTCGTTCCTGGTCTCCACCGGGCGGTTCTACGACTTCCTCAGCGCCCGGTTCCCCGCGGTGCACCGGGCGGAGTACAACGAGTACCTCGCCTGGGCGGCGCGGCGCCTGCCGACCGTCCGGTTCGGCCACGAGGTGCGCGAGGTGCACTTCCGCGGCGACCACTTCGAAGCACTCACCGACCACGGCGCCTTCCGGGGACGGCACCTGGTGCTGGGCACCGGCGGCACACCGGCCGTCCCCGCCGTGTTCCGCGAGCACCTGGGGGAGCGCGTCTTCCACGCCGAGAACTTCCTGCGGCACGAGGCGGTCCTGCCGGGGCGGCGGGTGGCCGTGGTCGGCGGAGGCCAGAGCGGTGCCGAGATCGTCCGCCACCTGCTGGCCGCCGGCACCGCGGAGCACATCGCCTGGGTGAGCCGCAGACCGGGCTTCGTCCCGCTGGACGAGTCCGCCTTCGCCAACCACCTGTACCACCCGGAGGCGGCGCGCGAGTTCTTCGGCCGCTCACCCGCCGAACGCACGGTCCTGCTGCGGGAGCGCAGGTACACCTCCGACGGCATCAGCGAATCACTGCTCGCCGAGATCTACCAGCGGATCTACCTCGCCACCCACGTGGAGGGCCGGACCGGCTTCATCGACCTGCTGCCGGGCTACGAGGTGGTCGGGGCCGCCGCCGTGGACGACGGCTACCGACTGACCCTCAAATCGGTGGACTCGGTGACCTCGCTGGACGCCGACGCCGTGGTGCTGGCCACCGGCTACGAACAGCACCCGGCGCCGTGCACCGCCCCGCTGGCCCCCCGGCTGCGCATGGCCGACGGAGCGCCCGTGGTCCGCGAGGACTTCTCCGTGGAGTGGGACGGACCCGACGAACACCGCATCTACCTCCAGAACGGCGCCCGGCACGCCTTCGGCGTCGCCGATCCCAACCTCAGCCTGGTGGCCTGGCGCAGCAAGGTGATCCTCGACAGCATCCGCGACGCGACCGGCACCCGCCCGAAGGGAAGTGTGACCCCGTGACGGCCCAGCCCACCCCATCCGGACGTTCCGTGCTGCTGCGGTTCCTGCCTCCCGAGACCGATGAGACCGGCACCTTTGGCCGCGACGCCGACCTGGACGCCGCCGAAGTCCTCACGGCTGTCGGGCGGCTGCCGGTGAACCTGGCCGTGTTCACCGTTCCCGCCGGATCGGCCACACCGCCCGACAGCCACCAATCGCACGAGATGTGGCTGGTGCAGAGCGGGCACGGCCGGGTCCGCTGCGGCGATCGCGAGCACGTCGTCGGGCCCGGCGCGCTGGTCGCCCTGCCCGGCGGCGAGGTCCACCGACTCCACGCCGGACCGGAGGAGATGACCGTCGTGTCGCTGTGGTGGCAGCCGTAGATGGGTGCCGCCGAACGGATCCACGACCTGGCGGTGATCGGCACGGGGATCATCGGCGCCACGGCGGTCGCCCTGGCCGCGGCGAGACGCCCGGACGCGTCCCTGCTGGCGGTCTGCTCCGGCACGGCGCACGACGGCTCGACCGACCTCTCGCTCGCCGTCGACATTCCCGCGGGCCGGACGGCCGAGCAGCGTTCCCTGGCCGCCAGGAGCCTCCGGCTGTCGACGCTGCTGGAGCAGGTCGCCCCGGCACTGCGCGGCCGGCGGGTTCCGACGTACTGGCTGGTCCCCGAGGACGGGGTCGCCGCCGCCGACGGGCAACTGGTCGGCGACCGGCTGACGCCCTGCGACCCCGGGGAGAAGGCGCGTCTGGCGGAGCCGTTCGGCCCACTGCCGGCGGCCCCGGGCACGGTGCTGCTGCGCTCGGCTCCCGCCCGGGTGGTGGAGCCGGCCGCCGCGGTGCGGCAGCTACTGGCCCCGCTGACCGGGCGCCCCGGCAACGCCCTGGTCGAGGGCTTCACCGTACGAGCCGTCCTGCCCTGCCCCGACGGGTGGCGCCTCGTGGCGGAGGACGGCGGCGAGCTGCGAGCCCGCAAGGTGCTGGCGGCGCCGGGAGCCTGGGCGCTGCACGGGCCGTTCGCGCGGACCGCCCGACGGCACGGGGCCCGCACCAAGAAGATCGTCGCCTACCGGCTGCGGGCCACACCTCCCGGCCGCGGCACGGAGCCGGCGGGCCCCCGGCCACTGTTGGTCGTCGACGAGCCGGACGCCTTCCTGCTGCCCGCTGCGGGGGGCGGGACGGACTGGTGGTGCAGCATCACCAGCACCCACTGGGACTGCCCTCCCGGCCGCACCGAGTTGTACGCCACCGGTCCGGACCGGGCCGAGCTGGACGCCGTCCGCGGCGACCACCTGCCGGGCTTCCGCGGCGACGTCGTCGGCGGCCGGGTGGGAGCGGACGTCTACGCGCCCGACTTCCGTCCGCTCACGGTCCCCCTGGACGGCCGGAACGACGCGGTCCTGGCGACCGGCGGGGCGGGCTCCGGATTCCGGCTCGCCCCGGCCATCGCCGACCGCGCCCTCGACCTTCTCGACTTCCGTTAGGAGACCCGCTTGCTCTCCACCCGACGAGTGCCCCGGCACTACCTGCTGGCTCCCTCGGAACCGACCCCCAACGGGCCGCTCCACCTCGGTCACATCGCGGGCCCCTTCCTCCGCACCGACGTGCTGGCCCGCTTCCTGCGCCTGCGCGGCGACCTGCCGGTCGTGATGACCGGAACCGACGCCTACGAACCGTGGGTGGCGATGAAGGCCAGGACGAGCGGCACCGACCCGATGACGGTCGCCTCCCACTACCACCGCGAGATACGCACGGACCTGGAGGCGTTGCGCATCGGGATCGACACCTTCGTCGACCCCGTGGAGGAGCCCTGGCACACCGAGTTCCGCGAGGAGATCGACTCCTGTGTGCGCCGCCTGCGGGAGCGGGGCGCGATCGTCACCCGCACCGAACGCATGCCCTACGACCCCGGCGGCGGCCGGTTCGTCATCGGACCTCTGCTCCTGGGCGGCTGCCCCGACTGCGGGGCCGAGGTGGCCGGCTACTTCTGCGAGGAGTGCGGCGCTCATTTCCGTCCCGAGGAGATCACCGGTCCCCGGGCCCGGTTCGCCGAGGACGAGGAGCACTGGGAGTGGCGGGACGTCGAATCCCTCTTCGTCCGCACCGTGACGCCCGCCGAACTGGAGACCGAGTTCGACCGGCTGGACCTCGCGGAGCGCCACCGCGACACGGTCCGTGCGCTGGTGCGCCGGTGCGGCGGCGGTTTCCGGCTGTCGGTGCCCGAGCGCTGGGGCATGCCGCTGCCCGGGCACCTGCCCGGACACCCGGGCCACGGCCCCGTCCCGGCCTCGCTGTTCTCGTACGCCGGATGCTTCATGTTCGCGCGGCTCATGGGCGAGCTGCACCGGCGGCGGATCGGAGCCGAGGCCAACTCCTTCTCCCCCTTGTCGGACGTGGTGACCGTGACCAGCCTCGGCAGCGACAACATCGTGCCGACCGTGCTGTGCATCAACGCCGTCGCCCTCGTACACGGCGACACCAGGCCGTACGACCGCTGCCTGATCAACGAGTTCCATCTACTGGAGGGCGAGAAGTTCTCCACCAGCAGAAAGCACGCGATCCGTGCCTCGACCGTCGCCCGCGTGCCCGGACTTCCGGTGGACGCCACACGCCACTACCTCGCCCTGGTCAGTCCGGAGACACGGCAGACCGACTTCGTGGTCAGGGAGTTCCTCGCCCACGTCAACGGCCGGCTGGCCGGGGAACTGGAGAGCCGGGTCGAGGCGGCGTGGAAGTCCCGTCCCGAAGTCCCCGGCCCCCTCCCCGGGCGCGTACTGACCGCGCTGAACGACCGGCTGGAACGGATGGAGCGCGCGCTGGACGGGCCGACCGTCCGTCTGGTCGAGACCTGCGCGGTGCTCGACTCGTGGATCGACGCCTTCGCCGACGGCGGCGACACCCCCGACTGGCACTACTGGTGGTTGAAGGGCGTCGCCCTGCTCGGCCACCCCCTGATGCCGGACTACTGCACCGACCTGTGGCACCGCCTGGGCGCCCACGGCGAACCGAACACCGCGGACTTCACCGACACGACACCACCGTCGCCCGGCGCGTACGCGCGATGGTTCCACCCCGTCTCCGAAGCCGATTTCGCCCCCTGCCTGCCCGCCTCGCTCCGCTGAGCGGGAACGCCGACCGAGAAGCCGACGGAAGAGCACACATGTCCCCTGCCGACCGCGCGCACTACCTGGTGATCAACCGCTACGACGACGAGGACGCCGACCACGCCCGCCACTGCGCCGGGCACGCCTGCGACCTCTCCTACGTCACCCCGTCCGACTGTGTGGCCGCCCTGGAAGCGACCGATCCGGGACGGGTCGCGGTGGTGCCGTCCCTGACGGTCGACGCCGTCCTCCGGGCGGCACGGGAACTGGCCGGGCGGTACGGGGCGTTCGACGGAGTGGCCGGACTCTCGGAGTACGACGTGCTGACCGCCGCCGCGGTCCGGGACTCCCTGGGGGTTCCCGGACCATCACACGACCTGGTGCGGGGCTTCAAGGACAAGGTCGAGATGAAGCGGCGCCTGTCCGCGGCCGGTGTTCCGGTGCCCCGGTTCGTGCCGGTCGGTCCCGATTCCTCGGTCGCCGAGGTGGAGGCGGCGGTCGGGCTGCCCGTCGTCCTCAAACCGCGCTCCGGGGCGGGGTCCGCCGGGGTGCGCGTCATCCACGACCGCGAGGTCCTGGCGGCCGAACTGGCCGCGCTGACCGAACCGGACTCCCACGAGTGCGAGGAGTACGTCTCCAACGAGATCTACCACGCGGACGGGGTGCTCTCCGGAGGACGGAGGCACTTCATGAGCGTCTCCGGCTACGCCAACACCCCGTTGGACTTCGCCCGGGGGCTGCCGCTCGGATCGGTCGTCCTCGACCCCGGGCCGCTGCGCACGCGCATCGCCGACTTCGCGGTCGAGTGCGTCACCGCGCTGGGGCTGAAGGACGGCTGCTTCCACCTGGAGGTGATCCGCCGCCCCACCGGAGAGCTCCTCTTCCTGGAGGTGGGACTGCGCCCCGGCGGTGCGGAAGTGCCCTTCGTGCACCGCGACTTCCACGGCATCGACCTGATGACCGAGACCTTCCGCAGTTCGGTCGGCCTACCGCTCGAGACCGAGGGGAGCCGCTTCCCCGACTCCGTCACCGTCGGGTGGGTCGTGTTCCCGGAGCCCACCCGGCTGCCGAGCCGGATCGTGTCGTGTACGTCGATGGCGTCCGTGGTGCCCCAGGTGTACGCGGAGGTGCTGCCCGCCGTCGGCGAGGTGTTCGACGGGACCGGGGGCTACTTCCACGTTCCCGGCCGATTCCGGCTGACCGGCCCGGACGAGCGGAGCGTCCGGGCGGCGGCGCGCCGCGTCATGGCCGAGTACACCTACAAGGCGGAGCCGGCGGGCTGAGGCTCCCCCACGGCGCCGGACACCGCGGGCCAGGGGCCCGTCGGCGGCCCCCCGCGGGGCCGCGACGGGAACGACGGGGCGCCGCTCAGACCGTCGTTCCGCGGCGCTGCTCGGAAGCGCCGCCCCCGCCGCCCGGCGCGCCGGCCTCCCCGTCCCCCCGCGGCCGGCACCGTACGGCCAAGGCGGCGGCCGTCACGCTCACGCCCGTGAGGACCCACCACAGTACGGCGGGCCGGCTCTCCAGCGCGCTGGTCGAGATCAGGGGGACGAACGCGGTGGCCGTACCGATGAACACCTGGTTGAAGGCCAGGTACGAGCCCTGCGACCGCTTCGGCGGAATCCCCGTCAGAAGCACCAGACCCGCCTGGGACACCGCCATCTCCCCCAGGGTGTAGACCGCCATGGCACCGATCAGGACGGCCGACCGGACGTGCTGCGGAGCGGACGAGGCCAGCGCCGCCCCCACGTACAGCACGATGTACGACAAGCCGCCGAACGCGAGCACCGGGCCCGGCCGGAAGCGGTCCAGCACGCGGCTCACCGGTAGCTGGAGCAGGACGAGCAACGCGGTGTTGACCGCGAACAGGGCGCCGACCGTCCACGACGGCAGGTCGAGCTCCCGCAGGACGAAGACCGGCAGTGCGCTCTCCATGACGAGCGCGGCCATCCACAGCAGGGCGTTGGCGCCGGCCACCCGCAGGAAGAGCAGGTCGCGCCAGGGGCGGTCGTGTCGCCTCGACGGCCGGCGGGCAGCGCTCCGGCGGTCGGCCACGGCCGCGGGCACCTTGAAGTAGAGAACCGCGGCCAGCAGGAAGCCGGCGGCGTTGATCACGCCGAGGAGGACGAAACCCGACGCCGTGTCGACGATCAGGAGTCCGGCCAGCAGCGCTCCCGCCCCCACCCCGGCGTTGAAGACCACCCGGGACAGGGCGAGCCACCGGCTGCCCTGGCCTTCGGCGGCCAGCCCGACCGCCAGGAGCGGGGCCGCCGCCTGCTCGGCACGATTGCCGAGGGCCAGGACGACACTGCAGAGCGCCAACGGGACGAGGCCCGGCATCGAGACGAAACCGACGAAGCAGCCGCCGCGCACCAGGGCCGACACGATGATCACCGAGCGTGGCCCGAACCGGTCCACGAGCCTTCCGACGGCGAACAGGCCCGGCAGGGCGGCCAGGGCGGTGGCGGTCAGGACCACGCCCACGGTGCTCATGGGAAGGCCGGACACCCCGGTGAAGAAGAGCAGGGAGAACGGATAGAAGAACCCTGTGCCCAGGGCGTTGACGAAGCCCGCCGCGCCGAACCAGCCGACTCCCGGACCGCGTGGGAGGATGCCGCCGGAGACGGCCGCGCGGTGCCGTTCGTTCCCGGCCTCCGCGCGGCTCACGGCACGGCTCGCGGGACGAGACCCCCGGCAGGTGCGTCGCCGGCCATCACTCCACCTCGATTCCCAACTGCCCCACCGCGGCGTCGGCTCGACGCGCCGCTTCCCCGCCGTCCCGGCCCACGGTGACGACGCTCCCCAACACGTCGACGTTGTCCCGGGCCTCCCGCACCGTCGCCCCCTCCGCCGCGTACAGGTCCACCAGCACGACCCCGGGGCTGCGCCGGGCCAGGTCGGCGCCGTGGAGCGCGCGCACCGTACCGGCGCGGGACGCGGTGAGGTAACGGGACGCGGCCGCCCCCGACCGCCGTCTGCGCAGGTTCGGCGTCTGCCCGGTGTGCAGGCGCACCATCTCGTGTTGCAGGTCCATTCCCGTGCTCTCGCGGACGAGCCGGGTGATCTGGGCGCCGGGTACGCGGGCGTTGACCTCGACGAGCCTGGGCCCCGCCGCGGTCATCTTGATCTCGACGTGTGCGGCGCCGAAGTCGTGCCCCACCGCGTCCAGAGCGGCGAGCGCAATGCCGACGCACTCCTCCTGGACGTCTGCCGGAAGGATGGAGGGGAAGGTCTCGCCGAGTTCGACGAAGTGCGGGTGCGGCCCCAACGCCTTGTCCGTCACCCCGATCACGGTGCGCCCGCCGTCGACGGTCACCGACTCCACGCTCACCTCGTAGCCGACCAGGTACTCCTCGACCAGGACGCCCGGCGGACGCCGGCCGCCGCGGTAGTCGGTGGGCTCGGAGGCGATGACACGGAAGTGCGCCGCCACCTCCCGCTCCGTGCGGCACAGTCTGACGCCCACACTTCCCGCTTCGGTCATCGGTTTGACGACGCAGGGCGTGCCGATGCGCCGCGCGGCGGTCACCGCCTCGTCCTCGGTGCGGGCCCAGGCCCAGGCGGGCACGGGCACGCGCGCCCGCTCGGCGGCGCGCCGGGTGCTCAGCTTGTTGCGCGCGACGTGCGCCGCGGACGGGGAGAGCCCGGGAAGACCCAGGGCTCGGGCGGCCTCGGCGACGACCGGGACGCTGTAGTCGGTGGTGGAGTAGACCCCTCGCAACCCGCCTTCGCCGTAGGCCCCGTTCAGGGCGGCCACCACGGCGGCGCTGTCGTGGGTGTCCGCCTCGATCAGGTCGTCGACGCAGGCCGTGAGCGCCTCCCGGGCCCGGGCGTCGGGGGTGTACCGGGTGACGTCGCCGGTGACGAAGGCCGTCCGCAGGCCCTGCTCCCGGGCCGCCCGCAGCGGGGCGAGCCCGAAGGGCCCCAGGTTGCTCTCGACGACGGCGAACACACTCCGGGGATGTCTGCCGCGCAGCACGCCGCTCCCTTCCGTGATGTTCCTCCGATCCGGGAAGCCGGGGCCCGGATCACAACCGCAGCAGGAGGCAGTACTGGTCCGTCGCGGTGCAGCCGCGCGAGCGCTTGGTGTCCTCGCTGCCCAGCCCGTAGTGGATGACGGGGACACCTGCGGCGGCGGCTTCCTCCACCAGCCGGTAGTAGAGCAGCTCGAAGTACAGGGGAAGCCCGGTGCGCCGCTGGTAGGCGTAGTCGTAGCCGGTCTGCCGCGCGTACCAGTGGCCGCCGTGGCGCAGGATCAGTCCGAAGCCGCGGATCTCCCCGCCGTCCCGGGCGACGACCGCGAACGCGTCGTCGCCGAAGCGGTCGCGCACCTGCCGCAACTGCGGTAGGGACTGGTCGGCGCGCCACTCGATGCCGTACTTGCGCAGCAGTTCCGCCTCCAGTGCCGCGAAGCGCGGCAGGTCGGCACCGTCGAGGGATTCGAGGCGGACGTCGACACCCGCCTCACGGAGCCTGCGGCGCTCGGCGGCGACCGACACCCGCCGCTTGCGCGGCAGGGACGCCAGGTACCCGTCGAACCCGTCCGCGGGGACGCTCAGGGAACTGTGGCGGCCCGAGACGCAGCCCGCGTAGCCGCGCGCGCCCAGCACCGCGGCCAGCCGGCGGTCGGTCTCGTCCAGATAGAGGAAGGCGACACTGGCCGCTCCCAGGTCACGCGCCCGTGCCTCGGCGGCGGTGACCAGCGCCTCCAGGTCTTCGTCGGTGGCCCGCGCCCCGTACAGGATCCGTGTGTTGCCCACGTGCCGGCCGCCGGCCACCACGGAGGGCATCAGCGCCGTGGTCGCGTCCCCGCCCAGGCCCGCCAGGAAACCGGCCGCTCCCGGCAGGCCGGCCTCGGCGCTGTTGCGCAGGACCACATCGGGCCGACCCAGCGTCCAGGGGACCGACGCGGTGGCCGACGCGGTGGCCAGGGCCGCGACCGGCACACCGTCGCGCTCGGTCCACAGGTACGCCATGGGGACGCCCGCGGTGTTCTCCACCACGTCGAGCCAGCGGGTCGTCAGGAACACATCGGACGGGCGGGCCAGGGCGTCCCACTCCCGACGGGGCAGGTCCGCGGCGCGCTCCACGGTGTGGACGCGATCGAGCCGTAACGGGGAGAAACCCATGTGCGCCCGTCCTCGTCAGGTGGTGTAGTCGGCGTTGATCTTCACGTAGCCCTCGGTGAGGTCACAGCCGTAGACGGTGAACGCCCCGTCGGCGATGCCCAACTCGACCCCGATGACCACCTCGTCCCCGGAGAGGTACGCGGCGGCCTCCTCGAGCAGGGCGTCGTCGGGCTCCTCGGGGTACATCACAAGGTCGCCGAACCGGATGCGGACCCGGTTCGGCTCGATGTCCGTCTCCTGGTCGAGCTTGCCGATGGCCATGGCCACGCGGCCCCAGTTCGGATCGCTGCCGTGCACGGCGGTCTTGACGAGTGGGGAGTTGACGACGCTCTTGCCCACCCGCTTGGCCTGGGCGTCGTCACGGGCGCCGGTGACCCGGACCTCGATCAGCTTGCCGGCGCCCTCGCCGTCCGAGGCGATGTCCCGCACCAGGTGCAAGGCGCACTCGTACAGCGCCGCCTCGAAAGCGACCGGGTCGACGGCACCGGCCAGCCCGTTGGCGAAGACCGCCGCGGTGTCGCTGGTGGAGGTGTCCGTGTCGATGCTGAGCGCGTTGAAGGTCCGGTCCACCACACGCCGGAACACTGCGTCCAACTCGTCGGCCGGCACGTCCGCGTCGGTGAAGAAGAACGTCAGCAGCGTGGCCATGTTCGGCTCGATCATGCCCACGCCCTTGGCGATGCCGGTGATGACGGCCTGGCCGCACCGCACCGAGAAGCACTTGGGACGGGTGTCGGTCGTCATCATGGCCTTGGCCGACGCGACGAAGTCCGCCTCGGGGAACGGCCAGGCCAGCGCGTCGAGTCCGGCCCGGATGCTCTCCATCGGGTAGGGGCGGCCGATCACCCCGGTGGAGGCGATGACCAGGTCCTCGGGGTCGATGCCCACGATCTCGGCGACTCGGCGGCGCACCTCCGCGGCGTGCTCGGCTCCGGCGCGTCCGGTCGCGACGTTCGCGTTGCGGGCCAGTACGACCATGCCGCGACCGCTGTGCCGGGACGCGGCCGCACGGCTGAGGACGACGCTGGGACCCGAGAACCGGGACCGGGTGAAGACCGCCGCGGAACGGGCGGGCACCTCGGAGATGACGGCCGTGAAGTCGTCCTCGACGTCCTTGAGCCCCATGTTCCTCGACACACCGCGAAAGCCTCGCGGAGCCATGTTCCCTACCTGCACTGGCCGAGGTTCCTCTCTCGCCGAGCAGCGGATCCACCTTCCGGACGGTGCTGCCCTCACTGCATGATGATGCAGAGTATCGCACATGTTGTCCAGGCGAGTTCTTGATTGGCGAGAAACAGAGCAGGAACAAGCCTACGTTTTCCATTACTTGAGACGCCTATTGGCCTCCGGCGACCGCGCCCTGCACTCTGTCACTGCATAATCATGCATCGCCCTCGAAGCGGCGATCCGGTTCCGACGCCCTGTTCCGGGAGGTTGCGTGTCAGCGGTCAACACCACGGCGGCGAGCATGAGGTGCGAGGTCCTTCCGGGAGAAGTGGCTCTGGTGGAGTTCTCCAGGGCACACGAGCAGAATCCGTTCAGCAGCGCGCGCATGCGCGAGCTGACGCGGCTGATGCTGGACCTGGAGGCCAACGGCGACGTCGCCTGCGTGGTGCTGTACGGCGGCCCGGGCCGTTCCTTCGGCGCCGGAGGCGACTTCAACGAGGTGTCGGAGTTCCACGGCGGCGACGAGGTCGACGCCTGGATCGACGACATCACCGACCTGTACAGCACCATAGCCGGGGTGTCCAAGCCCGTCGTGGCCGCCATCGACGGCTACGCCATCGGCGTCGGCCTGCAGATCGCACTCTGCTGCGACCTGCGCATCGGCAGCAGCTCCGCCAAACTCGTGATGCCGGAGTTCCGCGTCGGCATCGCCTGCAACTTCGGCGGCTACCTGCTCGAAGCGGTGGCCGGACGCAGCGTGATGCAGGACATGCTCTACACCGCCGGCGAGTGGTCGGCCGAACGCGCGCTCAACGACCGGCTCCTGCACGAAGTGACCACCCCCGAAGCCCTGCTGGACCGCGCGCTGGACACGGGCCGACGCATCGCCTCCTACACCACGGCGGCGGTGCAGTCGACACGCCCGCGTGTGAACGGCCCCTTCGTGCAGGGCCTGCGGCGAATACGCGAGGAGGGCAAGCGATCCCACCGCACCGCGTTCTCGACGGGCGAGGCACAGGAACGCATGCGGCGCGTCATCGGAAAGGCCTGACCATGGCACCGCTGAGCAAGTGGTGCGTCGTCGCCAACACGCCCGTCACGGACCTCACCCCGCTGTCGCACCACACCGACCTGGGCGACCTACAGGTGTACCACCGCGGGCCCGAGGGGGCGGCCTTGCCGGACGCTCCGTCCGTCACCCTCGACGTGCGCACCCTGACGCCGGGCCCGTACGCACCCGCCACCGCTTTCACCTCGACCCTGTGCATCGACGCGGAAGCGGTCACGGTGCGGGTCTCGGCCCTCAACGAGGATCCGGTCTACTACGCGGCCAACCGCTTACGAGGCCGTTTCGCGTACTTCACGGACCTGCTGCTGGCCCCCCTCGTGTTACCCGCCCTCGGACTGGACGTCGAACTCACCGGCGACCCACCCGCACACGGACACGGCACGCTCCTGCGGGGTGTCGACCGCCTGCGCCACGGCAGCGTCTCGCGCACTCGCCGAGGCCGCACCGGCTGGCTCACGGAGACGGCCGACGAGCACGATCCGCTGAGCGACTTCCACACACCGCACCGCGACGATCCATCGGCCGCCGGTGAAGCCCAACTCGACGCGCTGACCGCGGAGATCGCCAGGATCCACACGACCGCGCCGAACGGCACCCGCTATGCCACGCTGCTGTCCGGCGGCATCGACTCCGGCACCGTCACCTACCTCGCCGTGACCGGCGGGCTGCCGGTCACCCCCTACAGCGTGGCCACGCCATGGGGCGACGAGCTGGACGACGCGGCCGAACTCTGCGCGGAGCTGGGCGTCGACCTGAAGCCCGTCCACGTGACCGAGGACGAGATCATCGCCTCCATCCCGGAGGCCGTCCGCTGGCTGGGCAGCGTCGACTCCGAGACCGTGGAGGTCGCGCTGACGGCCACCTCCGTGCACCGCCTGGCGGCCGTTCCAGCCGACCGGGTCCTTCTGACCGGCTACGGGAGCGACCTGATCAACGCCGGGCTCTACCGGCCCTACCGTCACCGAGACGAGCTGATCGCCCAGGTCCTGGCCGCGGTGGACCGCACCCGGCTGAGCAACGAACTGTCCAACCGCATGCCGCTGGCCTACGGCACCACCGTGCACCACCCCTTCTGGTCCTGGCCGGTGATGCGCGTCGCCTTGGAGACCGCCCCCGAGTGCAAGGTCAGGGAAGGGCGGGAGAAGTTCCACCTGCGCACCGCCATGGCGGCCCGGGTGCCCAGGCCGATCGCCTGGCGCAGGAAGATCGCCGTCCACCACGGCGGCGGCCTGCAACAGGGAGTGGCGCGCCGTCTGGAGAAGGAGACCGGCGTCCCCCGGCGCGACCTTCTGTACCGGGCCTGCTTCGCCGAACTTCTGGAGCGGGCCGCCGACGGCGAACTGGAACCCGTGGACCCCTGGCCGATCCTCGAACGCGCCGTGCGGAGGGTCCGAGCACGGTAGCCCTCCGACCCTGAACATCCCCGGCCCTCGGCGAACCGCCGAGAAGGCCCCCGGGCCCGGCCTCGCGAGCACGTCGGGACGCTCCGTGGCAGACGAACACGGAACGAGCGCGAAAGGGAACGACCGGACGTGTGCACCGTCTTCTTCAGACTCCGACACGGGGAGCGATCCCCGCTGCTCCTCGGCGCCGTGCGCGACGAATTCACGGACCGTGCCTGGAAGCCCCCGGGACGCCACTGGGACGCCCCCCACCATGGCCTCGTGGGCGGCCTTGATCTCGCCGCCGGGGGGACCTGGCTCGCCCTCGACCCGAACGGTCCGCAGGTGGCCGTGCTGGTCAACGGCGCGGAGGCCGCCGCCCCCGCACCGCCCGGCACCCGAGCCAGCCGCGGCCTGTGCCCGCTGCGCGCCCTGACCGGAACGCTTCCGCCGAGGATGCCGGACCTGCTCGCCATGGGCGGTTTCCACCTTCTGGTCTGCGGCCCCGCCGACGCCTGCCTGTGGAGCTGGAACCGGCGGGAGCTGACCCACCGGAAGGTCCCACCGGGCGACCACGTCCTCACGTTCCACGGCCTCGACGACAAGGGCCACGACCGTGCCGTGGGAGTGCTGCGGGCGTTGAACGACGCCCCGGACATCGATCCGCGGCCCGGCGCCCCTCCGGAGACAGCCTGGAAAGGATGGATGGAGCTGCTCGGCCGAGGAGTGCCGGCGGAGCGCGATCCGCGCAGCCCCCTTGTCGACCGCACCGTCTCCGGCCGAGCCCACCGATCCGTCTCCGCATCACTGATCGCCCTGTCCACACGGCACGTCCGCTTCGACTTCACCGCCGACCCCTGGAACAACGAGGGCTGGTACGAGATATGAGCACCCGTCCCCCACGCCCGGCCCGGCGGCCGGACGTCCTCCCCACCACCCCGACACCGGAAGTCCACCGTGCTTGAGGAGAAGCTCCGGCCCCGTGCCGTACTCGAATCGCCCGTCTGGACGGGCCGTGAGAAACATCCGGGTACGCGCCGCACACCGCTGAGCGGATGCGGCGGTGAGATCGTCGCGGAGGTGGCCCGGCCGAACAGACTCCTGCTCGCCAAGGGAGCGCGGATGGCCGAGGCCGTCGCCGGCGAACTGCGGGAAATCGACGACGACACCTGGTTCGGCTACTTCCGGCGGGCCGCCGACCTGATCGAGCGCGAACTGTCGACCGGCGAGCTCTCCGAGACCGTCCGCGCGATCTCGGACACCACTGGCCTGCCGCGACTCCGGGTGGAGCGAGGCATCACGGCTGTGACCGCGCACATGCGCCGGCTGGCGGACATCATGGCGGCCCAATCGCCGGACGGCAGCGTCTCCGCCTACCGGACGGGCGAGGTCGCGGCCCCCTGGGCATGGCTCCCCGCGGGCCGTACCTGCATGGTGCGGGTGCCAGGCAACTTCCCGACCATCCAGATCGAGTGGCTTCAAACCCTCGCCGCCCGACGCCCCACCCTCGTCAACACCTCCGAACGCGACCCGTTCACCGCCGCGATCTTCGCATCCGCCCTGTACAGAGCCGGGCTGCCCGACGGAGCCGTCTCCCTGTGCCACGGCGACGCCGAGACCTGGGTCCGCCTCGCCGACCAGGTCGTCTGGCCCGGCGAGAACGCTCCTCCGCTGGAACCGTCGCGCCTGAAGACCTACCACTTCGGCCGGAGCAAGGCCGTACTGCTCGACGACGACCCCGCTCCGGAGACATGGACCCGCCTGGCACGCCTCGCCTTCCAGGGGTCCGGCCGGCTGTGCACCAACGTCAGCTCGCTCGCCGTCGTGGGAGACGCCGAATCGGCCGCCACCCGCCTGGCCGAGGCGTTCGACGACCACCCCGTCCTGCCTCTGACGTCACCACGGGCGCGGGTCCCCGCCTTCCCCGACCGCGACCGACTGCACGCCCTGGTACGCCACATCAAGCGCGAAGTGGCGGCCGGCGCCGTCGACGTGACCGCTCGGCACAGCGGCACCCCGCTGCTTGTCGAGATCGACGGTGCCGCCTTCCTGCGCCCCACCGTTCTCCTCACCGACGCCGACTCCCCACTGTTCCGCACCGAACTGCCCTTCCCCTTCACCGCCGTGGCGCGGGTGGACCGGAACCGACTGGGCAGGGCGTGCTCGCACTCCCTGATCGTCTCGGTCGTGGGAGAACACCCCGACGTGGCCAGGACGCTCGCCCAGGAGCCCACCATCACCAAGGTCTTCGGCGGAGACATGTTCGACAGGGGCTACGACCCGGTCGACCCGCAGGAGGGCTACCTCGCCGACTTCCTGTTCCAGAAGAAAGCCCTCCTCCCGTGAGGGACGACACGCACCCGAAGGAGATTCCCGTGCCCCGACCCGCGACGCCCTCTCCTCTCCACGCAGTCGACGACGACCACGTCCGCCGCGTCGTCCGCCGGCACTTCCACCCGGAGACGGGCTCGCCGTTCTGGCTGGAGCGCGACCGCGAACTGGGCGCGAACGCCTACGAGAAGGTCGGCGGACTCGCCGACGCGATGGAACTCGTCGCCCTGCGGGACGCCGAGGACCAGGCGCGGTACGAGGAGGCGGTGCGCCGACGCCCGGTGGAGGACTTCATCCCCCGCGACGTCCTCGCCCGGGAAGAGTTCCTGTGGGCGGCGCAGACCGGCGGCACCACCGGCGTGCCCAAGCACGGCACCTGGGGCTCCACCTACTGGCGGAACGTACTGGACTGGTCCGACTACTTCCTCGACCTGCACGGAGTCGAGCGCGGCGGGAACTGGCTCTTCATGGGCCCCATGGGACCGCACACGACGGGCCGCCTCGTGGTCTCGTACGCGGAGCGCCGGGGCGGTCGCTGCTTCTCCATCGACCTCGACCCCCGCATCGTCAAAGTGTTCGGTGAAGAAGGGATGACCGCGTCCGCCGACCGGTACGTCCGGCACATCTGGGACCAGACCGAGGCCATCGTCCGCTCGCAGGACATCGATGTTCTGTTCTGCACCTCCCGCCTGCTGGAGATGCTGCCCGAGTACCTGGAGCCGTCCCTCCTCCCGGGACTCCGGGCCATCGTCCACGCGGGAACCACCCTGGAGCCGGAGTCCCACCGGATCCTGCGGGAAGAAGTGTTCCCCGGCGTTCCCGTCGTCGGGATGTACGGCACCTCGACCACCGGCGTCAGCTGGCAGAAACCCTTCGAGCCCGAGGACGACCACCGGGTGGTCTACATCCCCGCCTCCCCGCACATCCTCCTGGACGTGGTGGACGAGGACGGGACCGACGTGGAGTACGGCGAGGAAGGGTGGGTGAGGGTCTGGCGGCTCACCGACGACCAGTTGATCCCCGGCTTCCGGGAACGGGACCGGGCACGTCGTGTACGCCCGTACGGAACGGCCGCCGAGACGCATCCCTGGGCCTGGATCGGTGACCCCTACAGCCCCGAGTTCACCGAGTCGGGCAGGGTCGAAGGCGTGTACTGAGGAACGCGCAGACAATTCGCCACGGCGGATCCCGGCAGCGGTCCGCCGGACTGAAGGGGGAAGTGCCCATGCGAATACTCCTGGTGTGGCCGCGCAACGAGCGTGCGGTTCTGAGCGACGAACTCAGCCGCTGCGAGCCCCTGCCGTTGGAGTATCTGGCCGGTGCGCTGCGCGCGCACCACGACGTCACCATCCACGATCTCAGGCTCGACCCCCCGCTGCGGGAGTACGCCGAGGCGAACGAGCCGCCCGACCTCGTCGGGATCGCGGTTCCCTACACCACCAACGTGCCAGTCAGCCGACGGGCGAGCCACGAGGCCAAACGACTGTGGCCGAATGTCCCCGTGGTGCTCGGAGGCCACCACGTGACCGTCTCCCGCGAATGGACGGACGGCTTCGCGGCCGACTACGTGATAGCCGGCGAAGGAGCCGACCCGCTGCTCACACTGATCGGCCACCTCGAGCGCGGCACCCCGGTGGAACCGGTGACCGGGCTGACACCGTACGAGGCCAGATCGGAACTGCGCCGGACCGTCAAACCGGAACCGGCCACCTTGAACTCGCTGCCGCGCCCGGACCGATCCCTGCTGGCCCGGCACCGGAACTCCTACTTCCACTCCCTCTACAACCCCGTGGCGCTGGTCCGGTTCAGCGCGGGCTGCCCCTACCAATGCCACTTCTGCTCGCTCTGGCGGATAACCGACCGGCGCTACCTGGTCAAGGAGGCCGAGCGCGTGGTGAGCGAGCTGGAGGAAATCGAGCAGCGGAACCTGTACGTCGTGGACGACGAGGCCTTCATCCAGCCCGCCCGCATGCTCGAACTGGCAGACGCGATCGACCAGGCGAAACTGGACCGCCGCTACCACATGTACGTACGCACTGACACGGCGCTCCGCCGTCCGGACGTGATCGCCCGCTGGGCGGAGATAGGACTGGATTCCGTACTCGTCGGAGCCGAGTCCATGACGGACGACGAACTGAACGGGTACCACAAGGGCACCAGCGCCCGTCAGACACGAGAGGCGCTCGACCTGTTCCACAGCCTGGGAGTGAAGGTCCGGGCCAATTTCATCGTGCACCCCTCCTGGGACGAGGCGGACTTCGACCGGTTGAGCCGCACCGTCGAGGAACTCGGTGTGGACATGCCCAGCTTCTCCGTGCTGACCCCCCTGCCCGGCACCGACCTCTACGACGAGGTCCGCGACCAACTCGTCGACGACGACCCCGAGCTGTTCGACTGCTACCACTCGCTCTTCCGGACACGGCTCCCGCGGGACCGCTTCTACGACCGGCTCGCCCGGCTGCTCGTCGCGGCCGGATCGCGCGGAGACGGTGAGGAGACGAGTGATCCGTCGGTGTTCTACTACTCCGACAACGACTCCTTCAACCGGATGGTCCAAGCTGTCCGCAGCGGCGGGTTCCAGGAGCCTTCCCCGCCCTCCGGCGGCGCTCCGCTGCCCGAACCGGAGCTTCGCCGATAGCCGCCCGGCCTGTACCGTCTCACAACGGCTTCACCGGCGATGAAACCGGGGTTCCGCCGGGGGCCGCCCCACGGGCGGGCGATCCCTGCTCGTGAGCGGTGATCAGGCGTGGAGTTCCAGCACCGCGCGCAGTGCCGTGCTCACCAGGTTCTGTCCGGTGGATCATGTGGCCTTCTAGCCGGTCGTTCGTTGGTTCGGTCATGGGCCGGGGGGATCCGACGCATCGCGAGTGGTCGTTGCTGGAGCCGCACCTGCCGCCTTCGGGTGGTCGGGGCGGCCGGTGGAACGATCACCGCGCCGTGGCCAACGGGTTCCGGGTCCGGGCCGGTGTCCCGTGGCGTGACCTGCCGGAGCGCTACGGCTCGTGGAAGACCGTCCATGAGCGGCATCGGCGCCGGTCGTCGGACGGCGCCTGGGACCGGCTCCTGCACGCGGTCCAGGCCGACGCCGACCCGGCGGGGCGGGTCGACCGGTCGATGGTCGGCGTCGACTCGACGTCCTACCGGGCCCATCAGCACGCGGTCGGCGCCCGCAAAGCCCGCCTGCGGGTCCCGAGAAAAGGGACGACGCCCCGGCACCACCGCCCCGACGGGGGACCGGGGCGGTCCCGGGGCGGCCCGACCTGCAAGATCCACCTGGCCGGCGAGGGCGGCTGCCGCCCCATGGCCCTCCTGCTCACGCCGGGCCGGTGGGGCGACGCCCCGCAGCCGGCCGAGGTGCTGGGCCGGATCCGGATCCCCCGGCCACTGGGCGGACGCCCCCGGACCCGGCCGGACCACGTCAGCGGCGACACGGCCTACAGCTCCCGCCGCAACCGCCGCTACCTGTGAAAACGCCGCATCCGGCACACCATCCCGGAACCGAAGGACCAACGGGCCAACCGGCAGCGCAGGGGCAGCGCGGGCGGCAGGCCGACCGGCTTCGACCGCGACCACTACCGGCGCCGCAACGAGGTCGAGCGGACCATCAACCGGCTCGAGAACTCCCGCACGGTCGCGACCCGTTACGACAAACGGGCCTACGTCCTCCACGGCGCCGTCACCGCCGCAGCAGTCCGGCTCTGGCTCCGCCAGTGATCCGCCGGACAGAACCCAGGTGGGCAGCCTGCCGAAGCGGGAAGAAGATCAACAAGCGGGGGCATCCGGCCCCGGCGCAGGCGCGGTGCCCAGGCTCGGGTTGCCGGGCGGGCGTCGCATGGGTCGGGGTTGACCCGGCGTAGAGGGGCTTGTTTGCCGCGGACCGGGCGGGCGAGACCGTGAGGTGCGCGCCCGGTGGCAGCCGCGAGTGAAGGAGCGGGCCCGCCGCCGGGCTGCGACCGCCGGCGGCATCGCGGTGGAGGCCCGCGCCCGGTTCGGCTTCACCGCCGCCCCGACTCCACCGACGACGGCCGGATGCGCCGCGTCCCCCAGCACCTGCCGCCCGCCTGTCCGACGCCCAGGCCGCCGGCGCCTCCGACACCCAGTGAGCGTTTTCCAACCTCAGTTTGAGCACGTCAGGTGGGGTGAGGAACGCCTGGACGAGGCTGGTGATGCGGGTGGTGGAGCATCAGAGCCTGCGCAGTAGCCGCCAGGGCTTGAGGGCGGCCACCGCCTGCTCGCCTGAAGCGCGGATACGGGGGAGCGGTTGTGAGCCTGCTGACCTGTGGGGAACGTTTTCCAGCGGTCCCAGTAGGGCACCCGCGGGGTGCCGCACCGTGCAACGCCTGCTGCCGCGTGGCGGCTGGAGAGCGCTGACACTCGGCCTCTCAGGGACGCTGCGGAGCATGCGGCGCCCCACTCCGTTGGCCCTGCCGTGTACCGCATCCTGCCTCTCTTCCGGGACGGCCTGCGCACCGTCTTCGTCCCCAGTGAGCAGTTGGTCCGCTGGCAGATGCGAGGCGATCCGGCCGACTTCCCCGAGCGCGTCGAGGCCGACCGGCAGGGCCCACCGGAATGGGAGGGGATCGGCTACCCCCCAGCAGCGTCGCGGCCCCGGTCCTGAGCCGACGCGTCGCCGACCGCGTCCGGACTGCAGGCGCCACATGGGCGCCCGCCCGGCCTTGTCGGCGATTTCACGGGCGTCTCGCGGCCACGGGGCGTGCCCCCGGTCGGCCATCCACCGGAAGCGGTCGGCCGCCAGGCACTCGATGTCGCTGCGGTCGCTCACGGAGGCGGGGCGCATGCGGTACAAGAAGACACTCCCGGGTCATGGTGTGCAGCAGGACCCTACGGGCGAGAGGCAGACGATCGATGATGAAGGCACTCACGTTGGCGGACCTGCCGAGGCCGGTCCGCGATGCTGTATCCAGGCATACGGGTCCGGTTCTGTCGGTCGATGCGGTCACCACAGCCTCGCCGTTGTCTCCGGCGGCACCGCCCGCGCCCGGGGCCACAATCCCAACGGCGAACTCGGCGACGGCACCGCCACCAACCGCACCACCCCGGTACTCGCGATCGCTGAGAACAGCTACACCACCAAGGTCGCGGCCCCCGTCCTCGGACAGCACAGCTACGCCGGCTGACCCCTGCCACCGGGTCAGGGCCGCGCCCTGGCCCACTCCCCAATCGGCTCGACCGCTGACACCGTGCCGCCGCAGACCTTTGCGGGCCTGCGGCGGCACCAGCATGCGTGAGGTAACCGAACCGGAGAGGTAAAGGGGAAGCCCCGGATCCTCACACGCGGCGGCCTACCGCGCTGATCGGGGGACTCCCAGCTCACCCGCCCCGTCTCTTGCCGAGGCCGCAGCGAGACGAGACGGGCCTGAAGAAGTAGTCGCCACCCCACTCCGCCGCCGGCGCACCGTCCCCGTCGGGCCGCGGGCAAGGCTGCCGGTGGGCCGTCGAGTGACCCTCTCCCGACGGCCTGTCCGCAGCGGGCTGGGGGATGGGCCGTGCCCGGCGGCGGAGGAGGAGGTCAATCGGGGCGCGGGCCGGAACCTCTTCGGCCAGGGCCGGTACCCGGACGCGGAGCGGACCCTGACCGACCGGTCCGCGGCGGCGGATTCTCACCGGCGGCGGTGGGCCGGGGCGCGCGGCGAGCGTGCAAAGGCCCTCGGTGTTGACTTGGCTCTCCCGATCGCAACCCGTTGCCTATCCGCTACGGGCGCTCGGCGATGACGAGACCCCATCATCGAGTTGTTCGGGCGTAGCCGCGACAGCCACTCCCTCTGCCGCGCTCACGCCGCCGGCAGAGGCGAACTCGACAGCGGTGGCGTCACCCGGCCCTGGTTGGGGCCGGTCGTTCCGTCAGCGATGGCCGGGTCGCTCTCCTCACCGGCTACGCCGGTGAGGAGAGCGACCACCGCATGGCCTTGCGGACGGCCGGGCGACTTTGTGATCACCCTCCTGTCACTTCTGCCACGCGGAGGTTCCTCAGCTCGCCGGTTCCCGCGACCGCCTTGGACGGGTACAGCATCTGGACCTGCACCGTCAGGCCGGCGCCCGGCTCGATCGTGTGCTTCCCGTCTCCAGGGGAGGCGAGGACGACCGAGCCGTTCTGGCCGTCCTCCTTCACCTGGTACCACTGCTGCTGGACCGGGTTAACCCTGGTCCCCTCGGGCACGTCGAAGCGGATTTCCCACTCCACGACCCGGTCCTGGTTGGCGCGCATCTTCAGATTGCTGCTGACGACATGGCCGAGGGCGTCCTCGGGCCACGTCTGCTGCCACTGGCCGGCGATCTCCTGGTCGGCGTTCGCCGGGGGGATCGTGACCTGTGTCCGTATCGAGTCGTGGTGCTGCAGCGCCGCGTTGGCCCGGGTGGGGGAGCTGATCAGTGCGGCACAGGTCATGGGGCCTTCGTATGCCGGATCGATCTTGCCGCTGAGCACGATCTGCGCCGAGCGGTCCACGGGGAGATCCACCGGCTGGTGCAGCCCGTCCGAGGTGGAGGCCGGGCCGCACACGGCTCCGTCCCTCGCTGTGCACTCCACGCGCACGTCGGAGAGCTGCGTGGGGATGGTGCCTTCGACGAGGGCGTCGGGCGCGTCGTTGGGGCCGGAGTTGGACACGTTGACCAGGTAGTGGATGCGCTGCCCGGCGTCGGCCTGGATGGGGCCCTCCATGTCCAGCGACATGTGGACCGGCAGGGCCACCTTCAGGTTCCTGATCTGGTGGGAGGCTGTGGCGCCGCCTGTGCCGGCGGAGAAGCCCAGTTTGAAGGTGGGGGGCATCTGCTGCTGTCCGGGCTGGTCGGTCAGCGGGTAGTCGTCGAGCAGAAGGGTGCCGTTGGGGTCGGCCGTGCTGGAGCGGCGGACGGTGAGGCGGCCGTCGATGACGGAGACTTGGAGGTGGGCACCCGCCTTCCAGTCTGCGCGGAATCCGTTGGGGACCTGGACTCCGGTGAGCCACCTGAAGCCTTCCGTTCCGCTGCCGGAACCGCGGACTCCCAGCATGTTGGAGCGGCTGCCGGGGCCGTCCGGGCCGGCGAGATCGGAGGCGAAGTTGCCGAAGTTGTCGAAGCCGATGCCGACGTATCCGCCGGTGACCCCCGGCTGGGGTGGTGTGGCGCGGCGTTCCATGGCGTAGCCGAGCCCTGCGCCGAGGCCGCCGGGCTCGGTGGTGTACTGTCCGTCGATGAGGTAGACGCAGAAGCCGTCGCCCAGGCCGAAGGTCGGGTCGATTCCACCGGCCACGGCGAAGTCGAAGTCGATGGTCACCCCGAGCTTGGAGCTGAACGCCTGGTCGAGGAACGCGGTGCCGGCCTTGCCCTTCTGGTTCGGCGTGAGTTCCAGGCTGCCGTTGAGCGCGGCGCTGCCCCTCAGTTTCCAGTGGGGGTTGGCGGTGTGCCCGGAAGTGAAGGGCTCGATGACCGGAAACTCCACCTGACGTGTGGCCCTTGCTGTCCGAGAGGCAATCTGGGTGGTCATGTGCACCTGCCTTTGACGATGTCGGTGATCTTCGGAATGCCCTGACGGCCCATGCCGACGAGGCGGGACCACAGTGCGGAGTCACCAGGGACCATGACCCATAAACTGCTGTATTTTTCAATAAAAGGGGCATATGGCGTTTGCTGTCCGTGTTGGCCCTTACTCCTGTTTCGAACCCAGGTCAGGGCCTGGAAGTGGTGGCGGAGTAACGAGGTCGGCGACCCTGACATGCTCCTCGGCCACTCCATCTGCCGCCGCGTCCGGCCCGGTATCCCATCCGGCGACACCGGTGACTGATGTCCACACTGGCCACTGGCCACTCCACCGGCCCGGCCGGGGTGTGGCCTGAAGCCGGTTTTCGTGGAGTCCTGGTGGGGAACTCCGACGCGGTCTACTCGCCCGGGCCCGGCCCGGACAAGTCGATCACACAGATCAATGACGACCTGGTCGTCCAGACCGACCCACCGCCCGGGGCGGGAGCTCCACTAGGACTTGTCCGGCCGATCATGTTTGTAGCCAGATGGTGAGGGCTGCGGCGGTTGCGGTGCCGAGGTGGACGTAGCCGCGTTTGTCGTAGCGGGTGGCGACCGCCCGGTGTTGTTTCAGGCGGTTGATCGCGCGCTCGATGGTGTTGCGTTTCTTGTGCCGCTCTTCGTCGAAGCCGGGTGGCCGTCCGCCGCGGGAGCCCTTGCGCAGGCGGGCGGCCTGGCTGTCGGTCTTCTCCGGGATGGTGTGCCGGATGCCCCGGCGTCGCAGGTATGCACGGACGGGCCGGTTGCTGTAGGCCTTGTCGGCCGCCAGGCTCGCGGGCTTCCCGCGCGGCCTGCCCGGACCGGTCCGCGGCACTCGGATCTTCTCCAACACGTCGATGAACTGGGTGCAGTCTGCCCGCCGGCCTGCGGTGACGATCAGGGACAGCGGGCGGCAGCGGCCGTCCGCACTCAGATGGAGCTTGCCGGTGAACCCGCCGCGCGAGCGCCCCAGGCCCTCACCTCCTGCACCACCTCCACCAGGCGGGCCGGCAGACTCTGCCAGGGTGTTTCGCCCTGGTGTTCTGCGGCTTCGACCCCCTTTGGTGCAGGCGGCGGCTCGGTGCGGGCGCCGGCGGCGTGCTGGTGGGCCCGCACGATGGTTTCAGTCCACCGAGACGTCCCAGTCGATTTTGCCGGCCGCGTCGGCCGCAGCCTGGACCTGCTGGAGCAGACGCTCCCAGGTTCCGTCGGCCGACCACAGGCGGTGGCGTTCGTAGACCGTCTTCCACGGCCCGAACCGTTCGGGCAGGTCACGCCACTGAACGCCGGTCCGCACCCGGTGCAGAATCCCGTCGATCACCTGCCGGTGGTCCCGCCACCGGCCACACCGCCCGTTGCTGACCGGCAGGAATGGCCGCAGTCGTTCCCACTCGGCATCCGTCAGATCACCCCGGCCCATGCTCACCTCAACGACCCGGACATGGAGCAGTCACAAGATCGACCGGACAAGTCCTAAACGAAAACAGCCCCCACCCGGACATAACCGCAGCTCAGCAAGCGTCGGCCCCGCACCCGCGGGGATGGTCCGGCGCTCACCCGGGCGGGTGGTGACGCAGGCGGGTCGGCCCTGCACCCGCGGGGATGGTCCACCCGACCACGGGATGCGACCGTGTATCGGAGGGCTGCGACAACTGCTACGCGCTGACGTTGGCCAAGCGCCTGAAGGCGGTGGGCTCGCCGAAGTATCAGGCCGACGGTGACCCGCGGACCTCCGGCCCCGGGTTCGGGCTGACGCTTCACCCGGACGCCCTGCGGGTGCCTTACGGGTGGAAGAGCCCGCGCACGGTGTTCGTGAACTCCATGAGCGGCCTCTTCCACGCCCGGGTGCCACTGGACTACGTGCGCCGGGTCTTCGAGGTGATGGCCGACACCCCGCAGCACACCTACCAGGTACTGACCAAGCGGGCACGGCGTCTTCGGCAGGTCGCTGGCCATCTGGAGTGGCCGGACAACTTACGGAGTATTCGGCAAGCGTGAGTGGCGACTCCGTGGATAATCCTCCACTTGGGTGAGGCCCCTGCCCCGGGTCTGACCACCAACGTCCCCAGCGTCAACGGTCCGAGCGCAGTCGCCGCGGGCCGTTCACCGTCCCCGAGGAGGACCTCCTCGGGAGACCTGCCGCCTCTCCTCTGACCAGGCAGAGGTACCGCCGTGGAGCCTATCGAAGATGCTTGAGCGCTATCCGGTCTGTTTCAGAGGGCGATCCGCCGAGCCGGTGGACAACTACCCACTGTCCGCACGGTGAGGCCCAGGCTGACAGGTAAGCGTGGCGGGTGCCGCCGTTGTGCCACAGCAGGGAACCGGATTTCATCCAGGTGGGGGCCGGCTCTCCCAGAGCGCGGTCAACGATCAACCCTGTGACCATGGTGGCGACGGTGCGGACGGTGGCCCATAGTCCTCCGGCCGGCAGGATTGCTCCGTCCAGTGTCCAGGGTGTGAGCTTGCGGCGGAACTTCTCGGCACGAGCCGGTTGTCCAAGGGCGGATGCGGCGTCATCGCAGTGGACGGCAGGCCAAGAGGCGCGAGGACGCGGTCATGGATCAAGTCCTCGTATCGGCAGCCTGTGGCGGCGGCCAGTGCAGCGCCAAGGATCGCGTAACCGAGGTTGGAGTACTCCTCGCGGCTCCCCGGGCTGGATGTGGCGAGTTCGTTCAGGTGGGGCAGCAGATCCCACAGGGATTGGTCGGTGAAGTTCCTGTAGGGGTCTTGGGAGCGAGTCCTGGGGGGAGGCGGGGGGGCCGGATGTGTGCTGTGCGAGGTGCCGCAGCGTGATAGCTGTGCTTTTCGGCGCTGGCAGCCAGTGGCTGATGGGCTCGTCGAGTGAGACCGTTCCCGTGGCCGCCAGTTGCATGAGCAATGCCCCGGTGACGACTTTGGTCGGTGAGCCCAGCTAAATGAACTGATCCGGGCTGTGCCCGTTCGAGGCTTGGAGGCGGGTATTGCTGCTTCCCAGGACGCAGGTGGGTGTTCGGAACATCATCGCGGCAGGCTTCCTCTTCCCTGATCGCCGTGTCTGCCGGGCGTTGCATGCCGGCCCGGCCCCGAAGGTGGGCAGGTGTGTGTTGGTGGGTTCCTCCAACCTGGGTCGGCCTTGGCGGCCGAGGTGTTGAAAGCCAGGCGTGCGCCTTCGCCGTGCGAGCGGATCCGGTCGCATGCAGTCGGCCCAGGGGGAGTGGACCGAAGCGGTCGTTCCGTCAAGCCAAGGCTGTCTTGTGAATCAGCGTGTCCGTGCAGTTGGCCGGAGCAGAGAGGCGGTGGTTCCCCGCTGGTGAGGCGCGTCAGCGGTGAGCTGCGGCAACCGGCTGTTCTCGAATGACCTCAGTGGCAGGAAGCAGCCGGTGGCGGCCAGGACTGGCGGTGCGCCGCCGCGGGACGCCGACTGCCACACCTTGGAGTGGGGGCGGTTCACTCGTTGACCAGCTTGTTTTTGAGGAAGGGGTAGACGACCGCATATCCGGCAGCTACGCAGGCAGCGACGATGGAGGTCCACCGCAGGGCCTTGGACCATTCCTGTCCAAAGAAATGAGCTGTGCCGGTGAGCACGAGCAGCGTGATCACCGACATGATCAGGGCTGACCATAGGTAGTCGATGCGTGTCTTGATCTTGCCGGGCAGGAAGTTGGACAGCAGCTCCGCTAATACCATCATGCTGGGGCCTCCGACTCTTGTCGTGTGGCAGGTTCCGGCTGCGCAATGGGCCGAGGGCCCTTGGCTCCGGGCTGGACACGATCATCCCATGTGTCTCGGCGCGTCGTCCGCTCGGAGGTCCTGCGGGCGAGTGCGAGGGCTTTGTCGATGGCTCCGCTGAGGAAGATCAGGTCGCACGCCACCATGGTGAGCGCGAAGCTGGTCAGGCCCATCAGGACGGCGATAGACAGGTGGAAGCCGATGGAGGCCAGGGCAGCCCACGGGCGGAGGCGGGGTACGAGGATGCCCATCGGGAAGTAAATCTGGAAGAGGACGGAGATGTAAGTGCCCAGGTACACCAGCAAGTCGTTGCCGTATACCAGTTCGGAGACACCAGGCAGGGTGAACTCGGGGACGCGGAGAATGTAGAAGAGAGCGGTGCCGTCCTGCCAGACATCGCCTTGGACCTTGAACAGTCCACTGACCATGTAGACCAGACAGATCTGTACCGCGATCGCCAGGACACCAAGGTTATGCAGCGGCGTCGACAGAGTCTTGATGCTGCCGGGAATCCTGCGAGTGAGACGGCGAGCGGCGCCGGTAGGGAACGAGAATCGGTCGTAGCAGCGGGTCAGCAGCATAGGGATCACGATGTAGGCGAGATTGTCACCGCCGTCGATAATCGCGATCTGCCGCTGGTAGACGGACCACAGGAAGACCCAGTGCACCGCGAGGCCGACCCGGCCTCCGACGCCCAGCATGACTGCCAGCGCAGCGAGTGCTCCTGCGTGGAAGACGATCTCAGACCAGGTGGGTAAGGCGCTCCACGCGTAGAGGCTGAAAGTTCCTGTGTCGTTTATCTGGCGGATAAAATCGTCATGGGGGATCACTCCGTTGGGGCCGAAAAGGTAATGGCGTTCACTGTACTGACTCACATAGAACATGAGTCCGACGAACCCTAGTACAGCTCGCGCTGCCGATACCCCTAGGATGCCTCTTGGGCAGCTGGCCCACTTGTCAAGACCGACAAGGATCTTTCTCATCGCAGTTCCTTTGCCTTCAGCCAGGGAAAGTCCTCCACCTCAATCTTCTCCTTGGCCTGCGGATTGTTGCGCTGCGACCAAAAAGGGAGATGATTAATGTACATGCGGACCTGTATTTCATCGAACTTCCCCCACACGCTGTCGGCATCTGGCTCGTGGAGTAGCGAGCAAGAAAGGAGATCGTGTCGGTTCTGCTATTTTTCTCGAAAGGCGTCAGGGGCAGGGCCGGCTTCTTGTCGTTCTGAGAATTTCTGCGAATACGGTTAAGCAGTTCATCGCTGTTGTTGATGGCCTGGAGGCCGTTCGTCACTAGCCGTGACATGCGAGACGGGAAGAAACGGCTGTCCTGCGCCGCCTTGATGTGAGGGTAGGTGACATCGTAGAAGTCGGTCACCGTGCCGTCTGAGCATTTGGCGCGGGCTAGTATTCCCCGGTCGTCGGTAATGGGGTCGGGAGCGAACAGCATTCAGTTCTGGGAGAAATACGGGGAGAGGTAGGAGTCAACGGATTCGTAGTAGCGGACTTTGGCGGGGCTGAGGGGCGCCTGGGAGAGAGCCGCCATGGCGAAGTGACCGCCCAGGAGGGCGGCACCGACCAACAGCGCCGCCCTCCTGAGACCCAGGTGCTGCTGTGTCACTTGTCGAAGACCACGTCCGCTGAGACGGGTGCGTCGGAGGACACACCGGCCGGCGGGGTCCCGTACAGACTGCCGATCAGGCCATAGTTGCTGGCAGCGGAACCCGCCGCCCTGGCGTGGACAGTCGCCTTCCCGGCGGCATTGCCGACCGCGCTGGCGGCCTTAGAGCCTGTCTCTTTAACCAGTGAGTGACTCGTGGTGTGGCTGGTTAGTCTGCTGCGATGATGGACAACGAGCTGATCGTTGACCTGCGCGGCCGGCTGATCGAGACACTCAACGACTTCTGGGACGCGGTGAGCGAGCCATGCGGTCTGCCAGAGTGGTTCGGTCGGAACCTGGACGCGTGGTCAGACACGATCCAGACCCGGGGCATCTCTAAGGTCATCGACAGCCACGACATCCTGATCGTGCACGTCGACCAGCAGGGTCTCTTCGACGGACATCGGCAGGAGGCCGACGTCCTGGTCAGCATCTTTGACGGAGAGCAGAATCGACTCATCCCATGGGCTGGCCTGACGAACCCTTTGGGCGCTTTGCTCAGTGCCGAGTCCAGATGAGGATGGCAGCAAGGTGGAGTGCGGCCTGGTAAGTGATGGCGAGCTTGTCCGTCCGCATGGCGAGACCGCGCCATTGCTTGAGTCGCGCGATGCACCGCTCGACGGCATTGCGCTCCTTGTATATCTCTGCGTCGAAGCCGGGCGGGCGGCCTCCGGCGCGGCCTCGCCTCAGGCGATGGCCAATCTGGTCGGCGGGCTGCGGAATGACCGCACGGATGCCACGTCGACGGAGGTACCCACGGATCGCGCGGGAAGAGTAGGCGCGATCCGCAAGGACGACTGTAGGGCGGGTTCTTGGCCTGCCAAGTCCGCTCCGCGGGATTCGGATCCCGGCCATGACCGCCTCGAAGGCCGGCGCGTCACCGGCCTGGCCTGCGGTGACGTGGATGGACAGAGGCCGTGCCCGGCTGTCACTGGCCAGGTGGACCTTCGTGCTCAAGCCATCGCGGGAGCGGCCGAGAGCGTGGTCCTCGGGCTCGAAACGACCGGGCGCCCCTTTTTCCTGGCTCCGGTCGAATGCTGGTGAGCCCGGCAGACGGTGGAGTCCACCGAGACTGTCCAGCCCAGGTCGTCATCGGCGTCCGCCGCTGCAAGGACGGCCGCGAGGACCCGTTCCCATGTGCCGTCCCTGGCTCACCTGATCAGGCGTTTGTGCGCAGTTTGAAAGGGGTCGAGCTCTTCTGGCAGGTCGCGCCAGGGCGAGCAGGTGCGGTACTTCCACACGATGGCTTCCAGGGTCCGACGGTGATCGGCCCACCGTCGTCCACGGACCGGATCGGCCGGCATCAGCGGCTCGATCCGATCCCACATCGCATCAGTGATCACTAACCGGACAGTCACACCCGATCAACTGATCAACCCATCAAAGAGACACGCTCTAGGTCCGTGATCGTGTATGGGCGCCGACGGGCGGGCCTCCTGTCGGTGTTGTTGCAGGTCAGGCAGGGGTTGCGCGGCTAACCCCTGCATCCCTCACTGTGCTGCCGGCTGCGGCAGTCGCTCGCCGGTTCCCACGTGGGGGCGAGCGTTTCCGCCGCGTGCGTCCACAACGAAGGAGCGGGAGGCACTGGTGTGTGCCTGCGTGCCCTGACTCAGATGGAGGAGTCCATATGTCCGCGCTTGTTCTGCTGGTTGTTCTGTTGATGGTCCTGGTGGGCCTGATGTTCGTTGGTGGGCTCGGCTATGCCGTCCACCGTCACCCGACCCTCGCCCAGCCGCTGACGGCCGCTGTGAGCGGGGCGATGCTGCTGGCGGCCTTGGTGACGCTCGTCGTCAGTACCGCGGCCCGGTAAGCCGGGCCGCCGTGTCACCCGCCTCGGTGGCACGGCCGGAGTCGACGGCGACCGCCCCTTGTTCGCCATCGACCGCAAGGTGGTCAAGGAGGCGATCGCCGATGGTTCGAAGGTCACGGCCACAGCCGCCGGGATGGTCCTCGGAACGCCAGCCCAAAACTGGTCCTCTATCACCGGCTCTTTTTTCGATGACGTTCCGTCCCCTCTCAACCGCTTTTCGAGTGGGAGGGGACGGAACGACCTGATGAGGTTTTTCGGGGCGGGGCGGGAATCCCCGCCCCGAGAATTTCGGTGACTCGTCGAATTTTCCTACCCCTGGGAGAGGGTGACACGGATCCCCAGACTCCACACAGGCATGAATCATGATGCATGATCACCCCGACCACCTCTGGCCCGTGACCATACCCGACTGCGCCCACCTTCCCCACGACAGCTGGCTGCCCGCGCAGCGGGTCCAACACCCGCCCGGGGTTTACCCGCTGACGGCCTACCACGCTGGGCCCACGGGTCGGGTGTTCCGGGGGTGGAGCGGAGCGGAACCCCCGGCCCGCGAGCGGGCCGCCTTCGGCCGTGGTGAGCGCAGCGAACCGGCGGCCGGCCCCGGAAGGGCGGAGCCCGCCCGGGGCGCCGGGCCGCGAAGCGGCCCCTGGCCGGGCTGAGCCCGGCCCGCCCGAGCGGAGCGAGGGCGCCTGGCCCGGCGCGAAGCGCCGGGCTGTCGGGCCGAGCGGAGCGAGGC
>NZ_JBHUFU010000008.1:0-299127 GCF_042681365.1 Streptomyces desertarenae | reverse complement strand
ACGCCGCCGAACGATTTGTTGAGTGGGAGCCCTGTTCCGGGTAGTGATACCGGGAACAGGGCTTCTGCCATGTCCGCAGGCATTTCCAAGGCCTCCTGTCGGCCAAGCGCCCGGGGCGCGGGCGTCCGGCCCCCTCCGGTGTGCGCCGCGGTGCTCGCCGGACCCCCCCTTCGACCCCCTCCGCGGACTGCGGGTAAGGTCGGGAGGCATCGTTGGTACGGACTCACGGGAGGTCCCGGGTGGAGGTCCAGGAGACACGAGTCCAGACGGACCGTGTCCTCACCATCCCCAACATCCTCAGCATGGCGCGGCTCCTCGGCGTGCCGGTCTTCCTGTGGTTGATCCTCTGGCCGGAGTTCGGCGGGCCGAATGCGGACGGTTGGGCCCTGCTCGTCCTGGCCTTCAGCGGGGTCAGTGATTACCTGGACGGCAAACTCGCCCGGCGGTGGAACCAGATCAGCAGCCTCGGCCGGATCCTCGATCCGGCCGCGGACAGGCTGTACATCCTTTCCACGCTCGTGGGCCTCACCTGGCGGGACATCCTTCCGCTCTGGCTCACCGGTCTGCTGCTGGCACGCGAACTCATGCTGCTGGTCGCGGTCTGGGTGCTGGACCGACACGGATATGCACCGCCGCAGGTCAACTTCCTGGGGAAAGCCGCCACCTTCAGTCTGATGTACGCCTTCCCGTTGCTGCTTCTCAGTGACGGAAGCGGATGGGTTTCGTCACTCGCTGCGATTTTCGGATGGGCGTTCGCAGGCTGGGGTACAACCCTCTACTGGTGGGCAGGAATCCTCTACGTGGTTCAGGTCCGCCGACTTGTCAAGGCGGACGCCGCAGCCGACTAGCCCTGTCTCTCGTCGGGGGCTGCGAGACCCGGGGCAGCCCTTTCCGAGATTCGCGGGCTTCCTCGGTCGGGCACAGTCGGCGTGTATGTCGTCTCTTCAAGGAGGACGCTTCCGACATGAAGGCCGTCGTAATGGCCGGTGGTGAAGGCACCCGCCTTCGCCCGATGACCGCGAGCATGCCCAAGCCGCTGCTGCCGGTGGCGAACAAGCCCATCATGGAGCACGTGCTCAGGCTGCTCAAGCGGCACGGTCTCACCGAGACCGTGGTGACCGTCCAGTTCCTGGCCTCTCTGGTCAAGAACTACTTCGGGGACGGCGAGGAGCTCGGGATGGAGCTCACCTACGCCCACGAGGAAAAGCCGCTCGGTACTGCCGGCAGCGTCAAGAACGCCGAGGAAGCCCTCAAGGACGACTCTTTCCTGGTCATCTCCGGTGACGCTCTCACGGACTTCGACCTGACCGAGCTCATCGCTTTCCACCGCGAGCGCGGTGCGATGGTGACCGTCTGCCTCACGAGAGTGCCGAACCCCCTGGAGTTCGGCATCACCATCGTCGACGGCGAAGGGAAGGTCGAGCGGTTCCTGGAGAAGCCGACCTGGGGCCAGGTGTTCTCCGACACCGTCAACACCGGTATCTACGTCATGGAGCCCGAGGTCTTCGACTACGTGGACCCCGATGTCCCCGTGGACTGGTCGGGCGACGTCTTCCCGCAGTTGATGAAGGAAGGCAAGCCGATCTACGGCTATGTGGCCGAGGGCTACTGGGAGGACGTCGGCACGCACGAGAGCTACGTGAAGGCCCAGGCCGACGTCCTCGAGGGCAAGGTGAACGTCGACGTCGACGGCTTCGAGATCTCCCCGGGCGTCTGGATCGCCGAGGGCGCGGAGGTCCACCCGGACGCCACGCTGCGCGGTCCGCTGTACATCGGCGACTACGCCAAGGTCGAGGCCGGCGCGGAGATCCGCGAGCACACGGTCATCGGCTCCAACGTGGTGGTCAAGAGCGGCGCCTTCCTGCACAAGGCCGTCGTCCACGACAACGTCTACATCGGCCCCCAGACCAACCTCCGCGGCTGCGTCGTCGGCAAGAACACCGACGTGATGCGCGCCGCCCGGATCGAGGACGGGGCGGTCATCGGCGACGAGTGCCTGGTCGGTGAGGAGTCGATCGTCCAGGGCAACGTCCGCGTCTACCCCTTCAAGACGGTCGAGGCGGGCGCGTTCGTCAACACCTCGGTCATCTGGGAGTCGCGGGGGCAGGCGCACCTCTTCGGCGCCCGCGGCGTCTCCGGCATCCTCAACGTCGAGATCACGCCGGAGCTGGCGGTGCGGCTGGCGGGCGCGTACGCGACGACCCTGAAGAAGGGGGCGACCGTCACCACGGCCCGCGACCACTCCCGTGGTGCGCGTGCCCTCAAGCGCGCGGTGATCTCCGCGCTCCAGGCGAGCGCCATCGACGTGCGGGACCTGGAGAACGTGCCGCTCCCCGTGGCCCGCCAGCAGACCGCGCGGGGCAGCGCCGGCGGTCTGATGATCCGCACCACCCCGGGCGTCCCCGACTCCGTCGACATCATGTTCTTCGACGAGCGCGGTGCCGACCTCTCCCAGGCGGGCCAGCGCAAGCTCGACCGCGTCTACGCCCGGCAGGAGTACCGCAGGGCGTTCCCCGGGGAGATCGGCGACCTGAGCTTCCCGGCGAGCGTCTTCGACTCCTACACGGGGACGCTGCTGCGGGCGGTGGACACCACCGGCGTCGCGGAGTCCGGGCTGAAGGTCGTCGTGGACGCCTCCAACGGCAGCGCCGGCCTCGTCCTGCCCAGCCTGCTGGGCCGACTCGGTGTGGACTCGCTGACGATCAACCCCGGCCTCGACGAGTCGCGCCCCACCGAGACCGCGGAGACCCGCCGCGCCGGGCTGGTGCGGCTGGGCGAGATCGTCGCCTCGGCGCGGGCCGCCTTCGGTGTCAGGTTCGACCCGGTGGGCGAGAGGATCTCGCTGGTCGACGAGCGGGGCACGATCATCGAGGACCAGCGGGCGCTGCTGGTGATGCTCGACCTGATCGCCGCCGAGCGGCGCAGCGGCAAGGTCGCCCTGCCCGTGACGACGACCCGCATCGCCGAGCAGGTGGCCGCGTACCACGGCACCCAGGTGGAGTGGACGACCACCTCGCCCGACGACCTCACCCGGGTCGGCCGCGACGAGGCCACCGTCTTCGGCGGTGACGGCAAGGGCGGCTTCATCGTGCCGGAGTTCAGCAGCGTCTTCGACGGTACGGCCGCCTTCGTGCGCCTGCTCGGACTCGTGGCCCGCACTCAGCTGACCCTGAGCCAGATCGACGCCCGCATCCCGCAGGCCCACGTGCTGCGCCGGGACCTGGCCACCCCCTGGGCGGTCAAGGGACTGGTCATGCGGCGGGTCGTCGAGGCCGCGGGGGAGCGCTTCATCGACACCACCGACGGCGTGCGCGTCGTGGAGTCCGACGGCCGGTGGGTGATGGTCCTGCCGGACCCGGCCGAAGCCGTGACCCACCTGTGGGCCGAGGGTCCCGACGACGCCTCCGCCCAGGCGCTGCTGGACGAGTGGTCGGCGGTGGTGGACAGCGCCGGACGCTGACGTCCGGCGGACGCGTTCCGGACCCGGCGGGTCAAGCGGGGCCTTCGGGACGGCTCCGGGCCGCGGCGAGACGCCGCAGCCCGAGCCTCCCCGAGGCCCCGTTCGGCACAACGGCCCCTGGCGTGCGACGATGTGCGGCATGTCGCAGCAGCACCCCGAACGGAGCAGCCCCTCCCGGCCGCCGCGGCTCGATGCCTCCATGTCGCTGCTGACCAACGTGATGGAGCACAGCCTCGACGACGGCTATGCGGAAGCGGCGGCCCGCCGGGGCGCCGAGGGCCGCTCCGGGATGCCCCGCACGCTGCGGGCGAAGCTCGTCCTGGCGGCCGGACTGGTCCTCGTGGCACTGGTGGTGACGCTGGGGGCGGCCCAGGCTCGCTTCGAGGCGCCCACGGAGGCCCGGGAGCGGCAGGAGCTGGTCGACCGGATCCAGGACGGCAGCCGGGACGCCGACGACCTGCAAAGGAGTGTGGACGGGCTCCGCGAGGAGGTCGGGACCATGCAGCGCGAGGCGCTCCAGGAGCACGGCGGCGACAGCGGCGAGGTGGTCGCCCTGCTGGCCGGCGCGGTGCCGGTCGAGGGCCCGGGGATCGAGCTGGTCGTCGACGACGCCGAGGACTCCGGCCCGGGGGAGGGGAGCGGTCCGCGCCGGAGCACCGGTTTCGCCGACACCGGCCGGGTCAGGGACCGGGATCTGCAGCGTGTGGTCAACGGGCTGTGGGAGTCGGGGGCCGAGGCGATCTCGGTCAACGGCCAGCGGTTGACGGCCCTGTCCGCGATCCGTGCGGCGGGGGACGCCATACTCGTCGACAACAAGCCGCTGGTGCCGCCGTACACCCTGCTGGCCGTCGGGGACGGGGAGCGGCTGAGCTCCCGGTTCCGGAGCAGCGGCGACGGCCGGTACCTGGAGGTGCTGCGGGAGAACTACGACATCCGCACCAGCATCTCGGTGGAGGACCGGGTGCAGCTGCCCGCCGCGCCCAGCCTGACCGTCCGCACAGCCGAGCCCGTGAAGACAGGAGAGGGCAGCACATCGTGATCGCCGTTTTGGGCCTCATCGTGGGAGTCGTGGCCGGGCTCGTGGTCCGTCCCGTGGTGCCGACGGTCGTCGAGCCCTATCTGCCGATCGCCGTCGTGGCCGCGCTGGACGCGGTGTTCGGCGGACTGCGCGCGATGCTGGACGGCATCTTCGACGACAAGGTGTTCGTGGTGTCGTTCCTGTCCAACGTCGTGGTGGCGGCCCTGATCGTCTTCCTCGGCGACAAGCTGGGCGTCGGCGCGCAGCTGTCGACGGGCGTCGTGGTGGTGCTGGGCATCCGCATCTTCTCCAATGCCGCCGCCATCCGGCGGCACGTGTTCCGGGCGTGATCGGGCGATGAACGAGGACAGGACGGTGCCGGGCGAGGGCCCGGAGGAGCATCGGAACGAGACCGCGGGGGCCGCGGCGGAGGGCTCCGGGGAAACCGCTCCGGAGACCGGCCCGGCCGGCGCCGGCGGGACGGCCCGGAACGGCGGGGGCGCCGCTCCGGAGGCCGGACGGCCGTCGCCGCCGACCGGGCGGGAGCGGCTGGTGCGGGGGCTGTGGCCGCCGCGGATGAACCGCAACCAACTGACCGTGGCGCTGCTGCTGTTCGTCCTCGGGCTGGGGCTCGCCATCCAGGTCCGCTCCACCAGCGAGAGCGATCCGCTGCGCGGCGCGCGGCAGGAGGACCTCGTGCGGATCCTCGACGAGCTCGACAGCCGCACCGAGCGCCTGGACGACGAGAAGCGGCGGCTGGAGGACCTGAAGTCCGAGCTGGAGAACAGCTCCGACCAGGCCGAGGAGGCCCGCCGCCAGACCAGGGAACGAGCGCGCCAGCTCGGTGTGCTGGCGGGGACGGTCGCCGCGGAGGGCCCGGGGATCCGCATGGTGGTGGACGACACCGCGGGCACGGTGGAGGCCCACATGCTCCTGGACGCCATCCAGGAGCTGCGTGCCGCGGGTGCCGAGGCGATCGAGGTCAACGGCGTGCGGGTGGTGACGAACACGTACTTCACCGACAGCGACGGCGGCGTCAGGGTCGACGGCCGGAAGGTGGCCCCGCCGTACCGGTTCGAGGTCATCGGCAAGCCCCAGGACCTCGAACCGGCGCTCAACATCCCGGGCGGCGTCGTCCAGAGCATGGAGAAAGAGCAGGCCACCGTGACGATAACCCGATCAGAGAAGATCGTTGTGGATGCCTTGCGATCCGCGGAGCGACCTGACTACGCTCAGTCGCCGTCGCAGTGAGTCGGTATGAGGAAGAAACCGGGGGGTCGGCGGGCTTGCCGACCGGTGGATGAGGGAAACTGTCCGGAGGCCAGGGACGTTGTGAGAACGTCCGGTCCGGCCACTGTGAGCATCGAGGGTCTGTCCTGCCCCACGGGCGGGTCTGTTTCGTGCGAGGGGAATCGCCCGTGAGTTTTTTTGGGAAGTTGTTCGGCAAGCGTCAGGACGCCGGCGACGGTGCCAAGCATCGTGCGCCGCGCGGCGGTGGTGCCGCCGAGGACGCGGGGCGTCCGCTCTTCCGTGACGAGGTCTCTTCCGGCGGCAATTCGGGTGGCCACGGCCCTGTCTCTGTTGACCAGGGGGCGCCCGGCCGCATAGGTTCCGAGGCACCATCGGCCTCGGGTACGGGTGGAGGAACTGACTTGCCGGTCTGTGCGAGGTGCGGGAACCGCGCTGCTGAGGCGAGCCGGTTCTGCTCCAACTGCGGCGCGCCGCTGCGCGGCGGAGCCCCCGCCCCGGAGCGCTCCTCCGAGACGACCTCCACCATCTCGATCTCCGGCCTGGAGGCCTACGACGCGGAGATGACGGGGCAGACGGCGATTCCGGCGCTGTCCCCGGAGGCCCAGGCGGCCGTGGACGCGCTGCCGATGGGCTCGGCGCTGCTGGTGGTGCGCAGGGGGCCGAACTCCGGAAGCCGCTTCCTGCTGGACAGCGAGCTGACGACGGCCGGGCGCCACCCCCAGAGCGACATCTTCCTCGACGACGTGACCGTCTCCCGGCGCCACGTGGAGTTCCACCGGGGCCCGGACGGACGGTTCACCGTCTCCGACGTCGGCAGCCTCAACGGCACGTACGTCAACCGCGAGCGGATCGACTCGGTCGCGCTCAACAACGGTGACGAGGTGCAGATCGGCAAGTACCGGCTGGTGTTCTTCGCGAGCCAGCGAACCGTATGAACTGACCGCCCCGGGGGCGTCGCATGCTGCAATCCCGGTCCGGTGGTGCCCGCAGGGGCACCACCGCCGCCGAATCCGGTCCGATGAGCATCGGTACGGTGCTCAACCTGCTGCGGGACGAGTTCCCCGAGGTGACGATCTCCAAGATCCGGTTCCTGGAGTCCGAGGGCCTCGTGGAACCGCAGCGGACCCCGTCGGGATACCGGAAGTTCAGGCCGAAGGACGTGGAGCGGCTCAGCCGGATCCTGCGCCTCCAACGCGACCACTACCTGCCCCTGAAGGTCATCCGGGAGCAGCTCGACGCGCTCGACCGGGGCGAGGAGATCAGGCTGCCCGGTCCCGCGCGGCCCTCCGACGCCCTCGACCCGTTCGACGCGGACGGCGGGGAGCCCTCCGGGGCCGGCGGAGCCGGCCTCCCCCGCACCGCGCGGGTGGGGCGGGACGAGCTGCTGGCCGCCGCCGAGGCGGACGAGGAGCAGCTCCAGGAGTGGGAGGCGTACGGCCTCGTCGGCCCGGACGAGGACGGCGGCTACGACGCCGACGCGGTCACCGTCGCCCGGATCGTCGCCGATCTGGGCCGGTACGGTCTGGAGCCCCGCCACCTGCGGGTGGTGAAGGCGTCGGCCGAGCGCGAGGCAGGGCTGGTCGAGCAGGTCGTCGCCCCGTTGCGGCGGCACCGGAATCCGCAGACCAGGGCGCATGCCGAGGCCACCGCCAGGGAGCTGGCGACGCTGGCCGTACGGCTCCACGCGACGCTGGTGCAGTCGGCCTTGAGGGCCCGGCTCCGCTGACGTCCGGCCGGAATCCGGGCAGGACTCCACCGGGTCGGAGGGCGTTCGACTACCCAAAGGGGGCGGGCACGTCCTAGGGTTGCTGTGTGAACGAGCTCGACGTTGTGGGTGTCCGGGTCGAAATGCCCTCCAACCAGCCGATCGTTCTCCTGCGAGAGGTGGGGGGCGACCGTTACCTTCCCATCTGGATCGGTCCGGGGGAGGCGACCGCGATCGCCTTCGCCCAGCAGGGCATGACGCCTGCCCGCCCGCTGACCCATGACCTGTTCAAGGACGTCCTGGACGCGGTCGGCCAGGAGCTCACCGCCGTACGGATCACGGATCTGAGAGAGGGTGTGTTCTACGCCGAGCTGGTCTTCGCCAGCGGTGTGGAGGTCAGCGCGCGGCCGTCCGACGCCATAGCGCTGGCCCTGCGCACCGGAACGCCCATCTACGGCAGTGACGGCGTGTTGGACGACGCGGGGATCGCGATCCCGGACGAGCAGGAGGACGAGGTGGAGAAGTTCCGCGAGTTCCTCGACCAGATCTCACCGGAGGACTTCGGGACCAGCAACCAGTGAGTGCTTCCGCTGCCGGGCCATTCGGGCACCCATTCCCCGGAGTGGGACACGCGAAACCACTCTTTGGGTGATTATCACTCGGCGTGCCGAGTGTGGCGATCGTTGACGCACCCCGAGTGACTGCCTACCGTCGATTGGGCAGGTCCCGGGCGTATCCGCGGGACGCGAAGGACGGAGGGTCGGCGTGAGAAGCACCGGCGACAGCAGGGCGGCGGGCGATCCGTATCCGTTGCACGGGTCCTCCATACGGCCCACCGCCCAGCCCGCCGCCACGGTCCGGGGCGCTGCCTCCGAGCGGCTCGGATACCGCGGCCCCACGGCGTGCGCGGCCGCGGGAATCACCTATCGGCAACTGGACTACTGGGCCCGCACGGGACTGGTCGAGCCCAGCATCCGTCCGGCGTACGGCTCGGGCACCCAGCGGCTCTACAGCTTCCGCGACGTCGTCGTCCTCAAGATCGTCAAGCGGCTTCTGGACGCCGGGGTCTCCCTGCAGAACATCCGCACGGCCGTGGGGCACCTGCGCTCGCGGGAACTCGACGACCTCGCGCAGATGACGCTGATGAGCGACGGGGCGACGGTCTACGAGTGCACCTCGCCCGACGAGGTCGTCGATCTGCTCCAGGGCGGCCAGGGCGTCTTCGGGATCGCCGTCGGCGTGGTGCACCGGGACGTCGAGGCGGCCCTGTCCCAGCTCCACGCCGAGCGGATCGACACCGGGGAGACCCTGGTGGGGAGCAACCCCGCCGACGAACTGGCGCGGCGGCGCAACCGGGCCGGCTGAGACCGCGCGGCCGGTCCGGGCCCGTGCCGGCCGCCGGTGGGGCGGGGGCGTCGCGGTTGTCAGTGCCATGGGGCAGCATCACAGGGGTGAGAAGGGCACCGACGGTCCTGCACCTGGACATGGACGCGTTCTTCGCCGCCGTGGAGCAGGCGACCAAGCCCAGCCTGCGCGGGAAGCCGGTCGTCGTCGGCGGTCTGGGCCCGCGCGGGGTGGTCGCCACCGCCTCCTACGAGGCCCGGGTGTTCGGTGTCCACTCGGCGATGCCCACGGCTCAGGCGCGCCGGCTCTGCCCGAACGCCGCCTACCTCGCCCCCCGTTTCGGCCTCTACCGCCGGGTGAGCGAGGTCGTGATGGGGCTGCTGCGCGATCTGTCGCCCCTGGTGGAGCCGCTCAGCCTGGACGAGGCCTTCGTGGATCTGGAGGCCGGGCGCGCCGGCCCCGGGGCGGGCGGCGAGTGGTCGGAGCAGCGGGCCCGCGCGATCGGCGAGCGGCTGCGCCGGGAGATCCGGGCCGCCACCGGGCTGTGCGGTTCGGTGGGGCTGGCCGGATCGAAGATGCTCGCCAAGGTCGCCTCCGAGCGGGCCAAACCCGACGGGCTGGTGGTCATCCCGCCCGGCACCGAGCGCGCCCTGCTGGCGCCGATGCCCGTGCGCGTCCTGCCCGGCGTGGGCCCCGCCACCGGCCAGACGCTGCGCCGGGCCGGGATCGCCACGGTGGGGGAGGTCGCCGAAGCGGGGGAGGCGGAGCTGGTGCGCCTGCTGGGCCGCGCGCACGGCACGGCCCTGCACCTGATGGCCCGGGGCGTCGACGAGCGCCCGGTGGTCGCCGAACGCGACGCGAAGTCGGTCTCCGTCGAGGACACCTTCGACACCGACCTCACCGACCGCACGCGGATCCACGCGGAGGTCGCACGGCTGGCCGACCGCTGCGTCGAGCGGCTGCGGGCGGCGGGGCGGTCCGGGCGCACGGTGGTGGTCAAGGTGCGCAGCTACGACTTCTCCACCCTCACCCGCTCCGAGACGCTGCGCGGTCCGACGGACGACCCGGCGGTGGTCGGGGAGGCCGCCGCACGGCTCATCGAGGGCGTCGACACCACCGCGGGGGTGCGGCTGCTGGGCGTGGGCGTGAGCGGCCTGGCGGACTTCACCCAGGAGGACCTGTTCGCGCAGGCCGCCGCCCTCGCCCCGACCGGGGAGGGGGCGGCCGTCCCCGGCGCGGTCCGGCCACCGGGCCCGGCCCCCTCGTCGGAGGCGGACCCGGTGACCGGGGAGGCGGCGGTGCGCCGGCTGCCGCCCGGGCGGGACGTACGGCACGCGCGGTACGGGCCGGGCTGGGTGCAGGGCAGTGGCCTGGGTCGGGTCACGGTGCGCTTCGAGGGGCCCGGCACGCCGCCGGGCAGGGTGCGCACCTTCCCGGTGGACGACCCGGAGCTGGAGCTCTCCGAGCCGCTTGCGCCATGGGAGGGAACGGGGGACGGAGGGCGGGAGGGCCCGGGGGGTCAGCGCTCCGAGCCCGCGACCCGCCCGAAGGACATGTCCTCGTCGGGCACGGGCGCGCCGGCGCCCGGCACGTCCAGCCCGTAGTGGTGGTAGAGCCGGAGCTCCTGCTCGGGGGAGAGGTGCCGGCCCACGCCGAAGTCCGGCGCCTCCCTGACCAGGGCGCGCCCGTAGGGCACCCGGAGGACCCCTCCCACCACCTCGCTGGGCTCCAGCGGCACGAAGGCGTCGCGGCTGAAGAAGCCGGTGCGCACCGCCGCCCACTCCGGGACGCCGGTGGCATCGTCGAGGTACACCTCGTCCACGGTGCCTATCTTCCGGCCGTCGCGGTCGATCGCCCTGAGGCCTATCAGGTTCCGGGGGTCGATGTCGGTCTGCACGGCGGTCCCTCCAAACTCCTCGCGCAGGAGAACACCTGCTCGGAAACGGTTGCCACAAACAACCAAAGGGCACATCCGGCGCATCTGCCACTCGGAAAGGAGCGCGGAGGCGCGGTCGAGTCCGCCTCCGGGATGCGCTGGTAGTCTCTGAAGTGGCTGTTGACCCCGAGCGGGAGAGTCCTCCGGCAGCCGCCGGGGGCGCCGAAGGAGCAAATCCTCCCCGGAATCTCTCAGGCTCACGTACCGCGCGGGTGAGGTCACTCTGGAAAGCAGGGCGGGCCACGGGCGAGAGCCGCAGCCCCTCCTCACCGACGGTGAAAGCCGGTCCGCGGGCGCGGCCGGTGAAGCTCTCAGGTCGAGATGACAGAGGGGGAGGCCGTCGGGCACCCGCGCCGTGGTGCCCTCGCAGGTCGCGCAGACCAGGAGGCCCCCGCAGATGACAGCAGACCGCACCTCCCGCACCGCTTCCCTCGCCGAACTGGAGGGAGGCAGGCCCTTCGAAGAGCGCCACATCGGGCCCGACGCCGGCGAGCAGGCCAAGATGCTCGCCCAGGTCGGCTACGGGTCGCTCGACGAGCTGACCGCGGCCGCGGTGCCCGAGACGATCAGGAGCGCCGAGGCGCTGGGGCTGCCCGGCGCCCGCAGCGAGGCGGAGGTCCTCGACGAGCTGCGCTCCCTCGCCCGGCGCAACCGGGTCCTGCACTCCATGATCGGCCTGGGGTACTACGGCACCTTCACTCCGCCGGTCATCCTGCGCAACGTCCTGGAGAACCCGGCCTGGTACACGGCCTACACCCCCTACCAGCCGGAGATCTCCCAGGGACGCCTGGAGGCGCTGCTGAACTTCCAGACCGTGGTCTCCGACCTGACCGGGCTGCCCACCGCGGGCGCCTCGCTGCTGGACGAGGGCACCGCCGCGGCCGAGGCCATGGCCCTGTCCCGGCGCGCCGGCAGGGTCAAGGACGGCGTCTTCCTCGTCGACGCCGACTGCCTGCCCCAGACGATCGCCGTCATCGAGACCCGCGCCGAGCCCACCGGGGTCGAGGTCGTCGTCGCCGACCTGTCGGGCGGCATCCCCGACGACGCCGCCGAGCGCGGCGTCTTCGGAGTCCTCCTCCAGTACCCGGGCGCCTCGGGCGCCGTGCGGGACCTGCGGCCGGTGATCGAGCAGGCCCACGAGCTGGGCGCGGTCGTCACCGTCGCCGCCGACCTGCTGGCCCTCACCCTGCTGGCCTCCCCCGGCGAGCTGGGCGCCGACATCGCGGTGGGCTCCAGCCAGCGCTTCGGCGTTCCGATGGGCTTCGGAGGCCCGCACGCCGGCTTCATGGCGGTGCGCGAGAAGTTCGCGCGGAACCTGCCCGGCCGCCTGGTCGGCGTCTCGGTGGACGCCGACGGCGCCACGGCCTACCGCCTGGCCCTCCAGACGCGGGAGCAGCACATCCGCCGCGAGAAGGCCACCAGCAACATCTGCACCGCCCAGGTGCTGCTCGCCGTGATGGCCTCCATGTACGCCGTGTACCACGGCCCCGACGGACTCGCGGCCATCGCCCGCCGCACCCACCGCCACGCCGCCGTCCTGGCGCAGGGACTGCGCGACGGCGGGGTCGAGGTCGTGCACGACACCTTCTTCGACACCGTCACCGCGCGAGTGCCCGGACGGGCCGCCGAGATCGTCGCCGCCGCCCGGGAGGCCGGGATCAACCTGCGGCAGACCGATGCCGACCACGTCGGCATCGCCTGCGACGAGACCACCGGACGCGACCGGCTCGCCGCGGTGTGGGGGGCCTTCGGCGTCTCCGCCACGGCCGCGGACGTCGAGGCGCTGGACGCCGCCGCCGGGGAGGTCCTGCCCGCCGGGCTGCTGCGCACCGACGACTACCTGACCCACCCCGTCTTCCACCGGTACCGCTCCGAGACGTCGATGCTGCGCTACCTGCGCCGCCTCGCCGACCGGGACTACGCGCTGGACCGCGGCATGATCCCGCTGGGCTCGTGCACGATGAAGCTCAACGCGACCACCGAGATGGAGTCGATCACCTGGCCCGAGTTCGGCGGCCTGCACCCCTTCGCCCCCGCCGACCAGGCCGAGGGCTACCTGACGCTGATCCGCGAGCTGGAGGAGGGCCTGGCGGAGGCCACCGGGTACGACAGGGTCTCCCTCCAGCCCAACGCCGGCTCCCAGGGCGAGCTGGCGGGCCTGCTGGCCGTGCGGGCCTACCACCGCGCGAACGGCGACGGGCAGCGCACCGTCTGCCTGATCCCGTCCTCCGCGCACGGCACCAACGCCGCCAGCGCCGTGATGGCCGGGATGAAGGTGGTGGTGGTCGGGACGGGCGAGAACGGCGACGTGGACGTCGAGGACCTGCAGGCCAAGATCGACAAGTACCGCGACGAGCTGGCGGTGCTGATGGTCACCTACCCCTCCACCCACGGCGTGTTCGAGGAGCACATCACCGACATCTGCGCCGCCGTGCACGAGGCGGGCGGGCAGGTCTACGTCGACGGCGCCAACCTCAACGCGCTGGTCGGCCTGGCCCGGCCGGGGAAGTTCGGGGCGGACGTCTCCCACCTGAACCTGCACAAGACCTTCTGCATCCCGCACGGCGGCGGCGGCCCGGGCGTCGGCCCGGTGGCGGTGCGCGAGCACCTCGCGCCGTACCTGCCCAACCACCCGCTCCAGCCCGCCGCCGGTCCCGAGACGGGCGTGGGGCCGATCTCGGCGGCGCCGTGGGGCTCGGCGGGCATCCTGCCGATCTCGTGGGCGTACATGCGGCTGATGGGCGCCGAGGGGCTGCGCCGTGCGACCCAGGTGGCGGTGCTCGGCGCCAACTACGTGGCCAAGCGACTGGAGCCGCACTACCCGGTGCTCTACACCGGCCCGGGCGGGCTGGTGGCGCACGAGTGCATCATCGACGTCCGTCCGCTGACCAAGGCCACCGGCGTCAGCATCGACGACGTGGCCAAGCGGCTGATCGACTACGGCTTCCACGCCCCGACGATGTCGTTCCCGGTGGCCGGGACGCTGATGATCGAGCCCACCGAGAGCGAGGACCTGACGGAGCTCGACCGTTTCTGCGACGCCATGATCGCGATCCGGGCCGAGATCGAGAAGGTCGCCTCGGGCGAGTGGAGCGCGGAGGACAACCCGCTGCGCAACGCCCCGCACACGGCGGCGCAGCTCGCCGGCGAGTGGACGCACCCCTACGGTCGCGAGGAGGCGGCCTTCCCCCAGGGGGTCTCGGCCGCCGACAAGTACTGGCCCCCGGTGCGGCGCATCGACGGCGCCTACGGCGACCGCAACCTCGTCTGCTCCTGCCCGTCACCGGCCGCGTACGAGGACTGAGGACCGCTCCGCCGCCCCGTGCGGCCTGCCGGGCTCCGTGCCCGGGCGGGCGGCGGGGCGGGAACGGGTGCGCAGGAGGGCCCCGCCGCACGGCGGGGCCCTCCTGCGCACCCGGGCTGCCCCGGGCGCGGGGCAGCCCGGTCAGGCGGCGGTCGTGACGCGCCCGGCCGCCGGTGGCCGGCGCGGTGCGACGACCTGCCCGTCCGGCAGCAGTTCACCGGTGTCCTCGAAGAGGAGGACGCCGTTGCACAGCAGGCTCCAGCCCTGCTCCGGGTGGTGCGCCACGAGGTGGGCGGCCTCCCGGTCGGCGGAGTCGGCCGACGGACAGGGCGGTTGGTGCTGACACATGGTGGAGTTCTTTCGCTGCGGTGTGCTGGCGCTGCGGCTCGGCATGCCGTCCATGGCCGCCCCCCGTGTCTCTCGGTCGTCCCAGTGGTGCCCCGCCGGATGGTTTCCGCAGGGATTTCGGTGCAGCTGTCCCCATGGTCCGGTGCCGCACCCCGTCCGAGGGCGGTTGCGCCTCCGAGAATCATCCTTTCGGGTGGCGCCGCTTCCTCCTGCGGGGCCCATCGTCCGGGGAAGGCAGCGGAGCGCCCCCGGACCGGTCGGCCGGGGGCGCCCCGTGTCCGCGGATCCGTCACCGGACCCACCGCGTCCGTGTCAGGCGGGAGTGCCCAGCAGTGGCGGGGCGGGCGGCACCAGGCGCCGGGTCAGCAGCGGCAGCAGGGCGTCGACGCGGTGCGTCCGGTGGGCGGCGATCCCCGGCGGCGCCGGGGCCAGCGGCACCAGCAGGTCGGACGGGGCGGGGACGCCGGCCGAGGCGTCGGCCTCCGTGTCGCCGTGCAGCCACAGCGTCATCATGTACAGCTCGGGCACCGACAGCAGCCGCGGCTGGTACACCGCCGGCAGCGCGTCGGCCCGCGCCAGCGCGGTCTCGGTGGAGGTGATGAAGGGCCCTCCGCAGAAGTGCGAGAACGTCCAGCCGTCCGCGGTGAGCGTGGCCTCGGCGGCCCCCACCGTGCCGTGCGCGTCCCGCAGCAGGAAGCGCCAGCCGGTCAGCCGGGTACGGGGCGGGCCGTCCGCGGCCGTGATCCCGTCCAGCACGTGGAGGGGCAGGGGCAGGGCCGGCTGCACGGTTCCCGTCCGGGCCGGGGGGCCGGGAGGGGCGGAGGTGCCGCGGAGGCCGGTGGGGGAACCGAGGGCCGCGTGCACGCTGCGCAGTGCGGGTGCCGGGGCCGGTTGGACACGCAGGGGCATGGTGGGTCGCCTCTCGCTCGGAGACACGGTGGTGCTCGGCTGGCGCGGACGGCGCTGTCGGCGTACGGAAAAGGCCGCGAAGAGGGCCGGAGTGAGGGACGCGGCGGATCGGCGCCCACCGGGGACGCTTCTCCCGCCGCTTTGTGGAGTTTATACGACGAGTGTTCGGCCGGGGTTTCGACTAGCTGTCCCGCATGTTACCGGCAAGAGGTCATCAGGACATTTCGCAACGACGTTTCGCCTGCGGTTTTCCGGGCAATAGGGCGCTGACCTGGAACATGACTGACCATGCGGTCGGCCGTATCTTTTCGGTGTTTCTCACGAGTGAGCGCCGTTATGCCGACAGTGACGCCGCATGCCTATGGAATGTGCCCGGTGAAAGCCTGACTCCAGGATATCGGTCCCCACTGTCGCATGGGGCGTTATCTCCCGCATCCGCGGGGCATCATCCGGGCACGGTCCATTAGAGGAGGGACGCATCGATGGGCGAGAAGGTCGAGGCCGGCGGGTTCGCCCTGTCCGACCGCCAGCGATACCGGGACAAGCTCCACAGGTGTCTGCTGGGGTTGCGGCGGCTGCTGGACGAGCAACGCTTCGACCGCCCCCGCGACCTCATGGGGCTGGAGATCGAGTTGAACCTCGCGGACGCCGAGGGGATGCCCCGGATGATGAACACCGAGGTTCTGGAACGCATCGCGAGCCGGGATTTCCAAACGGAACTGGGCCAGTTCAATCTGGAGGTCAACATCCTTCCGCACCGGATGTCCGGCCGGGTTCTGGACCAGCTCGCGGAGGAACTGCGCACCGGTTTGGCGTATGCCGACCGCAAGGCGGGCGAGGTCGATGCGCGCATCGTGATGATCGGTATCCTGCCGACGCTCACCGGGGACGACCTGGTGTCCGCGAACCTGACCGCCGCCGACCGCTACACCCTGCTCAACGACCAGATCATGAGCAGCCGCGGCGAGGAGGTCGTCCTCGACATCGAGGGCGTGGAGCACCTCAGGTACGCCTCGTCCTCCATCGCCCCGGAGGCGGCCTGCACCTCCGTGCAACTGCACCTCCAGGTGACGCCCGGCCGGTTCGCCGACGTGTGGAACGCCGCCCAGGCCGTCTCGGCCGTCCAGGTCGCGGTGGGCGCCAACTCGCCCTTCCTCTTCGGCCGCGAGCTGTGGCGCGAGTCCCGGCCCCCCCTCTTCACGCAGGCCACCGACACCAGGCCGCCGGAGCTGATCGCCCAGGGGGTGCGGCCGCGCACCTGGTTCGGGGAGCGGTGGATCACCTCGGCGTACGAGCTGTTCGAGGAGAACCGCCGGTACTTCCCGCCCCTGCTGCCCGTCTGCGACGACGAGGACCCGCTGGAGGTGCTGGACGCCGGCGGCATCCCCTCGCTGAGCGAGATGAACCTGCTCAACGGCACCATCTACCGGTGGAACCGCCCGGTGTACGGCGTGGCGGACGGGGTGCCGCACCTGCGGGTGGAGAACCGGGTGCTGCCCGCCGGCCCCACCGTCACCGACGTCCTGGCCAACACCGCTCTGTACTACGGCCTGGTGCGTTCGCTGGCGGACGAGTCGCGGCCGGTGTGGAACCGCATGCCGTTCCCGGTCGCCGGCGAGAACTTCGACACCGCCTGCCGCCACGGCCTGGACGCCCGTCTGTGGTGGCCGCGCGGACGCGGGGGCTCCCTCTCGGCCGTGCCCGTGGACCGGCTGGTGCTGGACGAACTGCTGCCGCTGGCCGCCGAGGGCCTGGACGCCTGGGGCATCGAGCCCGGGGACCGGGACCGCTACCTGTCGGTCATCGAGGAGCGCTGCCGCCGCCGCGTCAACGGCGCCTCCTGGCAGGCCGCCACCTACCACCGGGCCCTGGACGAGGGGCTGGACCGGGAGAAGGCGCTGGCGGCGACGGTCCGCCGCTACTGCGAGCTGGCCCGCACCGGGGAGCCGGTGCACGGCTGGCCGGTCGGCGCGTAGCCGCGCGGGCCGCCCGCGGGCCGCCCGTCCGTGAGCCGCCTCCCCGCGGGACCGCGCCCGTCCGGCGCCGCCCCCGCCGCCCCCTCCCGGAGCCGGTGGGGCAAGCTGTCCCCGTGGCCCCGGGACGACGGGTGCGGGCCGGTGGAGCGGTGAGGCCGAACGGGAGGCGGAGTGCGGGCGCGGATGCGTGACGAGGACGGACGCGACCGGGAGCGCGGCGGGGCGGACCGCGCGCGCCCCTCAGGGGCCGCCGGTCCGGAGGGGGCGGCCGGCCGAGCCGTCACCGCACCGGAGCGCCGGCTCCTGGGCCGCGAGACGCTGATCGTCCTGGCGCTGTCGCTGGGCGCGAGCGGCCTGTCGGCGCTCATCAGCTTCGTCGGGGCGCTGACCAGACCGGGCGGACTGAGGGACCAGGCCGCCCGGCTCAACGGCTCCCACGCTCCCGACCGGCCCTGGCTGGACCTGGCCTGGCAGCTGTTCGGCATCGCCACCGCCCTGGTGCCGGTGCTGCTCGTCGCCCACCTCCTCACCCGCGAGCCGCGGGACGGGATCGGGGACGGGGACGGGCCGGGGCTGCGGAAGATCGGCTTCGACCTGCGCCACCCCGGCTCCGACCTGGCCCGAGGTGCGCTGGTGGCGGCGGGCATCGGCGGCAGCGGGCTGCTGTTCTACCTGGCCGCGCAGGCGGGCGGCTTCAATCTCACCGTGGTGCCGGAGTCGCTGCCGGACGTGTGGTGGAAGATTCCGGTCCTGATCGCCTCGGCGGTCCAGAACTCCGTGGTCGAGGAGGTCATCGTCGTCGGCTACCTGCTGCGCAGGCTGGACCGGCTCGGGTGGTCCCCGGCCGCCGCGCTGGCGGGCAGTTCGCTGCTGCGCGGCTCGTACCACCTCTACCAGGGGATCGGCGGATTCGTCGGCAACGTGGTGATGGGCGTGGTCTTCGTGTGGCTGTACCGGCGGTGGGGGCGGGTCGGCCCGCTGGTCGCGGCGCACGCGCTGATCGACATCGTGGCGTTCGTCGGGTACGCGCTGCTGGCGGGACGGGTGGGCTGGCTGCCCACGGCCTGATGCCCCGGTCTGGCGCTCCCGGCCGCAGCGCGGTCCCGCCGTGCCGCGCGCGGGACGCGGCGCGCCACGGCGGGGGTGAGGCCGGGGGCGGGCGGGTCACAGCCCGGCGATCAGGTCCCCGTCGATGACGGTGACGGCGCTGCCGGTCAGCAGCGTGCGGTCGCCGCGGAGCGCGGTGCGGACCACTCCGGTGCGGGCCGACACCTGGAGGCCGGTCAGCTCGTCGCGGCCGAACCGGGCCGACCACAGAGGGGCCAGAGCGGTGTGGGAGCTGCCGGTCACCGGGTCCTCGTCGATGCCGACGGCCGGGCCGAAGAAGCGCGACACGTAGTCGTAGGGCGCCCCCTCCTCGGCCGCCGGGGCGGTGACGATGACGCCCTGGTGGTCCAGCCGTGCCACGGCGGACAGGTCGGGGGACAGGGTGCGCACGGTCTTCTCGTCGGCCAGCTCCACCAGCAGGTCGCCCACGTTGGGCCCGGTGTCGTGGGCGGAGAGCACGTCGGCGCCCAGGGCCGCGCGGACCTCGTCGTCCACCTCCACCTCGGTGAGCGGGGCGGTGGGGAGGTCCAGGGTGACCGAGCCGTCGGCCGCCGTGGTGGCGGTGAGGATGCCGCTGCGGGTGGCGAACCGGACGGTGCCGGTGGCCGCGCCGGTGGAGTGCAGGACGTGGGCGGTGGCGATGGTGGCGTGGCCGCAGAGGTTGACCTCGGTGGCGGGCGTGAACCAGCGCAGGGCCCAGTCGGCCTCGGAGTCCTCCGGCAGCGGACGGGCGTACGCGGTCTCGGAGAGGTTGACCTCGGCCGCGAGTCTCTGGAGCCGGTCGTCCCCGGGGAACGGTCCCGAGTCCAGGAGCACGACGGCGGCCGGGTTGCCGGTGAAGGGCCGGTCGGTGAAAGCGTCGACGATGCGAATCCTCATGATCGTCAGAGTAGGAGCACCGGACGGGGCCGGCCACGGCCAATGGCGGTCGGGTGGCCTCCGGCACCGTGCCGGCGGCATCCCTGCGGTACATCGCTGGAATGTCGAAGCCGATCGGCGAGCGACCGTGGCAGCTCGTTCGGCGGGCCGCGCGGACGGGCCCGCCGCGGTGACGTGCGGGCCTCGCTCCTCGCCCTGCTCGCCGACCGGCCCACGCACGGCTACGGGATGATCCAGGAGATCACCGAGCGCAGCGGCGGAGCCTGGAAGCCCGGCCCCGGCTCCGTCTGCCCCACCCTCCGGCTCCTGGAGGACGAGGGGCCCGTCGCCGTCACCGGCGACGGGGGCAGAAAGACCTTCCCGCTCACCGGGGACGGCCGCGCCGAGGCCGCGAACGGCCCCGAGGCGCCCTGGGAGGAGGCCGGCCGGGGTGTCGGCCGGGGCCCGCACGGCGGGCGCCGGGTTCTTCGGGACCTTCCGCCGGCTCTGGACCACCGGCACGCCCGGACAGCGCCGGAAGGCGCTCGCCGTCGACGACGCGCGCGGGCGGCTCCACCGCATCCTCGCCGAGGAGGACTGACCGGCCGCCCCGGCGGGGAGCGCCGGACCGGGACGGGGGCGGCGGGGAGGGACGGAGAACCGGCCGGGACGGTGTGCCGCCACCGCCACCGGTTCCCGCACGCCTATCCTGGCCGACGCCCCACGTCGCGCCGGGACGGCCGTCGCCCGAACGGCGGACGGGCGGGCCCGCACTCGTACCGCGTCCGGCTGGAGGGCATCGGATGGACCGCGAGACCACGACCACGACGGCGGAAGGGGCGGGCCGGGACCCGCGGCGCCGCCTCCCCCGCACGGACGCGGTGCTCGCCGACCCCCGCCTGGCCGGTGCCGCCGGCCGCCTGGGCCGCTCCTTGGTGAAGTCGGCCGTCACCGGGGCCCTGGAGCGGGCCCGCGAAGGGGAGATCCCGCCGGAGGCCGTCGCCGACGCCGCGGCCGCCGCCCTGCCGGAGACGGCCGGGGGGCTGCGCCCGGTGCTCAACGCCACCGGCGTCCTGCTCCACACCAACCTCGGCCGCGCACCGCTGTCGGAGGCCGCCCGGGAGGCGATCGGCGCCGCCTGCGGACCCACCGACGTGGAACTCGACCTGGCCACCGGCGTCCGCTCCCGGCGCGGCGCCTCGGTCCTGGCGGCCCTGGCCGAGGCCGTTCCGGACGCGGAGGCCGCCCACGTCGTCAACAACGGCGCGGCCGCCCTGGTGCTGGCCGCGACCGCGCTCGCGGCGGGGAGGGAGATCGTCGTCAGCCGGGGCGAGATGGTCGAGATCGGCGACGGGTTCCGCCTCCCGGACCTGCTGGTCTCCACCGGCGCCCGGCTGCGCGAGGTCGGCACCACCAACCGCACCACCGCCGACGACTACGCGGCGGCGATCGGCCCCGGCACCGGCTTCGTGCTGAAGGTCCACCCCTCCAACTTCCGCATCACCGGCTTCACCCGGTCGGCCACCGTCGCCGAACTGGCCCGCCTCGACGTCCCGGTGGTCGCCGACATCGGTTCCGGACTGCTGCGGCCCGACCCCGCGCTGCCCGGCGAGCCGGACGCCGCCACCTGGCTGCGCGCCGGCGCGTCCCTGGTCACCGCCAGCGGCGACAAGCTCCTGGGCGGACCGCAGTGCGGCCTGGTCCTCGGCCGCGCCGACCTCGTGCGCCGCCTGTCCCGCCACCCCCTGGCCCGCGCGCTGCGCGTCGACAAGCTCACCCTGGCCGCCCTGGAGGCCACCGTGCGCGGCCCGGAGACACCCGTCCACGCCATGCTGCACGCCGACCCCCGGCGGTTGCGGGAGCGCGCCGAACGCCTGGCCGCCGGGCTGCGCGGCGCGGACGTCGACGCCCGCGCCGTGGACAGCGAGGCCGCCGTCGGCGGAGGAGGGGCCCCCGGCGTCACCCTGCCCAGCGCGGCCCTGTCCCTGCCCGGGGGGTACGCCGCGGCCCTGCGCCGGGGCACCCCCGCCGTCCTGGGCTACCTCGAGGACGGACGCTGCCTGCTGGACCTGCGCACCGTCCCCGCGGAACGGGACGCGGACCTGGCCGAGGCCGTCCGGCGGGCGGGCGCGTCCGCCGCGGCCGGCGGGGAGGGGTGAGCGCGCCGGTGCACGTCGTCGCCACCGCCGGACACGTCGATCACGGCAAGTCCTCCCTCGTCCGCGCCCTCACCGGCATGGAGCCCGACCGCTGGGAGGAGGAGCGCCGCCGCGGCCTCACCCTCGACCTGGGCTTCGTGTGGACGGAGCTGCCCGGCGGCGGGACGGTCGCCTTCGTCGACGTCCCCGGCCACGAGAAGCTGGTCGGCAACATGCTCGCCGGCGTCGGGCCCGTCCCCGCCGTGCTGCTGGTGGTCGCCGCCGACCAGGGATGGCAGCCGCAGTCCGAGGAGCACCTGGCCGTCCTGGACGCCCTGCGGGTGCGGCACGGCGTGCTCGCCGTCACCCGCAGCGACCTCGCCGACCCGGCCCCGGTCCGCCGGGACGCGCTCGCCAGGATCGCCGAGACCTCGCTCGGGAAGGTCGAGGCGGTGGCCGTCAGCTCCGTCACCGGCGAGGGACTGGACGGGCTGCGCGCCGCCCTGTCCCGGCTGACCGCCGCCCTGCCCGCGCCGGACCGGGCCGCCGACGTGAGGCTGTGGGTGGACCGGGCGTTCACGGTGCGCGGCCGCGGCACCGTGGTCACCGGCACGCTCGCCGCGGGCACGGTCCGCGCCGGCGACCGCCTGGTGCCGTCGTCCTCCGGGACCCCCGGCGGCGCGGCCCTCCGCGTCCGCGGCCTGCAGTCCCTGCAGCAGGACCGCGAGGAGGTGGGCGCGGTCGCCCGCGTCGCGCTCAACGTCCACGGCGCCGCCGCCGGCGCCCTGCGGAGGGGCGACGCCCTGCTCACCCCCGGGCGGTGGCTCACCACCGCCGTGCTGGACGTGCGGCTGCACGGCGACCCGGCGGCCGACCTGCCCCGGCACCTCGTCCTGCACGCCGGGTCCGCCGCCGTGCCCGCCACCGTCCGGCCGCTGGGGTCCGACACCGCCCGCCTGACGCTGGAGCGCCCGCTGCCGCTGCGGACGGGCGACACCGCACTGCTGCGCGACCCCGGCAGGCACCGGATCCCCGCCGGGCTCACCGTGCTCGACGTCCGCCCGCCCCGGCTGGAGCGGCGCGGTGCCGGACGGGCGCGGGCCCGCGACCTGGAGGCGGTGACCGGCGCCCCGGACGGTGCGGCCGAGCTGCGCCGCCGCGGGCTGGTGCGCCGCGCCGAGCTGCTGGCCATGGGGGTGCTCGCCCCGGCGGAACCCGTCGCGGGGGACTGGCTCGCCGACCCCGGCCACTGGGCGCGGCTGCGACGGCGTCTGGCCGAGGCGGTGGAGGAGCACGCCGCCCGCCGTCCGATGGACCCCGGGCTGCCCGTCGAGGCCGCCCGCCGCGCCCTCGGCCTGCCCGAACGCTCCCTCGTCCAGGCGCTGGTGGACACCGCGCCGGACGCCGGGGGCGCGGACGGGGGCGGGCCGCGCGTGCGGCAGCGCGACGGACGGCTCTACGGCCGCAGCGCCCGGCCGCAGCTGCCGCCCCCGGTGCGGCGGGCGGTCGACGCCGTCCGGGCCGAGCTGCGCCGCGCGCCCTTCCGCGCCCCGGAGGCCCGCCGGCTGGCCGAGCTCGGCCTGACGCCGGGCGTGGTCGCCGCGGCCGTCGCGGCGGGCGCCCTGCTGAGGGTCGGCGACGGCATCGTGCTGCTGCCCGGCGCCGACACCGAGGCCGCCGCGCTCCTGGCCCGGCTGGAGCAGCCGTTCACCACCAGCGAGGCCCGGCGCGCGCTGGACACCACGCGCCGGGTGGTGATCCCGCTGCTGGAGCACCTGGACGCCCGCGGCCTGACGGTCCGCCTGGACGGCACCCTGCGCCGCTGCGATCCGGCCGCCTCGGCGGACGCGCGCTGAGCACCGCCGCCCCCGCCCCGGACGGCGCTCCGCCGCCGGGCGGGGTGCCCCGAACGGACCGCGCGGGTGGTGGGACCGGGGTGGAGCCCGGAGGCTGGAGGGGAGGCCGGCCGCCGAGAGCCGTCGAGAGGTGATCCCCATGCCGAAGCCGAACCGCCGCACCGACCTGGGACTGCTCGTCCTGCGGGCGGGCACCGGCGGCGTCCTGTTCGCCCACGGCGCCCAGAAGCTCTTCGGCTGGTTCGGCGGGCACGGGCTGGAGGGCACGCAGGACGCGATGGAGCAGATGGGCTTCCGGCCCGGCCGGCAGAGCGCGCTCGCCGCGGGGGCCGCCGAGGCGGGCGGCGGTGCGCTGCTGGCCGTCGGCCTGGCCACTCCGGCCGCCGGCGCGGCGGTCGCGGGAGCCATGGCGGGTGCGGTCTCGGTCCACGCCCCGGCGGGGTTCTTCGTCACCGAGGGCGGCTACGAGTACCCGGCCTTCCTCGGGTTCGCCGCCGCCTGCCTCGGCATCGCCGGGCCGGGCCGCTACTCCCTGGACCACGCGCTGGGCCACCGCCTCAACCGGCCCTGGGTGATGGCCGCGGCCTTCACGGTGACGGCCGCGGCCGCCTCCGTCGTCCTGCGCCGCCGGGCCGGGGCGCTGGGCAACGGTCCCGAGCAGGCGGCGCCCCCCGGCGCCGGGAACGTCCCGGGCTGACGACTCCGGCGCCGCCCCGGACCGGCCGCCCCGGCGGGGACGCACGCGGAACGGGCAGCGCGGAGGGCGGATGGCGGAGGCGGATGGGAATCGAACCCACCTGCCCGAGATCCTCGGGCACCTCGGTTTTGAAGACCGGGGGGGCCACCAGGCACCCTTACGCCTCCCTGCCGGGACACTCGTGCCCGGACGCGGACCATCCAAGCCCGGTCCCGGGAGGGAGTCAATCTCCCCGCCGGGCGTTTCGGCCCGCGCCGCCGGGGCAGTCGGTGCCGCGACACCCGGCCGGATCCGGTGGAGGGCGCCCGGCCCGGTCCGGGCGAGAGGGGAGCGCGATGTACACCCGAGGCGGGACGGCCGGCGGGGAGGCCCGCGGGGAAGAGGGCCCGGTGCGGCTGACGCGGTACGCGCACGGCGGCGGCTGCGCCTGCAAGATCCCTCCCGGCGAGCTGGAGGAGGCCGTGGCCGGACTGCTGGGGAGCGCTCCGGGCGACCCGGCGGGCGAGCTGCTGGTGGGGCTGGACACCGGGGACGACGCGGCCGCCGTCCGCCTCCCCGGTCCGGCGGGCGGCCCCGCCGTCATCGCCACCGCCGACTTCTTCACGCCCGTGGTGGACGACCCCTACCACTGGGGGCGCATCGCCGCCGCCAACGCCCTCTCCGACGTCTACGCCATGGGCGGGACGCCCCTGGTGGCGGTGAACCTGCTGGGCTGGCCCCGGGAGAGGCTGCCGTTCGACCTCGCGCGGGAGGTGCTGCGCGGCGGCCTGGAGATCGCCGCGCAGGCGGGGTGCCACGTCGGCGGCGGTCACAGCGTCGACGACGTCGAGCCCAAGTACGGCATGGCGGTCACCGGGATCGCCGACCCGGACGGGCTGCTGCGCAACGACGCCGGACGGCCGGGGCTGCCGCTGTCGCTGACCAAGCCGCTCGGCGTGGGCGTGCTCAACAACCGGCACAAGGCCACCGGCGAGGTGTTCGACCACGCCGTGGAGACCATGGCCGCCCTCAACCGGGACGCCTCCGAGGCGGCCGTCGCGGCGGGCCTCCGGTGCGCCACCGACGTCACCGGTTTCGGGCTGCTGGGCCACCTGTACAAACTGGCCCGCGCCTCCAGGGTGACCGCCGTGGTGGACTCCGCCGCCGTCCCCTACCTGGACGGGGCCCGGGAGGCCGTCCGCGACGGCTACGTCAGCGGGGGCACCCGCCGCAACCTCGACTGGGTCGCCCCGCACACCGACTTCGGGGCGGCGGACGAGCACACCCGGCTGCTGCTGGCCGACGCCCAGACCTCCGGCGGCCTGCTGGTGGCGGGGGAGGTGCCGGGAGCGCCCGTGATCGGCGAACTGGTCGCGCCCGGGGAGCAGACCCTGGTGATCCGCTGACACCCCACCGAGGAGGAGGGGCGGAGCGCTTGCCGCACGCCGCCTTCGCCCACCGCACCCCGGCGCGCCCGCCGGAGCGCGGCCGCCGTCCACGGCGTCCGCACGCCGCGCCATCCGTGGTTTCACGCCACGCTCCCCGCGCCGGGGCGTGACACCCGCCCACGGCCGCGGTTTGACCGGGTGTGATGTCCGGTTCGACGGAAGGGTGTGTCATGGGGACGACGGGCAGCGGGACCGGAGGGGCCCTCACCATCGGCGTGGTGGTCGCGCGGACGGGACGGCTGGTGAAACTGGGCGACCCGCTGGAGTTCGTCATGTCCCGGCTGGAGCCCGAGCTGCGCCGGATCCGCAACGGCGGGCGGCACCACGAGGTGCGCGTCGCCGGCAGGGACAGCCGTTCGAGCGCCGACGGCGCGCGGGAGGCGGTACGGCAGCTGGTGCGGGACGAGGGGGCGCGGATCGTGCTGACCCTGGCCGGCACGGAGGTCCTCCCGGCCGTCGCCGACACCTGCGAGGAGGAGGGCGTCCCCTGCGTCTCCAGCACCTTCCCGTGGCAGGTCTACTACTTCGGCCGGGGAGCCGCGGAGGAGCGGCCGTTCCGCTGGACCTACCACTTCTGCTGGGGCCTGGACGACATCGCCGAGACCTTCGCCGACCTGTGGGAGGCCGCCGGCGGCCCGGGGCGGACGGTCGGCTGCCTGTGGAACGACGGGCCGCAGGGCGACTGGTCGCGCCACGCCGAACGGGGCTTCGCGCCCGTGGCCCGCGCCCGCGGGCACCGCCTCCTCGACCCGGCCGGCTATCGCGAGCCCGCGGACGGGTTCGACACGCACCTGGAGGCGTTCGGGACCGGGGGCGTGGACATCGTCACCAGCGCGGCCACGGGGAGGGACCTGGCGCTGTTCCGGACGCAGGCGGCGGAGCGGGGCCTGCGCCCGAAGCTGATCACCTGCTCGCGCTGGCTGGCCTACCCGCCCACGACCACGGGCGCGGGGGAGCGGCCCGCCCAGGCGAACGTGGCGACGCTGGTCTACTGGACCCCGAACCACCCCTACCGCTCCTCGCTCGACGGGACGAGCGCGGCGGAGCTGGCCGAGGCGTACGAGCAGGGCACCGGCCGGCAGTGGCTCCAGCCGCTCGGACTGGCCCATGCCCTGTTCGAGGTGGCCGCGCACGCCCTGGCGACGGCGGACGACCCCACGCAGCCGGCCTCGGTGGCGGAGGCACTGGGCAGGGCCCGCCTGGAGACCGTCGCCGGACCGCTCGACTGGACCGCCGGCCCCGTCCCCAACGTCGCCACCGTGCGGCTGGCCGGGGGGCAGTGGCAACCGGGCCGCAGGCACGACTGGGAGCTGCGCACCGTGGCCAGCCGGCGGGTCGAGGGGCTGTCCCCCGACGGCGACCTCGTACCGTCGGCCTGACCGGGCGGCCGGAGCGCGGCCCGTCCGCCCGCGCGCGGGCGGCGCCCCGTCACATCCCGGTGCCGGTGTGCTCGGTGATGCCCGCCCGCATCCGGTACTCGCGCAGCAGCTCCAGGAGCGCCGGGCCGCGCGGCCGGCGCCCCGGCCGGATGTCGCAGGCCAGTGCCTTGGTCTCCTGGATGTGCACGTTGGGGTCGACGGCCAGGTGGACCAGCTCGTTCGCCGCGTCCCCGCGCGTGTAGCCGTTGGGCCCCCAGTGGTAGGGGAGGCCGATCTGGTGCAGCGGCCGGCCCCGCACCCGCACCGGCGCGATCCGGTCGGTCACCAGCACCCTCGCCTCGATCGCGGTGCGGGCGCTGACCACCGTCGCCCACCCCAGGTGCTCCAGCCCCCGCTCGGCCGCCAGTTCGGGGGAGACCTCGCAGAAGAACTCCGGCTGGAGCTCGGCCAGGTACGGCTGCCACCGGGACATGCCGCCCGCGGTGTGGTGCTCGGTGAGCCGGTAGGTGGTCGCCACGTAGGGGAAGACGTCCGAGCCGGGCTCGGCGCCGCCGGGCTGGTAGCGGTTGGCCGGGTGCGTCACCGGGAACTTCCGCACCGGGTTGCGCTGCTGCCCGTACAGGGGGTTGGCGACCGGCGACTCCTGCGGCTCGTAGTGCGCCGGCAGCGGGCCGTCCAGCAGGCCCGTGGGCACGTACAGCCACGCCTTGCCGTCCGCCTGCATCACGAAGGCGTCCGTGCCCGACAGGGCCTCCGGGCCCCTGGCGCCCTCCGGCGGCACGTGGTCCGGCGGGGTGGTGGCGGGGAAGTCGGGGACGTCGTGGCCGGTCCAGCGACCCTGGTCGGCGTCCCACCACACCAGCGCCTTGCGCTCGCTCCACGGCCGGCCCTCGGGGTCGGCCGACGCCCGGTTGTACAGGATCCGCCGGTTGGCGGGCCAGGCCCAGCCCCACTCGGGGGCGACCCAGCTCTGCTCGCTGCCGGGTTTGCGGCGGGCGGCCTGGTTGACGCCGTCCGCGCGGACGCCGCAGTAGATCCAGCAGCCGCAGGAGGTGGAGCCGTCGTCCTTCAGCTGGGTGTAGGCGGACAGCGGCCGGCCCTGGGAGTCGAAGCCGTTGATCTCGGCGAGCACCGCCTCGGCGTCCGGCTCGGCGATCTCGCCGTGCACCGGGTAGTCCCAGGTCAGGTCGAGGACGGGGCGGTCCGCCTCGTCGGTGGAACCGGCCAGCTTCTCCCGGATGATCCGCCCCAGGTGGTACATGAACCACAGGTCGCTGCGCGCCTCGCCCTTCGGCTCCACCGCCTGGTAGTGCCACTGGAGCATGCGCTGGGTGTTGGTGAAGCTGCCGTCCTTCTCGGTGTGCGAGGCGGCGGGGAGGAAGAACACCTCGGTGGCGATGTCCTCGGTGCGCAGTTCGCCCGTCTCGATCTCCGGGCCGTCCTTCCACCAGGTGGCGCTCTCGATCAGGGAGAAGTCGCGCACCACCAGCCAGTCCAGGTTCGCCATGGCCAGCCGCTGGAGCCGGGCGTTGGCCGAGCCGACCGCCGGGTTCTCGCCCATCAGGAAGTAGCCCCGGCAGACGCCGTCGAGCTGCTCGCGGATCGTCTCGTAGGTGCTGTGCGTGCCGGTCAGGCGGGGCAGGTAGTCGAAGCAGAAGTCGTTCTCCGCGGTCGCGGCCGCGCCCCAGTAGGCCTTGAGCAGGCTGACGGTGTAGGCGCGCATGTTGCCCCAGTAGCCCTTGTCGGCCGCCTCCGCCTCGACGAACGTGTCGAGGTCGGTTCCGGTGTGGGAGTGCGGCATGGGGATGTAGCCGGGCAGCAGATTGAACAGCGTCGGGATGTCGCTCGACCCCTGGATGGAGGCGTGGCCGCGCAGGGCCAGGATGCCGCCGCCCGGGCGCCCCATGTTGCCCAGCAGGGTCTGGAGGATCGCCGCGGCCCGGATGTTCTGCACGCCGGTGGTGTGCTGCGTCCAGCCGACGGCGTAGGCGATGGCGGTGGTGCGGTCCCGGCCGGAGTTCTCGGTGACCATCTCGCAGACCCTGGCGAACAGGTCCCGGGGCACGCCGCAGGTCTCCTCGACCACCTCCGGCGTGTAGCGGGCGAAGTGCCGCTTGAGCACCTGGAAGACGCACCGGGGGTGGGAGAGCGTCTCGTCCCGGGGCGGCCGCCCCTCGCCGGGGTCGGCGCCGCCGGAGCCGTGCGCCTCGCCGCGGGCCTCGCCGGAGACCCGGCCGCCCTCCTCCTCGTCGCCGTCCTCGGTGGCCGACGGGTAGTGCTCCTCGCGGTGACCGGAGGCCGCCTGGGGCGCCATCCCCTCGTACTGCCAGGTGGACGCGTCGTACATGCGCCGGTCCGGGTCCAGGCCGGAGAAAACGCCGTCGAGGTCCTCGGTGCCGCGGAAGTCCTCGCGCAGGATCACCGGGGCGTTGGTGTACGCCACCAGGTACTCGCGGAAGTACTTCTCGTTCCGCAGGACGTGGTTGACGATCCCGCCGAGGAACGCGACGTCACTGCCCGCGCGCAGCGGGACGTGCACGTCGGCCAGGGCGCTGGTGCGGGTGAACCGCGGGTCGACGTGGATCACCTTCGCGCCGCGGGCCTTGGCCTCCATCACCCACTGGAACCCGACCGGGTGGCACTCGGCCATGTTCGAGCCCTGGATGACGATGCAGTCGGAGTTGGCCAGGTCCTGCTGGAAGGTGCTGGCGCCGCCGCGCCCGAACGAGGTCCCCAGACCGGGGACGGTGGAGGAGTGTCAAATACGGGCCTGGTTCTCGATCTGCACGGCTCCCAGCGCCGTGAACAGCTTCTTGATCAGGTAGTTCTCCTCGTTGTCGAGCGCCGCGCCGCCCAGGTGCGCGAAGCCCATGGTGCGCCGCACCCGTTCGCCGTGGTGCTCCCACTGCCAGCCCGCCCGGCGGGCCGCGAGCACCCGGTCGGCGATCATGTCCATCGCCGTGTCCAGGTCCAGCCGCTCCCACTCCGTGCCGTGCGGGCGTCGGTAGAGGACGCGGTCGGCGCGGGCCGGGCCGGTGGTCAGCTGGAGGGAGGCGGAGCCCTTGGGGCACAGCCGGCCCCGGGAGACGGGGGAGTCCGGGTCGCCCTCGATCTGGGTGACCCTCCCGTCCTCGACGTAGACGTTCTGGCCGCAGCCGACGGCGCAGTACGGGCAGACGGACTTCACCACCTTGTCGGCGGTGGCAGTCCTGGAGCCGAGCTCCGCGGTGGGACGGCTCTGCGCTGCGGCGCCGCGCCCCAGCGGGTCGTCACCGGTGAGCTGACGGTAGACGGGCCAGGACTCGATCCAGGTTCGGATGCCCACGGCCGCTCCTCTCGTGTCCCGTCGCGCCTCGTGCCTCTGTGCGGGCGCCCGCGCCGCCGCCCCCGGAGGGGCGGCGGAGGATCCCTGTCACCGGTTCTCCGGAGTACCCGGGGAGCCCTCGGCCAAACCGCCGCCCGTCCCGCCGGTCCCGCCGTCCCGCCGGCGCTCCCGCTCCCGCAGCCGTTCGCGCTGCGGGACGACCGTGTACTTGGGATCCTCGGCGGAGGCCACGCCCGCGTGGAAGACCCCGAACCGCAGGGCCGCCGAACCGGCCAGCAGGGCCGCCCCGGAGAGGGCGGCCGCGGTGCGGCTGCGGTGCCCGGCCAGCAGGCCCGCGGCGGCGCCGGCCGCGGTGAGCACCGTGGAGGCGCGCATCAGCAGCCCCGCGCGCCCGCGCTGCAGCGGCTCGGCGGCCAGGCCCATGCGGCGGGTCATCACCTCGGTGGCGCACAGTTCGAGCACGGCGCCGAGGGCGGCGGCCCGGCGCGCGGGTGCCGCCTGCGCCACGGGGGCGGCGAGCATGCCCAGTCCGCCGGCCGCGGCCGTCCCCGAGCCGGTGAACACGAACGGCAGCTCGCGGTAGCCCTCGTGCCAGGACGGCACGGCCGTGTCGGCGACCAGTACGGCGGTGTAGGAGGCGACCGCCGGGCCGAGCAGCGCCGCGCCCGCGGTGGCCGCGGCGCCGGTGCGCCGGAACCGGCCGGCCGCCTCGGTCACGGCGGCGATCCCGGCCAGCGGGCCGTAACCGGCCAGGATCCAGGTGCCCACGCTCATGGGGGAGGTGGGCTTGGCGACGCGCAGCATGTTGTAGAAGCGCTCCGGGCGCCCCAGGTCGTGGATCAGGGCCACGGTGGAGGCGGAGATGGCGCCCAGCGCCCCGAGCTTCGCCGAACGGGCCAGGGCGCGGCGCCCGGTGGCGTGCGCGCCGGCCGCCAGGAGCGACGAGCCGCCGGCCAGGCCGCCCAGGAAGAGGTAGCCCGCGATGTCGAGGGCCTTCCAGGTGGGCCGGTTGAGGACGGGGAGTCCGTAGTAGGAGGTGAACTCCGCCTCCGGCACCACGGGTTGCTCGCCGCGCCGGCGTCCGCGGCGCCGCCTGCCGCCGCCCTGGCCGGTGGGGGCGGTCCTGCCGGAGCGTCCGCCGTCCGCTTCCCGGCCGCCGGGGCCGCCGGGACGGCCGGGGCCGCCGGGACCTTCGGGACCGGCCGGGCCGGGGTGCGATCCCGGGGTCCTCACCGGCGCCTCCCCACGAAGCAGGCGGCCACGCCGGCGGCCATGGCGGCGGCGGCCGCCGCCGCGTGCCGCCACATCGAGGGAAGGTCGCGGGTGGTCACCACCGGGTCGGGCGGCAGGCCGTAGACCTCCGGTTCGTCCAGCAGCAGGAAGAAGGCGCCGTCGCCGCCGACACCGTCCGAGGGGTCCTCGCCGTACAGCCGCGCGTCGGGGACCCCGGCGGCGTGCAGTTGCGCCACCCGGGCGGCGGCCCGCTCCCGCAGCTCCTCCAGCGGGCCGAACTGGATGGAGTCGGTGGGGCACGCCTTGGCGCAGGCCGGCTCCATCCCCACGCCCAGCCGGTCGTAGCACAGGGTGCACTTCCAGGCCCGGCCGTCCTCCCGGCGCTGGTCGATCACACCGTAGGGGCAGGCGGGGACGCAGTAGCCGCAGCCGTTGCAGACGTCCTCCTGGACGACGACGGTGCCGAACTCGGTGCGGAACAGCGCGCCGGTGGGGCACACGTCCAGGCAGGCGGCGTGGGTGCAGTGCTTGCAGACGTCGGAGGCCATGAGCCAGCGCAGCTCGGTGCGTCCGTCGGGCGCCACGGGGGAGATCTCCCCCGAGGGGGCGTCCGTCCCGTCCCGGTCCGGGGTGCCGGGCGCGGGGGCGGTGGTGCCCAGCCGCCCGGCGGCGGTGAAGACGTCGAGGGCCTCGGGGTGGGCGTCCGCGCCGCCCGCGCCGTCGTGCCGCACCCCCGGCTCCTGGCCGCCCAGGGGCTTGCGCTGCTCGATGAAGGCGACGTGCCGCCACGTGGAGGCGCTCAGGCCCTGGGAGTTGTCGTAGGACATGCCCGTCAGCTCCAGGCCGTCCTCGGGAACGGCGTTCCACTCCTTGCACGCCACCTCGCACGCCTTGCAGCCGATGCAGATCGAGGTGTCGGTGAAGAAGCCCAGGCGGGGCGGGTGGTCGCGGTGGCCCGCCGCTCCGGCCACGTCCGGTTGCACGCCGTACAGCAGGCCGCCCTCGGCGGGCGGTCCGGTCCCCTCGTTCCGCGCGGTGGCGTCGGTCATGTGCCGCTTCTCCCTTCCGGCGCACTCCGGACGGCCGCCTCCGCGGCCCGTGGTGCCACGGGTCCCCGGAGCACCGCCGGGCGAAACGGGGTGTCCGTCCCGCGTCCGCCCCCGAGGGGGGCCGTCCGGGTGTCCGTCCGCAGGAGGAGGCGACGCGCCGCCCGCCCCGACCTGCGGGGGACGGACGAATGGCCCCTGGCGCGGATGCCGGGGCGCGCAGCGGGTGATGAGGTGGAAGACGTGCACAGTCGTACGCCGTCCCGGGGTCCCACCGGTGCGGGACCGGACGCCGACGGCCCGTTCTCCCCGGAACTGGCCGCGGCGCTGTCGAGCGCGCGCCGCAGGGCGGGACGGGGCGGCGACCGGCACGTCGACACCGCCCACCTGCTGCACGGTCTGGCCGAGTCGGATCCCGCGGTGCGGGCCGCACTCGGTGGTCCGGCCCGGCTGGCGAGGGTGCTGGGCTACCTGGCGCAGCGCAGCATCGGCTACGGGCTGCGCTGGCAGCGGACGGTGGAGGAGGCGGCGCGCGGCGCCGGCGCCTCCCGTGCCCCCGCGCGCCCGGCCGGGACGGGCTGGTCCCCGGCGGCGGTGGCGGCCCTGGAGGAGGCGCTGGGCCGGGCGCGGGCGCGGGGCGCCGTACGGGCGGGGGGCACGGACCTGCTGGACGCACTCGTCGCCGACCCGTGCTGCCGGGCCGCGGAGGTGCTGCGCCATGCGGGGGTCCTCCCGGCGGGGCCGGCCGCGGAGGCCGCCCCCGCCGGGGCAGCCTGTCATGCCCCTGGCCGCTGACGCTCCTGTCCTGCCTGCCATCATGGGCGGATGAGCGACTCCGCAGCGCCGTCGCCCGGCTCCGGAAGGAGCGCCGGGCTCACTCTCGCCCTGGTGTCGGCCCTCGCCTTCGGCGGGTCGGGACCCGCCGCGAAGCCGCTGATCACCGCCGGTCTGGAACCGCTGCACGTCACCTGGCTCAGGGTGGCGGGCGCCGCCCTGGTCCTGCTGCCGATCGCCTGGCGGCACCGCGGGCTGCTGCGGCGGCACCCGGCCCTGCTGGCCGGTTTCGGGCTGCTGGCCGTGGCCGGCGTGCAGGCGTGCTACTTCGCGGCGATCTCCCGCATCCCGGTCGGGGTCGCCCTGCTGGTGGAGTACCTGGCGCCCGCGCTGGTGCTGGGCTGGGTGCGCTTCGTGCGCCGGCGGCCGGTCGGCCGGGCCGCGGGGGCGGGAGTGGTGCTGGCCGTCGGCGGGCTGGCGTGTGTGGTGGAGATCTGGTCCGGGCTCGGCTTCGATCCCGTGGGGCTGCTGCTCGCACTGGGCGCGGCGTGCTGCCAGGTCGGCTACTTCGTGCTCTCCGACCACGGCACGGCGCCCGGCGGCGGAAAGGCGCCCGATCCGCTGGGCGTCATCGCCTACGGACTGCTGTTCGGTGCCCTGGTGCTCACCGTCGTCGCCCGCCCCTGGCGGATGGACTGGGCGGTGCCGGCCGGCCGGGTGGTCCTGGCCGGTGCCCAGGTGCCCGCGGTCGTGCTGCTGGCGTGGATCGTGCTGGTGGCGACCGTCGCCGCCTATGTGACCGGGGTGGTCTCGGTGCGTCGACTCTCGCCGCAGGTGGCGGGGGTGGTGGCCTGCCTGGAGGCGGTGGTGGCGACCGTGCTGGCCTGGGTGCTGCTGGGGGAGCACCTGTCCGCGGTGCAGGTGTTCGGGGGCGCGGTGGTGCTCGTGGGGGCGTTCGTGGCGCAGCGCGCCACCCCGGCGCCGTCGGCTGCCGCGCCGGCGGCGGGGAGCGGGCCGTCGGGGGCCGGGGACGGCCGGGGGCGGGGGAGCGGGGACGACGGCGGGGAGCAGCGGTTGTCCACCGGGGCCCCGGCCTCGTAGGGTTGCGGACATGCATTCGACCGTGCTGCCCCCTCCCGCCGCGTAGGGCGGGTCGCCGAGAGACCGCGCGGCGGCGTCACCGCCGCCGCGGAGGTCCGCGCTGCCCGCGTACGGGATCCCCTGACCACTTCCCGACGCACGCGGAGAAACCACACGTGTCGAAGTCCGCTTCTGTCCTCCCCGCGACCGCGCCCATCGGCGGAACCACTGATTCCGCCTCACCCGGTGACCTGTCCACCGGGCGCGGCCTGCTCTTCCTGGTCGTCGCCGGAGTCGCCTGGGGCACCGCCGGAGCCGCGGCGGCCCTGCTCTACCGGGCCAGCGACCTGGGGCCGATCGCCCTCTCCTTCTGGCGCTACGTCGGCGGCATCGCCCTGCTGCTGGCCTTCCTCCCCCTGCGCTCCCGCTCCCGCCGTGCCGTCCCCGCTCCCGCCGCCCCCGAGCCGCGCCGCCGCCGGGTGGCGCGGATCGTCGCCACCGGACTGGGCCTGACCCTCTTCCAGACCGCCTACTTCGGCGCGGTCCAGGAGACGGGGCTCGCGGTCGGCACGGTCGTCACCCTCGGTGCCGGACCCGTGCTGATCGCCGTCGGCGCCCGGCTGACCATGGGCGAGCGGCTGGGCCGCGGGGGCGCGGCGGCCGCGGCCGGGGCGCTGGCCGGCCTCGCGGTGCTGTGCCTGGGCGGGGACGGCGCGACGGTGCGCCCCCTGGGCGTCCTGCTGGCCCTGCTGTCCGCCTCCGGATACGCCGCCATCACCCTGCTGACCCGGTGGATGGGCCGCAGCGGCTCGGGCGGCGACCCGTACGCCACGACCACCTGGGCGTTCGGCGTCGGGGCGGTCTGCCTGCTGCCGCTCGCCCTGGCCGAGGGAGTGCTGCCGCAGACGGCCGCCGATCCGCTGCGGGTCCTGGTCCTGCTGGCGTACACGGCCGCGGTGCCCACGGCGCTGGCGTACGCGCTCTACTTCGCCGGGGCCGCGGTCGTCCGGGCCGCCACGGCGTCGGTGGTCATGCTGATCGAGCCGGTGAGCGCGGCCGTCATCGCGGTGGTGCTGCTGGGCGAGCGGCTCACCGCGGCGACCGTGGTGGGCACCGCGGTGCTGCTCGCCGCCGTGACGGGGCTGGCGGTGGCCGAGGCCCGCGCGGCCTCCGGCGCCCGGCGCGCGGCCGGCACCGGGGCGACCTCCCCGGCCGCCGTCCCCGGCGCCGGGGGCGCCGGAGGAGGGGCCGGGGCCTGACCGCCGGGCGGGCCGGGGGAGTTCCGCCCTCCCGGCCCGCCCGGCGCGGAAGGCTCAGAGCGCGGCGAGGTAACCGGGCACCGGGACGCCCGGCGCGAGGTCGTCGGCCGGGACGGGGGCGCCGTAGGCCCGCCGCACCGGCACCACGCCGCTCCAGTGGGGCAGTTCCAGGTCCCCGGGGTCGTCGACGGGGCCGCCGGTGCGGACCTTCGCCGAAACCTCCGCCAGGTCCAGGGCGATGACGGCGGTGGCGGCCAGCTCCTTCGCGTCGGCCGGACGCGAGTCCGCCGAGCGCCCGGGGACCGCCTGGTCGACGATGGCGTCGAGCGCCACCGCCCGCTCGGCCGGGTCGGTCACCTGGCGGGCGGTGCCGTGGACCACCACCGAGCGGTAGTTGACCGAGTGGTGGAAGGCGGAGCGCGCCAGCACCAGGCCGTCCAGGTGGGTCACCGTCAGGCAGACCGGCAGGCCCCCGTCCCCGCCCGCGGACCGCAGCGGCCGCGAACCGGTGGAGCCGTGGACGTACAGCCGCTCGCCGACCCGGGCGTAGAGCGTCGGCAGCACGACCGGAGCGCCGTCGCGGACGAAGCCGAGGTGGCAGAGGAAGCCGTCGTCGAGGATCGCGTGGACCACCTCGCGGTCGTACGAGGCGCGCTTGCGGCCGCGGGCCGGGACCGTGCGCGGGGTGGGGGCGTAGGCGCCCCCGGGGGCGGTGGCGGACATGGCGCTCAACTCCCTGTTCGTCTGCGGCGGGTGGGCCCGCCGACTTGCTCCCTTTATTGAACTAGTGCATAATTCCTTTTGTGCTAGGAGAGTATCGGATCGAGGGGCGGCGCGCAGCCGAGATCGCCGCCAGCGTCGAACGGGGCGTCGGCTCGGGCGAGTTGGAACCGGGCAGGCTCCTGCCGCCCCTGCGCGCCCTGGCGGACGAACTGGGCGTGAACCCCAACACGGTCGCCGCCGCCTACCGCACCCTGCGCGAGCGAGGGGTGATCGAGACGGCCGGACGGCGCGGCAGCCGGGTGCGCCGTCGCCCGGCGACCACTCCCCGCGAGGCGATCGGCGTGGAGGTGCCCGAGGGCGTGCGCAACCTCTCCCAGGGCAACCCGGACCCGGCGCTGCTGCCCCCGCTGGACGCCGCGCTCACCGCCGCCGCCCACCGCCACGGGCGGCGCCCGACGCTCTACGGCGCCCCCGCGCTCACCGACGACCTGGTCCGGCTGGCGCGGGCGGCGTTCGACGCCGACGGGGTGCCGCCGGGGCCCGTCGCCGCCACCTCCGGATCGCTGGACGCCATCGAGCGGGTGCTCGCGGTCCACCTCAAACCCGGCGACGCGGTCGCCGTGGAGGACCCGGGCTGGGGGAGCCTGCTGGACCTCGTCCCGGCGCTGGGCCTGAAGGCGCTGCCGGTGCCCCTCGACGACGACGGCCCGCTGCCGGACGCGGTCGAACGGGCGCTGCGGCAGGGGGCGCGGGCCCTGGTCGTCACCGGCCGGGCGCAGAACCCGACCGGTGCCGCCGTCTCCGCGCCGCGCGCCCGGGAGCTGCGGCGCGTCCTGGCCGCGCACCCCGGCGTCCTGCTGGTCGAGGACGACCACGGGCACGGCATCGTCGACCTGCCCCTGCACCCCCTGGCGGCCGGGGAGCCCACCGACCACTGGGTGCTGGTGCGTTCCACCGCCAAGGCGTACGGCCCCGACCTGCGGCTGGCCGTGCTGACGGGGGACGCCGTCACCGTCGACCGGGTGCGGGGACGGCAGCGGCTGGGGCCGGGCTGGGTCAGCCACCTGCTCCAGCACACCGTCACCGCACTGTGGGAGGGCCGGGCGGTCGACCCCGCCGCGGTGGCCGCCTCCTACGGCCGCCGCCGCACCGCGCTCCTGGACGCGCTCGCCGGGCACGGGGTGGAGGCGCACGGGCGCAGCGGGATGAACGTGTGGGTGCCGGTGCCCGACGAGACCGGCGCGGTCACCCGGCTGCTGCAGGCCGGCTGGGCCGTCGCGCCCGGAGCCCGTTTCCGCATCGCCTCGCCGCCCGGCATCCGCCTGACCGTCTCCGCCCTGTCCGAGGACGAGACCGGGCCGGTCGCCGACGCGGTGGCGGCGGCGGTCCGGCCCGGCGAGGCACGGCGGTACGGCTGAACCGCACCGCCCGTCACGGCCGCGGGCGCCGCGGCCTGCTCTGGGTGAGCGCCGCTCCCGCGAGCACGATCAGCGCCCCGACCGGGGTGTTCCAGTTCAGGTGCTCGCCCAGCAGCACCACCCCGGCGGCGGTGGCGATCACCGGGATGAAGTAGGTGACCAGGGTGGCCGTGGTCGGCCCGACCTCGGCCACCAGCCCGTACTGGATGAGGAAGGCCACCCCGGTGCCCAGTGCGCCCAGCGCCACGACGGCCAGCAGCGGGACGACCGGGAAGGAGGAGGGGAAGGAGGTGACCAGCGGGGTGACCAGGGCCAGCTGGGCGGTGCCCAGCAGCAGCTGCGATCCCGCCATCGCCACGTTCGAGCCGCCGGCCCCCGACAGCGTCCGCCGGACGTAGACCCAGCCGACCGCGTAGCTCGCCGAGGCGACCAGGGCCATGGCCGTCCCCGCGGGATCCTGCCCGCTGAAGCCCTCCCAGGCGCCGAGGACGACCAGGACCCCGGCGAAGCCGACACCGAGCCCGGCGACCCGGCGCCGTGTCGGCCGGTCGTCGGAGAGGGCGGCCAGGGAGAGCACCATCCCCCACAGCGGTGTGGTGGCGTTGCAGATCCCCGCCAGGGTGGAGGAGATGGTCAGCTCGGCGTAGGCGAAGAGCGTGAACGGCAGGGCGTTCAGCAGGAACGCCGCGACCGTCAGGTGGCCCCACGTCCGCACCCCCTTCGGCAGCCGCTCCCGCCGCACCAGCAGCACCGCGCCCAGGACGGCCGTGCCGAACACCATGCGGCCCAGGGTGACCTGGAGCGGGGCGTAGCCGTGGGTGCCCACCTTGATCAGCAGGAAGCTGAAGCCCCAGATCAGGCAGAGGACGGCGAAGCGGATCCGCCAGTCCAGGACGGGGCGGCGGGCGCCCGGCGGGGAGGGGACCGGGGAGGGCGGCCGGGCGGCGGGCGCGGAGGGGACCGGCGGGGTGCCGGCGGAGGGTGCGGGACGCAGGGGAGCGGCAGCGGACATGGGTCAACGATCGCCCCTTCAAAGCTTAAGGACAAGCGAGATTTTCTGGAGTGGACTCCGTAGTATCGCTTGCATGTTGAATCTGGACCGGCTCCGCATCCTGTATGCCGTCGCCCGGCACGGCTCGGTGAGCGGCGCGGCCGAGGGACTGCACGTCACCACCTCGGCCGTCTCCCAGCAGATGGCCAAGCTGGAGCGCGAGACCGGTCAGCAGCTGCTGGCCAGGAACGGACGGGGCGTCAGGCTCACCGACGCCGGGCGGCTGCTCGCCGAGCACGCCCGGCGCATCATCTCGCAGCTCGAACTGGCCGAGGCCGACCTGGAGGCGCACCGCGGCAGGGCCGTCGGGGAACTGCTGCTCGCCGCCTTCCCCACCGCCGCGCGCGGCCTGTTCCCCGCCGTGCTGGCCGCGCTGCGCGCCGACCATCCCCAACTGCGCGTCCGGCTGCGGGAGATGGAGCCCGACGCCGCGGTGCGGGAGCTGGTGCGCGGGGACATCGACCTCGCGGTCGTCCTGGACTGGTACAACCGGCCGCTCTCCCTGCCCGGCGGGCTGGCCAAGGAGCCCCTGCTGGACGACCCGGCCGACGTGGCGATGCCCGCGGACCACCCCCGCGCCGGAGCCGGGCCGGTGGAGCTGGCGGACTTCGCGGACGACGAGTGGATCTCCTGGCCGGGCGGGGAGTTCTGCCACGACTGGCTGCTGTTCACCCTGCGCGGCCAGGGCATCGAGCCCAAGCTGTGCCACACCGCGGGGGAGCACCACACCCAGCTCGCCCTGGTCGGCGCCGGGCTCGGGGTCGCCGTCGCGCCGCGCCTGGGCCGCGGACCGCTCCCCGAGGGGGTGGCCGTCGCGCCCGTGCGGCATCCGATGAAGCGCCACGTCTACGCGGTCTGGCGCCAGGAGACCGACCGCAGGCCGTCCGTCCGGGCGGCGGTGGAGGCGCTGCGGGCGGCGGCGGGCGCCGTCCGGGACTGAGCGCGGGGACTTCGGGGGACCGGGGGAGGACGGCTGCGGTTCCTGTGGTCGGACCTGTGGTCGCCCCGTCGAGACGGCCGCCCGCGGGAGCGTGATACTCGGCTGGTCACCGAGCCGGCCACCGACCGAGGGCGGACGATGCGACCGAAACTGAAGTCCGATGTGCTCTATGTGCCCACCCCCGACGGGGCACACGTGTTCGGCGCGGGGGCCGACATGGCGCTGCGCGGCCGCGCCGCCCACCAGTGGCTGGACCGGCTCGCCCCGCACCTCGACGGCTCGACCGAACTCGAGGCCCTCGTGCGCGGTCTGCCCGAGGACAAGCGCGCGATGGTGCGCGCACTGGTACGCCGGCTGCACGAGGCCGGATGCCTGCTCGACGCCGCCGAGGACCTGCCGCACGACCTCACTGAACGGGAACGGGAGACCTACGCCGCGGAGATCGCCTTCATCGAGTACCACGGGGACTCGGCGGCACGGCGGTTCCAGACCTACCGCGACAGCGCCGTCGTCGTGGTGGGTGCCGGACCGGTGTTCGTCTCGCTGGTCTGCTCCGCGCTGCGCTCCGGGGTGCGCCGGCTGCGCGCGGCCCGCACGGCGGAGACCGCGACCGACACGGCACGGCTGGCCGAACTGGTCGCCGAGGCGTCCCGGCGCGACCCGGAGCAGACGCTGACGCACGTCGCCCTGCCGGACGGGGAGGACGCGGCGGCCGAGGAGGCGGCGCTGGCCGGCGCGGACGTGGTCCTGCACGTGGCGTCGGCCCCCGCGGTGGACCGCGCCCTGCGCCTGGACCGCCTGTGCCGGCGGACGGGGGCGCTCCTGGTGCAGGGCCTGGTCCTCGACGACGTGGCGTGGCTCGGCCCCGCCGGCCCGGCCTGGCGGTCCGCCTGGCGGCGGCTGGACGCCCGGCCGCCCTTCCGCACCGGCGAGTTCTGCACGGGCCCGGCCGCCGCGGTCGTGGCCGGGCACCTCGGGCTCGCCGCGTTCAAGGCGGTCACGGGCATCGCCGCGCCGGACGACGCCGAGCTGACGCGGATCGACCTGGAGACCCTGCGCACCTCGGCCCACGCCTTCCTGCCCCACCCGGCCGACCTCCCCGCCGGGCCGGAGGCCGAGACGGAGTTCACCGCCCGGATCGAGCGGCTCCGCACCGCGGAGCCGCTCGGCGAGGAGGACTTCTCCGCCGCCGCGGCGCGCTGCTTCGACCCGTACGCCGGCGTCCTGGGACGACTGGACGAACGCGACTTCCTCCAGGTGCCGCTGCACGTCACCGAGGCCGTCACGCGCACCGGGGGAGCGGGCCGGGTGTTCGGCGCCGGGCTCGACTTCGCGGAGGCGCGGCGCCGAGCCGCCCTGCGCGGTCTCGCGGTGTACGCGGCGACCACGGTCGACCCGCGCAGACGGGGCGCCGGCGACACGGTGTGGGGCTGGGACGTCCTGGGGGAACGGGCCTGTGCGGTGCCCGCGGCCGAGGCGTTCGGCCCGGGGACGGGCCTGGCGGCGGAACCGGGCTGGGAGGCCGCCGTGACCGACGGCATCGCCCAGCACTGCGCCGCCTCGGCCCTCTCCGACGTCACCGGGGGCCGGACGCGCCCGGTCGGCCTGGCCGTCGAGGACGCGGCGCCGGACGAGCGGGTGCGGCGCCTGCTCGGCCTGCTGCGGGCCGCCCGGGGGACGGTGCGGGTCGCCGACATCGGCGGCGCGCTCGGGGTGCCCGTGCTGGCGTGGTGGCAGGACGGCGAACCGGTCGCGGTCACCTGCGGCCCGGGCGCGGCGGCGGCCGGACTGGAGCGGGCCCTGCTGCACCGCCAGGCGGCCCTGGACGGCGGCGCGGACTACGCGCCGTCCCTGATCCCCGGACTGGGCCGGCCGCCCCGGCCGGCCGCGGGCGCGGTGCGGGGGCCCGGTCCGGACCGGCGGACCATGGCCCGCGCCCTGCTCTCCCGCGGGCGGCGCCCGGTGGCGGTGCCCCTCGACCACGACCCCTCGGTGCACGAGGTGCTCCCCTCGGTGCTCCGGGTCGTGACGGTCGATGGGTGAGCCCCCGGCGGACCTGGCGCGCTCCGCCGGCCTCCGGTTCTGGTGGCGCACCTTCGAGGGGGTGCAGGACCTGTTCGCGGAGGGCCACGGCGAGGAGGGCGGCCCGGACGACCCGCTGCCGACCAAGACCTACCGGGGGCTGCCGCGGCGCGTGCTGAGCGCGCCGGCCCGCCGGATCGGCGACGCCCGCTGGTCCTTCGACGGGTTCCGCCGGGCACGGCCCGGCGGCGGGCCCCACCGCGCCACCCTGGACGAACCCGCCGTCTCAGCGCTGCTGCACCACGCCTTCGGCCTGGGGCGCGTCGAGCTGGGGCCCCACGCGGTGTGGCCCTACCACCGCATGGTGGCGTCCGCGCGGTGCTTCTACCCGGTGGAGCTGTACCTGTGGACGACCGCCGCGGCGAGGGGCCTGCCGGCGGGCTGCCACCACTACGACCCGGCGCACCACGCGCTCACCGGGCTCCGGGACGGCGACGTCCCCGACGCGCTGCGGACGGCCACCGGGACCGCGCCCGGGGACTCCCTCGCCCTGCTGGTGGTGGCCGTGTGCTTCCGCAAGACGGCGTTCCGCTACCGCGACTACGCCTACCGGCTGTGCGCGCAGGAAGCCGGCATGACGCTGGGGAACGTGCTGATGGTGGCGGGCGCGCTGGGACTGCGGGCCCGTGTGCACCACCGGTTCGACGACGCGGTCGTCCACCGCGCCCTCGGTCTGGACGGCGACGAGGAGGCCGCGTTCGCGGTCGTCGACCTGTCCGCGCGGCGGCCCGCCGGCGGACACCCGCCGGCTGCGGAGCCGCCCGGCGCGGACACCGGCGCGGCACTGCCGCCCATCCGCCCCGCGTGGCTCCGGACCAACACGGCCGACGCCGGCCTGTGGTCGGGGCTCTCGGCGCTGGACCGCGCCGCCCGGCTGAACGGCGCCACCCGGCACGCCCCGGTGGACGCGGGCGCCTTCCACCTCCCGGCCGACGACCCCGGACCGGCCGGACCGGTGCCGCTCGACGACGAGACGCCGTCCTTCGCCGCGGTGGAACTGGCCGAGGCCCTGCGGGCCCGCGACTCGGGCGGCCGGATGTTCCTGCCGGCGGACGCGGAACTCCCCGCCCACCGGCTGGCCCTGCTGCTCCGGCACGCCCTGGAACCGGTCCCGTCCGACCACGCCGGAACCGACAGCCGCCCGCTGGTGGACTGCCACGTCCTCGTCCGGGACGTCACCGGCACACCCCCCGGCCTGTACCGGCTGGACCCCGCGCCCGCGCTGGTGGGCCTGCCGGACCGGGACTGGCGCGGAGTGCTGTCCATGCTCTGCCACCGCACCCCCTCGGTGAACTCGGAGAAGGCCAACGCGATCGTGTTCCTGAGCGCGGACCGCGTCGAGGGCGACCGCTGGTTCGGCGACCGCGGATACCGCATCCTGCACCAGGAGGGGGGAATCGTCGCACAGCGGATCAGCGTCCTCGCCGCCGCGGCCGGCCTGGCGGCACGGATCACCAACGGGTACGACGAGGGGGCCGTCCGAGACCTGATCCGCGCCGACCGGGCGCACGTGCCGATCTTCACCCTCGTCCTCGGCCGCCGCAGGGCCACCGCGCAGTACGAGCCTCCGCTCACCTGGTGACCCGTCCTGCGGTGGGCACGTTCCCACCCTTCGGTCCGCCCTGTGGTCGCACCGTGAAGACCCCGGACCCGAACGCCGCCAGGCTGGACCGAGGACCGGACCCGGTCCACGTCGCGACCACCACCGAGAAAGGGGACACCGATGGAATCGGACCTCGTTCTGGACCTCGCCGACCTCAGCGCGGACGAGCTGGACGTCCTGCCCACCTCCCCGGGCGCGAGCCTGGAGTCGGTCAACGTCGGCCACGCCATGGTCGAGATCGGCGCGTCCAACTGCACCTCGACCGGAACGCCCGCGAGCTGCTGCTCCTGCTGCTGCTGCTGACACCGGTCCGCACAGCCGTGCCCGGCGGGCTCCGGCCCGCCGGGCACGGCACCCCGCCCCGACCCACCAGTGAGGGACACGACGTTGGCAGATGCCGTCGCGGTACCGACCCGTCCGAGCGGTGTCGCCGTGCTGGGCAGGGGACTGCTCGCCGGCGCGCTGCGCACCTCCGTCTCCCGTACGCACCGGCCGGTGCCCGCCGGGGACCCCGACTGCGCCGCGGTCGTCACCGCCGACGACGGCTGGAGCCCGCAGACCACGCCGGTGCGCGACGACATCCGGTGGCTGCCGGTCCGCGTCGAGCTGGGCAACGTCGTCGTCGGCCCCTCGGTCGTCCCGGGCCGCGCCGGCTGCGCCCGGTGCGCGGGCGTCCGGCGGGACCGGGCGCTGGGGCCGGACAGCCCCAGGGCGGAACTGGTGCGCCGGTTCGGCGGCGTGCTGGCCGACCGTGCGGCGCCGCTCCTGTCGGCCTGGGCGTGCGACACGGTCGGCGACCTCGTCGCGGCGGACCTCGCGGACCCGCAGGGCCGGTGGACGCGGAACACCGTCGTCATCCTCTCCCTGGCCCGCATGACCGTCGACACGCACCCGTTCCTGCCCGACCCGTCCTGCCCGCAGTGCGGCGGGCTGCCACCGGACCGGCCGCCCGTGCTGATGGACGTCCGCCGCCCGAAGCCCGACGAGGGCACCTACCGGGTGCGCGACCTCGCCGACTCGTGGGACGCCCTGGTGAAGACCTACGTGGACGGCCGCACCGGCGTGGTGCGCCAGCTCGACGTGCGCACCGACTACCCCTACCCGATGGTCTCCGCGCCCGTGCACCTGCCCGGCAACGAGCAGGAGGCCGGGTTCGGCCGCGACCTGGACTACGGGAGCTGCGCCCGCACCGCACTGGCCGAGGCACTGGAACGGCTCGGCGGGGCCCGGCCGGGCGGCCGGCGGACGGTGGTGCGGGCGAGCCACCGGGCCGTGGCCGACCGGGCCGTCGACCCGCACGACCTGGGCCTGTACCCGCCGGAGCGGTACGCCGAGCCCGGCTTCCCCTACCTCCCGTTCGACCCGGACGCCGAGCTGAACTGGGTGTGGGGCCACTCCTTCGGCCGCGACGCCCCGGTGCTGGTGCCCGAGGACTACGCCTACTACCGCACCCGCCACGGCAATCCGCTCGCCCGGCCGCCGGCGTACGAGGTGTCCAACGGGTGCGCCCTGGGCGGCTGCCTGGAGGAGGCGGCGCTGCACGGGCTGGTGGAACTCGCCGAACGCGACGCGTTCCTGCTGACCTGGTACGCCCGGCTGCCCGTGCCCAGGATCGACCTCGACACGGTCGCCGACCCGCGCGTCGGGATCCTGGCCGAACGGATCCGGCAGGACGGCGGCCACCGGGTCGCGGCCTTCGCCACCACCCCCGAGCACGGCATCCCCACGGCGTGGGTCATGGCGGTGCACCCCGCGCCCGGAGCCGAACCGGCGGCGGTCTGCGCGGCCGGGGCGCACTTCGACCCCGAGCGGGCGGTCCTCAACGGACTGCTCGAACTCACGGCGAACCTCGGCTGGAACCGGTCCGCCCACCGCGAGGAGCGCGCCAGGATCGAGGCGATGGCCGACGACCCGCAGCTCGTGCGGGACATGCGCGACCACGCCCTGCTGTACTGCCACCCGGCCGTGTTCGACCGGTTCTCCTTCCTGCTGGAGGACCCGGTGGGCCTGCCGGTGGACAAGGCGTTCCACCGCGCCGACTGCCGTCCGCGCGGCGACGACCTCCGCGCCGACCTGGCCGAGGCGGTCGAGCGGTTCACCGCCCGGGGCCTGGACGTCATCGTGGTCGACCAGACCACGGACGAGCACCGGGCGGGCGGCCTGGCCTGCGCGAAGGTGATCGTCCCCGGGCTGCTGCCGATGACGTTCGGCCACCGGATGCGGCGCACCCACGGCCTGCCGCGGCTCCTGGACCTGCCCGCCCGGCTGGGCTACCGGCGGCAGCCGCTGAGCCCGGCGGAGATCAACCCCCACCCGCACCCGTTCCCGTGACTGGAGGGCCGGAACCATGACACAGGACTTCTCCACCCCGGACACGCTGGGCGTGCGGATCGGCGGACTGCCCGCGGCGACCCTGGACGACCTGCGCTCCCCCGAGCTGTGGCGGCAGGTCGAGACCGTGCTGGCCGGGGAGCGCGCCCTGACGGCCGCCGAGGCCGGGCTGTCCGACGCGCTGTACCGGATCGTCGGCCGGGCCCCCGCCGGCAGGCCGCTGCTCGTCGCCCTCCGCCGCGCCGTCCACAACCGGCGCCCGCTGACGCGACGGTGCTGGAACGACGAGGTCCGCTCGCTGCTGCCGGACGGCACGGTCGCGGAGGTGGCCGCCTGGCAGCGCCGGGTCTCCGAGCACGAGCACGCGGTGGCGCGGCTGGACGAACTCGTCGACCACCACACCGCCACCCGGCACGTGCTGCTGCGCAAGGCGGTCGCCGACCCGGCCTTCCGGCACGGTCTGGTGCTGAGCAGCCCGGTGCTCCACGAGCAGCTCCACAAGTGGCTCGCCCTGCCCGGCGAGACGCCCCCCGACCGCCAACTGGCCCTGCGGCTGGTCAAGTACCTCGCCCGGATCACCATGAAGACCAGCCCGTTCAGCACCTTCACGGTCAGCGGTCTCGCGCGCTGGCGCGACGGGGACGACCTCCCGGCATCCTCCCCCGACCCCGCCGTACGGACCGTGGCGGAGCTCAACGTCTGGGTGGTCCAGCAGCTCGTCCGGCACCTGGGCGGCCACCCCGGCCTCGCGGCCCGCCTCACGCTGCGGCTCAACCCGAGCGCCCTGCGGACCGGCGACCGCTGGGACTTCCTCGGCCCGGGAGCCGACGAACCCCTGCGGAGCATGGCGGCGACGCCGGCGGTCCAGGTGTGCGTGGACGTGGTGACCGAGACCGAACGCACCCGGGCGGAGGCGGCCGGGGAAGTGGCGGCCCGCACCGGCAGCACCCGGGACGTCGCCGCCGGGTACCTGGCCCGCCTGGTGGAACTCGGCCTCCTGGAACCCGTACGCCCCTTCGCCGACCAGGACCCCGACCCGCTCGGGGCGCTCCGCTCCTGGCTGGGGGAGGCGGGACCGGAGGCGGCCGGCATCCGCGCCGAACTGGCCGCGCTGGCCGGGCACCTCGACGCCTACCCGGCGCTCGCGGACCCCGCGGAGCGCCTCCACCGCACCCGGGCCGTCGAAACCTCCCTGCGGCGGGTCAGGTCCCTGGCAGCGGAGCTGACCGGAACGGACGGCATCGACCTGCCGGCCAAGAACAGCGTCATCGAGAACGCGCTGCTGGTCACGCCGCCGGCCGGGCCCGACCGGGACCGGTGGGCGCCGGTCCTGCGCGATCTGGACGTCGTGCGCCGCCTGTACGCCGTGCTGGACCCGGCGCTGCCCGGCCGGGTGGCGCTGGCCGACACCTTCGCCGAGCGCATCGGGGCGGGCGCCGCCGTGCCGTTCCTGGCGTTCCACCGCGCGGTGCAGACGTGGCTGCGCGAGGATCCCGACCTGCCGGGGCTGCTGTCCATGGGCACCCACGGGTACCGCGCCCTGACCGGCCACCGGCTGCCGCGGATCCGCGAACTGGCCCGGCTGCGGGCCGCGCTGTGCGCGGAGGCGACGGCGCGGGCCGGGGCGCCGGACGCGCGGGACGTGGTCCGGCTGGACCCCGGCCGGCTGGCCGCGCTGGCCGCCGGCTGGCCGGAGTGGATGCGCCCGCCGGACTCGGTGGCGTTCTACGGGCAGCCCCACGGCCCCCGGGACGCCCCCCGGTTCGTGGTCAACGCCGTGAACTCCGGGCACGGCCGGGGGCGGGACCGCATCGCGCGGCTGCTCGCCCAGGCGGGCGTCGCCGCCGGGCCGGACACCGCCCCGCCCCCCGAGGGCGTGCTCGTCGCGGACACCTGCCGCCACTACGGCAGCAACGTCGGCCTGCGCGCCTCGCTGCTGGCCACGGAGATCGACTACCCCGAGGGGCGCAGCCGGCGCGGGACCGGCGACCGCGTCCCGACGGCCGACCTGGTGGTGCGGCACGACCCGGCACGCGGGCTGCTCACCCTGTGGTCCCGCAGCCGCGGCGCCGAGGTGCGTCCCGTGCACCCCAACCTCATCGCCGAGCTGTGGCTCCCACCCGCCGTCCGGCTGCTGCTGCAGGCCTTCGGCGCCACGTCGAACCTGCTGATCCCCGGCCGCAGGATGTTCGGCGACACCTCGCTGGACGCGGTGGACGGCATGCTCGCCGAACCGCGGGTGACCGTCGGCGACGTGACCGTCAGCCGCCGCCAGTGGGTGTTTCCGGCGCACGCGGTGCCGGTGCGGCACAAGGGCGAGCGCGACCGGCCGTACCTGCTCCGCCTGGCCGCCTGGCTGCGGCGGCACGGGATGCCGGAGCGCTGCTTCGTCCGCGCCCTGGACCCGGCGTCCGTGGTGGGCGGCAGCGTCTGGCGGATCAAGTCGCGCAAGCCGCTGTACGTCGACTTCGCGAACCTGCTGCTGGTGGGCGTGTTCGAGCGGCTGCTCACCGATGGGGAGCACGTGCTGTTCCTGCAGGAGGCCCTGCCGGACCCGACCGACCTGCCGGACCACGGCTCCCTCGGGCGCCGGGTGACCGAATACCTCGTCGAGATCAACGGAGGACACGATGCCGAGCGGAAGCGACCCGCTGAACCCCGCTGAGGCCGACGGCTCGGACTGGGTGTGCGCGCACATCTTCTACGACACCGACCAGGACGCGCTGCTGACCGAGTGCGCCCGGCCGCTGGTCCGGGAACTGACCGCCGACGGCCTGGTGCAGCGGTACTTCTTCCTGCGCTACTGGGAGGGCGGTCCGCACGTGCGGCTGCGGCTGCTGCCCCTGCGGACCGCGGACCGGGCGGAGGTGGAGCGGCGGGCGGCCCGGCGGATCCGCGCCTTCCTCGCCGACACCCCGGCCGCGGACGTCGTGGACCGGTCGCGCTTCGCCCAGGTGGCCCGGGGCCTGGCCGACCTGGAGGGCAGGCCGGGCCACGACCACGTGGTGCGGCCCAACAACAGCGTGGACTTCCCGGCCTACGAACGCGAGCACGGGGACTACGGGTACGGCGCGGCCATCGGCGCCGTGGAACGGCACTTCCACGAGTCCAGCGAACTGGCGCTGTCCGTGGTGGCCGCCGGCACGACCGTGGAACAGCGCGCCCTGCTCGCCTTCGACCTGGTGATCGGGGTGTTCGCCCTGTGCGAGGAGGTGCGCGACCAGTGGGCCCGCCACGGCGGACCGCCGCTGCCCTTCGGCAGCGGCCCGGAGGCGCCGGACGTCGAGCAGCGCTACCGCGTCCAGGGGGACAGGCTGCGGGAACGGGCCCTGCACACCTGGCGGTCGGCGGCCGCTCCGGCCGGGGGGACGGACCAGCGGTCCTACTGGCTGGCGTCGGTGCGCCGGCTCCGGGAGGAACTGCACGGCCTGGAGGAGACCGGGCGGTTCGCCTCCGAATGGGCCGCCTCCCCGCTGGCCGAGCCGCTGGGCCTCGCCGACACCGCGCACCCGTCCACCAGCCTCGTGCTGCTCCGCTGCGCCCACCTGGTCAACAACCGGCTGGGACTGACCCTGTGGCAGGAGAACCAGCTGCGCTTCCTCGTCGGCCGGGTCCTCACCGACCTGCCCGAGACGCTGAAGGCGTCGTGAGCCGTCCCGGCGCCCAGTGGCGCAGCATCCACGTGCACCACCACGACGAGACGGCCGAACCCGCGCTCGTCCTGGACGCCGTCCGCCCCGTGTTCGAGGCCGTGGCCCGGTGGACCGACGGCGCCTGGTTCGGTCGGCACTGGCTGCGCGGCCCGCACCTGCGGCTCCACTTCCGGACCGGCGCCCGGGAGTGGGAGACGCAGGTGCGGCCGACCGCGGTCGCGATGCTGGAGGCCCACCTGAGGGCCCACCCCTCCACGGCGCGGCTGGACGAGGCCGCGTGGGAGCCGGCGCACCGGCTCCTGGCACGGCTGGAGATGGAACCGGGGCCGCTGCGCCCCTGGGTGCCGGACAACACCGTGCGGGAACACCCCTACGACCACCGGCTGCCGGTCCTGGGGTCCCTGCGGGCCGGCGAGCTGCTGGCGGGCTTCCTCGCCGACACCAACGACGCGGCGTTCCGCATGTACGAGCACGTCCGGGCCGGCGGCGCCCTGCCGGTGCTGGCGCTGGACCTGATGTGGAGCACGGTCTCCGCGGCGGCCGTCCCCTTCCGCCGCGGCCAGGCCCCGATCGCGCGCGGTTTCCTGTCGCTGCGGTCGCACGCCGACGCGTTTCTGTCCCGCACGGGCGACCCGGCCGCCTACCGGTCGGCGTTCGACGAGCGCTACCGGCGGCAGGCGGACGCGCTGTCGGCGAGGCTGCGCGCCGTGGAGTCCGCGCTGGCCGGTTCCGCACCGGCCGGTGCGGGGAGCGGCGGGCCGCCGTTCGTGGTCGAATGGGCCGAGGCGGTACGGCGCCACCAGCGGGCGGCGCACCCGCTGCTGGCGTCCGGCGAGGTGACGATGCACGGGGCGGCACTGGCCCCCCGCCTGCCGACCCGGCAGGTCAGCGAGTTCCACCGGGTGCTGCGGTCCGACCACGGCCACGCCGACTTCGTGCGGGCCGACCACTGGTTCGCGTCCTTCCGCCTCGTCGTCAACTACCTGTACGTCCACCTGAACCGCCTGGGCCTGAAACCGGTGGACCGGGCCCTGCTGTGCCACATGGCGGCGAACACCGTCGAGGCGGTGCACGGCGTCTCCGCGGTCGACGCCTTCGAGCGGTACGTGGCGTCCGAGCCGGCCGACGGCACGCCCGAGTGGTCCCGGCTCGGCGAGGAGTGGGCGGACGGGCCGGCCTGATCCCGCGGCGCCGACCGCGCCCGGGCCCCGTGGGCACCCCGGGGCGTGCGGCCCGCCCGCCCCCCCCCGCCCGGTGAGCGGGACCGCCCCGGACGGTTCCGGCACCGCGATCACACCGGCCGCGCAGGGACCGGCGTGACCGCCGTCGCGGCCCCGCCACCCGACCCGGCGGACCCGCGCGGCCGCGGCACTAGCGGTGTGCCGCGCGGGACCCCGCCGTCGCCGGGGCGATCCCGGGAAGCTGACCGCGTCCGGAGATGCCGAGCTTGCGGTACACACCGGACAGGTGGAACTCCACGGTGCGCACCGTCACGAACAGCTTCCCGGCTATCTGCCGGTTGGTGTGGCCGTCCCGGGCCAGGCACAGGATCCGCAGCTCCTGCGGGGTCAGGTCCGACAGAAGCGGGTCGGCACCCGGATCGTCCCCCGCCGCGTCGGCCTCCCGGAGCACCGCCGTGATCCGCGCGGCCAGGGGGCGCGCCCCGCACGCCTCGGCCGCGGACAGGGCGGCGGCCAGCTCGCCGCGCGCCTCGGCCGGTCTGCCGGCTCCGTCCAGCGCGGTGCCCAGGTCGAACCGGGCGACCGCGAGCTCCAGCCTGGCGGGCGAGTCGGCCAGGAGCCGGACGGCGGCGGCGAGGGACGCGACGCGTTCGGCCTCCGGTTCGGTCACGGCGAGTGCGTGCCGGGCGGTGCCGACCGCGCGCGGCGTCCCCCACCGGCGGGCGTCCTCCAGCTCGGCGGCGGCGAACCGGGCGGCCTCCTCCCTCCGGCCGAGCGAGGTGAGCAGCCGGGCGGCGCGCGAGCGCCACGCCGCCACCGCCGGATTGCGCACACCGCACTCGGTCGCCAGCCGGCCGGCCGCGAGGCAGTCCTCGAGCGCGCGCGGCAGGTCGCCGGCGTGCTCCCACAGCGCGGCCCGGGCGGAGAGCACGGCCACGGTGTCCTGCCGCGGCGGCAGCTCCCCCTCCAGACCGCAGTCGGCCAGCAGGGCGGCGGCGGTGCCGGTGTCGCCCATCAGCGCGTGCGCCTCGACGAGGGCCGCCACGGAGAGTGCGGCCGGCAGCCGGGCTCCGGAGGCGGTCCTGCGCAGCAGGTCCGCCATCGGCGCCAGGGCGCCGACCGCCCCCGGCAGATCGCCGCGGATCCGGCAGATCCGGGCGCGCAGCAGTTCGGCGCAGACGTGGTCCCACTGTCCGGGGCGGGCCGCGTCGGCGGGGCGGGCCCGGCTGCCGTGCGTCCACGCCTCGGTCAGTTCGTCGGCGTGGACGAGGGTGCTGCAGCCGTGCCAGAAGGAGCGGTCGGGGCCGTCCCTGCCGCCGGCGAGCGCGAGACGGGCCTGCCGGACGGCCTCCGGCCGGTCCGCACCGACGCCGACGGCGTGCGCGGCGCGCAGCCCGGCGAGCTCCCGGCGGGCCGCGTCCTGCGCAGGGGGGTCGGCGGCCAGGTCGTCCGGCGGGCCGGCCGCGCCCACCAGCCAGGGGGGCCCGCCGAGGCAGACCAGCGCCTTGTGCGTACGCAGCCGCAGGAAGTGGTCCGGTGCGGCCGGCCCGAGGCGGTCGGCCGTGTCGTCGAGCACCGCCAGGGCATCGGCGGGCCGGCCGCACCGGACCAGCAGGCCGGCCAGTGCCACGGCGTAGTCGGTCGCGGCCTCCGGGTCGTCGGCCTCCTGCCGGGCCGCTTCGAGCCGACGCGCCGCGCCCTCCGGGTCGGCGAACTCCTCCAGCCCGGCCAGCTCGCACCGCACGGCCGAGCGGACCTGCGGTGCGAGTTTCTCCCGCAGGACGCGGCGCAGGTGCCGGGCGGCCTCCTCGGTCCTGCCGTCGCGCGCCAGGCGGCGCGCCGCGAGCATCAGGGGGCGGACGGTCCAGCCCTGGCCGATCGGGCCCGCGGCCATCAGCTGGCGGGCGACCCGGGTGGCCCCGAAGTGGCCGTCGCGCAGGATCTCGGCGGCCCGCAGGTGCAGGGCGGTGCGCGAGCCGACCGGGATCCCGCCGGTCACCATGGCGGCCAGCAGGGGATGGCGGAACGCCAGCGGTGTGCGGTTGGCCAGCACGCTCCGGCGGACGAGTTCGTCGATGGGTGACAACGTTTCCCGCGGTGCCAGCCCCGCCAACTGGGCGGCCTGGGATATCTCGGCCTCCGCATCGAGCACCGCGACCGCCCGGGCCAGGGCGAGCGCGGGGGCACTGAGCCCGCCCAGCCAGCGCTCGCCCCCCGGGAGCGCCGCGGACCCGGCGGCCGCGCGCAGCTCCCGCGCGGTGGGCGCCGAGTCCGCGTACCCGTGCAGCAGGGACCGCAGCAGACCGGGGTTGCCGCCGGTCAGCTCGTGGCACACCGCGGCGCTCTCCTCGTCGAGCGCGACACCGCAGTGCGCCGCCGCGAATCCGGGGAGCGCCGCGGTCGGCAGCCCGGCGAGGTGGAACTGCCGTGCCTTCGCGAGGAGTTCGGCCATCGGTGAGCCGTCCTGCTCCAGGGCGGGGTCTTCGGACAGCGCGATGACCAGTGGTGCGGGTGATGTGATCTCCGAGGAGGCCAGCAGCCAGCGCAGCGACCACTCGTCGGCGCGGGACGCCTCGTCCAGGCAGAGCAGGACGGGCCCGTGGCGGGTCTGGGCCCCGACCCGGTCCACGAGGTCGTGCAGGCCCTCCGGAGCGGAAGGGAGGGCCGCGGCCGGCCCGGGCGCCCCGCTCCCGGTCCCCAGGCGGCCGAGGACCGTTCCGGCCGCCGCGAACGCCCTGCCCGGGGTGTGCCGCGCGGACGCGGCGGCGACCTGGAACCCGGCGCCGGCGGCGAGTTCGCCGAGCGCTCCGAGCAGCGCCGACTTGCCGATCCCGGGCTCCCCCCGGAAGACGACCGTGGTGGGGACTCCCGGCGCCGCCCCGTCGATCAGGTCACGCAGCCGCGCCAGTTCGGGCGCGCGGCCGTTCAGCCCGACAGAGGTCATCCACGCCTCCCCGTGTGACCCGCAGCGCTTCGACCGCTCCCCGGACCGCGGACCCGCGCACGCCGCGGGGATCGGTGGGTGCCGGGCGCGGTCACCCGTGCACCCGGCCCGACAATGATCTTTTCGATGAAGATCACCCTACACATGCCTCCATATGCCTTCAACGATGCTTCTTGGCCAAAGGCACTCACCGGGCGGATTCGACCGGAGGGGGAGCGGCATTCCCTGCCGATCGTTTACCATCCCGGCCGCCGACTTTTTCACGGTTGTGAATGGAGGGGATTACCGGATCCGCGCGGCGGGTGTTGCGGCGGGATTCGCGGACAATTTACCGGCGTTTAACAAGGCGCTTCGCCCGCCGCGGCCGACGGCCCGGTGGCGCCCCGGCGGCAGTGGCCGCACGGAAGCCGGATGACCTGGGGGTTCGCCCTGGCCGGGCGCCGACCTCCGATGCCCGCCGGTGCGGCCCTGCCCGCCGGCAGACGGGGCCGCACCGGTCGGCGGCGGGACCGCGCCGCGCATCGCCACCCCCTGCGTTCCGGACGCATCGTGCCGAGAACGGGCCGTTTCTCGCCACCGGCCGATCGGCGTTGCCTGGGAAAACAAAAAATTTGGCAATGGCTTGATCGCACGCTGTGGGCGAATGTTTCTTGCCGCGATCCGGTAAGTTACCGGCGGGGAATCGGAGGGCCCCTGCTCTCCGTCGCCCTTCCGAACAGGGGGAATGCTGCTCGACGCGGAATGTGTCGGGCGCAACGTGATCCGGAGCCTGCTGTTGACGCTCGACCGAACCCCTGTGAGGCCTCCCGGTGAGAAAGCACCCTCCTCCGCCTCCGCCCGGGGTGGAACCAGCCGAATGATGCGCGGCCGCCGCTCGACGGCGAGGTGACCCGCCCCGCCGGGACCCGGATGCGGGCCGAGCCGGGCCGGCCGGCGGCCCCCGAGTCCGGCCGGACGTCCGCCCCGGCGCTGCCGAGGGCCGGGACCGACCGGCGCCTCCTCCACGTGCGCGGCCACCACCTGGTCACCGACGGGTACATGTCCGCGCTGTCCGCGCACCGGGTGGCCGAGGTCCACACGGCCCTGACGAGCGGGGCACCGGTACGGGAGGGCGGCAGCGGCTCACAGGACCTGCTCCCGGCGGACGGCGCCGGACACGGCGCGTCGGAGGGGTCGGCGCGGGACCGGGACTACTGGCTGGACATCGTCCTTCCGCACGAGCGCGCGCTCGTGCCGCCCGTCCCGGCCGAGCACCGTGCCGACACCCCGCCCCGGGCCCTGCCGGAGTCGTCCGAGTGTCAGGTGGTGCGGGGGCCGGATGCTGTGGCGCTTGCCGAGGGGATGTCGGGCTGTTCTGTGCCGGGCTGGACGTGCGGGCCGATCGGCTGGCGCGTCCGCCGGTGCGGCGGGGGGCCCGAGTGGTTGGCGGCGGTGGCGCTGCCGCGCTCTGCGGAGCCGGTGGCGGCTCCGCCGGCGGTGGTGGGGACGGGGGGTGGCGTGTCCGCCGGTCGACCCCGACTGTCCCGCCGATCGCACCGCCTTCGTGCTCGGTGGTGCCGCTTTCGCCCGTCTGGTCACCCTCGGTGGCCTGGCGGCCCGCATGCCTGGCGGGACGGTTCCCTCGGCCGTGCTCGACGAGGACTGCACCGTTCGTGCTCTTGCCGCCGAGTCCTGCGGTGACCTGGCCGGCGCCGACCGGACCGGGGCGTGGGAGGCCGGGGCGTGCTCTTGTGCGCCCTCTCCCCGCCACCGTCCGGGTACGCCGGGCGGTGCCCGGCGGATCCGGGGCGCGGCACCGTGCCACCACCCGGGATCGGCCGGTGCACGGGACGGCGGTCGGTGCACGGCCACCGTGAGAGGAGTCCCGAACGGGGCTGGAGGAGGCCGTGCCGACCGGGGGGCTGACGACCGGCGAGGACGCCTGCCGCGATGCCGCGGTGCGTGGAGGCGGTTCCTCGCCGGAACGGACGGGAAGGCCGTGGCCCACGCCTGCCTCCGGCAGGTGGTGGAGGAGCTTCCCGTCCGGCGGGTGTTCCCCGGCGTGGGCCGCGCCGACGGCATCACCGCCCGGCGTATCGTCCCGTCCTTCGGCCGCACGGTGTGCGTCACCCGCGCTGAGCGAACGCCACCGGCGAGGGGGCGGCGCGCGAACCCGGCCATGCCGGGGGAAGAGGTCCGGTTCCGCCGGCACGGCCGCGGCACCGGCGGCACGGCCCGACGGACGGCCCCCGGCCGGCGCCCGGTTCAGGCGGCGCCCGGCGGCTTCCCGGTCGCCGCGGAGGCGTGCGGCGAGCCCCGGACCGGTCCCGGTACGGATCTCGCCCCACCCGTGGGCCCGTCCGGCCGACACCGCCGGCGCGCGCACCGGTCAGGCCCGCCTCCACCGGCTCCGCCGCCCCTCGCGGCGGTGGCCGTGGCGCGCACGCCCCGCGACTCGTCGCGCAGCGGGCCGTCGCGATCGCCCGACCGCGGCCCGCGCGCGGAGGTGTGGTGCTTCCCGCCGCAGGAAGCACCACACCTCCGCGCGCCCCACCGGGGGGCCGGCGGCTCAGGGGAGGGGGGCGGGGGAGACGTACCGCACCGTGTTCTCGAAGGCCACACCGTGGCTCTTCACGTCGATGGCGATCCGGTCCCCGTCGGCGATGCGGAACCCGTCGTGGAAGCTGGCCTCGTCGGCCCCCAGGAGCACGTAGTTGACCATGCCGGGCCGCCGTACCGCAGGAAACGAGAACAGGTGTTCCACCATGTCCCGCACCCGGAAGTACAGGGCGTCGCCGCCGCAGTCGAAGTTCCCCTCCCAGGCGGCCGCACCGTCCCGCTCGATGGTGACCCGGCCGGTCACCGACCGCGGCGGCTCCCCCAGGAACAGCCAGGGCGCCAGGGCGGTGTCGCACAGCTTGCAGTACGGGTTGTAGCCGGGGTCCTTGCGGTGCAGGCCGATGTCGCACAGGTCGTTGCCGAAGGTGTAGCCCGCGTAGTGCGGGGTGCCGTCGGCGTCGTTGACGTAGACGAGGGCCACCTCGGGCTCCTCGATGAGGGCGACCGGGTCCGCGGGCACGTTCAGCGTCTCGCCCGGCAGCCGAATCCAGTCCCCGAAGCCCTTGAAGAACCACTTGGGCGGTGTGAACTCACCGCCCTCCGGGGCGCTCTGCCCGCCCCACTTCTTCCTGTGCGTGCCCATGAAGCCGCTCAGCAGGGCGGTGCCGCCGGCCGTCGGCAGCAGTGGGGGCAGCAGCCGCACCTCCGGGTCGTCGGCGGTGACGGTCACCGTCCCGGCGCCCTCGGCGACGGCGGACCTGAGGGCGGCCTCCGAACCGTCGGTCGTGGCGAAGGCCGCCGCCAGCTGCCCGTCGGCCACTCGGTACAGGGTCTGCGGCGTGCCGGCCTCGAGCCGCCCGAAGCCGACGTGACGCTCGCCCCTGTAGGCGGCTTCGAAGAGGATGGGAAGGGACATGGGAGGGTCCTCCTGGGACTGGTGGTGGTCAGGACTGGGGGGAGAGGGGGCGGACGGTGGAGCGGACGAGGTCGGACAGGGCCCCGCCGACCTGCTCGACCGCTTCCCGGACCCACGGCAGTCCGAGCGGGTCCGCCGCCGCGAGGGCGGCCGTACGCTGCTCGTCGGTGTCGCCGTAGAGCCGGCTCGTGGCGGCCCGGATCCGCAGGGTGGGACCGGGCTCCCCGAAGGCGCTCGCCGGAAGGACTCCGATGCCGTGGCGTTCGCTGAGGAACCGGGCCAGGCCGTCGCCGTCGTGCACGCCGTGGGCCCGGGCCAGGCGGTCGCGGAGCGGCTCGAAGTCCGGGTACAGGTAACAGGTGGCACGCACCGGGGCGAGGGCGGCCCCGGCCGCGGTGAAACGGCCGGCGACCGCGCGCGCCACCGCCTCGTGCAGCCGGCGGCTCGCCGCGACGTGCTCGGTGATCTCCGGCGGTTCGCCGAACGCGTACGCGGCCGCGGTCTGCACGGGTGCCGGGGGGCTGGACCACACCTGGCTGGCGACGGAGACGAGGCGGGTGTGCAGGGCACGCCCGATGTCGCTGTCGGGGAGTCGGGCCACACCGGTGCGCCAGCCGCCGACCGCCAGGTTCTTGGTGAGTCCGGTGGTGACGACGGTGCGCTCGGAGGCGTGCAGGGCCGGCGACTCGGCGGGCGCCGAGGTGTCGTAGACGAGATCGCGGTAGATCTCGTCGGACACGACGACCAGATCGAGTTCCCGGGCCGCCGATGCCAGGCGCCGCACCGTGTCGGGCGAGGCGACGGTGCCGGTCGGGTTGTCCGGCACCGTCACCACCACGGACCGGGGGTCCAGCCCGGCGGCGCGCGCCTCGGCGACCGCCTCGCGCAGCCGCTCCGGATCGGGCACTCCGCCCTGGCCGGGCACGATCGGCACGGGGATGGGGCGCGCCCCCACGAGCCGGGCCTGCGCCGCGTAGCTCACCCAGCTCGGCACGGGCACCACCACGTCGCCCCCGAGAGCGAGCAGCAGCGCGAACAGCAGTGGCTTGCTCCCCGGACCGGCCACGACCAGCCCGGGGTCGATGCCCAGGCCGCGCCGCTCCCAGTACCCGGCGGCGGCGGCGCGCAGCGCGCGGCCGCCGGCCACGGGGCCGTACGCACCCTCACCCGCCGCGGCAGCGAGCCGTTCCCGCAGGGCGGGGTGCACGGCCAGGCCGATCTCCCCGCTGGCCATGGAGAGAACCCGCTCCCCGGCGCGGCGCCTGCGGGCCAGGGCCTCGTCGGCGGCGAGGGTCGCCGACATGGGGACCGGTGTCGATTCGCGCATGACAGACTCCAAGGTGAGGGGCTCGGTAGGGACGGGGGACGGCCTCCCCGAAGGCTCCGGCACCCGGTCAGCCGGCCGCCGGGGCGTACCGCTGCCGCAGTTCCGCCTTGCGGACCTTGCCGGTCAGGGTCTTGGGGAGGGCGGGCAGCAGCTCCACGCGGTCCGGCAGGAAGCGGGAGTCGTGGTCCGCGTCCCCGAGGTGGGCGCGGATCTCGTCGAGCGAGGGGCCCGTCCCGCCGCGGGGGACCACCACCGCGCAGATCACCGTCCCGCCACCGTCCGCCGCGGACGGCAGGCCCACCAGGGCCGCCTCCACGGCCTTGGGGTGGCTGCCGATGACCGCCTCCAGCTCCGTCATGGGCGCCACGAGACCGTCGCGGACGATCGCGTCGCGGGCACGGCCGACGATGCGGATGCCGCCGCGGCCGTCGTCCCGCGCGAGGTCCCCGGTGTCGAACCAGCCGTCCGCATCGAACTCCGCCGCGAACGCCTCCTCCCGCCTGTAGTAGCCGAGGGCCAGGGACGCCCCGCGCACCTTGAGCCGGCCCACGAGGTCGCTCTCGCCGTCGAAGCCCGCCGGGTCGATGCGCGTCTGCATGGCGTCGATGGCGCGCCCGTTGCTGTGCGCGGCCCAGTCCGCCGGGTCCTCGGGCCGGGTCATGGTCACCGGGCCGTTCTCGGACATGCCCCACAGCGAGTGGGTGCGTGCGCCCAGGGTCTCGCGGACCTCGTCGGCCAGCTCCGCGAGGACCGGAGCGGAGCCGATGACCACGTGCCGCAGCGTGCCCGTGTCGCGCTTCTCGGCCCGCTGCGAGGCGGCCACGTCGGCGAGCGTGGCGGGCGGCCCGTACAGGAGCGTGGCGCCGTAGCGCTCCACCAGGTCCAGGAGCGCCGCGTTCTCGCGCATGTCCTGGAAGGAGACGGTGCCGCCGAGCATGACGCCCGCGAGGACGCCTTGGGCGAAGCCCGAGTAGTGCACGAGCGGCGTGGACACGGTGGCGACCCAGGAACCGTCGAGCCCGAAGGCGTCGACGTAACCGCGCACGGCCGAGTGGACCGTGTTCTGGCTGTGCAGCACGCCCTTGGACTCGCCGGTGGTTCCGGAGGTGAACAGGACGACGAAGGGTTCGTCGGCCGTGAGCGCCAGGCCGTCCAGCGCGGTACCCCGGTGCTCCTCCCGGGCGGCGGCGACGAAGTGGTCACCGAAGGAGAGGGCGCCCTCGGGGGCCGGTCCGTCCACCACCAGGACGTGGTCGAGATCGGGGAGTTCGTCCTTGAGGGCGGTGACGATGCGGGCCAGGGGCGTGCCCGACCAGTCCGGGAGCGTGACGCACACCCGGGCACCCGTGAGACCGAGGCGATGGCGCAGCTCCTCCTCCGGGCAGATCGGCGAGATGGGGCAGACGACGGCGCCGACACGCATGCAGGCGAACATCAGCGGAACCATCTCCCACCGGTTGGGGAGTTGGACGGCGACGAAGTCACCCCGCCGTACACCGAGTTCGAGCAGCGCCATGGCGAACCTGTCGGTCAGACGGTCCAGTTCGGCGTAGTCGAGGGTGTCGGTGCGGGACTCGGTGATGCGCCGCCCTGCGATGGCGAGTTTGTGCGGGCGCTCGCGCGCGTGGCGGCGCAGGTCGTCGAGGAAGGTCTCGTCCCGCCACCAGCCGCGGCGCCTGTACTCGGTCGCCCGCTCCTCGGACGGCACGGCCCCCGGGCCGGTGCGGGCGGCCTCGGCCTCCGTGGCGGCCGTACTCATCGGCGTTCCTTCCCGCGGGCGCCGAGCAGCTCCGGCAGCGGGTCCCCGGCACGCGCGGCGGCGATCTCCAGGAGGTCCGCGGTGTTGCGGCGCACCCGGTCGCCGACCCAGTCGAAGACCCACGCCTTGCGCTCGTCGGCCGGCAGGTCGAAGGGGACGACCCGGGTCACGGCCAGGGCGGCCGAGGCGGCTCCGCCGATGTTGGCGATCACGCCGGGGACCAGGGTGGCGCCGGAGGCCGCCAGCTTCTCCCTCGCCTCCGCGCTGGAGGCGATGTTGGCACCCTCGACGATCAGGCCGGCGCGCAGCCGGTGCACGTTCTCGGCGTTGAGCGCGTGCTTCTGCGCCGCCAGGATCAGCAGGTCGGCGTCGACGTCGAGCCAGGCGTCCGGCTCGGTGGAGACGGTGACGTGCTGCGGCAGGCGGGAGCGGTCGATCCGCCCGAACCCGTCGGTCACGGCCATCAGGTCGGCCACCGGCAGCCGGTCCGCGCTGATGGTGCCCTGCACGTCGGCGACGCCCACGACGACGTGCCCGCGCTCCTCCAGGAACCGTGCGACCGCCCGGCCCACGGCGCCGAAGCCCTGCACCACGATCCGGGCCGGCTCCTTGCGGCCGCTCGCCTCCAGGGCGGTGACCGCGGCGACCCCGACGCCGTGCCCGGTGCAGTCGATCAGCGGCTCGTAGTAGGTGCGCCAGTCGATCGGCATGTCCGGGGCGCCCAGCCGGTAGCGCGGGTCGTAACCGGCCTCGGCGAAGAAGACGGCCCGGTCCGCGGGAGTGACGCCCATGTCGATGCCGAGGTGGATACCGCCGTGCAGCAGCGGCTTGACGGTGCGTCCGAAGGTGCGGAAGGTCTTCTCGCGGTCACCGCCCTCGGAGACGATGCCGGCCTTGGCGCCGCCGATGGGCAGGCCGGCCAGCGTGAACTTCTGCGTCATGTCGCGGGCGAGGTCCGCCACCTCCTGCTCGGTGACGCCCGCTGTCATCCGCGTACCGCCCATCGCCAGGCCGTCGTAGAGCGTGTCGACGACCACCCAGCCCTTGATGTCGCCGCCGCTGCCGTTCAGGTGCGCGGTGAACGCGGGCTTGGGCGAGTTCTGCTCGTCGCTCATCCCCAACTCCTTCAGTGGGTAGATGTGTGAGGTCGGTGGGCGCGCTCGCGCCCGGGCGCGGGCGCCGTCACCGGTAGAGCCGGGTGAAGCCCCGCAGGATCTCCAACCCGTCGCTGCGGAACTCCAGATGGGCCTGCGAGCCGAGGATCCGGCCGTCGTCGGAGCGCAGGAACTCCACGGGAGCGTGCTCGGAGCGGCCGATGGAGCGGAAGCCCTCGGGGGCCTCCTGGAGGTAGAGGGTGTGGCGGTGGAAGACCGTCACGGCCGGCTTCACATAGGTGAAGAGCGGCTCCTCCTTGTCGACCTGCACCTCGTAACCGCCGACCCGCTGGGGGCCCTCGGCGAGTCGGCCGCCCGCCGCGACGGCCAGGATCTGCATGCCGCCGCAGATGCCGAAGACCGGGACGTCGGCGTTCATGACGAGGTCGACGAGCGGCTTGTAGTAGCCGAGGTCGTAGGCCCGGACCTTGGTGCCGCTCAGGACGACCGCCTGGTAGCGGCCGCCGAGCCGGGGCGGTACGGACGCCGCGTCGACCGCATCGGTGTCCGAACCCAGTTCCTCGAAGCGCCCGCGGAGCTGTTTCAGGGACAGTGTTCCGTTGTTGACGACGAGTACGCGGGATCGAGTCACGTGTGCGCTCCTTGCGCTCGGGTGATGACGGTGCCGCTGTCGGCGGCGAGCAGGTCCGTGACGGGCGCACTTCCGATGACGACCCGCCCCACACCCTGCTCCAGGGCCTCGCCCGCGGCGCGCAGCTTCTTCCGCATGCCGCCGGTCGCGCCCCTGTCGCGGAACCTGGCCGCGGCCTCCGCCCCGATCCGCCGTACCGGCTCTCCGTCGATCAGCAGGTGCGCGACATCGGTGACGAGGACCAGATCGGTGGCGCCGGTGGCGCCGGCGATGGCGGCGGCGGCCCTGTCGGCGTCGGTGTTCACCTCCCGGCCCGCCGCGTTCCGGGCCAGTGGGGTGACGAGGTGGGCGTGGCCGGGACGCAGGGTCCCCAGCGGCGCCGTGTCCACGCCGGTGATCGGGCCGACGAGGTTCTCCAGCTCGACGAGCTGCTTGTCCCGCCACCACCAGCGTTCGGCCTCGCCCGCCCTGACCAGGCCGTCACTGCCGAGCAGCCGCTCCGCTGTGATGCCACGGGACGCCAGCCGCCCGATGACCTCCTCGCCCAGCTTGGCGCTGACGGTCTTGATGTCGTCGATGACCTCGGGCGTGGTCCAGCGGCTCTGGTTGCCGTACCGGTCGCGCAGGATCGCCGAGGGTTCGCTGTACCGCGGGCTCAACCGCTTCAGCGGTTTGGACCAGCCGTGCACGAGGATCAGCGGAGCTTCCTCCCCGTGCCGGGCCAGGTCGTCCCACCAGGATCCGTCGAGGTCGTCGAGGCAACTGCCGCCCAGCTTCACGACGGTCGGCTTCACGGCCGGCTCCCGGGTCTTCCGCGTCCCGCTCATGCGGGCATCACCGGCTGCATCGTCAGGCCCGTCTCCTCGGGTAGGCCGAACCGCTTGTTCGCGGCCTGCACGGCCTGGCCGGCGGCGCCCTTGACGAGGTTGTCGAGGGCGGAGAGGACGACGATGCGGTCGCTCTCGTCGTCGTGCATGACCGTCACGTCGCAGAAGTTGGAGCCCAGGACGGCCTGCGGGTCGGGCACCGGGATCAGTGTCTCCGCGTGCCGCCGCACCCGCACGAAGCGGTGCTCCTTGTAGAAGCGGACGTACGCCCGCTGCAGTTCGCGCTGGTCGACGGCCTCGTCCGTGAACACGTACGAGCTGGCGAGCAGGCCGCGCACGTGCGAGACGCCGTACGCGGACATGCTCAGGGAGCCGACGGAGCCGGGCTTGTTCCGCTCCAGGAAGTCCCGGACCTCGGCCGCGTGCCGGTGGCCGACCGGGGCGTACGGGGCGATGGCGCCGTTGCGCAGGGGGTGCAGGTCGGCGGTGCGCAGTTGGAGGCCACCGCCGCTGGAACCGCTCTTGCCGTCCACCACCACGGTCCTCAGGTCCAGGCCGAGCCCCAGGGTGAGGGGTGCGAGGCCGAGCGTGATGGCGGTGGCGTAGCAGCCGGGCAGCGAGATCAGGGCGGCGTCCGCCATCTGGTCGCCGACCAGCTCCGGTACGCCGTACACGAAGCGGTCGGCGAGGTCGGTGCGCCGCTTCGCCTTCGGGTACCAGCGGTCGTGCAGCTCCGGTGTCCGGATGCGGAAGGCGCCGCTGAGGTCGATGACAGCCGCGGTCCGGTCGGCGAACAGCGCGGCCAGCTCGGCCGAGACCGGCGCCGGAGTGGCCAGGAAGACGACGTCGACCCGGTCGGCGGTCGCCTCGGTGGCGGGCTCCACCGTCAGTCCCAGGTCGAGGCGCAGGCCCGGGTGCAGTTCGGCCGGGCGCCGGCCGACGTGGGAGGAGCCGCCGAGGAAGGTCAGCTCCATGTCGGGGTGTTGGGTGATCAGTCTGATGAGTTCACCGCCGGCGAGCCCGGAGGCGCCGACGATTCCTGCACGGATCATGAGAGCAGCTCCTGGAGGTGGCGGCCGATCGCCGAGGGGATGTCCGCTCCGGTCGTCGAGGCCACCGCCCGGAAGCCGGGAGCGTGGTTGACCTCGTTGACGACGTAGCCGTCGGGGGTGCGGAAGAGGTCGACTCCGTAGATTCCGGCGCCGAGTTCGGCCACCACGGTGTCGATGATCTTCAGGACGTCGGGGTCGTGGGCGACGGTGCGGCTGTTGTTGCCGAGTGCCGCGTTGTTGCGCCAGTCGGTGCCGCCGCTCGTGAACTCGGCGGCGCCGACCAGCTCGCGGCCGATGACGAGGCAGCGCACCGAGGCGCCGCCGTCCAGGTACGGCTCCGCCAGGCAGGCCTGCTCGAAGGCGTGCCCGAGGTCCTCGACGTAGTCGTAGACGGACTGGGCGGTGTCGGCGTGCCGGATCAGCGTGACCCGTTTGCCCATGCCGCCGAAGACCGGCTTGAGGACCAGGGGGACCTCCATCTCGTCGAGGGCTCTGGTGAAGTCCTTGCGGGACAGCACGAGCCGGAAGTCCGGCACGGGAACGCCCGCGGTGCGCAGGACGGTGCGCAGGACCGCCTTGTTCTCGCAGGCGTTGATCGCCTTGGCGCTGTTGAGGACGGTCACCCCGGCCGCCTCGGCGAGCGTGGCGATCAGGCCGCCGCGGGTGTAGCTGCGGCTGCGCACCAGCAGCGCCTCGTAGTCGGTCACGGAGGGGCCGTCCGGGTGGCCGAGGCACAGGGACTCGTCGTTGACCCAGTCGATGCGCAGGCCGGAGTCCGGGGCGGCGTCGATCAGCCGGCGTTCCTCCCAGCTGATCCGGTCCGCGACGATCGCGACTCTCCTGGCCATGTCACTGGCCCCAGTCGCGGAGCTGCACCTCGACCATCTGCAGGGAGAGCCTGCCGTCCTGCACCTCCTCGACGCGCAGTGTGAGCATGCACTCGGGGCAGGAAAGCGTCTCGCCCTGGACGATCGGGGGCACGGTCAGGTCGGTTTCGCACTCCGGGCAGGTGCCGGTGAAGGTTGCGGTGGGCATGGTTCAACTCCGTATGTCGTGGTGGGTCGGTGGAACGGTGGGTGGGGCCGGGCTGGGACCGCGCGGGGAGCTCAGGCGGCCTGGAAGTCGACGGCGGCCTTGTGGATCGCGTCCCGGTCCAGGAGGGGGCCTCCGCCGCGCTCCTGCCGCTCGACGAGCCACGGCGTGAAGGCGTCGACGTCGACAAGGACGCCCGAGCCGTCGAGCGCCCACTTCACGAGTGCGGGTGTGAGGCGCGTGCGGACGCGCAGCTCGCGCACGTTGCCGACGAGTTCGGCGGGCAGCGTCTCGTACGCCTCGGGGTGGCTCAGCTGCCCCGGCAGCTCGTAGGCGAACGCGTGCGGTGTGGTCGGTCCCGACTGGAAGGCCTCGCCCAGGCCGGAGCCCTTGAGCGCGACTCGCGACAGCTCGGTGAGGTGGGTCAGGTCGAAGCGGGTGTCGCCGTGGAGGACGCGCAGGGAGGTGAGCAGTTCCGCCAGGGGGGCGTTGCCGCCGCGCTCGCCGATGCCTCCCACGGTCGCCGAGACCCACCGCGCTCCCGCGCGGACGGCGGCGAGCGAGTTGGCGACGGCCATGCCCAGCATGTTGTGCGAGTGGATCTCGATCTCGGACCCCTCGATCGCGGTGAGGTCGGCGATCACCTCCTCCATCTGCCACGGTGACAGGTACGCGACCGTCTCGGCGAGCCGGAACCGGTCGGCGCCGGCCTCGAAGCCCGCGGTGACGTAGGGGACGAGCCGCTCCTTGGGGGTGCGGGCACCGTCCTCGCCGCTGAAGGTGACGTGGAAGCCGCGGTCCTTGGCCTGCGAGATCGCCGAACGGGCCAGCGAGTGCAGGAACTTGGGGCTGGACGAGCCGAGCTTCAGGCCGGCGTGCTGCTCGGAGGTGGGTATGGAGTACATGATGTGGCGTACGCCGAGCCGCTCGGCCTCGTCGAGGGCCGTGGCGACCTGCCGGCGGTCCCGCACCACCACGAGGGTCATGCTGCGTTCGGGGGTGACGGCCTCGTGGGTGGCGAGGACGAGGTCGGCGTCCTTGGAGTTCGGGCCGGACACCATGCCCACCTCGACCAGGGAGACCCCGGTCCTCACCAGCAGATCCGCGATGACCGCGGCGTCCTCGGGGCCGAACTCGACACCTGCCATGTGTGCGGAGTCCCGCAGGGTCGCGTCGGATATGTGGGGCGGTTCCGGATGTCTCTCGGGGCTATTCGAGGATGTCAATTTCCTTCTCTCCTTCTTCCGGGTTCGGGAGGTGAACCGAAGTCGGGGATTTCGGTGGGCGGTGCTCCATAGACTTCACCGGGAGGCGGCGCGAGACAAGGCGTCCGAGGTCAGAACTCCGTAGAGAAGTGTCAAGGAATGTCAGGCAGGAAAAGGACTGCAAGGCCGGTGTGCGCCGGACGTCATTTCGGACGACTCCGGGCCCTCCCGTCGCGGCGCGCGCCCTACCGTGCCGTCATGGACCTTTTCTCGCTGCCCAGACTCGGAGTCGTAGTCCCTCCGGAGAATCCCACTGCGGAACCGGAGTTCAACCAATTGCTCGGATCCCGTCTCAACGTGTACGCCTCTCGGTTCCCGGTGACACCGGGGAAAAGCCTCAGGGACATGCTGGAGACGTACAACCGCGTGCTCCCCGAGGCCGTGGGCGCCTTCGGCGGTATGGAACTGGGCGCCGCCGTGGTGGCCTGCAGCGCTTCGCACTACCTGCTGGGCCCCGAGGGCGACCGCGCGCTGTGCGAGGAGCTGTCGGTGCGTGCCGGCTTCCCCGTGCGGTCCTCGACGCAGGCGACACTCGCGGTCTGCGCGGCGCTCGGGGTGACCCGCCTGACGCTCGTCTCGCCCTACCAGCCGTGGCTCACCGACACGTCCCGCGCTTTCTGGGAGCGAGCCGGGCTCACGGTCGACGGCGTGGTGATGGTCCCGGCGGCGCGGCACCCGGGCCGTCGCGACCACTACGACCCGTACCGGGTGACCACGCGGGCGATCAGGGAACGGATGGGTGAGCACCGGCTCCCCGACGGCTCCGCGCTGCTGTTCACCGGCACGGGGATGGGTACGCTCGACGCCCTCACCGAGCTCGCCCGGGAGGACGCCTCCCGTCCCCTGCTGTCCTCGAACCTGGCGTCCGCCTGGTGGGCGCGGCGCACGGTGGGGCACGGCTCCGGCGACGCGCACCCGCTGCTGCGGCGCTTGGACGACCAGGCGGTGTGACACGGCGCGGGCCCCGGGAGGCGCGCCTCCCGGGGCCCGGCAGCGGGTGCGCGAACGCTCAGCCCGCGGACGTCTCCGGTACCTGCCAGGTGTGGCCCATGCGGTAGCCGACCCCGCGGACCGTGATGATCCAGTTGCTGGATCCGAGCTTCGCCCGCAGACTGCTCACGTGGGTGTCGATGGTGCGGCTGGTCTGCACCCAGGAGTTCCCCCACACCCTGGCCATCAGCTCCTTCCGGGACACCACGGTTCCGGGGTCGGCGGCCAGGGTGTAGAGCAGCTCGAACTCCTTCGAGGTGACGTCGACGACCCGGTCGCGCAGGCGGACCTCCCGTGTCCGCGGATTGATGTGGAGCGGACGCAGCGAGATGGTCTGCGGTATCGGCGGCCTGGAGCGGACCCGGCGCAGCACCGCTTCGATGCGGGCTCCCAGCTCCCGGTGGCCCCAGGCGGTCGCGACGCAGTCGTCGGCACCCGCTTTCAGGGCGAGGACCCGCTCCAGCTCGCTGTCGGCGTGGGTGAAGGCGATCAGGGGGACATTGCTCTCGGCCCTCAGGGACCGGCACAGCTCCAGGCCGTCGATGTCCGGCAGGTCCAGGGAGAACAGCACCAGAGTGGCGTCGTGGTGCGCGCGCAGGGCGCGCGCCCCCGTGTCGACGCTGTGGGCCGAGTATCCCTGCCGGTGCAGATCGCGCACCATGGCGTCGGCGGCGGAGGCCTCTCGCTCCACCACGAGTACGTTTCTCATGTGCCCAAGACCTCTCTCGTCGTCCGGTCAGCCGGCGGTTCTGTTCGGCGCCGCGTGCGGTACCGGGGCGACGGTGAGGGAGTTGGGGGCGCCGTGGAGGCGCTGGTGGACGTAGGCGGCCGAAACCATGGTCATGTGGTGGTGCCAGCCGGGGAAGGAGCGGCCCGCGAAGTCGAGCGCGCCGAAGTCCTCGCGCAGCGTGGTGACGGTCGACCGGACGGCGGCGCGGCTGCGCACCAGCGCCATGGCCGTCTCCACGCACCGGTCGGTCAAGTTGGTGATCCAGTACCGGGCGGGCTGCGGACTGTCCGGACTGCGGAGTTCCAGGAGCCGGTGGCACGGGGAGTCGCCCTGCCGGTCGGTGTCGTGCCGCGGTAGACGCACCGCCCCGGCGTAGACACGGATCGGCGCCGCTCTGGGGCGGTCGCCCGCTGTCCGGTGCTCCACCGCGTACGGCCTCCGGGTGCGCCGCGTGTCCATCAGCCGGCCGACGGTGGTCACGGCGGAGGGGTGGTGCCCGGCGAAGACGGGCTGGGCCGGCCCGACCTCGCACACGAAGTCGAACCGGTGCCGGGCGAGCCCGGCCAGCACTCCGCCCGCGTCGTCGCACTGCACGAGGTCGAGGACCCAGGGAACGCGGGGCAGCCGCGGCTGCGCGGCGACGGCGGCCGCGTGGCCGAGGATGTGGGAGCCCACGGGACGCGCGGTCTCCGCCTCCGGAATGCGCGCCCGGAGCCTGCGCTGCCGGTCCCGGGCCCAGTCGCCGTCGATGACCAGGCTCCAGTCCACCGGGAAGCAGTGGGCGTCCGTGGTGAGGAAGAGCCCGACGGTCTGTTGGCAGTTGACGAGCCGCCCGGTCGCGGTGTCCAGCCGGCGGTGCACGCCCACCGAATGCGCGCCGCGCTTGGGGATGGTCAGTTCGGCGACGGCCCACGCGTAGGGTGCCGCGTTGGCGGCGACCCATAAGGCCAGTCTGCGGCGCACCGGTTCCCAGTCCCACGAACTGGCGTTGATGAACTGGTGCAGGCCGTGCGCCGTCGCCGGAGGCAGCAGCTCGGTCCGCGCCATGCGCCGCGGCGTCTTCCTGCCGGGCGCGTGGATCAGTCCCTGCAGATACGCCTTCGCCCAACGATGTTGCTCCGCCCGGTGGAGCGGTTTGAAAACCTCTTCCAAAAACTCCTGCATGCGCGAGCTCTCGCCTGCCACGGTCGTAGGCAATCTGCTAGACGACATGTAACGCTGCGCCCCCTCATACTCGCGTCGTTCGCACCCGAAGCCGGTGCACGGCAGTCTGTACGAGGCATAAAAATACCTTCTCGAAGGAAAAATTTATGGGCTTATCGCCGAGTTCGCGATTTCCTCCTCTGACCTGCTCGAACGTGGTCCGGTGGGATGCCCGGCAGACGATCCGGCTGCAGGAACCGGCAGCCGCCGGGCGGACGGGGGCGTGCGGAAGCGGGTCCCCGTCCGCCCGGCACGACGCCCGGGCTCCGCGGACGGGCGGCGCGTGCGGGCGCGGGTGACCGCCGAAGGCGGGGGAGCAGTGTGCCTTCGGCGGCCGTTCGGGAAGCCGGCGTGGACGCGACCGGCGGTGGACCGCAGAGTGCCGGGCCGGCGATCCGCGGGACCCCGCGCGGGACGGGTTCCGAGAGAGCCGACCCGGCAGTGCGCGGGTGCGCGGACCCCCTCCGTCCGGGAAGGAGCCCGTGGCGGGGCGGGCCCCGGGCCCCGCTGAAGAGGGCCCAGGGTCCGCACACCGCCCTAGGTGCCGGGCCGCTTGGCGGGGAAGCCGTGCTTGTGCGCCTTGAGGACGACCGCGAGCACCGGTGCCAGGAGCAGCATCACGGCCCAGGGGAAGGAGTCGCTGCCGATCACGTCGAGCAGGACGCCGCCGATGATGCCGCCGCCCGCCATGGCGACGTTCCACAGGGTCACGAGCATCGCCTGCGCCGCGTCGGCGGCTTCCCCGCCGGCGTCGCCGGCGGCCGTCTGCAGCAGCGTGGGCACACCGCCCCAGCCCAGGCCCCACAGGGCGGAGGCGAGGTACACGAGGGCCGCGTTGTCGGCGACGACCGCGAGCAGTGCGGCGGCCACGGCGACCAGCAGGACGCTGGCGACCGTCAGCGAGCGCAGCCGGTGGTGGATCTGCGCCCCCACGATCCAGATGCTGACCAGTGAGGCGCCGCCGAAGACGAGCAGTACCAGATCGGTGTCGTCGCCCATGCCCAGGTCGTGGACGAACGTGGCGATGTAGGCGTACAGGATGGTGTGGGCCAGGACGAAGACGAGGACGACGAACAGCACCGGGGACACCCCCGGGACGCGCAGCGCCCCCAGCATCTTCGGCCGCTCACCGCGCCCCTGCCCCGGGTAGTCGGGCACACCCACGAAGATCCACAGCAGCAGCACCACCGTGAGCGCCGTCATCGACAGGAACGCCGCACGCCAGCCGAGCGCCGCGCCGAGGAAGGTTCCGGCGGGCACGCCGAGGGAGAGCGCCACCGGGATGCCCGCCATGGCGATGGCGATGGCCCTGCCCTGCAGGCGGACGGGGGCCATGCGCCTGGCGTACCCGACGAGCAGGGCCCAGGCCAGACCGGCGGCGATGCCCGCCACGAACCGCGCCACCATCGTCAGGCTGTAGACCGACGACAGGGCCGTGACGGTGTTGGCGACGGCGAAACCCGTCATCGACGTCAGCAGCAGCCGCTTGCGCCGCCAACCCGCAGTGGCGGCGCTCAGCGGGATCGCGGTCAGGACGGTGCCGATCGCGTAGATCGTCACGGTCTGCCCGGCCGCCGACTCCCTGACGTTCAGACCCTCGCTCATCGCGGGGAGGAGGCCGGCGGGAAGCGTCTCGGTGAGGCTGGTGATGAAGACGGCCGTGGACAGGGCCAGCAGGGCGAAGAGAGGCAGCTTCTCCCGCTCCTCGCCTCCGCCCTTACCAGGCGGCGCGGCACGGGTGCTCGTGCCGGAGGCGTCCGCGATGTCGGATGGGGTGCTCATGTGATGTACTCCGGGTCTCGGGGGACGTGGATGTCTTCTGCAAGCGGAGGGCGCGGCGCGGTCACGGGGTGCCGAGACCGCCGTCCACGGGAAGCCGGGCGCCGGTCGTGAACGTCGCGTCCGTCGCCAGGAACAGGGCGGCACGGGCCACCTCCTCGGCGGAGCCGAGACGGCCGAGCGGCGGCAGCGGCGCGGTGCCGTCCGCCGACGCCTCGATACAGCCCGGCGCCACCGCGTTGACACGGATGCCGCGGGAGGCCAGTTCGGCGGCGAACTCGTGCACGGCGGCCGGGGTGGTGAGCACGACCCCGCCGCCGTCCCTGAGGTACGGCAGCAGCGGGCGCGCCGTGGCCACGGTGTCGGCGAACACGAAGTCGACGCCCTCGCCGTCCGACCAGGGACCGTGCCCGACGGCGGCCGGAGTGACGACCCGGGCGGCGGAGCCCAACTCGGCGCTCGCGTACGCGCGCTCGTGCGGGGTGCCGGCGGCCAGCAGGACCTCCGCGCCCCCCTCCACGAGGCGCTTGGCGATGGCCAGGTCGATACTGGTGGCCTGGCCGACGACGACCGCCCTTCTCCCTGCGTACTTGGGCATGCCCGCCGCTCCCTTCCGGCGCCCTGTGCGTCCGGGAGCGCCATGTCATCCGGCGGACAAGACTGTGCGCCAAGGCGCTTCGGCCGAGCTTCGGAGCCGCTGACGGTCCGCTGACGGCCCCTTCGGGGGACGGACGGGGAGGACCGCGGACCGGACCGGACGTGTACGGTTGCTCACATGCGGTTTGGGGTGCTCGGACCACTCGCGGTGTGGGACGACAGGGGAGAGGCGATCAGGGTCCCCGAGGCCAAGGTCCGGACGCTGCTCGCGGACCTGCTCGCACACGGCGGGGATCCGGTCTCCGCGGACCGCCTCGTTCACGACCTGTGGGGCGGGGAGCCGCCGGGGAAGCCGACGGGAGCCCTCCAGGCCAAGGTCTCCCAGCTGCGCCGGGTCCTCGGCCGGGACCGTGTGGTGCGGGAGGGGCCGGGGTACCGCCTGCGGCTCGACCCGGCCGCCGACGAGGTGGACGCCGACCGCTTCCGCGCCCTCGTGGCCGAGGCCGGTTCCGTACGCGATCCCCACGCGCGCGCCGCGCTGCTCACCGAGGCCCTCGGCCTGTGGCGGGGGCCCGCGTACGCGGACTTCGCGGACGAGGAGTTCGCGCGGGGGCCCGCGCACCGCCTCGCGGAGCAGAGGCTGTCCGTCCTGGAGGAGCAGGCCGAGGCGCGCCTGGCGGCGGGGGACCACGTGCTCCTCGCGGGGGAGCTGGCCGACCTGGTGGCCCGGCACCCGCTGAGGGAACGCCTGCGCGCCGTCCAGATACGGGCGCTCTACCTCGCGGGCCGGCAGAGCGAGGCCCTCGCGTCGTACGAGGACCTGCGGGCCCACCTGGCCGAGGAGCTGGGCGTCGACCCCGGTCCCGAACTCGGCGCACTGCACCAGGCGGTACTCCGTCAGGACCCGGGGCTCCGCCGGGGCCCGGCCTCCGCGGCACCGGACCCCGCCCGGAACGGGACGGCTTCCGCGCCGGCCGCACCACCGCCCGCGCCGGCCCCCGAACCGTCCGAGCCGGCGTCCGGCACGGCGGGCGTGCCGACGGCGGCACCGCCTGCGGCGGACCCCACCTCGAACCTGCCCGTCCCGCTCACCCCCCTCATCGGCCGCGACCAGGCCCTCGCCCGGCTCTCCCGGCTCCTGGAGGCCGTGCGCCTGGCGACCCTCACCGGGCCCGGAGGCGTCGGCAAGACCCGCCTGGCCGTGGCGGCGGCCGCCACGTTGGCCGGCAGGCATCCCAACGGCGTCTGGCTGGTGGAGTTCGCGGGCGTCCGTGCCGGGACCAGCGCCGACCTCGCCCAGGTGGTCGCCGCCACCCTCGGCATCCGGGAGGACGCCCCCTCCGCGTTGCCGGGCAACGGGACCGGCGCCGCGGACCGGTCCCCCGCGCACCGCCTCGCCGCCGCGCTGCGGGACCGCCGCGCCCTGCTCGTCCTGGACAACTGCGAGCACGTCGTCGACGCCGCCGCCGAACTCGCCGAGCTGCTCCTGCGCACCGCCCCCGGCCTGCGCGTGCTGGCCACCAGCCAGGAACCGCTCGGCCTGGCGGGGGAGGCGGTGTTCCTGGTCGAGCCCCTGGGGACCGCCGACGCCGTACGCCTGTTCGCCGAACGCGCCGCCGCCTCCACCCCCGGCTTCCGCCTCGACCGGGAGGCGTCCGACCGCGAGGCCGTCGCCGAGATCTGCCGCCGCCTCGACGGCATCCCGCTCGCCCTCGAACTCGCCGCCACCCGGGTGCGCGTCCTGGGGCTGAGGGAACTGGCGGTCCGGCTCGGCGACCGGTTCCGGGTGCTGACCTCCCGGCAGCGCGGCGCGCCCGCCCGCCAGCAGACCCTGCGGGCGATGATCGACTGGAGCTGGGAGCTGCTCAGCGCGCCCGAGCGGATCGTCCTGCGCCGCCTCGCGGTGCACAGCGACGGCTGCGACCTGGAAGCCGCCGAGGCGACGTGCGCGGGCGAGGGCGTCGCCCGCGAGGAAGTGCTCGACCTGGTGACGCGGCTGGTCGACCGGTCACTGGTGGTCGTGGTGGACGGCCCCACCGGGCCCCGCTACCGGCTGCTGGAATCCGTCACCGCGTACGCGGCGGAACGGTTGCACGAGATGGAGGACCTCACCGCTGTACGCGACCGCCATCTGCGCTACTACCTCGCCCTCGCGGAACGTGCCGAGCCCCGGCTGCGGGGGGCGGACCAGCGGATCTGGCTCGCTCGCCTGGACGCCGAGGCCGGCAATCTACGCGCGGCACTCGACGAGGGGATCCGCCGGCCGGCCGAGGGAGGGGCCGCCGAGGCGGTGAGGCTCGCCACCGCCCTGTCCTGGTGGTGGCTGCTGCGCGGCCGCCTCACCGAGGCCCGCCGCAGCCTGGCGGCCGTCCTGGCCGCCGCCGACGGCAGCGCGCCCGAGATCGCCCTGTTGCACGCCGCGTTCGCGCTGCTCACCGGCGACCACACCGAGACGGACCTCGTCGCGGCCGCCGACGCCGTCCCCGACCCCGTGCGCCGCGCCCGTGCCCTGTGGCTGTGCGCGTACGGGATGTTCAGCGCGGGCGAAGCCGCTGCCGGCGGTGAGCTGAACACGCGCGCCCTCGACCTCTTCACCGCGGCGGGCGACCGGTGGGGGACTGCCGCCGCCCTCGGCCTGCGGGCGACACTCGCCCTGATCCGCGGGGACCTCACAGGACTCGGCCGCGACGGCTTGCGCAGCGCTGAACTCTTCCGCGGACTGGGGGACCGCTGGGGGGAGTTGCAGACCGTCTCGCCGCTCGCCGCGCTCGCCGAGATCAGGGGTGACTACGACGCCGCGGCACGTCGCCAGCGCGAGGGGCTGGGAATAGCGCGGGAACTGGGCCTGGAGACGGAGGTGTCGGCCCGGCTGTCCGGACTCGGCCGGCTCGCGTTGCTGGCCCGCGACTGGGAGCGGGGCCGTGACCTGCACGAGCAGGCGCGTCGCATCGCCGTGGAACAGGGCTACAAGTACGGCGAGATCCACTCGGAGATGGGCCTCGCGCTCGGCGCGCGCCGTTCCGGCGACCTCGACGCCGCCGAGGCGCACCTGCTGCACATCCGCGACGGCTACGCCGACGTGTCCTCGGAGGCGGGCGACCACCTGCTCCTCGCCGAGCTCGGCTTCGTCGCGGAGCTCCGCGGTGACGCGGACCGATCCGTCGCCCGCCACCTGCGCGGCCTGACCATCGCCCGTTCCCTGGGCGAGCCGCGCGCTCTCGCCCTCTCCCTGGAGGGCCTGGCGGGCGCGGCGGCGCTGCTCGGGTACGCGTACGGGCGCGCGGCCGCGTGCGCGGCGGTGCTGCTCGGGGCGGCGGACGCGGCGCGCCGCGGCCTGGGAGCCCCGCTGCCGGCCGCCGAGCGCGGCGACGTCGACCGCATCGCGGCAGCGGCTCGGGAGACCCTGGGCGAGGCCGCCTTCGCGGAGGCGTTCGAGCGCGGCGCACGGCTGACCGCCGAGGAGGCGGTGCGCCACGCGTGTGCGACGCTCGGCTGGCCGGCGGACGGTGCGGGGTGAGGGTGCCCCGCCGCCCCGGACCGCCGTCCGTCGCGGCCCGGATCCCCGCCCCTCAGCGGCGCGCGGACGGGCACAGCTCGATGTCCTCCTCGGCGCAGGGAATGATCGTCCGCACCATCGTGATGGTCCGCTCCGGGAGGTCGGCGTGGCTGTCGAGCGTCCAGGAGATGTACTGCGTGCCGAAGAAGGCGGACACCAGCACGGTGGCGAGCGTGGCGGGGGAGAAGGATTCGTCCCGTGGGCCCGCCTTCTTCCACCTCGCCAGCCAGGAAGTGATCAGGTCGGTGTACGCCTCGTACGGGACCGGGAGCCGGGCGCCGATCAACTGCCGCTCCAACTGCAGGCGTGCCCCCGCCTGGAGCACGGTCTCGTCGCGGAACGCCACGGCCGTCCGGACCAGGAGTTCGATCACGGAGCTGACCGGAGGGAGCCCCAACTCCTCGACGGAATCCGAGAGGGCTGCGATCCGGCGGTAGAACAGGTCGGTCACCGCGATGGCGAGGGTTTCCTTGTTGGCGTAGTGGAAGTAAACCGCGCCCTTGGTCATTCCCGCGGAGCGGGCCACGTCCGAAATGGTGACGGCGGGATACCCCTTGACGGCGAACGCCTTGGCGGCGGCGTTGAGCACGCGCTCCCGCGTCCGTACCGCCCGCTCCTGCTTGAGCGCCTTCTCCTGATGGGAAACCAGTGGCCATGAGGTCACGTGCTGTACCGTTCCGATGCTCTTCGCGGAAGTGACTTCCTGTTGCCTGCCGAGGTGATCCGGCGGGCTCCTGTCCGTCCGGCGCACCGGTGGTGCGCCGCCCCGTCCGGCCGTCGCTCCGCGCGACGTGCTCCGCGGCCGCCGACCGAGCCCCGGGCCCTTCCGGTCCGTCCACGCCCTGTGTGCGCCGGGGTCTTCGGGCCGTCGCCGTCCCGCCGGGAAACGGAACACTCCATGCCTTGCCTCGCCTCGGTTTCGGGCATAGTCGGCGGTTCGGTTACATACCGTTGGGAAGGAATCTTACTTGAAAATGGCGGAAAATCGAAGGCTCAAGTATGGCGTGATCGCGCTGAGCGGCGGCGTCAACAGGCGGGCGCGGGCCCCCGTTCACCGAGGAGCCCGCTCTTCTTCGAGCTCACAGGCTTCGCGGGGACATTCCGGGCCCCGGTTCCGGAAGCCGGAAGCGGGCAGCCGGGAGGGTTTCGCCGGAGACGTGCGATGCGTGGCGTGACTGGAAGTTGACGGTCGGTGCGCGGTGGCGCACCGCCATGACCGGCGCCGGCGCCCGCGCGGCTGCCGCGCACCGGGGTCGTGCGGTGCGCGGCGGGCCGGTGCTCACCGCGCGGTGGAGGGCCCCTCGCACCGGTCGGCCGGCGCCGTGGTGTTCTGCGAGAGCAACCGCAGTATCTGGCAGACCTGTTCGGTGCCGTTGCGGGGCTCGTCCGGCGGTACCGTGTAGTACGTACCGAAGATCAGCGACAGGACCAGCGAGCTGATCAGCTCCGGGCTGTGCGTGGCGGCCAGTTCCTCCTGCTCCTGCGCGTCGCTGATGATCCGGGTCAGTGCGTCCGACAGGTTGGCTATCACCGCCGGGGTCTCCCCTCGGGAGCACGCCTCCTCGCAGACGAGGCGGAGACCGGCGCGGAACCGGATGTCCGTGTGCATGCGGCACACGAAGCCGGCCGTGACGCGGTGCAGGTTCGTCAGGGGAGGGTCGCCGTCGCCCACCTCCTGCAGCAACTCGTGCCAGATCTGGTCGAGCGCGGAGGTGAACACGGCGGCAAGCGCGTCCTTGGAAGGGAAGTGGGCGTACAGAGCACCCTTGGTCATGCCGACATGGGCTGCGATGCGTTGCAGGTTGGCCCCTGCGTAGCCGTACCGCGAGAACTCGTCAGCCGACGCGTCTAAAAACCTTTCCTGAGTCCTGAGAGCTCTCTCTTGTTTCGCCATCATGCCCCTCCGGTGACGCTCGGTCACTCAGAATAACAGCCTCCGAAGAATTTTTTCCGAGTCGAGACCGAACCCCTTGCGGAGACCGGGAGATGGTGCGTCATACGAAGGCCGGTGCCGACGAAAGCTCCCGAACGGCGTCGAGGCGGGGGTTCGGATTATGGGCCCGGAGTCCCGCGGATTGCACGGGCGACACATTGGATAGCCTGGGGAAATGCTCCCCGAAGTCACCGCCACGCGCTATGTGACACCCCTGCGCGAGGGCGGCTCGCTGCCCGGCATCGTCGAGGCCGACGACCTGGGCACCTACGTCATGAAGTTCACCGGCGCCGGGCAGGGCCGCAAGACCCTGGTGGCCGAGGTGCTGTGCGGGCGGCTCGCCCAGCGGCTCGGCCTGCGCGTGCCCGACCTGGTCCGCATGCAGCTCGACCCGGTGATCGGCCTGGGCGAGCCCGACCAGGAGGTGCAGGAACTGCTGAAGGCCAGCGGCGGGCTGAACCTGGGCATGGACTTCCTGCCCGGCTCGATCGGCTTCGACCCGCTCGCCTACGCGGTGGGGCCCGGGGAAGCCGGGCGCGTGGTGTGGTTCGACGCCCTGGTGGGCAACGTCGACCGCTCCTGGCGCAACCCCAACCTGCTCGTCTGGCACGGCGACCTGTGGCTCATCGACCACGGCGCCACCTTGATCTGGCACCACAACTGGCCCACCGCGGCCAGGGCGGCCGACAAGCCCTACGACGCCTCCGACCACGTCCTGGCGCCCGCCGGCCCCGACATCGCCGCGGCCGCCGCCGAGCTGGCGCCGCGGGTGACGGCGGAGCTGCTGGCCGAGTGCGCGGCCGACGTCCCCGACGAGTGGCTGGCGGACGAGCCGGGGTTCGGCACGCCGGACGAGGTGCGGCGGGCCTACGTGGAGGTGCTGGCCGCGCGGGCCGGTACGGTCCACGAGCGGATCACCGTCGGGCGGCGCAGCCAGGACGGCCCCTCCAGGGCGCCGGGCTGGCTGCGGGACTGGGCGGAGGCCGTGAGCGGACTGAAGAAGGACGGAGGGGCGCGGTGAGCGGCCGCATGCCGGGACGCGCGGCGGAGCGCGACGTCTTCGAGTACGCCCTCCTGCGCGTCGTCCCGCGGGTCGAACGCGGGGAGACGATGAACGCCGGGGTGGTCCTCTACTGCCGCGCCCGGTCCTTCGTCGCGGCCCGCACCCATCTGGACGTCGGGCGGCTGAGGGCGCTCGACCCGGAGGCCGACGTCGACGGCGTGCGGGCGGCGCTGCACGCGGTGGAGTGCGTCTGCCGCGGTGGCGAGGGGGCCGGGCAGGCCGCCGGGGACGACGCCGGGCGGCGCTTCCGCTGGCTGGTGGCGCCCCGCTCCACGGTCGTCCAGCCGGGGCCGGTGCACACCGGGCTGACCGCCGATCCCGAGGCCGAGGCCGAGCGGCTGCTGGACCTGCTGGTGCGCTGACGGCGCCGGGTCCGCACCGGCCGGCTCCCCGGAACGCCGGAGCGGCCGGCCCGGCGGGCAGCGCCGTCCGAGGGGGCGCATGACAGTTGAGCATGCGCCCCCTCGCCGCCTCCGGGACCGGCCTCGGCGGAGCCCCGCCGCGGCCCGGCGCGCCCGCGGTGCGCGGCCCGGCGTGGGCTGGGCCTCACCGGTGCTGCCAGGCGTTGACAGAGCGTGTCCGTGCTTCTAGCGTCACGTCCACCGAAGGTACTAAGCGGTTGCTCACCCATTCGAGCGCGAGGAGACCAGCATGTCCACCACCGAGCAGCGCGTCGCGATCGTCACCGGCGGAGCCCGCGGCATCGGCGCGGCCACGGCCGTCCGGCTGGCCGCCGAGGGCCGGGCCGTCGCCGTACTCGACCTGGACGAGGCGGCCTGCAAGGACACCGTGGAGAAGATCACCGCCACGGGCGGCAGGGCCCTCGCGGTCGGCTGCGACGTCTCCGTCACCGAGCAGGTCGAGGCCGCCGTCGCCCGCGTCGCCGAGGAGCTGGGCGCGCCGACCGTCCTGGTCAACAACGCCGGCGTGCTCCGCGACAACCTGCTGTTCAAGATGAGCGACTCCGACTGGGACACCGTGATGAACGTGCACCTGCGCGGTGCCTTCCTGATGTCCCGGGCCTGCCAGAAGCACATGGTCGACGCGGGCTTCGGCCGGATCGTCAACCTCTCCTCCAGCTCCGCGCTCGGCAACCGCGGCCAGGCCAACTACGCCGCCGCCAAGGCCGGACTCCAGGGCTTCACCAAGACCCTCGCCAAGGAGCTCGGCAAGTTCGGCGTCACCGCCAACGCCGTGGCGCCCGGCTTCATCGCCACCGACATGACCGCCGCCACCGCCGCCCGCGTCGGCATGGGCTTCGAGGACTTCCAGAAGGCCGCCGCCTCCCAGATCCCCGTCCAGCGGGTCGGCAGGCCGGAGGACGTCGCCAACGCCGTCGCGTTCTTCACCGGCGAGGAGGCGGGCTTCGTCTCCGGCCAGGTGCTGTACGTGGCCGGCGGCCCGCTCGACTGACGGCCGGACGGACGACAGTCCGCCGGGGTGGACCACCAGGGAACGGAAAGACAACATGGCAGTGCAGGACAGCGGCAGGGTGGCCCTGATCACCGGGGCGAGCCGGGGCATCGGCTACGGCATCGCCGAGGCGCTCGTCGCCCGCGGCGACCGGGTGTGCATCACCGGCCGCAACGAGGACGCGCTCAAGGAGGCCGTCGAGCGCCTCGGCTCCGGCCGGGCCATCGGCGTCGCCGGCAAGGCGCACGACGAGGCCCACCAGGCGGAGGCCGTCGAACGCACCATGGAGGCGTTCGGGCGCGTGGACCACCTGGTCAACAACGCGGGCACCAACCCGGTCTTCGGGCCCATCGCGGAGCTGGACCTGAACGCGGCCCGCAAGGTCTTCGACACCAACGTGCTCTCCGCGCTCGGCTTCGCCCAGCGCACCTGGGCGGCGTGGCAGAAGGAGCACGGCGGCACCATCGTCAACATCGCCTCCATCGCCGGGCTGTCCGCCTCGCCCTTCATCGGCGCCTACGGCATCAGCAAGGCCGCGATGGTCAACCTCACCCTCCAGCTCGCGCACGAGTTCTCGCCGGGCGTGCGGGTCAACGCCATCGCTCCGGCCGTGGTGAAGACGAAGTTCGCCGCGGCGCTCTACGAGGGGCGCGAGGAGGAGGTCGTCAGGCGCTACCCGATGGGGCGGCTGGGCGAGCCCGGGGACATCGGGGGCGCGGCCGCCTTCCTGACCTCCGAGGAGTCGGGCTGGATCACCGGCCAGACCCTCGTGGTGGACGGCGGGATGCTCCTCAACGCCGGGGTGGAGTGACCGCCCGGCCCCCGAGGACGGAAGGAGGGGGAGGTTCCGCCGGCATACGTCCCCGAACCGGGACACAAGGCGGCGGGCCTCCCCCTCCGCGCGCTCCGCGTGCTGTCCGCGCCCGGTGCGGTGCGGTGCGGAACCCCTGATCTTGCCCGGTCCAGGAGCCTGTCAGCTCCGTCACATGCTGCGGTAAGGTCTGCCCCATCGTCGGCACGAGAGGCCTGCCGGAAACCCGCCGCAGGCGCGGACGCCCGCGCGCGCCGCAGCGCGCGCCACGCCTCGTCGGCCGGCGGTCTCCACCCCCCAGGCACTAGTGGCATCGCCGACCGAGGAGCGTACAAGTGTTCAGCCAGGACAAGCCTCTCAAGGGCGCAGCCGTGCTGGTGACAGCGACCCTGCTCGCCGGATGCGGCTCGCTGCTCGGAGAAGGCGAGACCGAGGACGCGATCGTGATCGGCACGACCAGCACGCCGAGCACCCTCGACCCGGCCGGCGCCTGGGACGGCTCGTGGGAGCTGTACCGGAACATCTACCAGACGCTGATGCACTTCCCGAACTCCAGCGGGAGCCCCGAGCCCGACGCCGCCCAGCACTGCGGGTTCACCGACACCGTCAGCAGCGTCTACCGGTGCGTCCTGAAGAAGGACCTGAAGTTCTCGGGCGGCAACCCGCTGAACGCCGAGGCGGTCAAGCACTCCTTCGAGCGCACGCTGGACATCGCGGCCGACAGCGGACCGGCCCAGCTGCTGCAGAGCATCGACCGCATAGAGACCTCGGGCGACCGGACGATCATATTCCACCTCAAGCGGCCGGACGCCACCTTCCCGCTGGTGCTCGCCACCCCCGCCGCCTCCATCGTCGACCCCGCCGTCTTCCCGGCCGACCGGCTGCTGGAGACGAGCGAGATCAGCGGCTCCGGCCCGTACCGCCTGCAGGACTACAAGGACGGCGAGTTCGCCGAGCTGGTGCGGAACGAGAGCTACAACGGCTCCGCCGAGGTCAAGAACACCGGCGTCACCGTCCGGTACTTCAAGGACTCCGCCAAGATGGTCGAGGACCTCAAGAAGGGCGAGGTCGACCTGACCTACCGCGGCCTGACCCCCGAGCAGATCACCGACTTCGAGAAGAACCGCACCGACTACCCGGACATCAAGCTCAACGAGGTCTACGGCACCGAGATCCGCTACCTGGTCTTCAACCCGCAGCACGAGGAGGTCTCCGACCCGGCCGTCCGCAAGGCCGTCGCCCAGGTCGTCGACCGCAAGGCGCTGGTCCGCAACGTCTACAAGCGCACCGCCGCCCCGCTGTACTCCATGGTCCCCGGCGGGATCACCGGCCACACCAGCGCCTTCTACGAGGAGTACGGCGAACCGGACGTGGAGAAGGCCAGGCAGACCCTCGCCCAGGCGGGGATCGGCGGCAAGGTCCGGCTGACGCTGTGGTACGCCACCGACCGCTACGGCGCCGTCACCGCCGACGAGTTCGGCGAGATCAAGCGGCAGCTGGAGGCCTCCGGGCTGTTCGAGGTCACCCTGGAGGGCCGCGAGTGGCGCGAGCTGCAGAAGGGGATCGCCGAGGGGAAGTACCCGGTGTTCGGCCGCGGCTGGTTCCCCGACTTCCCGGACGCCGACAACTACATCGCGCCGTTCGTCGGCGAGGAGAACGCCCTGGGCGCGCCGTACGAGCACAAGGTCCTCACCGGAACCCTGCTCCCCAGGTCCCGCAAGGAGAGCGACCGGGGCGCGGTCAGCGACGACTTCGGCCGGGCCCAGGAGATCCTCGCCGAGGACGCCCGGCTGCTGCCCCTGTGGCAGGGCAAGCTCTACATCGCCGCGCACGACGACATCGCCGGCGTGGAGTGGTGCATCGACTCCTCGACGATCATGCGGCTGTGGGAGCTGGACCGCAAGAAGAGCTGGTGAGCCCGGCCACGCCGCCGGCAACGCCCCGGTGACGCGCGGCTGTCGGCGCTCACCGGTACGTTCTGGGGTGCGCCGCGCGGCCGACGCGCGGCGCGCGGAAACCCACACCGGAGGTTGTCTCACGTGAACGGCATGCTGCCCGAGTCCTGGCAGAAGGTCCTCGGCGGGGAGCTGGAGAAGCCCTACTTCCAGGAGCTCACCGAGTTCGTCGAGGAGGAGCGGGCGCGCGGACCGGTCTACCCGCCCCGGGAGGAGGTCTTCGCGGCGCTGGCGGCCACCCCGTACGACCGGGTCAAGGTGCTGATCCTCGGGCAGGACCCCTACCACGGCGAAGGGCAGGGGCACGGTCTGGCGTTCTCGGTGCGCCCCGGTGTGCGCATCCCGCCGTCCCTGCGGAACATCTACAAGGAGATGCACGCGGACCTGGGCTGCCCCGTCCCGGACAACGGCTACCTGATGCCCTGGGCCGAGCAGGGCGTGCTGCTGCTCAACGCGGTGCTGACGGTCCGGGCCGGGGAGGCCAACTCCCACAAGGGCAAGGGCTGGGAGAAGTTCACCGACGCGGTCATCCGCGCGGTGGACGCCCGCCCCGACCCGGCCGTCTTCGTGCTGTGGGGCAACCACGCGAAGAAGAAGCTGCCGCTGATCGACACCCGGCGCCACGTGGTGGTGCAGGGCGCCCACCCCTCGCCGCTGTCGGCGAAGAAGTTCTTCGGCTCCCGCCCCTTCAGCCTGATCAACGAGGCGATCGCGGCGCAGGGCCACACCCCGATCGACTGGTGCATCCCCGACCTGGGGGACGCCTGACCGGGCCGGCGCGGGCCGGGCGGGCTCAGCCCGGCTCGTAGTCGAAGGCGTACGGGACGGACGGCTCGCCGTGCACGGCGGTGAAACCGCCCGTCCCGCGCAGGCCGGCCAGCTCGCCGGTGGCGGAGCCGGGCACCACCTCGAAGGTGCAGCGCACCGTCCCGTCCCCGTCGAAGGTGCCGTGCTCGGCGAGGACGAAGCTGCCCCGGCGGCCGCCGACGGTGCCGGTGACCAGCTCGTGGCCGGTGAAGCCGCCGGCCGGCCCGGGCCCGCCCGCGGTGTGGACGATGGTGTAGGCGCACGACGTCCCCGTGGCCTCGATCCCGCCGGTGAAGTGGTTGGTGGCGACGGCGGTGGCCAGCTTCGGACCGTCCGCGGATTCCGCGACGACCTTCTCCTGCCAGTCGGCGAAGGCGAAGCTGCCGGTGGTGTGCGTGGGCATGGGGCTCCTCTGCTGCGGTGGACGGCGCGGGCCCTCCCGCGCCGGACGCCACCACTGTCCCGCCCGTACCTGACACCTCCTGTCAGGTACGGGCGGCAGACTGGCGCCATGCGCGCCGACCGCCTGCTGCAGATGCTGCTCCTGCTCCAGAACCGGGGGCGGATGACCGCCCCGGAACTCGCCGCCGAGCTGGAGGTCTCCGTCCGCACCGTCTACCGCGACGCCGAGGCGCTCGCCGCCTCCGGGGTCCCCCTCCTCGCCGAGCGCGGGCCGGAGGGCGGCTACCGGCTCATGGAGGGCTACCGCACCCGGCTCACCGGCCTGACGGAGGCGGAGGCCGACTCCCTGGGGCTCGCCGGGACGCCCGCCGCGGCCGCCGAGCTGGGCCTGGGCGCCGGGCTGGCCACCGCCCAGCTCAAACTGCGCGCCGCGCTCCCCGCCCGGCTGGCGGAGCGCACCCGGCGCGTCTCCGAGCGCTTCCACCTGGACGCGCCCGCCTGGTTCCGGGACGCCGACCCCGTGCCGCACCTGGGACGTGTCGCCGAGGCGGTGTGGGAGCAGCGGACCCTGCGCGTCCACTACCGCCGGTGGCGCGGCGAGGTGCACCGCGGACTGCAGCCGCTGGGCCTCGTCCTCAAGGGCGGGATCTGGTACCTCGTCGCGCGTTCCGCGGACGGCGGCGGAGGCTCCGGGGAGGGGGACGGGGACGGAGCGGTGCGCACCTACCGCGTCTCGCGCATCCTGGCCGCCGGCGGCCCCGGCGAGCGCTTCGAGCGCCCCGCGGACTTCGGCCTCGCCGCGTACTGGGAGGGCGCCTCGCGCCGGCTGGAGGACGCCCGGTACCGCGGGGAGGCGCACCTGCGCGTCTCGCCGCGCGCCCTGCGGATGCTGCCCGTGCAGTTCGGGTCCGCGGGCGCGCGGGCCGCGGCGGAGGCCGGCGAACCGGAGGCGGACGGGTGGGTGCGGGTGGTCCTGCCGGTGGAGAGCACGCCCGTGGCGGTGAGCGACCTGCTGCGGCTGGGTACGGACGCCGAGGTGCTCGGGCCCGGCGGACTGCGCGAGGCGGTGGCGGACGCGGTGGGGGAACTCGCCCGCCGGTACGGGCGGAGCACCGGAGAGGGAACCTGATTCCCGGCCCGGGCGGCCGGAACCGGGCCCGGGACGCCGGGCGCGCGAGGCAGACGGGAGAGGCCATGGCGGGACAGCGGCGGGGACCGGGGGAGGAGGGGGCGGGCACCTCGGGACCGGAACCGACGGTGGCGGTCAGGATCGGCCAGGCGGTGGTGCTCCACCGGGGCGGGGACCGGGAGGAGGCCCGCAACCGGCTGGCACGCCTGTGGGAGGAGGCCGGCGCGGCCGGCGACCCGTTCCTCCGCTGCCTCCTCGCCCACCACCTGGCCGGGGTCCAGGACGACCCGGCGGCCGGGCTGGAGTGGCAGCGGCGCGCCCTGGCCGCCGCCCGCGGTCCGGTGGCGGGACGGGGCCCGTCGCCGCGCTCCCTGCTCCCCTCGCTCCACCTGGGGCTGGCGGAGTGCCACGCGCGGCTGGGCGACCGCGCCGCGGCCCGCCGCGAGCTGGCGCGGGCCCGGAGCGCGGCAGAGGGCCCGCCCGGCGGCGCACCCGGTGGAGGGGCGGACGGCCGCGAGCACGCGGAGGCCTACAGAGCGCTCGTCGGGGCGACCGCCGGACGCCTGGAGAGGTGGCTGGCGGCGACCGGGCACCGGGCCGGGCCGCCGGAGCGCTTCGACGGCCCGGCTCAGCCGCCGTAGACCTCCCGGCAGATCCGGGCCTGCTCGCTGCCCGGTCCCCAGCCTCCGTGGCGTTCGCCGAGCCCGCACACGTCGGCACCCGGCCACGGTGGAGCAGCCGGGGTGGCGGGGACGGCGCGGGGCGGGGCGGGGGAGGGGCGTCCGGGCCGCGGGGCCGGCCGAGCGGCCGGGGGAGCGGGAGCGGCGGACGGGGCGGGGCGGGCGCTCCCGGGCAGTGGTCCGCGCCGTGCGGGGCCGGGGGCGCCGGGGGCCGGGCCCGCCTCCTCCGGCACCCTGGCCAGGGCCTCCCGGGCCGGTGCGGGGGTCCAGGACGCCTCCTGCGCGCGGTCGGCAGACGGGCGGCCGGAGGGCGGGGGCGGCGGGCTCTCCTCCCGGGGGTGCCCACCGGCCACCGTCACGCATCCGGAGGCCGCGGCCAGGGCGGCTCCGGTCAAGAGCAGAGCGCCGGTGATGGTTCGCACCCCGCCCACTGTGCTGCACGGGGCCGCCGCCGGGTACTCCCCGCAGGGGTGACCCCGGGGGCCGGACGGGCGGTCCGGGGAGACCGGGCGTCAGCCGCCCAGCATGCCCCGCAGCAGTTCGCCCAGCCCGGTCCGCAGCTCCTCCGGGTCCGGCACCGCCGAATGGTGGGAGCCCGCCGCGCAGGCGAACATCATCCCCTCGCACCAGGCGATCAGCGACAGCGCGTGCCGTTCGGGCGCGGCCGATCCCGCGGCGGCCATCACCGCCACCAGCGGCTCGCGGAAGGCGCCGGTGCCGGCCCGGTCGTAGACGGCCCGCAGGGCGGGGCGGCGGGTCGCCTCCAGGGCCAGCTCGTAGCGGGCGACCGCCAGGCGGCGGTGCCGGGTGAGGTAGCGGTGCAGGGCCTCGGCCACCACCCGGGCCATCGCCTCCGGGCCGGCGTCGGGGCCGGGGACCCGGCGGGGGGCCAGGATCTCCGCCTCCCGGTCGGCCAGCCGCCGCACCGCCGCCTCCAGCAGGGCCTCGCGGGTGCGGGCGTGGTTGGAGGTGGAGCCCTGCGGCAGTCCGGCGGCCTCGTCCACGGCCCGGTGGGTCAGGCCGCGCAGACCGCGCTCGGCCAGCAGGCCGATCGCGGTGTCGGCGATCAGTTCGGCGCGGGACGAGCCGGAGGGGCGTGCGGTCCGGGCGGCCCGTGTGGACGCGGGGGGCCGTGGGGAGGGGGGCGTGCCGGAAGCCATGCCGCCAATCTACCGCTCTCACTACAGCTGTAGTAGCGTCGTAGGTGTCACTACATCTGTAGTGACGGTGCTCCGCAGGGAAGGACCCCGCCATGCCTCAGCCCCGAGCCGTCGTCGTCGGAGCCGGAATCGGCGGTCTGGCCGCCGCCGCGGCCCTGCACCGCCGCGGATGGGCGGTCACCGTCCTGGAGCGCGCGCGCTCCCTGGAACCGGTCGGCGCGGGCATCGCCCTGGCCCCCAACGCCCAGCGGGCCCTGGACGTCGTCGGCCTCGGCGACGCCGTCCGCGCCATGTCCGCCCGGCAGGACGAGGGCGGGTTGCGCACCCCCTCGGGCCGCTGGCTCTCCCGCACCACCCAGCAGGCGGCGGCCGAGCGCTTCGGCGGCCCCGTCGTCGTCGCCCACCGCCCCGACCTCGTCGCCCTCCTCGCCTCGCGCCTGCCCGAGGGCGCCCTGCGCACCGGCACCCCGGCCGAGGTGACCGACCCCGGCACCGGGGAGCGGCCGGCGACCGTGCGCACCGCGGACGGCGAGGAGCTCACCGCCGACCTCGCCGTCGCCGCCGACGGCCTGCGCTCCGCCACCCGGCACACCCTCTTCCCCGGCCACCCCGGGCCCCGCTACGCCGGCTTCACCGCCTGGCGGTTCGTCGTCCCCGCACCCGAGCGGCCCTTCGCCCCCCACGAGACCTGGGGCCGCGGCACGCTGTGGGGCACCGTCCCGCTGCACGACGGCCGGGTGTACGCCTACGCCACCGCCACCGTCCCCGCCGGAGGACGGGCACCGGACGGCGAGCGGGCCGAACTGCTGCGCCGCTTCGGCGGCTGGCACCGCCCCGTGCCCGAGCTGATCGCCGCCGCACCGGACGACGCCGTCCTGCGCAACGACGTGTACCGCATTGCCGAACCGCTGCCCGCCCACCACCGCGGCCGCACCGCGCTGCTCGGCGACGCCGCCCACGCCATGGCGCCCAACCTCGCCCAGGGCGGCTGCCAGGCCCTGGAGGACGCCGTCGTCCTCGCCCACCACGCCGCCCCCGACGCCGCCGGCACCCCGCGGGCCCTGGCCGCCTACACCCGCGACCGGCTGCCCCGCACCACGGAGGTGGTGCGCCGGTCCGCCCGGGTGGCCCGGCTGGCCGGTGTCTCCGCAGGCCCCCTCCGGGCCCTGCGCGACACCGCCCTCGCCGCGGTCGGCCGGTTCGGGCCGGGCCCGGCCCTGCGCAGCCTGGACGGCATCGCCGACTGGCGCCCGCCGGAGCCGTATGCTGCCGGGGCACACGGGACGTCCCCGGCGGGTGCGGACCGGGGGTGACCGCACAGGGCGACCGGACCAGGCCGGGCCCGGCGAACGGACAGGGGAGACCACGTGAAGGTCGGTGTGATCGGACTCGGCGACATCGCGCACAAGGCGTACCTGCCGGTGCTCACCGCCCGGCCGGGCCTGGAGCTCCACCTCCACACCCGCACCCGCGCCACCCTGGAGCGCACCGCCGAGGCCCACCGCATCCCCGCGCGGCAGTGCCACGCCGACCTCGACGGCCTGCTCGCCGCCGGTCCGGACGCGGCCTTCGTCCACGCCCCGACGTCCGAGCACCCCGCCATCGTCGCCCGGCTGCTCCGGGCCGGGGTGCCCACGTACGTCGACAAGCCGCTCGCCTACCACCTGGCCGAGGCCGAGCAGCTGGTCCGCCTCGCCGGGGAGCGGGGCGTGTCGCTCGCCGTCGGCTTCAACCGCCGCCACGCGCCCGGCTACGCGCAGTGCCTGGAGCACCCGCGCGAGCTGGTGCTGATGCAGAAGAACCGGGTCGGACTGGCCGCCGCACCGCGCGACGTGGTCTACGACGACTTCATCCACGTCGTCGACACCCTCCGCTTCCTGCTGCCCGGCCCGGCCCGGCACGTGGACGTCCGCGCCCGCGTCCGGGACGGACTGATGCACCACGTGGTGCTCCAGATGTCCGGCGACGGGTTCACCGCGATCGGCGTGATGAACCGGACGAGCGGCAGCGCCGAGGAGGTGCTGGAGGTCTCCGGGCAGGACGCCAAGCGCCAGGTGCTCAACCTCGCGGAGGTCGTCGACCACAGGGGGCAGCCCAGCATCCGCCGCCGCGGGGACTGGGTGCCCGTGGCGCGGCAGCGCGGCATCGAGCAGATCACCCTCGCCTTCCTCGACGCGGTGCGCGCCGGGAGGCTCCTGAGCGCCGAGGACGCCCTGCGCACCCACGAGCTGTGCGAGCGGATCGTCACCGCCGCGCTGGAACAGGACGCCTGACGGCACCGGCCTCCCCGGCCCGCCCGCCGCCGCGCCGGCGCTCCGGCCCCCGCCGCACCCGCCCGGCGGCCCACGCCCCGGCCCCGGCGCCGGCCGCCGCCGCCAGCGCCCCCAGCGCGGCGGCCGGCACCCAGTCCCCGAACCGCGCGTACGGGCTGGTGCCCGAGGCGAGCGGCACCTCGTACACCGCCGTGCCGCTCCGGTCGGTGCCCAGCCGCGCGCCCACCGGCTCCCCGCGCGGCCCGTGCGCCGCGCTCACCCCGGTCAGCGTGGCGTGCACCACCGGACGCCAGGCCTCGGCCGCCCGCAGCGCCGCCAGGGAGGCGTGCTGCCGCGGTGCCCAGCTCTCCTGGAAGGACGACGTCGCCGACTGGGCGACCAGCAGCCCGGCGCCGTCGCGCACCAGCGTCCGGCCCATGTCGGGGAAGGCCGACTCGAAGCAGACCAGCGGGCCGACCCGCACGCCCTGCGCCCCGGCCCGCACCACCACCGGGGCGTCCCCGCGCCTGCGGTCCTCCTCGGCGGCCCGGCCCACCGCCGTCGCCCAGCCCAGCAGGGAGCGGGCCGGGACGTACTCGCCGAACGGGACCAGCCGCATCTTGTCGTAGCGGTCCCCGGTGGGGCCGTCCGGGCCGACCAGCACCGAGCTCTTGAAGACGCCCGGCCGGTCCGGGCGCCGCGCGTCCACGTTGACCAGCAGCGGCGCCCCCACCCGCGCCGACAGCGCCGCCAGCCGCTCCCGCAGGTCCGGCCGGCCGTCCAGGTCGCGGCCGACGCTGCTCTCACCCCACACCACCAGGTCCGCGCCGCGGCCCGCCAGGGAGCGGGTCAGCCGCTCGCCGGCATCGAACCGGGCGTCCGGGCCCGCCACCACCCCCGGCTGCACCACCGCGACCCGCACCGTGCCCGCCGGGCGGGGCTGCGGGGCCCACATCCACGCCGCGGCCGGGACCAGCGCGCACACCGCCGCGGCGGCCACCGCCGCCGTCCTGGCCCGCGGCGCCGCGGCGGCCGGCAGCACCAGCGCCGTGTTGACGGCCACCACCCACACGGTGACCAGCCACACCCCGCCCAGCGAGGCCAGCCGCAGCGCCGCCGGAACCTGCCACTGACCGGCCCCCAGCAGCGCCCACGGCCCGCCCAGGTACTCCCAGGAGCGCACCAGCTCGGCCGCCAGCCACGCCGAGGGCAGCAGCACCACCGCGGCCAGGGCCCGCCCCGGCCCCGGCGCGCCCGCCAGCAGGTGCCGCACCAGCCAGCCCCAGGGCGCCCACAGCAGCCCCAGCAGCACCGCCGCCACCACCAGGAAGACGTGCAGGTTCGGCGCCAGCCAGTGGTGGGTGGCCAGCAGGAAGCCGGCGCCGCCCAGCCAGCCCTCCACGGCGGCCCGGCGGCCGCCGTCCGCCGAGCGCAGCAGCAGCATCCACGGCACCAGCGCGGCGTAGGCCCACCACCACAGCGACGGGGCGGGGAACGCCAGGGCGGGCAGCGCGCCGGCCCCCACCGCGAGCACGCCCCGCCGCCACCGGGACCCGCGGAGCACCCCCATGACGCGCCTCCTCGCCTCGTCCGGGGCCGCCCGGGGTTCCGGGCGGCCCCCACCGGGTAGCCCTTCCCGGGAACCGCCCGCCGAAGGCCCGGACGGACGGGATCAGCCCGCGCCCCGCCCCCGGCGGCGGTCGACCCACCTGGCCGCGCACACGGTCAGGACCGAGAGCAGCACCAGCGCCCCGACACCCGGGTGCAGGACCGTCAAGACGGGGACCAGGAACGCGCAGACGCCGACGAGCAGCCACAGCCGCCGCGACGGCCCGGGGTCGGCGTCCCGGACGGCGTCCGGTGGGACGACGGCCTCGGGGCCGCGGCCCGGCCCGGGGCCGGCGCACTCGCGGAACTCGCGGAAGGCCTCGGCGAGCCGGGCGTCCCGGAGCAGTACCCGTTCGGTCTCGTGCAGGATGCGGAGTTCTCGGAGGGTGAGGCGGGAGTCTTTCATGGTCTCGGCTCGGCTCGCTCGGCGCCGGGAACGGCGGGGGAAACGGGATGTCGGTCCCACGAGTACCCCACCCGAGCGGGTGAATCTCCCCTTTCCCGACGAATCGCGGCAGCCCGGGCGGACAGCTCCGGGTGCGCACGGAACCGGGCGCGCCGGGCCCGTGCGCGTTCCCGGTGCCCCGCCCCGGCCCCGGGCGGGCCCGGGGCCGGGACTCAGCGGTCGCGGTAGCGCAGGAGCAGCATCGCCGCGTCGTCGTGCAGCGGGCCGCCGACGTGGGCCACCAGATCCCTGCGCAGCGCCTCCAGCGCGGTGTCCGGGCCGGCCTCCCGCAGGAGGAACGAGCGCCGCACGAGCGGGTAGAAGACGCCTTCCGGATCCCGCGCCTCGGTGACGCCGTCGGTGTACAGCAGCATCTGGTCGCCGGGGGCGAGCGACACCCCGTAGGGTTCGGGCGGCTTGAGGTCGAGCCCCATGCCCAGCGGCGGCGAGGTCTCGGGCGGTTCCGCCGGGTGGGCCGTGCCGTCCGCCCGGACCACCAGCGGCGAGGGATGGCCGTGGTTGAGCAGGGTGACCGAGCGGTCCTCGTGCGCCTCGGCCAGCACCGCGGTGACGAACCGCTCCGCCGGCATGTGCCGGTTGACGGACCTCTCCAGCCGGGCGCTCACCGCCGTGAGGTCGGGCTCGTCGTAGGCGGCCTCCCGGAACGCGGCCAGCACCACCGCGGCCGTCTCCACCGCCTCCAGGCCCTTGCCCTGCACGTCGCCCACGATCACCCGGACCCCCGAGGGCGAGTTGACGACCTCGTACAGGTCGCCGCCGATCCGCGCCTCGGCCACCGCGGAGGTGTAGGAGACCGCCACCCGCAGGTGGCCCGCCGCCCGCGGCACCGGGCGGAGCAGCACCCGCTGGGCGACCTCCGCGATCGACCGCACGCTGGCCAGCTCCGCCTCGCGCCGCTGCCGGACGGCCGCCGCGGCCAGGCCGGCCACCGCGACCCCGGCCACCGAGGCCAGGGCCGTGCTGCCGCGCAGCGTCCACAGCAGGTCGTTGAACGCGGCCAGGCACAGGCACAGCAGCAGGGCCAGCAGTCCGATGAGCGCGGTGCGGCGCATGTCGCCGACGAGGCTGGCGAAGGCGGGGCCCAGGGATAACAACGGCAGGAACCCCGCGCCGGGTCCTGCCGCCACGTCCACCAGGGCGACGACGGCCATGGACGCGAACGGGAGGACGGCGAGCAGGCGGTAGCTGTCGTCGTTGCGCTCGGCCAAGGTGAACTCCGGGGATCGGTGCGGGTGTCCCGCGGTTGCCTGTACCAAGCTTCCCAGCCGGGGGCGGTGCGGGAAAGCGAGGGGGTGGACACACCCCCGCACGGCTGCCGCAGGCCCGGCCCCAGGGCCCGGTCAGCCGTGTGCGCCGCGCAGCGCGTAGTACGCCCGCAGCGCGGCCTCGCCGCCCGAGCCCGCCGCCGTCATGATCCGCTGGGCGCGCGCCGACCGCAGGTCGCCCGCCACGTGGACGCGCGGATGCTGCCGGTCCGGCGGGCAGTAGCCGTCGGCTCCCCGCACCAGCCCCTGCGGGGGACCCGCGGCGGCGCTGCCGAGGTTGAGGTGGACCGCGTCGGCCTCCCGCCGCAGCACCCGGCCCTCCGCGGTGGTCAGCTCCACCGCGATCCGGCCGGGACCCGCTCCCCTCCGCCCCCGGTCCGTCCCCCGCACGGCCGACAGGACCGCCCGCCGCACCGGCACCGGCTCGACGCGCGGGTCGGCGCGCACCTCGTCGATCTTGTAGCCGTCCGGGGGCGGGTACGCCACCAGGAAGCGGGCCGCCACCCCCGGGGCCGCGCGCAGCGCGGTGCCCAGCGGCCGGTCGGCGCCCAGCACGAGCACCGTCCGGCCCGCCCACCGGTCGGGCTCCGCCTCCCACAGCGGGACGGTGGCGAGCCCCGCGGGGTCGTGGAGCCAGTCGGCCTGCGCCGGGCCCAGCGGGACGGTGCCGGTGGCGACGACGGCGTGCGCGGCCGTGCGGACCGCCCCCGACTCCAGCGTGACGGCCACACGGTCGTCGTGCGCGGCGAGCCGGACCACGCGCGCGCCGTACTCGACCCGGCACCCCCGGGCCCGCGCCACGTCGGCGGCCGCCGCCGCGGCGAACCGCGGCCCGGAGGAGAAGCCGCCCAGCACGTTCTCCAGGGCGGGGACGTACCGCAGCCTGCCGCACAGCTCCCCCCGCGCCTCCAGCAGCAGCGTGCGCAGGCCCACGCTCGCCGCCATCACGGCCGCCGCGCAGCCGGCCGGACCGCCGCCCACGACCAGCAGGTCCGGTTCCCCGGGGCGCGCCCCGCCGGCCCGCGCGCCCACCGGTCCGCCCGCTGTCCCGTCCGCCATCCGGCCCGTCACCCCGTCCGCCGCCCATCCGCCACTGCGCACATTCCAGCATCCGCGCGGCCCGTTCGCCCGGTCGGCCCACCGGCGCCCTCCCCCGGGGTGCCGCCCCCGGCGCGCCCGCCCACGCTGCCGGAGAAGAGGGACGGCGCGGCCGTCCGGGGGCGGCACCGACGGACGGAGGCGGAGATGCGCGGAACGCACGGCGGGACACGGGCGGAGCGGAACCGGCGGACGGCGGCGGACCGCCGGCCGGACCACCCGGAGCAAAGGGGCGCCGCACACGGCGGCCGAATACGCGCCGCGGCCCCGGCGGCCGTCCTCCTGGCGCTCGCCGCCCTGGCCTCGTGCACCGGAGGCGGCGCCCCGGGCGCCGCCGGAGCGGACGCGGCGCCCGCCGACCGGCGGCGGCCCTTCACGGTGGTCGCCACCGGCGACATCATCCCGTACCCCTCGATCATCCGGCAGGCCCGTCTGGACGCGGGCGGGGAGGGCCACGACTTCACCCGCATCCTGGCCGGGGTGAAGCCCGTCGTGGCCCCCGCCGACATCGCGCTGTGCCACATGGAGACCCCCTACGGCGACGAGGACGGCCCCTTCACCGGCTACCCGCTGTTCCGCTCGCCGCCGCACCTGGCCCGGGCGCTGCGGGCGACGGGCTACGACAGCTGCTCGACCGCCTCCAACCACAGCCTCGACGACGGCTTCGACGGGGTGCGCCGCACCCTGGACGCGCTGGACGAGGCCGGGGTGCGGCACGCGGGCACGGCCCGCAGCGCGGCGGAGGCCGCCCGCCCGGCCGTGCTGCGAGCCGGCGGCGCCCGGGTCGCCCACCTCGCCTACACCTACGGCACCAACGGCGTCCCGCTGCCGGAGGGACGGCCCTGGGCGGTACGGCTGCTGGAGCCGGAGCAGGTGATCGCCGACGCGCGCGCCGCCCGCCGGGCCGGGGCCGACGTGGTGCTCGTCAGCGTCCACTGGGGCACCGAGTGGCAGCAGGCCCCCGACGCGGCGCAGCTCCGCCTCGCCGAGGAGCTGACCGCCGCCCGCACCGGCGGCCGCAAGGACATCGACCTGGTCGTCGGCACCCACAACCACGTCCCGCAGCCCTACGAGAAGGTGAACGGGACCTGGGTGGTCTACGGGCTCGGCGACCAGGTCGCCAGCTTCGCCCCGGCCGACAAGCGCAGCGGCAACGAGGGCTCGATGGCCCGCTTCACCTTCACCCCCGGGCCCGGCGGCGGCTGGGCGGTGGAGCGGGCGGAGTTCCTGGTCGGCCACTCCGACACCGGTCCGCCCTTCCGCGTCGTCCGCGCCACCGCCGAGCACTTCCCCGAGGTGTACGAGCGGGTGCGCGAGGCGGTGCTGAGCCGGGGGGCCGCCGCGGACGGGCTGACCGGGGCCCGGTGACCGGCGCGGCCGGGGTGCCTCAGCCCACCGGGTCGCCCGCGTGGGGCGAGATCACCCCGGCCGCGACGAGCCCGAATATCAGCAGGCCCAGCAGGATCCGGTAGACCACGAACGGCATGAAGCTCTTCGTGGAGATGAACTTCATGAACCAGGCGATGACCGCGTAGGCCACCAGGAAGGCCAGGGCGGTGGCGAAGGCGGTCGGCCCCCAGGAGACGTGCCCCTCGCCGATCTCCGTCAGCTCGAAGAGGCCGGAGGCGAGGACGGCGGGGATGGCCAGCAGGAAGGAGTAGCGGGCGGCCGCCTCCCGGGAGTACCCCATGAACAGGCCGCCGCTGATCGTCGCGCCCGACCGGGACACGCCCGGGATCAGGGCCATCGCCTGGGCCATGCCGTACAGCAGGCCGTCGCGCACGGTCAGCTTCTCCAGGCCCTTGCGCTCCCGCACGGCCCGGTGCCGCCCCCCGCTCGCGTCGCGCGCCGCCAGCCGGTCGGCCACGCCGAGCACGATGCCCAGCACGATCAGCGTCGTGGCGATCAGCCGCAGGTCGCGGAAGGGGCCCTCGATGTGGTCCTTGAGGGTCAGGCCCAGCACGCCGATCGGTATCGAGCCGACGATCACCAGCCAGCCCAGCTTGGCGTCGTGGTCACCGCGCGCCTGCCGGTCGTGCAGGGAACGGAACCAGGCGGAGACGATCCGCGCGATGTCCTTGCGGAAGTAGATCAGCACGGCGGCCTCGGTGCCGATCTGGGTGACGGCGGTGAAGGCCGCGCCGGGGTCCTTCCACCCCGCGAAGACCGCGGTCAGCCGCAGGTGGGCGCTGGAGGAGATGGGGAGGAACTCGGTCAGCCCCTGGACGAGCCCGAGGATGAACGCTTCGAACCAAGACATGTCGGGTGTGCTCGTCCCTGCTTCTTGATGATCTTCGGTCGGGTCGGGCAGATGCTATGGCCGATCCGGAACGGGCAGGGAAACGGCGGGCGAACGCCTGTCTCCCGCGCGTACCGGGGCGGTGACGGCTGCGCGCGGCGGCTCCCCCGGCGCGGCCCCACCGGCTCCGGCCGCCGGACCGGGCCGCCGGGCCGCCCGTACCCGCCGCGGCCCCGGCCGCCTGCGCCAGGCGACGAGGGCCGCGACCGCCGCGGGGACGGCGACGGCCGCGGACGCGACGAGGAAGGCCGGCGAGGTCGGCTCCGCCGCCCGGCTGCCCGCGACGGCGTACGCGGCGGTGTTGGGCACGCAGCCCAGCGCGGTGGCGGCCAGGAACGCCGAGCAGCGCACCCGGGTCACCGAGGCCCCGTAGTTGGAGACGGCGAACGGGATGCCCGGCAGCACCCGCAGCACCAGCACGGAGCGGAAGCCGTGGCGGCCCAGTCGCCGGTCGCCGGCCTCCATCCAGCGCCCCCGCACCAGCAGCGGGCGCAGCGCGTCCCGGCCCAGCAGCCGCCCGAGGCCGAAGGCGATGCCGGCTCCCAGCACCGTCCCGGCCACGGCCGCCGCCGTGCCCGCCCAGGCCCCGAAGAAGGCGCCCGCGGCCAGGTTCAGCACCGGTCTGGGCACCAGGGCCGCCGTGCACAGGCCGTAGGCGACGGCGAACGCGGCCACCGCCGCGGCCCCGGAGGGCCGGGGCAGCTCGGCGCCGGTCAGCAGCCGCTGCGGTTCGTGGAGGGCCACCGCGGTGGCGGCGGCGGCCAGCAGCACGGCGAGGAGGGACAGACGGGACCAGGGGGAGAACAACACCGAGGCGCACCGGGCGGCGGGGCCTGCGGGCTGCCGGACGGGGACAGGCACCGGGGGAGCGTAACCGACGAAGATGACGCACGCGCCCGGAAGCGGCCCCGGCCCCCTGCCCGGCCCCGTGCGTCCACCGGTCAGAATGGCCCGGTGGACGACACGACGGGCAGGGCGGGCGGCGCGGACCGGACCGGGGACGCGGGGCACGGGGACGGAGCGGACGACGGACGGGTACCGGTGACCGCCGCCGTGGAGCACGGCACCGCGCGGCTGCTGCCGGACGTGGACCGGGCACGGGCCTGGCTGCTCACCGTCGACGGCGCGCCCCAGTCGTACGTCGACCTCGACGACCCGTCCCACCTGGAGTTCGAGTACACGCGCCGCATCGCCCACGTCCTGGACCTCGCCGCCCCTCCCGGCGCACCGCTGGACGTCCTGCACCTGGGCGGCGGCGCCCTGACCCTCCCCCGCCACCTGGCGGCCGCCCGCCCCGGCTCCCGCCAGTGGGTGGTGGACTCCGACCGGGCACTGCTCGCCCTGGTCGCCGAGCACCTGCCGCTGCCGGGGGACGGCGGGATCGAGGTGCGGGCCCGGGACGCGCGGGAGGCGCTGCGGGAGCGGCCGCCGGCGTCGGCGGACGTGGTGGTGGCCGACGTCTTCGGCGGCTCGCGCGTCCCGGCCCACCTGACCACCCTCGGCTACGCGCGGGAGGCGGCCCGGGTGCTGCGGCCGGACGGGACGTACGTCGCCAACCTCGCCGACGCCGCGCCGTTCGCCTTCCTCCGCTCCCAGCTGGCCGGTCTCCGCGCCGCCTTCGGCCGGGTGTGCCTGGTCGCCGAGCCCGCCGTGCTGCGCGGACGCCGCTTCGGCAACGCCGTGCTGGTCGCCTCCCGGACCGAGCCGCCCGTGGCGGAGCTGGCCCGGCGGGCCGCCGCCGACCCGTTCCCCGCCCGGGTGGTGCACGGCGGCGCCCTGGAGCGCCTGGTGGGGGACGCCCGCCCGGTTCAGGACGGCGAGTCGGCGCCCTCGCCGGTGCCGCCGGACGGCGCCTTCACGGTCGGCTGACCGCCGGGGGCGACCACGGGGGCGCCGGGTGTCCCCGAGCCGCCGGAGGCGACGGGCGCACCGGAGGCGGACAGGGCGCCGCGCCGGGAGAGGTTCCGCACGTCCGGCACGCACAGCACCGCGGCCGTGAGCAGCACCACCAGCGCCGAGCAGCCCCACAGCGCCGCCGGCCGTCCCACCAGCGCCTCGACCGGTCCGGCCGCGGCGGTGGCGAGGGGCACCAGGGCGATGGAGCCCAGCCAGTCGTAGGCGGAGACCCGGGAGAACTTCTCCTCGGGCACCTCCTGGTGCAGGGCCGTCATCCAGGCCACCCCGAACACCTCGAGCGTGACACCGGTGGCGAACATCGCCGCGATCAGCCACGCCACGGGCACCGGCACCGCCAGCGCGGCCGAGGGCAGTGCCAGCGGGAAGACGCACAGCGTGCCGGCGAGCAGGATGCGGCGCGGCTTCCAGCGGACCATCAGCAGCCCGCCCAGCACCGTGCCCGCCCCGTAGGCGGCCAGCGCCAGCCCCCACGGCCGGGCGCCGCCCAGGTGCTCCTCGGCGACCTGCGGCCCGTACACCGCCTCGGCCGCCGCGACCACCGCGTTGACGACGGAGAACTGCACGACGATCGCCCACAGCCAGGGCCGCCCCGCCACCTCGCGCCAGCCGTCGCGCAGATCGCCCAGCAGCCCGCCGCCCGGCGCGCGCTCGGGCATGCCGCCCAGGTCGAGGAAGGCGCGCAGCGCCCCGGCCAGCGCGAAGGCGGCGGCGTCCACGGCCAGCACCCAGCCGGGGCCGAAGGCGGCGATCAGCGCGCCGCCGAGCGCCGCGCCCCCGATGGAGGCGCCGTTGACGCCCATGCGGAAGACGGCGAAGGCGCGCCCGGCCTGCTCGCCGCGGACGCTGGCCAGCACCATCCCCTCGGCGGCCGGGGCGAAGAACGCGTGGCCGGTGCCGCCCAGCGCGGAGAGCACCGCCATCTGCCACAGCCGGGCCTCCCCGGTGATCACCAGCACCGCGAAGAGGCCCTGGGAGACGCAGTTGAGCGCGTTGGCCGCCACCATCACCCGGTGGCGGGGCAGCCGGTCGGCGACGGCCCCGCCGACCAGCAGCAGGACGACCAGGGGAACGGTGCGCGCGGCGGCGACCAGCCCCACGTCGGTGCCGTCGCCGCCCGACTCGAGCACGGCGAACGCCGCCGCGATCAGTGCGCCCGAGTTGCCCAGGCCGGTGACCACGGCGGCGGCGGTCAGCAGGGTGTAGTTGCGTCCGGCCCAGGCGGGGCGGGCCGGACGCCCCGCCTCCCGCCCGCCGCCGTTCGCCCCCGGGTGCATCAGTCCTCCTCGGCGTAGGGCCGCAGGCTCCCGGTCATCTTGTCGATGACGTCCTGGGAGACCTCGTCACCGACCCCGGCGTCGGTGACGAGCACCCAGATGCGCAGGTCGTTGCTGCCGTCGATCCAGGAGACGGCGACGGCCTTGCCGTCGGCGTCGCACTTGCTCTCCTTCTTCACCCCCGTGGCCGTGGCGGTGGCGATGTGACCGGTGATCCCGTGCTTGTTGGAGAACTCCTTCGCCTCGGTGCGCCTGACGGTCTCCTTCTGCTCGCCGTACGCGAAGTAGACGAAGTTCTCCGCGGCGCGCTCGGCACCCTCGGCGGTGTTGCGGGAGCCCTGGCCGCCCTTGCTGCCGACGACGGCGCGGGTGTACTTGTTGCCGTCGTCCTCGCACCAGCCCTGCTTGTGGTAGGCCGGGCCGCTGAAGGCGACCTGCGGCCCGGCGAAGGGGTTGTCCTTCTCCTTCTGCCCGTACCCGATGATCATCGTCTCCGAGTCGACCTTCCAGTCGGCCGGGACGTCGAAGGCGTTGTGGTGCTTGGCGTTGGTGACGACCTTCCAGCCGGGCACCACCGGGCCGGGCTTCTCCGGGGCGCGGCCGTCGCGCGGGTTGCCGGGGTCGTCCTCGTGCTCGCCGGGCTCCTCGGACGGGGCGCTCCCCCCGGTGGAGGGCCCGGCGCTGGGGGAGGCGGTCGTGGCGCCGCCTCCGGCGTCACTCCCCCCGCCGTCGTCCCCCAGCAGGACGACACCGGTGACCACGGAGGCGGCGATCACGGCGGCGGCCGCGACGACGGCTATCGCGGCGCCCCTGCCGCCCCTGCCGCCCCCGCCGTGCGGCGGCGGGGCGCCGGGCGCCGGGGGGTGGCCCCAGGGGGCGCCGGGCTGGTCCTGCCGGTACGGGCCCGGGGTCTGGTACCCCGGCGCCTGGTATCCCGGTGCCCGGTACGGGTTGGGCGCCTGGTACCCCGGTGTCCGGTACGGGTTGGGCTGCTGCGGGTTCTGCGGGTTCTGCTCGCCCCCGGGCTGCTGCTGTCCTGGCCACATGGAGCAGAACACTAAGGGCGCGGCCCGGCGGCGGCCACGGCCGCCCCCGCATCGGTACGGACCCGGTACACCGCGGAACCGGAGCGGTCCGGCGGTGCGCCGGACCCGTCAGGCGCCGTCCCCCCGGACGGCGAGGGTGTCCCGGTGGGTGCCGGCCAGCTCCCGGTAGACCGCGGCGTTCAGCCGGATGCCCTCCAGCTCCTCGGGGGTCAGCTCCCGCCGGACGCGGGCGGGCACCCCCGCGACCAGGGAGCCGGGCGGGACCTCCATGCCCTGCGGCACCAGGGCGTGCGCCGCCACCAGCGAACCGGCTCCCACCCGGGCGCCGTTGAGCACGGTGGAGCCCATGCCGATCAGCACGTCGTTCCCGACGGTGCAGCCGTGCAGCACCGCGTTGTGCCCCACCGAGACGCCCGTCCCCACCACCACGGGGAAGCCGGGGTCGGCGTGCACCGTGCAGTTGTCCTGGACGTTGCTGCCGGCGCCCACGGTGATGGCGGCGCAGTCACCGCGCAGCACCGCGTTGTACCAGACGCCCGAGCCCGCACCGAGCTCCACCTCCCCGACCACCACGGCGGTCGGGGCGACGTACGCCTCCGGGTCGACCACCGGTTCCCTGCCCGCCACGCCCGCGATCATCGCCCGCCTCTCCATCCGTGCCGCACTCCGGCTCCTCCGGTCCGACGTCCCGCCGTGCCGCGCCCCGCACGTGATCACGGCTCCACCGAACCGTACGCGACGGGCCCGCGGGGGTGGGGTGAGGATCACAGCGCGGGGGTCGGCGCGCCGCGCCCGGGACGTCTACCGTGAGCGGGTGCCCAACGACAGGAACACGTTCTCATCCCGTCTCTCCAGCACCGTGTCCCGCCTGACCTCCCGCACGGCGTCCCGCGCGGTGCACGCGCTGTGGCGGTACGCGCAGCGGGCCGGTGCCGTCACGGCCCGGACCCCGGGGCCGCACGTGTTCCGCCGCATCGGCGAGGGCACCCGGCTGGCCTTCCCGCAGGGCACCCTCTTCGGCACCGAGTGGATCGAGCTGGGCGACCACTGCGTGATCGGCGCCGAGGTGACGCTGACCGCGGGGATGATGCCCGGCCTCGACCTCGGGCCGGAGACGGTGCTGCGGCTGGGCGACGGGGTGGTGCTCGGACGCGGCAGCCACGTGGTCGCCGACACGGCCGCGGCCGGTGTGACGATCGGGAACGACGTCTTCTGCGGCCCGTACGTCTACATCACCTCCACCAACCACTCCTACGACGACCCCTGCCTGCCGGTCGGCCGGCAGTGGCCGCGGTCGGCGCCCGTGGAGATCGGCCCGGGCGGCTGGCTGGGCACGGGGGCGGTGGTGCTGCCGGGGGCGAGGCTGGGGCGGAACGTGGTGGTGGCGGCCGGATCGGTGGTGCGCGGCGAGGTGCCCGACCACGCGGTGGTCGCCGGAGCGCCCGCGCGCGTCGTGCGGCGCTGGGATCCCGAGGACGGCTGGCAGCCCCCGCTGCGCACCCCGCCGCCGGCGCCGCTCCCGGAGGGGGTCACCTCCGGGCAGCTCCTCGCCCTGGCCGCGCTCGGCGACGCCCCCGCGGAGGCAGGGGGCAGACTGGAGGGGGCGGGTCCGCCGCCGGACGGGGCGCCGGCCGCCGGGACGGAACGGGAGACCGACGGGATGCGTACGCCGTGAGCAACCGGAACCTGCGCCTGCTGCTGCTCTTCGCCGTGGCCCTGCACGGCCTGGCGCTGCTGCTGTACGTGGCCCGCAACCACTGGTTCTAGCCGCCCCGAGCCCCGTCCGGCGGCCCGCGGGCCGCCGGACGGGGCTGCTAGCGTGCGGGCATGCGTGCACCCATCGGAGAGTTCGCCGAGGCCTGGCCGGTCACCGACAAGCTCGACCTGCTCGCCCCGCCCGTCGCCGACGCGCTGCGCGGCCCCGTCCCGGCCGACGGCGTCGTCTACGTCGACAGCGACCCGGACGACGCCGACACCGCCCGCTTCGGCGAGGTCCACGCCGTCCCGCCGGAGCACTCGGCCAACTGCGTGGTCGTCGCCGGCCGCCGCGGCCAGGAGACCACCCTGGCCGCCTGCGTGGTCCTGGCCCACACCCGCGCCGACGTCAACCGCCTGGTCCGGCGCGAGCTGGGCGCCCGCAAGGTCTCCTTCGCGCCCATGGAGACCGCCGTCGGCGAGTCCGGCATGGAGTACGGCGGCATCACCCCCGTCGGCCTGCCCGAGGCCTGGCCGCTGCTGGTGGACGCCGCCGTCGCCGACACCGAGTACGTGGTGATCGGCAGCGGACGCCGCCGCGGCAAGCTGCTGGTGCCCGGCAAGCTCCTCGCCCGTCTGCCCGGCGCACGGGTGCTGGAGGGGCTGGGCGTCCCGGTCGTCTGATCCCCCGGGCACCGGAACGGCCCGCGGGCGTTACTCTGCCCGCATGTCGATCCACGATGAGCTGCTCGTCGGCATCGCCGAGATGGTGGAGACCGAGCAGAGCAATCAGATGCCCCTCACCGTGGTGGTGCCCGGTGCGGTCATCACCGGCAGGCTGGCACCCGAGGCCGTCTGGAAGGCGCGGGTGGCCGAGGTCCTGCGGGACTCCGAACGGCTCAAGCCGTTCGCCGAGCTCTTCGGCACCACCGGGGCGGAGGCCCGCCGGGACGGCGGGCGCACCCGGCCCACCCACCTGCACCTGCACGTGGCGCGCATCCTCCAGGGGAGCTACGGCCTGCCCGACACCGGGGGGATGTACCGCGTCGCCATCGACGCGGTCAGCAGCTGGACACTGGGGGAGCTCAGCTACTCCGACGGGTGACGGCGGGGTCCGGCGGGGCGGTGCCCGCCCCGCCGGACCAGGGCCGCACCCGCCCCCGCCGGTCCGGGACCGGCGGGGTCAGCCCAGCCGCGGGATCTCGATCGCCGGGCAGCGGTCCATCACCATCTCCAGGCCGGCCGCACGGGTGCGCTCGTACGCCGCCTCGTCGACCACGCCCAGCTGGAACCAGACGGCCTTCGCCCCCACGGCGACCGCCTCGTCCGCGACGCCGCCCGCCAGGCGGGAGTTGACGAACACGTCCACGACGTCGACGGGGAAGGGGATCTCGGCCAGCGAGGAGTAGCCCTTCTCGCCGTGCACCGTCTCGGCCTTCGGATGGACGGGAACGATCCGCTTGCCGAACCGCTGGAGCACCTGCGCCACACCCCAGGCGGCACGGTCCCGGTTGGAGGACAGGCCGACCACGGCCCAGGTGTCGCCGCTCCCGGTCAGGATCCTGCGGACTGTCTCTGCGTCTGCGTACATGCCCCTGCCAACCGGTGTCCCGCCCGCGCCATTCCCGCGCCGCCCGCCGTGTCACCGGCCGGCGGCGCCCTCCGCCGCGGGCAGCCTGGCGTCCACCTCGATCTCGAACCTCATCCGGGGATCGGCCAGACCGCACACCAGCATCGTGGCGGCGGGGCGGACGGGGCCGAAGTGGCGGCGCAGGACCGGCCGGCACCGGGCGAAGTCCTCGCGGTGCGGCAGCAGGTAGCGCACCCGGACCACGTCGGACAGGGAGCAGCCCGCCTCGGCGAGCGCGGCCCGGACGTTCCGCAGGCACTGCTCGGCCTGCTCCACCACGTCCTCGGAGATCGTCATGGTCGCGTAGTCGAAGCCGGTCGTCCCGGAGAGGTACACCCGGTCGCCGTCGACCACCGCCCGGGCGTAGCCGATCTCCTCCTCGAAGGCGGAGCCGCTCAGGATCACTCGCCGCTGCGTCATGGACACGGACGCTAGGGCGGCGGGGGGCGACGCGTCCAATACGTCCGACGGCATCCCGTGATATCTCCAGGGGTATGGACCGCCCCGAACTGGCTCTCGGACAGTTGCACGCCTTCGCCGTGCTCGCCGAGGAACTGCACTTCGGCCGCGCGGCCGAGCGGCTGGGCGTGGCGCAGCCGCCGCTGAGCCGGCAGATCCACCGGCTGGAGGAGCGGGTCGGCCACCGGCTGCTCGTCCGGCGCCCCGGCCGGATCTCGCTCACCGAGGCCGGACGGGAGCTGCTGCCCGCCGCGCGGCGGGCCCTGGAGGAGGTCGAGACGGGCCTGAGGGCCGCGCGCCTGGCCGGCAGCGGGCTCTCCGGCCGGCTGCGGATCGGGTTCGCCGCCTCGCTCGCGACGACCGTGCTGCCCGGGGTGCTGCGGGCCTTCCGGGACCGCTGCCCCCAGGTGGAGCTGGACATCCGGGAGATGACCACCGCGCCCCAGACGGCCGCCCTGCTCGGGGGCGCGATCGACGTGGGGCTGATGCGGGAGCCGCCCGACGAGCCCGGCCTGGCGGCCCGGCCCGTCCTGTCCGAGGGGTTCGTCGCGGTCCTGCCGGCCGCCCACCCCCTGGCCGCGCGCCGTACCGTCCCCCTGCGGGAGCTGGCCGGCGAACCGTTCGTGCTGCTGCCCCGCGACGCCGGGCCGACGGTCCACGACCGGATCACCGGGGTGTGCCGTGCGGCGGGTTTCGAGCCCCGTCCCGGGCAGCGCGCGGTGGAGTGGCAGACGGTCTGCGCGCTCGTGGCGGCCGGGCTCGGGGTCTCGCTGGCCCCCGAGAGCGTCCGGCGGCTCCGCCTGGCCGGGGTGGCCTACCGCCGCACCGACCACCCCGAAGCACGCACCACCGTGGCGGTGTGCCACCGGCGCGGCGAGCCGGGACCGCTGGTCGCGCGGTTCGTGGCGGCCGTCCTGGGCGGGCGCGCGGACGAGGGCGCCGGGCCCTCGGCGGGGGACCTGATCTAGGCTGGCCGGATGCGGGAGCAGTACGTGACGGTCGCCGGCGAGGGCGTGCACGAGACCGAGGTCAACCGGTCGCGCTTCATCTGCACGCTCGCCCCCGCCGCCACCGAGGAGGAGGCGCAGGCGTTCGTCGCCCGCGTCCGCGCCCGGTACGCGGACGCCACCCACAACTGCTGGGCCTACGTCGTCGGCGCCGACGCCGGGGTGCAGCGGGCGAGCGACGACGGCGAGCCCGGCGGCACGGCCGGGGCCCCCATGCTCCAGATGCTGCTGCGCCGCGAGGTCCGCTACGCCGCCGCCGTCGTCACGCGCTACTTCGGCGGGGTGAAGCTGGGCGCGGGCGGGCTGATCCGCGCCTACGGCGGCGCGGTGGGCGAGGCCCTGGACGCCGTGGGCACCGTCACCAGGCGGCGGATGAGGCTGGTCACGGTCACGGTGGACCACCAGCGGGCCGGGCGGATCGAGAACGACCTGCGCAGCGGCGGGCGGGACGTGCGGGGCGTGCACTACGGCGCCGAGGTCGCCATCGAGGTGGGGCTGCCCGAGGCCGAGGTGGACGCCTTCCGGGCATGGCTCGCCGACGCCACCGCGGGCACCGCCCGGCTGGAGCTGGGCGGCGAGGCGTACGGGGCCGGATGACCGCGGGCCGCGGCGGGGGCCGGGGAGGGCCGCCGCGCACGGCCGGACCGGTGCCGCGGGGGCCGCGGTCCGCCGCGGAGGGGGAGCGGGGGAGCCGGGGGCGCGGCCACATGCCCGCCGGTGATCTTCACGTCCCACGTGAACCGCGCGTCGCAGTCGTCAACAGCTTGGGTAAACAGCAGCGAACATAAGCATTCCTGTTCTAGTCTTCCCTCTCGGTACGGAGGCGACTGCACAGCCGGCGGTTTCGGATGTGCAGGGGGGAAGGGGACGCCGACCGAATAGGGGGGCATGGCTTGTCCGAAGCTGCCGGCCCGCGGGTCATCGATTCGCCCGCGGGGTTAGCCGAGCCGTTTCGTGTCCGGGCAGGTGGGCGGGGGAGGAGGCGAAGACCCGAGGGCGAGTGGCGCCTTCCGGTGGTTCTGACGGTGGATCTGCTGGGTGCCGCCACACCGGTGGGCGTGCTGGTCGCCGTGGAGGGGCAGCGGCATCCGCTGCTGACCGGCGTGCTGGTCGGCGCCGCCTGGCCGCTGACCGCGGCGCTGCGGGGGCGCTACGCCCCGGGGGTGATCGGGCACAGCCGCGCCGTGCTGCCGGTGGTCCGCGACTGGCTGGTGATGCTGGGCGTGCTGGCCTCGGTGTGCGTGGTGGCGCGGCTGGAGGTGTCGGCCGCCGTGTGGGCCGCGGCGCTGCTGCCGTGCCTGGCGGTGACCGCCGTGCACCGCAAGCTGGCGTACCACCACACCCTGGCGCTGCGCCGCAGCGCCAGGGGGCTGCGGCGGGTGCTCGTGGTGGGGGAGGCCGGGGTCGTCGACGGCCTGCTGGCGCGGCTGGCGGCACGCACGGACGACGAGTACCTGGTGGTCGGGAGCTGCGTGGTCGACGACGGTGCGGCCGACCCCGCGCTGCCGGTCTCCGCCCGGCTCCCGGCCGGCGGCGGCAGCTCCGGGCAGGAGGACGCGGACGTCGTCCTCGCGTGCGCGGTGGAGCTCGACGCCGATCTGGTCTTCGTCGCCCCGGGGCGGCGGCTGTCGGGCGACCGGCTGCGCCGGCTGGCCTGGGCGCTGCACGACGACGGCCGGGACCTGGCCGTCGTCCCCGGCCTCGTCGACGTCTCGCTGCACCGGCTGCGGCCGGCGCGGGCCGCGGGGCTGACGGTGCTGCACGTGGTCCCGGCGGCGCGGCGCGGCCTGCCGGTGCTGCTGAAGCGGGTCACCGACGTGGTGGGGGCCCTGGTGCTGGCGGTGCTGCTGGCGCCCCTGCTGCTGGCGGTCGCGCTGGCGGTGCGCCTGTCGTCGCCGGGGCCGGTGATCTACCGGCAGGTGCGGGTGGGCCGGGGGCGCAGACCGTTCCGGATGTGGAAGTTCCGCACGATGGTGGACTCCGCCGACCGGCTGCGCTCCGCCCTGGAGGCGGCCAACGAGCACGACGGGGCGATGTTCAAGATGCGCCGGGACCCGCGGGTCACCCGGCTGGGGCGGTTCCTGCGCCGCTACTCCCTCGACGAACTGCCCCAGCTCTACAACGTGCTGGCCGGCCACATGTCGCTGGTCGGCCCGCGGCCGCCGCTGCCCGAGGAGGTGGAGCGGTACGACGGGGCGGAGCTGCGCAGGCTGTCGGTCAGACCCGGGATCACCGGACTGTGGCAGGTCAGCGGACGGTCCGACCTGTCGTGGGACGAGACCGTCGCGCTGGACCTGAGCTACGTGGACAACTGGCGCTACACCAAGGACGTCGACGTCCTGGCCCGTACGTTCCGAGCCGTGGTGAGCGCCCGTGGCGCCTACTAGGGCCCGCCGCGGCGAGGCGGCCGGAGTCCCCCGCCCGGACCCCGGCGGGGCCGGATCAGACCGGCTCCACCGCACCCCGCCAGGCACGGTAGGTGGCGGCGATCCCCTCCTCGAGCCCGATCGAGGGGGCCCAGCCCAGCGCGCGCATCCGGCTCACGTCGAGCAGTTTGCGCGGGGTCCCGTCGGGCCTGGCGGCGTCGAAGGCGATCCGGCCCCCGTAACCCACCACCGAGGCCACCTTCTCGGCCAGTTCGCGGATCGTCAGGTCCGCGCCGCAGCCGACGTTGACCGGATCGTCGCCGTCGTAGCGGCGCAGCAGCACCTCGCACGCGGCGGCCAGGTCGTCCACGTGCAGGAACTCGCGGCGCGGCGTGCCGGTGCCCCACAGCACGACCTCCGGCGCGCCCCCCTCCCGCGCCTCGTGGAAGCGGCGGATCAGGGCGGGCAGGACGTGCGAGGTCTCGGGGTCGAAGTTGTCGCCCGGCCCGTAGAGGTTGGTCGGCATCGCCGAGACGAAGGAGGCCCCGAACTGCCGCCGGTAGGACTGGATCTGCACGATCCCGGCGATCTTGGCCACGGCGTAGGCCTGGTTGGTCGGCTCCAGCGGGCCGGTCAGCAGGGCGTCCTCGGTGATCGGCTGGTCGGCGTGCCGGGGGTAGATGCAGCTCGACCCGAGGAAGAGCAGCCGCCGCACCCCGGCGGCGTGCGCCCCGGCGACCACGCCGAGCTGGATGCGGAGGTTGTCCTCCAGGAACGGGACGGGGTACGTGCTGTTGGCCATGATCCCGCCGACCTTCGCGGCGGCCAGGACCACGGCGTCGGGCCGGACGTCGCGCAGGTAGGAGGCGGTGGCGGCGCCGTCGCGCAGGTCGAGCTCGGCGCGGGAGCGGGTCAGCACCGTGTAGCCGCGGCCGGACAGGTGCCGGGCCACGGCGGAACCGACCAGACCGCGGTGCCCCGCGACGAAGACGCGGGCGGGCGGGGGCAGCAGATCATCCATGGCGGGGATTCTGCCAGGAAAGGCCATCCTTTCATCCAACTTCTGCTGAAATATCACCAGTTGCGACCGGTGGGCCGGACGGTGCCGCCGTCCGGCCCACCGGCGCCCGGTCCCCGCCCCGCCGTGGGGGACGGCCGGACGGGACCGCACATACGACCACTCGTGGGGGGAGCGCCATGTCGCGTACCGCTGTGATCACCGGCATCACCGGGCAGGACGGCTCGTACCTGGCCGAGCTGCTGCTGGGCAAGGGCTACACCGTGCACGGCCTGATGAGACGCTCGTCCAGCTTCAACACCGAACGCATCGACCACATCTACGAGGACCCGCACACGCCCGGCCGGCGGCTGGTGTTGCACCACACCGACCTCTCCGACGGGGTGGCGCTGGTGAACCTGCTGCGCGACGTGCGACCCGACGAGGTGTACAACCTGGGGGCGCAGTCCCACGTCCGCGTCTCCTTCGACGCCCCCCTCTACACCGGCGACGTGACCGGTCTGGGCGCCCTGAGACTGCTGGAGGCCATCCGCGCCAGCGGCATCGACACCCGCCTCTACCAGGCGTCGTCCTCGGAGATGTTCGGCTCCACCCCGCCGCCGCAGAACGAGACCACGCCCTTCCACCCCCGCAGCCCCTACGGCTGCGCCAAGGTCATGGCGTACTGGGCGACCGTCAACTACCGCGAGGCCTACGGGATGCACGCCGTCAACGGCATCCTCTTCAACCACGAGAGCCCGCGCCGCGGCGAAACCTTCGTCACCCGCAAGATCACCCGCGCCGTCGCCCGCATCCGGGCGGGCCTCCAGGAGCACCTGTACCTGGGCAACCTCGACGCCGTCCGGGACTGGGGCTACGCGCCCGAGTACGTCGAGGCCATGTGGCGCATGCTCCAGCGCGACGAGCCCGACGACTACGTGGTGGCCACCGGAGTGGCCGCCACCGTCCGCGACTTCCTCGACGCGGCCTTCGGCGCCGCCGGCCTGGACTGGGAGCGCCACGTCCGCCACGACCCCAAGTACGAGCGCCCCACCGAGGTGGACGCCCTGATCGGCGACGCCTCCAAGGCGCAGAAACTGCTGGACTGGTCGCCCAGGGTCCGCTACGACGAGCTGGCCCGGATCATGGTCGAGGCCGACGTGGAGCAGCTGGAGGCCGAACTCTCCGGGCGCCGCGTGCGGGTGGACCGGTGAGCGCCCCGGCCACCGGGCGCCGGCTGCGCGGCTTCACCGGAGCCGGCTACGACAAGCAGCGCGGCGTGCCGGCGCAGGCCGCCTGGTTCGCGGTGCTCAACCTGGTCTTCACCAAGTGGTGGTTCCCGCCGCGCTGGCGTCCGGCGCTGCTGCGGGCCTTCGGGGCCCGGGTGGGGGAGCGGGTCCTGATCCGGCACCGGGTGCGGGTGCAGTGGCCGTGGAAGCTGACCGTGGGCGACGACGTCTGGATCGGCGAGGGCGCCTGGCTGATCAACCTGGAGCCGATCACGATCGGCAGCGACGTGTGCGTCTCCCAGGAGGCCGTCCTCTGCACCGGCAGCCACCAGCGCCGCTCGCCCACCTTCGAGTTCGACAACGCGCCGATCCGCCTGGAGCGCGGTGCCTGGGTCGCCGCCCGCGCCATGGTGCTGCGCGGCGTCACCGTCGGCGCGGGCGCGGTGGTCGGCGCCGGAGCGGTCGCCCACCGCGACCTGCCGCCCGGCGCCGTGCACACCGCCGGGAGGGACCGTTGAGGATCGTCCACACCGTCACCCTGGTCGGTGACGACGGGGCGTACGGCGGCCCGGTGAGCGTGGCCACCGGACAGCTCGCCGAACTCGCCTCCCGCGGCCACGACGTCGCGCTGGTGTCGCTGTGGCGGGGACGCACCCCGCCGCCGCGCACCGCGGACGGCGTGCCGCTGCGGGCGCACCGGGCCCGCACGCTGGTGCCCGGCCAGGGGTTCCTGGGCCTGTTCAACCCCCGGCTGGCCGCCACCTTGTGGCGGCAGGCGGGCCGGGCCGACGTGCTGCACGTCCACGCCGGACGCGATCTGGTCTCCCTCGCGGCGCTCGCCGCGGCGGTGCTGCGGCGCCGGCCGTTCGTGGTGCAGACCCACGGCATGGTCCAGCCGCGCCGCTCGCCCGTGGTCCGCCTCTTCGACCGCTGCTACGTGCCGCTGCTGCGCAGGGCCCGTGCCGCGCTGGTGCTGACGGAGGAGGAGGAGACCGGCCTGCGCAGGGTGCTGCGGCCGGGCGGCCCGCCGATGATCCGGCTGCCCAACGGTGTGCGCGTCCCTCCCGGCGGGACCGGGGACGCCGGCGGGACCGGGGACGCCGGCGGGGCGACCGGGACGGACGTGCTCTTCCTGGCCCGCCTGCACCCGGTCAAGCGCCCCGACGCGTTCGTGCGCATGGCCGCGCTGGTCCGCCGCAAGCACCCCGAGGCGACCTTCACCCTGCACGGCGCGGACGAGGGCCGGCTGGCGGAGGTGCTGCGCCTGGCGGCGGAGGAGGACCTGTCCGGGACGGTGCGGTACGGCGGTCCGCTGGACCACGCCGCCGCCCTGCGGCGCCTGGCCCGCGCCACCGTGTACGTGCTGCCCAGCGAGGCGGAGGTCTTCCCGGTCACCGTCCTGGAGGCGATGGCCGCGGGCACCCCCGTGGTCTGCACCCGCGCCTGCGGGCTCGCCCCCGAACTGGGGCGGCGCGGGGCGGCACTGGTCACCGACGGGTCGCCCGAGCGGCTCGCCGAGGCGGTGCTGGCCCTGCTGGAGGACCGCGGACTGTACGAGCGCACCGTGCGGGCGGGCCGGACGGCGGTCGCGGAGAGGTACTCGATCGCGTCCGTGGCGGACCGGCTGGAAGGGCTGTACCGCCGCGCGGCCGGCCGGCCCGGGGCGGGGCGGCCCGGATGAGCGCACCCTCCGCCGCCCGCACGGGACCCCGCGGGCCGGGCCCGCACCGGCCGGACGGCGCGGGCCCGAGCGCCCGCGCCCGCCGCGGCTCACCCGTGGGCCAGGGCCTCCCGGAGCAGAGCCGTGATCCGCTCCAGACCGGCCCGGCGGCTCAGCCGCCGCTCGACGTACTCCCGGCCCCGCGCACCCAGCTCCGCGCAGCGCGCCGGGTCGGCGGCCAGCGAGCGGACCGCCTCCAGGAGCGCCGCCGCGTCCTCGGGCGGCACCACCACGCCGGCGCCGGAGCGCTCCACCTCCTGCGCGGTGCCGCTCCCGGCCGCCACCGAGGCGACCACCGGCCGGCCCGCGGTGAAGTACGAGGTCAGCTTGGACGGCAGACTCATGTCCAGCACCGAGGCCTTCTGGGTGACGGCCAGCACGTCGGCGGCGGCCAGCACCTCGGGGAACTCCTCGGCGCCGGCGGGCGGCAGGAAGGACAGCGCCTCCACGCCCTCGCCCAGCTCCAGCAGGCGTTCGCGCTGGTGGCCGTCCCCCATCAGCACCACCCGCACCCCGCCGTCCCGGCCGGCGAGCCGGGCGGCCCCGACCAGGACGTCCAGCCCCTGCTTGAGCCCCATGTTGCCCGAGTGCAGCACGACGACCGCGTCCTCGGGCCAGCCCAGCCGGGCCCGGGTCCGGGCCCGGTCGCCGCCGGGGGCGCGCACGTGCGTCCAGTTGGGCACCACCCGCACCCGCTCGCGGGGCACGCCCATGGCCGCCACCCGGTCCGTGAAGGACTCGTGCACCACCCCGACCACCGACGCCGAGCGCAGCACCCGGCCCTCCACGCCCCCGGCGAGCGAGGCGACCCGGCCGCCGCCGCTCATCCCGCTCTGCCCCGCCGCGGCGCCCATCAGGTCCTGGACGACCACCACGTGCGGCACCCCGGCGCGCCGGGCGGCCCGAGCGCCCAGTACGCCCCCGGCCAGACTGGGCATCTGGCTGAGCACCACGTCCGGGCGGACGCGGGGCGGCGCCGCGATGCCGTGGGCCAGCACGCTCGCCTCGAACAGCCCGCGGCGCAGCGCCGTCTGGCGGGCGGGCACCGTGTGCCGCCTGCGGTGGATGGTGACGCCCTCGCTCACCTCGGTCATCCGCCACCTGCCGCGGTACGCCTCGTGCACGCGCCACGCCGGGTAGTGCGGCATCCCGGCCAGCACGTGGGTGTCGGCGCCCGAGGCGGCCAGGTGCTCGGCGATCTGCGTCGAGTACGGGCCGATCCCGGCGTGCTCCGGTGCATAGTTGGTCGAGACCACGAGCGCGCGGCGGCCCGCGAGAAAGTCCTGCACTGCCGTCCCCCCTCCGACGTTGCGGTCATCGTAGGCGTCCGCACACCGGCGCGGGACCGAAACGGGATCCGCGGCGGGGCCCGGCCGGCGCCGCCGGGGCGGGGACCCGAGACAGACCACGACCCCGCCCGCCCCGGCCCCGCGGACCGCGGGGCCGGGTGCGGGGCGGGGGGAGGAGATCCGGCGATGCCCGAGAGGGAACCGGCCCGCGGGCCCGAGCCGCCCGCCGAGGACCGCGGCGCCCACGGCACCCACGGCACCCGTGGCACCCGTGGCACCCGCGACGTCACGGCCCTGTGCCTGTGGACCGTCGTGCTGGCCGTGCTGCTGCCCGCGCTGGTGCTGTACGGGCAGGAGGTGCGGACCGGTCCCGCGTTCGCGGTGCAGTGCGTGGTGGTGGTGCACACCGGCACCGCGCTGGCCCGGGTGCTGACCGACACCCGGCTGCGGGTCGTCGCCCTCGGCTTCTGGCTCTTCTGCCACGTCTGGCTGGGACTGGCGCCGCTGGCCATGCTCGCCACCGACTCCTACCCGTGGGGCTTCTCCGTCGACTCCGGCACCGCCTTCACCGCGACGGTGGTGGTGGAGGCCGGGCTGCTGGCCTACAGCGCCGGCTCGGCCCTGGCCGGGCGGCGCCCGTACCGCACGTCCGCCGTGCTGGAGCCGCTGCTCGCCCGCCGGCCGGCGCCGGTGCGCGTCCTGCTGCTGTGCGCGGCGGCGCTGCTGCTGGCCGCCGCCCTGGTCCCGGCCCAGGGCGGGATCGAGGCGTTCCTCACCAGCCGGCAGGCCCTCAACGAGGCCGCCGCGCAGGGCGATCCGGACGGCAGCGCCAACCGGGCGCTGATGGCGTGGGTGCTGTCGGTCCCGGCCTTCTGGGCACTGGTCGCGCTGGTGCACGTGCCCCGCGCCGAGGGCGGGGACCGGGTCCTGCGGGGCCTGCGGTGGATGCTGCTGCCGGTGGTCGTCGCGGTGAACGCCGTGGTCAACAACCCCGTCAGCCAACCGCGCTTCTGGGCCGGGACGGTGCTGCTGACGCTCGTCTTCGGCGCCTCCGCGCTGCGCCGGGCCCACGCCTTCCGGATGGGGGCGCTGGCCGTCACCGCCGCGATCCTCGTGGTGTTCCCCTACGGCGACTACTTCCGCACCGACAAGCGCGAGCCGATCGAGGTCGTCTCGCTCGCCGAGCAGTTCACCTCCAACGGCGACTACGACGCCTTCCAGCAGATCGCCACCGGGCTGGACTACGTGCGGGTCAACGGCCACGACCCGGCCACGGCGCTGGGGCCGCCGCTGTTCTTCGTGCCGCGCGCCGCCTGGCCCGGCAAGCCCGAGGACGTCGGCATCACCCTCGCCCGGCACGCCGGCTACTCCTTCGACAACCTCTCCTCGCCGGTGTGGATCGAGAGCTACATCTGGGGAGGGTTCCCCGGGGTCGTCGCCGTCTTCGCCCTGCTGGGGGCGGTCGGGCGGCGGGTCGACGAGGTGCGGCACCGGCTGCGCGGGCACGGGGCCACGCTCGCGGCACTGGTGGTCCCGGCGTTCGGCTTCTACCAGCTCATCCTGCTGCGGGGCAGCCTGATGTTCGTCATGGGGCCGCTCACCCTGCTGCTCGCCGTGCCGCTGCTGATCAGCACCAGGGCGCGCCGCCGGGGCCCCGAGCCGCCCCCCGCGCCACCGGGCGCCCGCCGCGCCGGCGGCGGAACGGAGGCCGTCCCCGGCCCGGGGCGCGACGCCGGCTCCGCACCCGGCGGGAGCCCGCCGCCGACGCCGCCGCCCGCGGCCGCGGACGGGACCCACCGGACCACCCCCACCCCCCTGCCCACAGGAGAAGCACGCACGTGAGCGCCTTCGACCCGTCAGCGCGCGAGCCCGACCAGCTCCGCGACCAACTGCGCCGGCTCTTCCGCCACCGGGCGGTCATCGCCTCCGGGGTGCTGCTGGGTGCCCTGGGCGGCGGGGCCGTCTCCGCCCTGGGCTCCGACAGCTACACCGCCACCGGCGAGGTCGTCGTACGGCCGATCAGCACCGCGCCCTTCGAAGGGGGCGGAATCGCGGCGGACAAGCAGCTCAGCATGGGAACCGAACGGCAGGTCGCCCTCAGCGAGTCGGTCGCCGACCGCGCGGCGGAGCGGCTGGGCGGCGGGACCGGGGCGGACGACCTCCAGGAGGGCCTGCGGGTGGGCAACCCGCCCGAGACGCACATCCTGGAGTTCGAGTACACCGCCGGCACCCCCGAAGAGGCGGAACGGCGGGTCAGGGCACTGCTCCAGGCGTACCTGGACCACCGCGAGGAGACTGTCAACCGGCGCATCGACACCACCGTCACCAAGCTCCGGGGCGAGCTGGAACCCCTCCTGGACCAGCGCCGGGAGCTGGACGAGCGGACCGCGGGGACCACCGGGGCGGCCGCCGAGTCCGAACGCGACGGGCTGAACGCCCGGATCGCCGACGTCCAGGGGCGCATCACCGGCCTGAAGGCCCTGGACACCACACCCGGCGACGTGGTCCGCGAGGGCGACGCCCCCGGCGTCCCGTCGGGTCCCGGCCCGGCCGTGCTGGTCGCCGTCGGCTCGGTGGTCGGCCTGGCCGGCGGACTGGTGGCCGCCTGGATCCGCTCCCTCCTCGACCCCCGCGCGCGCACGCCCGAGGAAGTGCGCGACGCCCTGCGCGCGCCGGTGCTGGGCACCCTCCCGCGCCCCGATGGCGGCACGGAGCTGCCCGAGGTCGGGCCGTCCCGGGAGGACGAGCGCGCCGAGACCTACCGCACGATCGCCCTCCGGCTGCTGCGCCACCCGCGGCTGGCCGAGCCCGGGGCCCTCCTGGTGGTCGCGGTCAGGGAGTACCCCCAGACCGCGGCGACCGCCGTCAACCTGGCCGCCGCCCTGGCGGAGACCGGCCGCGACGTGCTCCTGGTGGAGGCCGACCCGCGCTCCCCGGAACTGGCCGGGCGGCTCCCCCTGCGCGGCGGCACCCACCGGTCACCCGGCGTCGACTGGCTCGGCAGCCCCCGGCTGGCGGTGGACACGGGGACCGCCGGAAGGCTCGTGCTCCTGCCCGGGCGCCGGACGCCCGACGCGGCGCGGGCGATGAACTCCCCGAAACTCTCCCGCCTGCTGACCGGCGCCGCCGACCGGGGCGAGTACACCGTCGCCACCACCGCGCCCCTGCTCTCCCACGCGGACGGCACGGCCGTCGCCGCGCTGGTGCGGGGGGTGGTGGTGGTCTGCGACCCGGGCGGCACCCGCAGGGACGACCTGGTGAGGGCGCGGGAGCTGGTGGAGTCCGTCGGCGGGCACGTCCTGGGCGCCGTGCTGCACGAGAGCGGGCGCCGGCGGGGCAGGGCGGCGCGCACCGCCGGGAGCGGCACCGGCACCGGCACCGGGATCGGCACCGGCACCGGCCCGGCGGACGTCCCCGCCGCGGACCCGGAGGAGGCTCCCGCGTACTCCGCCGAGGACACCGTGGCCCTCAAGCGCGTCGACCCGTCCGCGTCCGGTGACCGCTCCGACAGCGCCTACGGCTCCTACGGGCGGTACCGGCGCGCCGGCGACGGCACCACCTTGCGCTCATGACGGGCGTCCGTCCCGCCCCGGCGGGCCCGGCCGCCACGACCGGCGCGCGCGCGGTCGCCGCGACCGTGCGCGGCGGCTGGTTCGGTTTCGCGGGCTCCGGCGCCAACGCCCTGTTCGGCTTCCTGCTGGTGGCCATCGTCACCCGGGGGCTGGGCGCGCACGGGGCCGGTGCGGTCTTCGCGGGCGTCGCCGCGTTCACGATCCTCGGCAACGCCTGCAAGCTGGGGGCCGACACCGCGCTGGTGCGCTTCGTCTCCCGCGACCTGGAGCTCACCGGCGGCGCCGGGGTGCCCGCGCTGCTGCGCACGGCCGTGCCGCCCGCCCTGCTGGTGAGTTCGGCGGCCGCGGCGGCGCTGCTGCTGTCGCCGGCCCCGGCGCTGTGGCTGCTGCCCGGCCTGCCCCAGGACCAGGCCGTGGCGGTGGTACGGCTGTTCGCGCTCTTCCTGCCGGTGGCCGCGCTCTCCCTGGTGCTGCTCGGCGCCACCCGGGGCTACGGCTCGGTGGTGCCCTTCGTGGGCGTCGAGCAGATGGGCAAACCCGTACTGCGGGTGGTGATCGCCGTCCCCCTGGTGCTGGTGGCACCCGGGGTGTTCGCCCTCTCCGCCGCCTGGCTGGCCCCCGCCCTGCTGGGCGCGGCCGCCGCCTGGTGGTCGCTGCGCCGCTCGCGCGCGGCGCACCCCGGCCTGCCGGACGCGCCGCGGTCGGCCGGCCCGGGCGAGTTCTGGGCCTTCGCCGGACCCCGCGCCCTCTCCTCGATCTTCGACATCGCCTCGGTGTGGATCGGGGTGGTCCTGCTGTCCGCCCTGGGCACCAGCGCCGAGGCCGGCGTCTACACCGCCATCGGGCGGCTGGTGACCGCGGGCACCCTGCTCCAGCTCGCGGTCCGGCTGGCCGTCGCCGCGCAGCTCAGCAGGTTGCTGGCGGGCGGCCGCACGGCCGACGCGGTCCACCTCCACCGGCTCTCCACCCGGTGGATCGTGCTGTTCTCCTGGCCGCTGTTCGCCCTGCTGGCCGCCTATCCCGGCACCGTGCTCTCCCTGTTCGGGCAGGACTTCGGCGCGGGGGCGACCGGCCTGGTGGTCCTCTCGGCGGCCTGCGCGGTCAACGTCGCGGTCGGCAACGCCCAGACCGTCATCCTCATGGCCGGACGCAGCGTGTGGAACCTGGCGGTGGCCGGCACCGGGTTCGCCGTCCAGATCGGCGCCGGGATCTGGCTGGCGCCCCGGTACGGGGTGACGGGCGCGGCGGTCGCCTGGGGACTGGCGATCGTGGTGGACAACGGGGCCTCGGCCCTGCTGGTCCGCCGCAGGCTGGGCTTCCGCACGGTCGACCGGGGCTACCTGTACGCCGCCGCCGTCGCCTTCGCGGTGGCCGCGCCGGTGGCGTTCGCGGTCCGCGCGCTCCTGGGCGATACGGGACAGGGGGCCTTCCTGGGCACGACTTTGACAATCTGCGCGTTCGGGGCCGCGGTGTGGCGCTATCGTGTGCCGCTGGGGGTGGGGGAATTCTTCCGGGCGCTGCGCAAGGGCGACGGGAACAACTCACGGTGAGCGGCGGGGGCTGAGCCCTGCGCGGCTCGCCCGCCGAGTGCTCCCTCCCGCCTCCGGTCCATCCCGTTCTCGCTCATGTGCTTCCAGGGGGGAACCATGCGCAGGAGAAGCAGACCCGTCAGATCCCTGCTCATCGCCGCCGTGCTGGCGTTGTCGCCGCTGGCCCTGGCGACCGGCCCGGCCCACGCGGCCGGCGAACCCACACTGACCGCCGATCCGCTGAGCACCTGGCAGACCGACGGCATCGTGTGGACCCTGGCGTACGCGAACGGCGTCGTCTACGCGGGCGGCACCTTCGAGCACATCCGCCCGCCCGGCGCGGCCCCCGGCACGGGCGAGCTGCCCCGCAAGAACTTCGCGGCCTTCGACGCCGCCACCGGCGAGCCGCTGCCGTGCGCACCGGCGTTCACCGGAGGAGTGGAGACGGTGCGGGCGATGAAGGCGTCACCCGACGGCTCCGTCCTCTACATCGGGGGCTCCTTCGGCAGCGCCGGAGGGGTGGGCCGCTCCAACACCGCCAGCCTCCACACCGCCGACTGCACCATCGGCGGCGAGTGGAAGCCCGCGGTCTCCTCGGTGGTCCGGGCCGTCGACGTCACCGACACCACCGTCTACATCGGCGGCCAGTTCACCACCGTCGAGGGGCAGACGAGGGAGCACGTGGCGGCGCTGACCCGCGACGGGCGGCTGCTGCCCTTCAACGCCACCGTCCGCGGATCGTCCATCGCCGAGGACCCCACGCCGGGGATCAACGCGATCACCGTCTCCCCGAAGCACAACAAGGTCGTCATCGGCGGCCGGTTCACCTCCGTCAACGGCAGCATCCTCAACAGCGTGCACGGGCTGGTCGGCCTGGACGCCACCACCGGCCGGACCGTGGACCGCTTCACCGGCTGGATCCCCCGCCGCTCCGCGGTGAAGGCCCTGGTCAACGACGGCACCAACTTCTACCTGGGGGCCGAGGGCACCGGCGGCGGCGTCTTCGACGGCCGTGCGGCGGGCCGGCTCTCCGACGGCGCGATGCTGTGGAAGGACACCTGCCTGGGCGCCACCCAGGCCGTCGTGCCCCACCAGGGCGTGCTCTACAGCGGCTCGCACGCCCACGACTGCTCGCAGACCCCGGGCGGCTTCCCCGAGCACCAGAACCGCCAGCACCTGCTGGCCCAGTCGATCGCCGACGAGACGATCCTCCACTGGTTCCCCGACACCAACGGCGGCATCGGCGAGAAGCTCGGTCCGCGCGCCATGGTCATGGCGGACGGCATCCTGTGGACGGGCGGCGAGTTCACCGCCGTCAACGACGCCCCCCAGCAGGGGCTGACCCGCTTCGCCGCGGCCCCCGACACCGGGGCCCCGCAGGTGCCGGCCTTCAGCGGCGCCGGCGACGGACCGGGCAGGATCAAACTGAGCTGGAAGGCGGCCTGGGACCGGGACGACGCCGTCCTGACCTACCGGATCCACCGCGACGGCGTCCTGCTGACCACCATCGACCAGGCATCCCGCTCCTGGGACCGCCCCACCATGACCTTCACCGACACCGTGGAACCGGGAGCGACCCACCGCTACTCGCTGGAGGTCACCGACGGCACCAACCTCTCGGGGCGCAACGGCCCGCTGTACGTGACGGCCCCCAACTGACCGACCACGAGCCGAGGAGAGCCAAGGATGACGCACCGAGTGGGCTACGCGCCCGGGGTCTACGACCTGTTCCACGTCGGGCACCTGAACATCCTGCGGCACGCCAGGAGCCGGTGCGACTACCTGGTCGCCGGCGTGGTGTCGGACGAGATGGCCGAACTGGCCAAGGGCCGCTCACCGGTCGTCCCGCTGACCGAGCGGCTGGAGATCGTCCGCAGCATCCGGTTCGTGGACGCGGCGTTCGTGGAGACGGTGCCCGACAAGCTGGAGACCTGGCGGCAGGTCCGCTTCGACGTCATCTTCAAGGGCGACGACTGGCGGGGCACCGAGAAGGGCGACCGGCTCGAACGGGACTTCGCCGGCGTCGGGGTCGACGTCGTGTACTTCCCCTACACCGTGCACACCTCCAGCACCCTGCTGCGCAGGGCGCTGAACGGCCTGGCGGGGTCGGCCTGAGAACCCCCGGCGGCCGCTTTCGCGGCGGGGCGGCCGCCCGGGGCGGGGGCGGCCGTGCCCCGGCCCCCGGGGGAGCGCGCCGCGGAGCCTCAGCGGGCCGGGACGGACAGCTCCCGGTACCACTTCACCAGGAAGGCCGCCAGGAAGAGCAGGTGGACGGCGAGCAGCGCGCAGTACAGCGCCGTGAACAGCTCCCGGTCGCCCAGGAACAGGAAGACCAGGCAGAACACCCCGTAGTCCACCGGCAGCAGGACGAGCGAGCGCACGGTGGAGGGCGGCGCCGCGGGGGCTCCCGCGGCGGCCGTCCTCCGCTTCAGCTGCTCGGTCAGGATCCCGCCGAAGAAGATCAGTACGGCGGCGAACTGGAACGCCACCGGCACCAGCAGCACGAGGGGGTCGGAGACGTCGAAGTGGCGGTAGAAGGCGACCAGCACCGCCATGTGGAGCGCCAGCGCCTTGGCGCAGTCCACCACGTGGTCGAGCCACTCGCCGGCCGGGCTGCCGCCGCCCGTCAGCCGGGCGAGCTGGCCGTCGGCGGAGTCCAGGGCGAACCCCACCGCCAGCGCCGCGTACACCCCGGCCGCCAGCGCGTGCGACGGCGGCAGGACGGCCGTCATCACCACGCCCGCGAAGGTGAATGCCGCGCTCACCGCGGTGACCTGGTTCGGCGTCATCCGCGCGGTGTAGGCGGCCGCTGCCAGTAACCGGCCCGCGGGCCGGTTGACGTACCGCGAGTACAGCGACACCCCCCGGGCCGGCTTCTGCGCGGCCGCCAGCCGCTCCACGGCACCACGGAACCGGCCCATCGTTTCCCCCACCTCAAGGCACCGACTTGCGAAGGAGCACCATCATGGCAGGCGAACCCCCCTTCCGGACGGCGGAACCGGCAGGCGGTCCCGGCCCCGGTCGCCGCCCCTCCCGCCGGGGGCTGCTGACGGCCGGCGGAACGGCCGCACTGGCGGCGGGCCTCGCCGGCTGCGAGCCGTCCCGGACGGCGCGGGCCGACGAGGCGGAGGTGACCGCGGTTCCCGGCCGCCGCCCCGAGGGGAAGGCCACCGTCGACGTCGTGGCCGACTTCGGTGCCAGGGGCGACGGACGGACCGACGACAGCGCGGCCTTCGCCGAGGCCCACCGCTACGCGGCCGGGAGGGTGTGGGACGGTGTCGGGCGCACCGTCGTCGACGTCCCCGCCGGCACCTACCTCGTCCGCGAGCCGCACGCGCTGATCGACGCGGCCGAGGACGGCGGGCCCAAGGCCAACGGGCTGCGGTTCCGCGGCGCGGGCAAGCGCATGACGCAGATCCTCTTCGCGCCCGCCAGGGCCGGGGACTCCTACCTGTGCCGCAACGAGAACCGCTGGGCGAACGTCGTGTTCGAGCACATGGGCTTCCGCTCGGGCACCCCGGGCGCCTCGTTCTTCTACTCGTACTCCACCGGCCAGGCCCAGGACTACCGCTTCACCGAGTGCGAGTGGCTGGGGGAGTGGACCTACGGGCTCGCCCTCGACGGCAGCAACACCAACTCCGAGATGCGCTGGGACGCCTGCCGCGTGGGCGGCGCCTGGCGCAGGGCCTTCCTGTACTCCGGGCTGTCGCGGAGGTCGTCCGACCGCCCGCAGCAGGACCAGTTCCTGAACTACTGGTTCAACGACATGAAGGTGGAGTACGAGTGGGGCAACTTCCTGGAGTTCCCCTACGGAGGTTCCATCACCTGCCGCGGCGGCTCCTACATCATCACCGGCCGCCGCCCCGAGGAGAGCCCCCACTACGGGCTGACCAGCACCTTCTTCCGCTTCCCGCGCGAGGAGCACCTCGACTCCGTGCAGCGCTTCCACGCCGAGGACATCCGCTTCGAGCTCCGCGACGAGCACACGGTGGTGATCGACTGCGCCTGGGACAGCGGCACGGTGCACTTCAACGACTGCGACGACACCTCCAACTCCTTCAAGCCCTTCTCCCGCGACTCCCGGCCGCACCGCTACCGCCTCACCCCGGGCGGCCCGCTGGTGCGCTACGACTGCTGCCAGCTCTCCGGGCGGCACGACTACGGGGACGGCGGCGGGACGGGCGTGCTCGCCCGGTACGACATGTGCCTGCTGGCCGGCAACCCCCCGTCGGAGTTCGTCGCCTCCGGTGCCGACCGGGTCCGGTTCACCGACTGCGTCAGCCGCTGACCGCCCGGAACCGCCCCGGTTCCCCGTACGGGGCGTTCCGCCACCCGGATCATGAAACAATCCGGACCGCGCGCCCACGGGCACTCGCGGGCGCGCGGACGAGGGAGGGAGACACATGCGGGGCGGGACCGGCCGTTGAGACTGCTGCACACCTCGGACTGGCACCTGGGGCGGAGCCTGCACCGGGTGAACCTGCTCTCCGCCCAGGAGGCGTTCGTCGACCACCTGGTGGAGACGGTGCGCGCCGAGCGCGTCGACGCGGTGCTCGTCGCCGGCGACGTCTACGACCGGGCGGTGCCGCCGCTGTCCGCCGTCGAGCTCTTCGACGACGCCCTGCACCGCCTCGCCGGCCTCGGCGTCCCGACGGTCATGATCTCCGGCAACCACGACTCGGCCCGCCGCCTGGGGGTGGGCGCCGGCCTCATCGAGCGGGCGGGCGTCCACCTGCGCACCGACCCCGCCGGCTGCGCCACCCCCGTCGTCCTGGCCGACGCCCACGGCGAGGTCGCCTTCTACGGCCTGCCCTACCTGGAGCCCGCCCTGGTCAAGGACGTCCTCGGGGTGGAGCGCGCGGCCCACGCGGCCGTGCTGGGCGCCGCCATGGACAAGGTCCGCGCCGACCTGGCCGCCCGCCCCGCCGGCACCCGCTCCGTCGTCCTCGCCCACGCCTTCGTCACCGGGGGCGAGACCTCCGACAGCGAACGGGACATCACCGTCGGCGGTGCCGCCTCCGTCCCGGCCGGGGTCTTCGACGGCGTGGACTACGTCGCCCTGGGCCACCTGCACGGCTGCCAGGCCCTCACCGGCCGCGTCCGCTACTCCGGATCGCCGCTCGCCTACTCCTTCTCCGAGGCCCACCACCGCAAGTCGATGTGGCTGGTCGACCTCGGACCGGCGGGCGAGGTGAGCGCCGAGCGGGTCGACTGCCCCGTCCCGCGTCCGCTGGCCCGCATCCGCGGCCGCCTGGAGGACCTGCTCGCCGACCCCGCCCTGGAGCGCCACGAGCAGGCGTGGGTGGAGGCCACCCTCACCGATCCGGTCCGCCCGCGCGAGCCGATGGCCCGGCTCGCCGGCCGCTTCCCCCACGTCCTCACCCTCGTCCTCGACCCCGAGCGGCCGCCCCAGGACCCCTTCGCCTCCTATGGCCGCCGGCTGCGCGACCGCACCGACGCGGAGATCCTGGAGGGCTTCGTCGCCCACGTCCGGGGCGGGGCGGGCCCCGACGGCCGCGAGCGCGCCCTGCTGGGCGAGGCGCTGGACGCGGTCCGCGTCGAGGCCGCCCGCACGGAGGCGCCCCGATGAGGCTCCACCGGCTCACCGTCACCGCCTTCGGCCCCTTCGGCGGCACCCAGACCGTCGACTTCGACCGGCTCTCCGCCGCGGGGCTGTTCCTGCTGCACGGCCCCACCGGAGCGGGCAAGACCTCCGTGCTGGACGCCGTCTGCTACGCCCTGTACGGCGGTGTGCCCGGTGCCCGCCAGAGTCCCGGGCAGCGCCTGCTGCGCAGCGACCACGCCGACCCCGGCACCCTCACCGAGGTGGTCCTCGACCTGACCGTCGGCGGGCGCCGGCTGGAGGTCACCCGGCTGCCCGAACAACTCCGCCCCAAGCGGCGCGGCACCGGAACGACCGTGGAGAAGGCGCAGTCCCGGTTGCGCGAGTACGACGCCGCCACCGGCACCTGGAAGGCGCTCAGCCGCTCCCACCAGGAGATAGGCGAGGAGCTGGCCCAGCTGCTGGGCATGAACCGCGAGCAGTTCTGCCAGGTGGTCCTGCTGCCCCAGGGCGACTTCGCCCGCTTCCTGCGGGCCGGGGCCGAGGACCGCGCCAGGCTGCTGGGCCGTCTCTTCGACACCGGCCGCTTCGCCGCCGTCGAACGGCACCTGGCGGAGCTGCGCACCGCCGCCCACCACCGGGTGCGCGACGGCGACGAGCGGCTGCTCGCCCTGGCCCAGCGCATGCGGCAGGCCGCCGGGTCGGACGCCTCGGCACCGGACGGCACGGTCCTGGACGACCTCTCGGCCGGCGACCCCGGACTGGCCGACGCCGTGGTGGAGTGGGCCGCGCAGGCCCGCTCCCACGCCCGCGAACGCCTGGACTCCACCGCGGCGGCCCACCTCGCCGCCGAGGAGGCCCACCTCGCCGCCCGGCGGCGCCTGGAGGAGCTACGCGAACTCCACCGCCGCGGACGGCGCCTCGCCGACGCCCGGCGGCGGGCCGAGGCCCTGGCGGCCGGGGCCGCGCGGCACGAGGCCGACCGCGCCCGGTTGGAGCGCTCCCGTGCCGCCGAGGCCGTGGCACCGCTCCTGGAGGCGCGCGAGAGGGCCGAGGCCGAGCGCCGCCGTGCCGCGCGCGCCGAGGAACACGCCCGCTCCCTGCTCCCCGCCGACCTCGCCCAGGCATCCGGCGAACGGCTCGCCGAGCTCGAACGCGCCGCCCGCCGGGAGCTGGGCACCCTGGAGGCCGCCCGGCACGCCGAGGAGCGCTGCGACCGCATCACCGCCGAACTCGCCCGGCTGGACCACGAGTCGGGTGCGGACGAGGAGCTGTTGCGCGAGGCGGAGGAGTGGTTGGCGGGCTGGGAGGCCGCCCGGGACGCCCGGCAGCGCGACGTCGACGCCGCCACCGAGGCAGCCTCCCGCGCCGAGCAGCTCGCCCGGCACCTCGACGCCGCCGCCCGCCGCCTGGAGGCCGCCCGCCGCCGCGACGCCCTCACCGCCGAGGAGGCCGCCGCGCACGCCGGGGCGCTGGAGGCGCATGAGCGGGCGTTGGCCGCCCGGCAGGACTGGCTGGACGTCAGGGCGCGCCGTCTGGACGGCATCGCGGCCGAACTCGCCGGCGAACTGGCCGACGGGACGCCGTGCATGGTGTGCGGCTCACCCGACCACCCCGCCCCGGCGCGTCCCGGAGCGCGGCACGTCGACCGGCGGGCCGAGGAGGAGGCGCTGGAGCGCCACCGGCGGGCCGAGGACGCGCACCGGCAGGCCGAACTGCGACGGCAGACCGTTCGGGAGAGGCTGACCGAGGTCGCGGAGGAGGCGGGGGAGGCGTCGGTCGCCGAGCTCGCCGACCGGGTGGCCGCTCTGGAGGCCGAGCACACCGGGGCCCGGCGCACCGCCGCCGGCGCCGCCGACGCCCGCGCGGCCCTGGAGCGCCTGCGGCACGAGTACGAGGCCCGGCTCGCCGTCCGGCGGGACGCCGAACAGCGCACGGCGTCCCGCACCTCCCGGCGTGAGGTGCTGCTGGCGGAGCGTTCCGGTCTGGAGGAGCAGGTGGCGCGGGCCCGCGGCGGGGCCGCCTCCGTCGCCGACCGCGCCCGTGGGCTGGAGCGCCGCGCCGACCTGCTGGCGGCCGCGGCCGGGGCCGCCTTCGAGGCCGAGGCCGCCGCGCTGCGGCTGAAGGAGACCGACGCACGGCTCGCCGACGCCGTCTGGCACGCCGGGTTCGACACCCCGCGGGCCGCCGCCGACGCCCTCCTCGCCGCCCACGAACGGCGCGAACTGCAGCGCCGCGTGGACGAGCGCCTGGCCGAGGAGGCCGCCGTCGCCGCCGTGCTGGCCGATCCCGAACTGGCCGGGGCCGACGGCCTCCCGCCCACGGCCCTCGCCGCCGCCGAGGCCGAGCTGGAGGCGGCCGTCTCCCGTCTGAAGGCGGCCTCCTCCGCCGAGACCGCGGCCCGTGACCGCTGCGCCGAACTCGACCGGCTCTCCGCCCGCGCCCTGGCCGACGCCCGCGCCCTGGCGCCGCTGCGCGAGGAGTACGACCGCGTCGCCCGGCTCGCCGCCCTCACCGCCGGGACCTCCGCGGAGAACGAGCGCCGGATGCGCCTGGAGTCCTACGTACTGGCCGCCCGTCTGGAGCAGGTGGCCGCGGCGGCCGGTGCCCGCCTGGCGCACATGTCCGGCGGCCGCTATACCCTGGTCCACTCCGACGCGCGCCTCTCCGGCCGCGGCCGTTCGGGCCTGGGCCTGCACGTCATCGACGCCTGGACGGGCAGCGAGCGCGACACCGCCACCCTCTCCGGCGGCGAGACGTTCTTCGCCTCCCTCGCCCTGGCCCTCGGGCTCGCCGACGTCGTCACCGAGGAGGCGGGCGGGGTCCGGCTGGACACCCTCTTCATCGACGAGGGGTTCGGCAGCCTGGACGACCAGACGCTCGACGAGGTGCTGGACGTGCTGGACTCCCTGCGCGAGCGCGACCGCAGCGTCGGCATCGTCAGCCACGTCCCCGATCTGCGCCGCCGTATCCCGGCGCAGCTGGAGGTGGTCAAGGGCCGCGCGGGCTCGACCGTCCGCCACCGGGTGCCGTAGGGCCGGGCGCCTGAACCGTGTGCGCGTCCGGGACGAGCGCGACCCGGTGGTGTTCGGCGTGAGGATCGGGAAGGATCGTGTGCATGGTCTCGGTGGTGCAGAACGTGGCGATCGACTGCGCGGACGCCTACGGGCTGGCCCGGTTCTGGAGCGCGGTGACCGGCCGTCCGCTGTATCCGGAGCACAGGCCGGGTGACCGGGAGACCCAGGTCCTGCTGGCGGAGGGCCTGGTGCTGTACTTCAACCAGGTGCCCGAGGCCAAGACGGTCAAGAACCGGATCCATCTGTGCCTGCGCCCCGAGACCTCGCGCGACCAGGAGGTGGACCGGCTGTCGGGCCTCGGCGCCACCCTCGTCGCCGACCACCGGAATCCCGATGGTTCGGGCTGGGTCGTCCTCGCCGACCCCGAGGGCAACGAGTTCTGCGTGCTGCGCAGCGAGTCCGACCGGGCCGCCACGACCTCCTGACCGCTCACGCGCCGTCCCGGCCGGTTGCGTGTGAGCGGCGGCCGCAGCCGCTCGTGGACGCCGAAGGTGACCACCGGTCAGGGCCGTCGGCGCGCGTCGCGGTACGGCGCCCCTCGCGGCGGCGAACTGCGCCGGCCGGCTCGGAGGCGCCGCTTCCGCGGCCGCTCAGTCGAGGCAGAACTCGTTGCCCTCGACGTCCTGCATCACCAGGCACGACTCGCTGACTCCGTCGGCGGGCAGGAGCCGCACGCGCACCGCGCCGAGCCCGACCAGTCGTGCGCACTCGGCCTCAAGCGCGGCCAGGCGCTCCTCCCCCACGAGCCCGGTGCCGACCCGCACGTCGAGGTGCAGCCGGTTCTTGACGACCTTGTCCTCGGGGACGCGCTGGAAGAACAGACGCGGGCCCGCACCCGAGGGATCGACGCACGCGAACGCCGAACCCTGGTCCTCGGGCGGCAGCGAGCGGTCGAAATCGTCCCACGTGGCGAACCCCTCCGGTGGCGGCGGCACGACGTACCCCAGCACCTCGCACCAGAAACGGGCGACGCGCTCGGGTTCTGCGCAGTCGAAGGTGACCTGGAACTGCCTGATCGACGCCATGGGCCCACCCTAGATGAGTGAGTCCGGTGTTTGTGCCGGCCGCGACCAAGGCGAAGGGCGGCGCCCGTTGGTCGGTGTGTGAAGACAAACCGGGACGCCCTTCCGGCGGCACTGTACGTGTTCATCGACGGCCATGTGGCTCCCCGTCGCCGGATCGGGCGACTTCGCACCTGCCCTGCGCGGCCTCCCGCGAGACCGTCAAGCGCTCCGACCTCGCCGGGCAGAAGCCGGGCGAGAAGATGTCCCGGGTGGAGAGCCGGACCTGTTCCGGCGACAGGACGACGGCGACGATGAGCAGCAGTGTCGGAACCCTGCTCATCACGTGGTACCAGCACGCCGGATACGGCGGCGGCATGACCCATGTGTACGGGGACTACGGCCCTGCGACCGGTCCGGCTACGTCCTGGATGCCGGCATGTCGCGGTACATGATCTCCTCGTTCGAGACCTGCAACAGCTGCGACGGGCAGATGGCCGCCCTCAACGACGACCCGAACCCGGTCCACCACTACGGCTACGCCACGGAGTACGTGGGCGACCGGGCGAATGACGACAACGGCTGGGTGAGGGTGCCGGCGGGGGCGCCCACTTGGGGTGTCGCGGGCCGAGTGCGGCAGTCCGTCCTTCGGGTGCGCGGGAAGTCGGCATGACGGGCGTGGGGTCCGGCCGTCTTCCGGCCGACGGCGGTGGAGAGCACGCTGCGGTGGAGCCGGGCTCCCTGCCGGTCGCACCGGAGCCGGTACGGCACTCGGTTCGACGGTCCGGTCGGCGTCCGGCCGTGCGTGGACGTCGACCGGTACGTCTTCACGGAGTCCGTCGAGAAGGTGGCTCTCCCGGCACCGCACCCGACCGCACGTGCGACTCCGTGTTTCACTTACGACCCCCGAGTATCCGGTAGGTATTAATCATTTGTAGATAGAATGTAAATCGGGGCCCATGAGGATGCTTGTGCCGTCTGATCACAGACTGCTACGCCAAGGGGAAAGGCATACTCATGAGATACGGCAGAACCAGCCTGTGGGCTGCGGGTTCGGCCCTGGCCGCGGCGATGGCGCTCGTCGGCACCCTCGCACCGGGTGCCAGCGCCGAGCAGCAGCGCGACGGCAACAGCGAGAAGAGCGTCCCGATCTCACAGGCTGTCGGCGCCGACAACCTGCGGAAGATGAACGAGCAGCGACCCCTCGTCGCCGCTGCGAGCATCCTGGCCAAGGCCCAGGAGCGGGGCCACTACGAGGGCTACACGGGCATCGGCCTTCAGGAAGACCACGTCACCCTGTGGTGGAAGGGCGACCTGCCCGAGCCCGTACAGCGGGCCGCGGAGCGGGCCCGCAGAACCGCCCCCGTGCACATCGTCGCCGCGGACCACTCGCTGGCCGAACTCAAGGACGCCTCCGAGCTGTTACAAGCCCGGCTGGAGAAGGACCCCTCGCTCGGCCACAGCGTCAAGATCCCCACTGACGGCAGCGGACTGGTCCTGGCACAGGACACCACCCGCGCAGCACGCACCGCCTCCGTCGCGCAGGACCACAGCACGGTCGACCGGATCGCCGGCGTGTCCGTGAAGACGATCAGCGAGGAGCCTCTCCAGGAGCGCTCGCGTGTGAACGACGGTGCGCCGTGGTCGGGCGGAGCACAGATAAACTTCAATGGCGGGGCGTGCACGGCCGGGTTCGGTGTGCGTGACGCAAGCGCGACCTACCTGCTCACCGCTGAGCACTGCGGCCGGAGCGGCAATCGGTTCACCAACCCGCAGGGCATCTACATCGGCACCTCCACCAAGTCCAGTGACGCCCACGACGTGATGCTCATCCCCACGAACTCCGACAACTTCATGTACACCGGGGGACCCGACAGCGACGCGGGCGTGCGGGTCGACGGCTGGGACCACGTCTTCCCGGGTGAGTACCTGTGCCAGTCCGGAATCACCAGCGCACGGGCCACGGGCGGCCCGGTCTGCAACATGAAGGTCCTCTTCTTCTACAACGACTCCGAAGACCTGGTGGAGGCGGAGCAGATGGACGGCCGGGAGGCGGCCCGCAGCGGTGACAGCGGCGGCCCGATCTACACCGCCTCGGCCGCCGGCGGCGCGATCGCCAAGGGCACGGTGACCCGTAGTGCGGGGGCGCGCCTGGGCTTCCAGGACTTCTACACGGCCACGCGGGACTTCGGCATCTGGATCAACAGGTAGATCCGTCCTCGCGGCCCGTGCCAGGGCCCGTCCGGCGTCCTCGGCGGCCGTGAAGGCCGGGAGGACGCCGGCTTCCGCCGCGGCGGCCTCGGCGAGCCGCAGCGCGGGCTGGTGGTGGGAGCCGAGGCGGGACGGCTGTCAGTGCGGCAGTTCCTGTCCCCGCGCCAGCGGCAGGGTGTCGGCGAGCCGGACCGCTGGTGGGCCAGGCGCCGCCTGCCGGGCCGGGGACGCCCGGCAGCCGCAGCAGCCGCTCGCCGGCGGCGCGCAGGATGCGATTCTCGGCGGTGCCAGCGGTGTACGCGTCGTAGCCGTACACCAACGCGGCGGCGGCCGAGGAGGAGTTGCACTCGATGTCCCGGGCCGCCACCCAGCGCGCCCGGGGCCGGCCGGGGCGTCCACGAGCGCGCCGCTCGCCCGCAGTTCCGCCCGGAACCGGCGTGCGTGGCGGCCGGGTCCCGGCCGCCCTGGTGGGAGCCGCCGCCGAGGCGCTCGGCGGACGGCCGGACATCCCGCCCGGCTGGTCGCCTGGCTCGCCACGGACGAGGCCGCCTGGATCACCGGCCAGGTCATCACCTCCGACGGGGGCTTCGGCCGGTGACGCCGGACGGGGGCGCCCCGCCGTGCGCGCGGGACGTCCGCACGGGAGGGTCCGCGGGCGCGGCCGCCGGACCGCGTCCCGCGGACCCTGCCGTGCTCACAGCGCCGAGAGTTCCGAGACGAGGTCGTCCAGCCCCAGCGACCCCAGGGAGAGCGCGTCCATGTGCCAGCGCTTGGCGTCGAAGGCGTCGCCGTGCGCGGCGCGGGCCGCCTCGCGCCCCTTCAGCCAGGCCCGCTCGCCCAGCTTGTAGCCGATCGCCTGGCCCGGCATGCCCAGGTAGCGGACCAGCTCGCTCTCCACGAAGTCCGCCGGACGCCCGCTGTGCAGGCCGAAGAACTCCTGTGCCAGGCGCGGCGTCCACTGCTCCCCGGGGTGGAAGGGGGAGTGGTCGGGGATCTCCAGTCCCAGGTGCATGCCGATGTCCACGATGACCCGGGTCGAGCGCATCATCTGCGCGTCCAGGTAGCCCAGCCGCAGCTCGGCGTCGTGCAGGAAGCCGAGCTCGTCCATGAGGCGCTCGGCGTACAGGGCCCAGCCCTCGGCGTTGGCGCTGACCATGCCGACCGACGTCTGGTAGCGCGAGAGCCGGTCGGCGACGTAGGTCCACTGGGCGAGTTGGAGGTGGTGGCCGGGAACCCCCTCGTGGTACCAGGTGGTGACCAGGTCGTAGACGGGGAAGCGGGTCTGGCCCATCGTCGGCAGCCAGGTGCGGCCCGGCCGGGAGAAGTCCAGCGACGGCTCGGTGTAGTACGGCGCGGCGGCACCGCCCGGCGGGGCGATCATGGACTCCACGCGTCGTACGGGCTCGGCCAGCTCGAAGTGCGTGCCGTCCAGCTTCTCGATCGCCTCGTCCATCAGGTTCTGGAGCCACACCCGGGTCTCCTCCACCCCCTCGACGGCCCGGCCGTGGGTGTCCAGGTGGCGCAGCGCCTCCCAGGGGGTGGCCGCCCCGGGCAGCACCTTCTCGGCCTCGGCGCGCATCTCGGCGCGGATGCGGTGGTACTCCTCCCAGCCGTACGCGTACGCCTCGTCCAGGTCCAGGTCGGTGCCGTTCCAGTAGCGCGACCACCGCCGGTAGCGGTCGCGGCCCACGGTGTCCGGCGCGCCGTGGACGGCCGGGGCGTAGGTGTCGCGCAGCCAGTCGCGCAGCTCCGCGAGGGCGCCGGTGGCCGCGGCGGCGGCACCGTCCAGCTCGGAGCGCAGGGCCGCGGGCCCGCCGGCGGTGAGGGAGGCGAACCAGCTCCGCCCGTCCTGTCCGCCGATCCATTCGCCGAGCTGGCCCACGACCGTCTCCACCTGCCGGGGGCCGCCCGGCAGCCCGCCGGCCAGGCCCGCCTGGAGGGAGGCACGGTAGCCGGCCAGCGCCGCCGGCACGGCGCGCAGCCGCCGGGCGACGGCCGCCCAGTCCTCGCCGCTCCCGGTCGGCATGAGGGTGAAGACGCTGCGCACCGAGTGCAGCGGGGAGTGGATGTTGCTGACGGCGCGCAGCCCTTCGCCCGCCTCGTGGACGGCGAGTTCGGCGGTCAGCCGCTCGCGCAGCAGCCGTGCGCAGCGCCGCTCGGCGGGATCGTCGGCGCCGGGCCGCCTCTCGGCCTCGGTGAGCCGCTCCAGGGTGGCGCGGCACAGACCGGCCTGCTCCTCCTGGCCGGCGGGGGAGAAGTCGGGCAGCCTCCCCGAGCTCTCCGGGAGACCGAGGTAGGTGCCCAGGACGGGGTCGAGCTCCACGAGCGCGTCGACGTGGGCATCGGCGACCTGCCGGGGCAGGGGTGCGTTCACAGTGGTATCGGACATGACCGCCATCCTGGTACGCGGGGGCCGCCGCGTCAGCGGGGCGTCCGGATTCCGTCGACGCCGGTCCGCCGCTGCTCCGCGCCGGATACGGGAGCAAAGGGGCGTGCGGGAGCGGGGGCGGAGCGGCGGGCCGGGGCGGTGGATCAGGCCGGGGCGCCGGGCCGGGCCTGCGGCGGGGCGGGCGGCAGCAGCGGCCCGCACGTCCACTGCTGGAAGATCAGCCGCGTCTCCACCCGCGCCACCTCCCGCCGCGAGGTGAACTCGTCCAGCACCAGCCGCTGGAGGTCGGCGGTCCCGGCGACCGCCACGTGGACGAGGTAGTCGTCCGGGCCGGTGAGGTGGAAGAGCGCCCGCGACTCCGGCAGCGCCCGGACGCGCTCGACGAAGGGGCCGATCAGCTCCCTGCGGTGCGGCCGCACCTGGATGGAGAGGAAGGCCTCCAGCGGCCTGCCCAGCATCGCCGGGTCCAGCCGCAGGGCGTGCCCGAGGATCACCCCGCCGCGGCGCAGCCGCGCCACCCGGTCCAGGCAGGTCGAGGGGGCCACGCCCACGGCGGCGGCGAGGTCGCGGTAGGTGGTCCGGGCGTCGTTCTGCAGGAGGCGCAGAATCTCCAGGTCGACCGGATCCAGTGCGACGGAATCGGGCACCGGCCGAACATAGCACGGACTTTTCGGGCTACCTTCCGGTAGCTGTTCAGTATCGGCGCATGACCAAGGACAGCATGGACACGACACCGGCGACACCACCCCGGTCGCCGGCCACCGAAGCCGTGCACGCCGGCCGCGAGGACCTCGCGGCCCTCGGCCTGCACACCGCCCCCCTGGACCTGTCCACCACCTACCCGTCCCACGACAGCCGCGCCGAGGCCGCCCGGCTGGACGAGTTCGCCGCCACCGGAGCCCGGCTGGAGGGACCGCCGGTCTACGCCCGCCTCGACAACCCCACCGTGGCGCGCTTCGAGACCGCCCTGGCCCGGCTGGAGGGGACGGAGTCGGCCGTCGCCTTCGCCAGCGGCATGGCGGCCCTGAGCGCCGTGCTCCTGGCCCGCGTCGCGCAGGGGCTGCGGCACGTCGTCGCGGTCCGGCCGCTGTACGGGTGCAGCGACCACCTGCTCGCCGACGGGCTGCTGGGCACCGAGGTGACCTGGACGGACCCGGCCGGCATCGCCGGCGCCGTTCGCCACGACACCGGCCTGGTGATGGTCGAGACCCCGGCCAACCCCACCCTGTCCGAGCTGGACCTCGACGCCGTGGCCCGCGCCTGCGGCCCGGTGCCGCTGCTGGTCGACAACACCTTCGCCACCCCCGTCCTCCAGCGCCCCGCCGAGCACGGCGCACGGATGGTGCTGCACAGCGCCACCAAGTACCTGGGCGGCCACGGCGACGTCCTCGGCGGCGTCGTCGCCTGCGACGAGGGAACGGCCCGGGAGTTGCGCAGGATCCGCTTCGCCACCGGCGGGGTCCTCCACCCGCTGGCCGGGTACCTGCTGCTGCGCGGCCTGTCCACCCTGCCGGTGCGGGTGCGGGCGCAGTCCGCCAACGCCGCGGAACTGGCCCGCCGCCTGGCGGGCGACCCGCGGGTCGCCCGCGTCCACTACCCCCGGATCGGCGGCGCCATGGTCTCCTTCGAGGTGCACGGCGACCCGCACCGGGTGATCGCGGGGGTGCGGCTGATCACCCCGGCCGTCAGCCTGGGCAGCGTGGACACCCTCATCCAGCACCCCGGTTCCATCAGCCACCGCATCATCGGCGAGGACAACCGCCGCACCGGCGGGATCGGCGAGAAGCTGCTGCGCATGTCGGTGGGCCTGGAGGACGTCGAGGACCTGTGGCACGACCTCGACGCCGCCCTCGCCGGTGCCTCCGGCACCGAGGGCGGCGCCGAGGCCGCTGCCGGCGAGGGGGCCGGAGACCTCAGGGGCCTTTCGTCTCCGCGGCGGCGGGAACCGGAGCGAGCCGGGCGGTGATCACCAGGGTCCCCTCCTCGATCTGGTAGTCCAGCGGCAGCCCCAGACCGCGCATCGCCGCCACCATGCCGGTGTTGGACGACCGCGTCACGGCGTAGACGCTCTCGCAGCGCGCCTCCGCGGCCATCTCCACCAGCCGGCGCAGCAGCTCGGCGCCGATGCCGCGGCGCTGCCAGACGTCCTCCACGAGGAGGGCCACCTCGGTCTCGTCGCCGTCCCACAGCAGGTGGCCCAGCGCCACCAGCTTCCCCGAGGGCGTCTCGGCGGCCAGGGTGCGGCCGAAGCGCGGGCTGAGCAGGTGGTCCAGATAGCGGTCGGCGTCCTTGACCGGGCCGTGGTAGCGCGCGTTCAGCGTGCGCACCGAGCACCGCCGGTGCATCGCGCGGGCGGCCTCCAGATCACGGGTGTCCGCCCGCCGCACGGTGATCTCGTTGCCCTCCCGGAGGGTCAGCGTCTCGCGGCGGCGCGGCATCCGCCCGGAGGCGCCCTGCGCGGGAGCGGGCCCGTCGGTGCGGGGGTCGGGCTGGACGTCCAGCAGGGCGTCGAGCCGGACCAGGGCGCGTGCCCGCGCGAACTCGGTGGGGGTGAAGGGCAGGTGGGGGCGTTCGACGGTGATCGTCCCGCCGTGCGGATCGCGCAGCCGCATCACCGTCCCCTCCAGCACGCCCTCCCGGAGCGGGTCCTCCCCGGCCTCCGCGTCCCCCGCGGGCCGCGGGCCGGCCGCCGCGCCGGCCGGGACCGAGCGGATGGTGCAGCGGCCGAGCAGCTGCCGCAGCGCCAGCGGGAGGTCGGCGCTGTCCAGGGCGGTGCGGGTGGCCAGCTCCAGCACCCGGGTGGGGACGTCCACCATGTCGTGGGCGTCGGCCCGCTCCAGCCAGGTGTCCCGGCCGCCCGCCGAGGCCACCGCCCGGTGCAGCGCCGCGGGCGCCAGCGACCGGGGGGCCCGCAGCATGAACTCGTCCACCGTCACCTCGCCCAGCGGATGGGTCTGGAGGCCCAGGACGTCCACCCGGTGCTCCGCCAGCGCACCGCACAGGGCGGCCAGCGAGCCCGGCTCCTCGCGCACGGTGGTGCGCAGCCGCCACAGCACCGGCGGCTCCGCCTCGGCGGGCCCGGCCGCCCTGGACGGACCGGCCTCCGCCGCCGCGGCGGCCGCCGCTCCGGTCTCCCCGCCGCGGCCCGCCGCGGCCCCGGGATCGGGCGGGGGATGGTGGCGGCGCCGTGCGAACCAGGTGTGGATCCCGGCCGCGGCCAGCAGCGCGACGGCCGACAGCACCAGCAGCACGGGGCCGTCCGGGCCCTGGGCCACCGTCTTCGCGATGCTGTCCGCCACGGTCACGGCGGTGAACAGGGCGGCCAGTTCGACCAGGTCGTGCCGCCAGTGGTGTGCGCCCCGGCCCGTGCGGCGCGGCGCACGGCGGCCCGTACGGCGGTCGGAGCGGTATGCGGAGGTCTCGGTCATGCCGCCACTCTCGCCGACCGGTGTTGCGTGATCACGAACGGTCTGTGACCGATGGGTTAAGTGCCATCTGGGCACCATGCCCGTTTTGTCGATCGGTTTGTCATATGCGCACGCAGCGCCGCAGCACCGCCCCGCACCGCCGGGCGTACAGCCGCTGGAACAGGGGGACGAGCGGCCCGGCGGCCCGCGTCCACCACACCGCGGGACGGCTGAACGCCCGCACCTCCAGCCACACCGTCCCGTCGTCGGCCAGCTCCACCACGAAGGCCTCCTCACCGTGCTCCGGGTGGCCCGGCAGCGTCCCGTAGCCGAAGCCGGCGCGCCGCCCGCCGTCCTCCGTCCACACCACCCGGCACGGGGCGCGGACGCGCAGCCGCCCGAGGCCCAGGCCCACCACCACGTGCGCGCCGGGCTCCGCGCGCGGGGCGTCGGTGACCGTCTCCACCCCCATGGCCCGGTGCATCCGCCAGGTCAGCACCGTGTCGGCGGCGGCCCGGAAGACCTCCGGGCCCGAACCGAGGAGGGTGCGCACCCGCAGCCGCCCGAACCCCGGGGGGAAGCGGGAGGGGGCGTCCCCGCGGGTGGCGCCCGCCCCGGGATAGGTCAGACCGGCCGCGGGGCCGCCCGTGCCGCCGCGACCGCCGTCGCCGTGGTGCCGGTGGTCCATGGACGCAGCGTAGGCCGTCCGCCCTCCCTCCGGGGGGGCGGACGGGGGAGCGGACGGGAAGCGGTGCCGCGCGTCGGGGGGTGGTCGCCCCCCGACGCGCGGGCGGTGTCACTGCCCGACCAGGCCCGGCCGGAGCGTCTTGGTGAACAGCACCGCTCCGCCCTCCTCGCGCAGCCGCACCGTCAGGTCGCCGCTGTCGCCGTCGATGTCCACCTGGCCGTAGAACTGGTAGCCCTCGCTCGGCGACACGTTCCCCCGCTCCGGCGCCTTGACGAAGACCCGCTCGGGGCCGAACGTGCCGTCCAGGGCGGAGGCGGGGAAGGCGCCCGCGTTCAGCGGCCCGGAGACGAACTCCCAGAACGGCGCGAAGTCCTTGAACGCCGCCCGCTCCGGCGAGTAGTGCTGGGCCGAGGTGTGGTGCACGTCGGCGGTCAGCCACACCGTGCCCGTGATGCGCCGGTGCCTGACGAACCTCAGCAGTTCGGCGATCTGGAGCTCCCTGCCCAGGGGCGCGCCGGGGTCGCCCTGCGCGACGGCCTCCACGTCCGTGCCGTCGGGGACGACCAGCCCCAGCGGCATGTCGGAGGCGATCACCTTCCACACCGCCCGCGAGCGCGCCAGCTCGCGCTTGAGCCAGGCGAGCTGCTCGGCGCCCAGGACACCCTGCGGGTCGGAGGTCTGCCGGCCGGGGGAGTTGGCGTTCCTGTGGGTGCGCATGTCCAGGACGAAGACGTCCAGCAGCGGGCCGTGGCGCACCACCCGGTGGATCCGGCCCGCCCCGTCGCGCCGCCGGGAGGAGGGGGACAGGGGGTAGTACTCGCCGAACGCCTGCCGGGCCCGCGCCGCCAGCACGTCCACGCGCCGCTCGGTGTAGCGCTCGTCGGCGAGGATCTCGCCCGGGTACCAGTTGTTGACCACCTCGTGGTCGTCCCACTGCACGATCGAGGGCACCTGCGCGTTGAAGCGCCGCAGCGACTCGGCCGCCAGGTTGTAGCGGAAGTTGCCCCGGTACTCCGCGAGGGTCTCGGCGACCTTCGCCTTCTCCTCGGTGACGAGGTTGCGCCACACCCCGCCGCCGGGCAGCTCCACGGTCTCGGTCAGGGGGCCGTCGGCGTAGACGGTGTCGCCGCTGAAGAGGAAGAAGTCCGGGTCCAGGCGGGCCATCTCGTCGAAGATCGGGTAGCCGCCGTCCCGCTCGGGGTTGATGCCCCACCCCTGTCCGGCCAGGTCGCCCGACCACACGAACCGCACCCCGTCGCGGCGCCGTGCCGGTGCGGTGCGGAAGGTGCCGCGGACCGGCTCGCCGGTGCGGCGAGGGTCGTCCGGATCGGCCAGCACCACCCGGTAGTGCACCTGCCGCCCCGGAGGCAGGCCGTGCAGCGCGGTCGTCCCGGTGAAGTCGGTGTCCGGGCCCAGCAGGGGGCCGTACCAGCGGCGGGGGTTGCGGAAGGACTCCGTGGCGGAGGTCTCCACCAGCATCCGGGCCGGGCGGTCCGAACGCACCCACACCAGGCCGGAGGAGGTCGTCACCTCGCCGGCCTGCACGCCCCAGGCGGCGCGCGGCCGGCCGGACAGGGCCAGCGCGGGGGCCGCGCCCAGCACGGAGCCCGGCAGCGCCAGTGCCGACGCCGCCGCCAGCGTGCCGCGCAGGACCGCGCGACGGGCGGGGGCGGGGCGGGCGGACGGGGAATCGGCTGCTGCCATGGACGGACCTCCGGAGGGCGGGCGGAACGGTGGAACGGCGGCTCGGCGGCCGTACGGAGGTTCAGGGTGGGGAGCCGGGGGAACGCCGCGGCGGGCGGCAGGGGAGCGGAGGGCGACGGGAAAATGACAAGTTCATGTGCCACCCGAACGGCACGCCGCCTGCCCGGCCGGGCTCCCCCACCCGGGCCCGGAGCGGGTGAAGCGGCGCGGCCGGTCCGGCGAGCCGCCGGCGGGCCCTCCCGCCCCGGCGCGCCGTCCGCGCACCGGGGCGGGAGGGACGGCGCCGGGTCACAGCCCGCCGCTCACCCGCAGCACCGCGCCCGTGGTGTACGACGCCTCCGGCGACAGCAGCCAGGCGACCGCGCCGGCCACCTCCTCCGCCTCCCCGGGACGGCCCATCGGAATGACCTCGGCCTTGCGCCACGGCCGCCGGGCGTCGCCCATGGCGGCGTGCATCTCGGTGAGGATCGTCCCCGGCTGCACCGAGTTCACCCGCACCCCCTCCGGCGCCAGCTCCTTGGCCAGGCCCACCGTCATCGCGTCCACCGCCGCCTTGCTCGCCGCGTAGTGGACGTACTCGCCGGGGCTGCCGAGCGTCGCCGCGCACGAGGAGACCGTGACGATCGCGCCGCCGCTCCCGCCGTGGCGCTCGGACATCGCCAGGGCCGCCCGCCGCGCGCACAGCAGCGTGCCCACGACGTTGACGTCCACCACCCGGCGCATCACCGCGGTGGGGGTCTCGGTGAAGCGTCCCAGCGGGCCGGTGATGCCGGCGTTGAGGACGGCCCCCGTGACCGGGCCGAGCCGGTCGGCCGCCTCCGCGAAGAAGGCGTCGACCTCGGCCTCCACGCTGATGTCCATCCGCACGGCCACCGCCTCGCGCCCCTCGGCCCGCACCGCCGCCGCCGTGGCCTCGGCCGCCTCCGCGTCGCGCTCGTAGCCGACGGCCACGTCGTGCCCGGCCCGCGCCAGCCGCCGCGCCACCGCTGCTCCGATGCCGCGGCCGGCACCGGTGACCACCGTCACCTGCCGTTCCATCTCCGCCCGCCCTTCCGCCGGTCCTCCGCACCGGCCTCCCAGCGGACGGTGCGCCCGTGCCCGGCACGGTAGCGGGGGTGATTGGTCTTGACCAAGTGGGGCAGGGATCCCTATCGTCGCTATACGCAACAACCTTTAAAAAACAAGCGCGCATAAATCACGGAGGGACGCACGTCCCCCGGCGGACCACGGTGACTGCGGAGGCAAGGGTGGGGACCACTCGACTGGAGACGGCGCCGGAGCCGAAGTACTGGCACCTCAAGACCGTGCTGTCGGAGGCGCTCGAGTCCGACTTCGCGGTGGGGGAGGTCCTGCCGAACGAGCGCGAGCTCGCCGCCCGCTTCGGCGTCGCCCGCGCCACCCTCCGCCAGGCCCTGGAGCAGCTGGAGCTGGAGGGCCGCCTCCACCGCCGCCGCGGGGTCGGCACCACCGTCGCCCCGCCGCGCGTCGGGGTGGACCTGGACCCCGCGCAGCACGGCTGGCCGGGCGCCTCCGGCGACGCCTGGCAGACCGAGGACTGCGAGGAGGCCGTGCCCCCGGCCGCGGTGGCCCGGACGCTCGGTGCGGAGGCCGGTCGGACGGTCCACATCGTCCACCGCGTCCGCACGGCCCACGGGCAGGCGGTCGCCACCGAGCTGCTGTACGTGCCGGACGCGTCGGTGCCCGGGCTCTCCGGCATCGGGGCCGGCGCGGGCGCCGCCCGCGGCCGGGCCGTCCTGCGCGAGCTGAACCGCCTCGAACTCGGCGGCCAGGAGCGGGCCGTGGAGCTGGGGTCCGCCCGCGCGGAGGACGCCAGGCGGCTGGACCGGCTGCCCGGCGCGCCCGTCCTCGTCGTCACCACCCGCTACCTCGCCGGCGGCGGCACCGCGGCGGTGGCCGTGGCCACCTACCGAGCCGACACCTGCCGCCTCACCTTCGGCGACACCGGCGGGGTCTCCCTGCTGGCGAGCTGACGGAGCGGGCCGGCCGGACGGGCGGGCCCCGGCGCCCGCCGGTCAGACGGTCGTCCCCTCCACCGTGAACAGCTCCTCCTCGACGTGGTCGAGCGCCAGCCGCAGCGCTCCGGTCGCGATGGCCTCGCCGCCCAGCCTGGACAGCTCCACCCGCGGCGCGCGCAGGCAGTAGCGCTCCAGTTCGCGGCGGAGCGGGTCCAGGACCCCGTCCAGCCCGGTGGCCCAGCCGCCGACGACGACCAGCTCCGGATCGAGGGCCAGCACCAGGGCGGCCACGTCGTGCACCAGCCGCCGGATGAACCGCTCCACGGCCTGCCGCGCCCGCTCGTCCCCCTCGCGGGCCAGGGCGAACACCCGTGCCACCGCGGCCTCGTCCAGCGGGTGCAGCGGTTCGCCGGTCGTGGACAGCAGATGCTCCGGCGTCGCCTCCCGGCCCAGCAGGTGCAGTGCGCCGATCTCCCCGGCCGCGCCGCCGTACCCGCGGTGCAGCCGTCCGCCGATCAGGGAGCCGGCCCCCGGGCTCAGCCCGGCCAGGACGAACACCACGTCGTCGGAGCCGGTGGCCGCGCCCACCCAGTGCTCGGCCAGCACGGCGGCGTTCGCGTCGTTCTCCACCAGCACCGGGCAGCGGAACGAGCGCCGCAGCCGTTCGCCCAGCGGCAGTCCCGTCCACCCCGGCAGCGCGGTGCACAGCCGCACCGTGCCGCCGGCCTCCACGATCCCGGGGCTGCCCACCCCCACCGCCCGCAGGGTGCTGCGCGGCACCTCGCAGCCGCGCAGCAGCTCGGAGACCACCGCCCGCACCCGCTCCAGCCGCTCGTCGGCCGAGGCGTGCTCGGAGACCTCCCGGGCGACCGTGCCCAGCCGCTCCCCGCCCAGGTCGGCGACGACGGCGGCCACCCGGTGCGGCCCGATCTCCACCCCCAGCAGGTGGCCGGCCTCGGCGCGGAAGCGGTAGCGGCGGGCGGGGCGCCCCTGCCGCCGCACGTCACCGGAGGAGGCGGCCGTCTCGGCGGCCAGCCCCGCGTCCACCAACTGCTCCACCACGCCCTCGACCGTGGGCCGGGAGAGCTCCGTGGCCTGGGCCAGGTCCGAGAGCGAGGGCGCGCCCTCGGCCGCGCGCAGCGCGCGCAGGACGACGGTGGAGTTGATCCTGCGCAGCAGGGAGGGGTCCCTGCCGGTGAGCCGTCCCAACGTCCGCCTCCCGGGAAGGTGCACATCTGTGGCCGGATCGTATCCGGCGAGCGGATCGGGGGCGAGAGCCGGGAGCCGGGACGGGACCGGAGGAGCCTCCGGGGCGGAACCGCGGCCGACCGGCCGGGCCGGGCCGGTCAGGCGGACGCGGCGGCCCGCAGCCGGCCGAACTCCTCCGCCATCGTCTCCAGCGTCCAGTGGGCGTTGAGCCCGCTGGGGTTGGGCAGCACCCAGATCCGGGTGTCGCCGATCGCCGCCTCCTGCGGGCCGATCCGGGCCTTCCGGTCCCCGAAGGCCGCCCGGTAGGCGGTCACCCCCACCACCGCCAGCCAGGCCGGACGCAGCCGCGCCACCTTCTCCCTCAGCACCCGGCCGCCCTCGCGGAACTCCTCGGCCGACAACTCGTCGGCGCGGGCGGTGGGGCGGGGGGAGATGTTGGTGATGCCCAGCCCGTGGGAGAGCAACTCGTGCTGCTCGGAGGGCCTCAACCGCCGCGGCGTGAAGCCGGAGGCGTGCAGCACCGGCCAGAAGCGGTTGCCCGGGTGGGCGAAGTGGTGGCCCAGCCGGGCGGTCGTGAGCCCCGGGTTGATCCCGCAGAACAGCACGCGCAGCCCCTCGGCCACCACGTCCGGCACGGTCCGGGCGCGCAGCTCCTCCATCTCGGCCCCGGACAGCGGCCCGGACGCCGTCCCGCCGGACGCGGCCTCCTCCGGCCGGCCCGCCACCCTCTTCGGCATGGTCCCTCACTCCTCCCCGGCGGTCGCTCGTGCGGGACTCCTTCCCGGCCGGGCCGGGGGCAGTCCCGCGCCCGGCCGGGAGGTCAGAGGATCGCGCCCGGCGTGTAGGCGGCGGCCTCCGGATGCCGCTTGGCGACCTCCTCGATCCGGGCCACCACCGAGGCGACCTGGTCGCCGGCCGCGCCGGTGAAGGAGAGCCGGTCGGCCAGCAGGGCGGCCAGCCGCTCGCGGTCCAACGGGATGCGCTCGTCGGAGGCCAGGCGGTCCAGCAGCTCGTTGCGCTCGGCGCCCTCGCGTATCGCCAGCGCCGAGGCCACCGCGTGCTCCTTGATCACCTCGTGCGCCGTCTCCCGGCCCACCCCGGCGCGCACCGCGCCCATCAGCACCTTGGTGGTGGCCAGGAACGGCAGGTAGCGGTCCAGCTCGCGGGCCACGACCGCCGGGAAGGCGCCGAACTCGTCCAGCACCGTCAGGAAGGTCTCCAACAGGCCGTCGAGGGCGAAGAAGGCGTCGGGCAGGGCGACGCGGCGCACCACCGAGCAGGAGACGTCGCCCTCGTTCCACTGGTCGCCCGCCAGCTCGCCGACCATCGAGGCGTAACCGCGCAGGATGACGGCGAAGCCGTTCACGCGCTCGCAGGAGCGGGTGTTCATCTTGTGCGGCATCGCCGAGGAGCCGACCTGCCCCGGCTTGAACCCCTCGGTCACCAGTTCGTGACCGGCCATCAACCGGATCGTCTTGGCCAGCGAGGAGGGCGCGGCGGCCAGCTGCACCAGCGCGGTCACCACCTCGTAGTCCAACGAGCGCGGGTAGACCTGGCCGACGGAGGTGAGGGTGCGCCCGAAGCCGAGGTGCGCGGCGATCCGCTCCTCCAGCTCGGACAGCCTGCCCGCGTCACCGCCCAGCAGGTCCAGCATGTCCTGGGAGGTGCCCACCGGGCCCTTGACGCCGCGCAGCGGGTAGCGGCCCAGCAGCTCCTCCAGCCGGGCGTGGGCCACCAGGAGCTCGTCCGCGGCGGTCGCGAAGCGCTTGCCCAGCGTGGTCGCCTGCGCGGCGACGTTGTGGGAGCGCCCGGCCATCACCAGCTCGGAGTGCTCGGCGGCCAGCCGGCCCAGCCGGGCCAGGGCGGCCACGGTGCGGTCGCGCACCAGCTCCAGCGACAGGCGGATCTGGAGCTGCTCGACGTTCTCGGTCAGGTCGCGGGAGGTCATGCCCTTGTGCACGTGCTCGTGCCCGGCCAGGGCGTTGAACTCCTCGATCCGCGCCTTCACGTCGTGGCGGGTGACCCTCTCGCGCTCGGCGATCGAGGCGAGGTCGACGTCCTCCAGGACCCGCTCGTAGTCGGCCAGCGCCGCGTCCGGGACCTCCACGCCCAGGTCCTTCTGGGCCCGCAGCACGGCGAGCCACAGCCGCCGCTCCAGGACCACCTTGTGCTCGGGGGACCACAGGCGGGCCAGCTCCGCGGAGGCGTAGCGGCCGGCCAGGACGTTCGGGATGCGCGGCTTCTCAGTCACACCCGGGGATTCTACGGGTGCCCCGCGGGCCGGCCGCCCCAGGTCCGAGGCGGCGGCCGCCCCCGCGGGGACGCGCGGCGGCGCCGGGTTCGGCCTCAGTCCGCGGCGGGACCGGCGGCCTGGTACCGCTCCCGGTCCACGGCCGGGGCCAGCGGCGCCAGGTCGGGCCGCTTGGGTGCCAGCCCGTCCCCGGAGGAGCGGCCGGTGAGCCGGCGGCCGATCCAGGGGAGCAGGTGGCGGCGGGTGAAGCGCAGGTCGGCGACGCGGCGCGCGTACCAGCCCGGGAGGACGGCGGGCGGCAGCGCGGCGTGCCAGTCCGACTCGGCCTCGTGCCCGAGCCGCTGCCAGACGGCCTCGGCCACCCGCTCGTGCCCCTCCGCGGTCAGGTGGAGCCGGTCGTCGGCCCACATCCGCGGATCGCCCAGCGCCTCGCAGCCGTACAGATCGACCACCAGGGCGCCGTGCTCCGCGGCGAGGGAGTCGATGAAGTCGAACAACTGCTCCATCCGGGTCCGGTAGCGCTCCAGCACCGGACCGCGCCGGCCGGGGCTGCGCATCAGCACCAGGTGCCCGCAGCGCGGTGCGAGCCGGGCCACCGACTCCTCCAGCAGTCCGCACACCCGCCCCATGTCGCACTTCGGGCGCAGCACGTCGTTGAGGCCGCCCACCAGCGTCACCAGGTCCGCGTCCATGGCGGCGGCCACGTCCACCTGCTCCCGGGCGATCTGCCCGATGAGCTTGCCGCGCACCGCCAGGTTGGCGTACCGGAAGCCCTCGGTGCGCGCGGCCAACCGGGCGGCCAGCAGGTCGGCCCAGCCCCGGTAGGTGCCGTCCGGCATCAGGTCGGACATGCCCTCGGTGAAGGAGTCGCCCAGGGCGACGAAGCTGGTGATGGCGGGCGGGGCGGGGGAGCCGGATGCGCTCTGCGGTCTGCTGTCCATGGCGCAGGCCATGGTAACCGACCGACTGGTATGTGCCCCGGCCCGCCCCGGCCCCGGCACCTACCGGCCGACCAGCTCGCGCAGCACGTCCTCCATGGTGACCAGCCCGACGGCGCGCCCGTCCGGGCCGATCACGGCCGCCAGGTGGGTGCCGCTGCCGCGCATCGCGCCCAGCACGTCGTCCAGCGGTGTCGTCGCCCGCACCCGGGCGATCGGCCGCAGGGCGGAGACGGGGAACGGCGCGTCGCGCTGCACGGCGTCGAGGGCGTCCTTGACGTGCAGGTAGCCCAGTGCCCGGCCGCGGCCGTCCACCACGGGGAAGCGGGAGAAGCCGCTGCTCGCCGAGAGCTGCTCCAACCCGTCGGGGGTGACGCCGACGCGGGCCGAGACGACGCGGTCGGTGGGCCTCACGACCTCGGCCACCGGGCGGCGGCCCAGCTCCAGGGCGTCGCGCAGCCGCTCCGTCGACCGCTCGTCCAGCAGCCCGGCCTCACTGGAGTCCGCCACCAGCCGCGCCAGTTCGTCGTCGGAGTAGGTCGCCGACACCTCGTCCTTGGGCTCCACCCGCAGCAGCCGCAGCAGGGCGTTGGCCAAGGCGTTGATCCCGAAGATCACCGGGCGCAGGGCCCGGGCGAAGGCGACCAGCGGCGGGCCCAGCAGCAGCGCGGCCCGCTCCGGCGCGGCCAGCGCGATGTTCTTGGGCACCATCTCGCCGAAGAGCATGTGCAGGTACGTCGCCACCGACAGCGCGATCACGAAGGAGATCGGATGGATCAGGCCCTCGGGCACGCCCGCCAGGTGGAAGGGCGGTTCCAGCAGGTGCGCGATGGCGGGCTCGGCGACCACGCCCAGCACCAGCGTGCACAGGGTGATGCCGAGCTGCGCGGCGGCCATCAGGGCCGACACGTGCTCCAGGCCCCACACCACGCCGCGCGCCCGCTTGTCGCCCTGTTCGGCCAGCGGTTCGATCTGGCTGCGGCGCACGGAGATCATGGCGAACTCCGCGCCCACGAAGAAGGCGTTGGCGACCAGCGTCAGCAGGCCGATCAGCAGTTGGACCGCGGTCACCTGCGGGCCTCCCGTCCGTCGTCGGTTCCGCCGCCGTCCGGGCCGCCGGTCCCGCCGGTCCCGCCGGTGACGTCGGCACCGTGGTGGCGTCCGCCGCTGTAGTGGTGGTCGGCGCCGTAGGTGTCGCCGTCCTCCGGCTCCGGCGGGGCGGTCAGCCGCACCCCGGCGGCCCGCCGCCCCGTGGCGTCCACGACCTCCAGGCGCCACCCGGCGACGTCGAGGACGTCGCCCACCGCCGGAATGCGGCCCAGCTCGGTGGCGACCAGCCCGGCCAGCGTCTCGTACGGGCCCTCCGGGGCGCGCAGCCCGATGCGTTCGAGCTGGTCGGTGCGGGCCGCGCCGTCCGCGTCGTAGAGCGCGCGGCCCGCGGGGTCCGCGCCCGCCGGGACCAGGTCGGGCGTCTCGAACGGGTCGTGTTCGTCGCGGACCTCGCCCACGACCTCCTCGACGATGTCCTCCAGCGTGGCGACCCCGGCCGTGCCGCCGTACTCGTCGATCACCACCGCCATGCTGTTCCTGCCCGAGAGCCGGTCCAGCAGCCGGTCCACGGTCAGCGACTCGGGCACCAGCAACGGCTCGCGCAGCAGGGCGGCGACCGGATGGTGCAGCCGGCGTCCGGCGGGAACGGCGATGGCGTCCTTGACGTGGACGACGCCCACCACCGTGTCCAGACCGCCCCGGTAGACGGGGAAGCGGGACAGGCCCGTGGCGCGTGCGGCGTTGACCACGTCCTCGGCGGTGGTGTGCTCCTCCAGGGCGGTGACCTGCACCCGCGGGGTCATCACGCTCTGCGCGGTCAGCTCCGAGAGCTGGATGGTGCGGACGAACAGCTCCGCGGTGTCCGCCTCCAGCGCGCCCTCCCTCGCCGAGTGGCGGGCCAGGGCCACCAGCTCCTGGGGGGAGCGGGCCGAGGCCAGCTCCTCGGTGGGCTCCAGCCCCAGCCGGTGCAGGACGCGGTTGGCGGTGTTGTTCAGGTGGGTGATCAGCGGGCGGAACGCGGCGCTGAAGCCCCGCTGGAGGGCACCGACGCGGCGGGCGACCGGCAGCGGCCGGGAGATCGCCCAGTTCTTCGGCACCAGCTCGCCGACCACCATCAGTACCACCGTGGACAGCGCGGTGCCGACCACCAGGGCGACCGAGGCCGCCGTCGGGGCGGGCAGACCGGCCCACCGCAGCGGCCCGGACAGCAGACGGGCGGTGGAGGGCTCGGCGAGCATGCCGATGACCAGGCCGGTCACGGTGATGCCGAGCTGGGCGCCGGAGAGCTGGAAGGTGAGGGACCGCACCGCCTGCAGCGCGCTGTCGGCACCCGCCTCGCCGAGTTCGGCCGCCCGCTCCAGCTCGCTCCGCTCCACGGTGGTCAGGGAGAACTCCGCGGCGACGAACACGGCGCAGGCGAGCGTCAGCAGCAGGGCCAGGAGCAGGAGGAGGACCTCGGTCACCGGGCCGCCCCCGTTCCGGGGGCCGGAGGGGTCTTCCCGCCCCCGGGCACCCCGCCCCGGGGCACCCCGTCCGCGGACGGGTGCCCGAGCACCTCCCCTGCGAACGCGCGGTACGGTACGCGCGCCGGACTGTCCATCGTCGGCGGGCCTCCTCACGGTCACCGGTTGCCGCCGCCCGGACCGGATCGGCGGCTCCACTGCGTCGGGGCTCGTACCCCGTGGCGCGCCATGCATGGTGGGCCGACCCGCTGGTGCCGGCCGCCGGAGAGCCGGGCGGGGCGGCGGCCCGGACGGTCCCGCAGCCGGAGCGTGCCGGCCACCGTGTCCAGCCACCCGGGGTCCGGGCGGCGGTCCGCCCGTGCCCGGGCCCCTCGGGGCTCCTCCTGCCCCGCGGACGCCGCGCCTCCGCGGGGCGGGTGGGCCGCACGGCCCGTGCGGGAGCCGTCCTGTGAGCCGTACCCGGTGGGCGGCCGGGCATCCGCCGGACGGGCGGCCGTGCGGACCGCGGACGCCGACCGGGCCGCTTGCCGGTGCTAGCGCGATGGCGCTAGCGTGGAGGTGTGGCCAAGACCCAGTTGAACGTCCGGGTGGACGAAGCGACCGCCGAGGCGGCCCGGCAGCGGGCGCTCCAGCGCGGCATCAGCGTGAACCGCTACATCGAGGAGCTGGTCCGGCAGGACGCGGGCGAGGCGGGGCACGCCTTCGTCGAGGCCGCGGCCGCCTTCATGAAGCAGTACGAGGCCGTCTTCGCCGAGGAGTTCGGCCGGGAGCGGGAGGGCCGCAGGCCTTCGTGAGTCCCCGCATCGACCTCGCCTGGCTGCTGATGGTCGCCGAGGACAAGACGCCCGGCGATCCGCGCGTGACCGACTACGGCGCCCTGATCGCCGCGGTCGCCCGCCACGAGGCGACCGTCTTCGACCGCCCCGTCTACCCCGGCCCCCACGACCGGGCCGCGGCCCTCCTGCAGCTCCTGCTGCACGTTCCCGCCCTGGAGCGGTCCAACGCCCTGTTCGCCTCCGCCGTCGCCTACGCCTACCTGGTGGCGGGCGGGCTGAAGGTGGCCGTCTCGCCCGAGCAGGTCCGCGACCTCGCCCGCCTGGTCAAGGACGGCACGGCGGACGTGCGCGCCATCGCCGGCGAACTGCGCGGCTGGACGCTGTGACGGGTGCCCTCCCGGGCGGCCCGCCGCCGTCCGGACAGCCCGCCGGGCGGTCCGGCCGCCGGCCCGGTGCGGTGCGCCCGGCGGATCACCCCGGCCGGACCGGTTCCGCCCCGGCGGCCCGCCGCCCGCCCGTCCAGGTGCCGCCGAGCGCCGGAGAGAGCCAGCCCGCCGCGCTCCTGCGGAACACCGCCGGGTCCAGGGCGCCCGCCCCCTGCGGCAGCAGTCCGGCCAGCGGGGCGCCGGCCGCCACCGGGAGGTCGTCCAGGTTGCAGCGGGCCGCCAGGTCCGGCTCCCGGGGCCAGCTGCCGACCACCACCCCGGCGCACTCCAGGCCGCGGGCGCGCAGCGCCTCGGCCGTCAGCGCGGTGGCGTTCAGCGTGCCCAGCCCGGCCGCGGCGACCACCAGTACCGGGGCCCCCAGCAGCCGGGCGGCGTCGGCCAGGGTCGAGCCCCGCCCGTCGAAGCGCACCAGCAGCCCGCCCGCGCCCTCGACCAGCACCAGGTCGTGCTCCTCGGCCAGCGTCCGGGCCGTCTCCGCCACCGACTCGGGCAGCACCGGGGGGAGCCCGGCCCGCCGCGCCGCCGTCTCGGGCGCCAGCGGGTCGGGGTAGCGGGCCAGTTCCACGGCCGTCACCCGCGGTCCCGCCAGCCGCCGCACCTCGGCCGCGTCGCCCGGCTCGCCCTCGGCGACCCCGGTCTGCGCGGGTTTGAGCACCGCCACGGAGCGGCCCGCCGCCACCGCCGCGGCGGCCAGCGCCGCCGTGACCACGGTCTTGCCAACCTCCGTGCCCGTCCCGGTGACCACCAGCACCGACATTCCTCGTGCCTCTCCTCGATCCCCTCGGGCCCGTCCCCGGGTCCCGCCGTCCCAGCGGCGCGCTTCAGCCCGCGCGCGCCGCGGCGCACACCGCGGCCGCGATCCGCGCCACGTCCTCGTCCCCGGTGACGTACGGCGGCATGGTGTACACCAGGTCGCGGAACGGCCGCAGCCACACGCCGGCGCGCACCGCCGCCTCCGTCGCGGCGGCCATGTCCACCTCGTGGTCGAGCTGGACCACGCCGATCGCGCCCAGCACCCGCACGTCCCGCACCCCGGGCAGGGCGGCGGCCCCGGCGAGCCCGGCGCGCAGCCCGGCCTCGATCCGGCGCACCTCGCCCGCCCAGTCCTGCCCGAGCAGCAGGTCCAGCGAGGCGCCCGCCACCGCGGCGGCCAGCGGGTTGCCCATGAAGGTCGGGCCGTGGGCCAGCACCGGCACCTCGCCGCGTGAGATCCCCTGTGCCACCCGCGCGGTGCACAGCGTCGCCGCCATCGTCAGGTAGCCGCCAGTCAGCGCCTTGCCGACGCACATCACGTCCGGGGCGACCCCCGCGTGCCCGGCGGCGAACAGCGCGCCCGTCCGCCCGAACCCGGTGGCGATCTCGTCCAGCACCAGCAGCACGCCGTGCTCGTCGCACGCCTCGCGCAGCACCCGCAGGTAGGCGGGGGAGTGGAAGCGCATCCCGCCCGCGCCCTGCACCACGGGTTCCACGATCACCGCGGCCAGCTCGTCGGCGTGCGCGGCGACCGTCTCCCGCAGGTGCGCCTCGTACGCGGGGTCGGGCCCGGCGTCGAAGCCGTCCGGCGGGGCGTCGGCGAAGACCTGCACCGGCAGCGTCCCCGACCACAGGTGGTGCATGCCGCCGTCGGGGTCGCACACCGACATCGGGTGCCAGGTGTCCCCGTGGTAGCCGCCGCGCCAGGTCATCAGCCGCCGCTTGCCCGGCCGGCCCAGCGAGCGCCAGTACTGCAGGCACATCTTGACGGCCACCTCGACCGCCACCGAGCCGGAGTCGGCGAGGAAGACGTGCTCCAGGCCCTCGGGGGAGACGGCCACCAGGCGCTCGGCCAGCCGCACGGCGGGCTCGTGGGTGAGGCCGCCGAACATCACGTGGCTCATCCGCTCCAACTGGGCGCGGACCGCGTCGTCGAGCGCCGGGTGGCGGTAGCCGTGGATCGCCGACCACCACGACGACATGCCGTCGACCAGCTCGTCGCGCCCCCAGGCCGGCCGCGCCAGCCGCAGCCGGACCCCGGAGGCGGAGGAGACCACCAGGGGCTCGGCGCGGCCGGGCATCGGGCCGTAGGGGTGCCAGACGTGGCGCCGGTCGAGTTCGAGCAACTCCTCGCAGGAGAGCCCGGGGGACGGCTCCGGCAGCCCGGCGCCTCCTCCCGGGAGGACCGCGGGGGAGGGGAGGGAGGGGGCGTCAGGCATTGGGCGGCAGCTCCGTGCCCGCGCCCCGCCGCCGCACCGCCACCAGGTCGGTGCGCGCCCGTCCGGGGGCCTGCGCGGCCTGCGGTACGGCGTCCGCGGGACCGGCCTCCCCGGCCGCCCCGCCGCCCTCCTCGGCGGAGGCGTCGCCGCACGGACCGCAGCCACCGCCGCCGTGCCCGCCGCAGCCGGACCCGGCCGCCGGTGCGTCCGCCCGGTGCTCGGGCAGGGTCCGCTCCCCGGCGCCCTCCACCTCGAAACCGGCGTCGGCGATCATCTCCAGGTCCGCCTTGCCCGCCTGGCCCTCGCTGGTGAGGTAGTCGCCCAGGAAGATCGAGTTGGCCAGGTGCAGTGCCAGCGGCTGCATCGACCGCAGGTGCACCTCGCGCCCGCCGGCCAGCCGGACCTCCACGTCGGGGCAGACGAACCGGACCATCGCCAGGATGCGCAGGCAGCGCTGCGGGGTGAGGTTCCACTCCTTCGCCAGCGGCGTCCCCTCGAAGGGGATCAGGAAGTTGACCGGCACCGAGTCCGGATCCAGCTCCCGCAGCGAGAAGACCACGTCCACCAGGTCCCCGTCCGACTCGCCCATGCCCGCGATCAGGCCCGAGCAGGCCGACAGCCCGGCCGACCGCGCGTGCCGGACCGTCTCCACGCGGTCGGCGTAGGTGTGGGTGGTGGTGATGCTCCCGTAGGTCGCCTCGGAGGTGTTGAGGTTGTGGTTGTAGGCGTCCGCCCCCGCCTCACGCAGCCGCTCGGCCTGGCCGTCGGAGAGCAGGCCGAGGCAGGCGCACACCTCGACGTCGCCGTGCTGCGACTTGATGGCGGAGATGGTCCTCGAGACGCGGTCGACGTCCCGGTCGGTGGGCCCGCGTCCGCTGGCCACCAGGCAGACCCGCTTGGCGCCCCCGGCCACACCCGCGCCGGCCGCCTCGGCGGCCTCCTCGGGCTTCAGCCAGGTGTACGTGAGGATGTCGGCCTTCGAGCCCAGCCGCTGCGAGCAGTACGAGCAGTCCTCCGGGCAGAGCCCCGACTTCAGGTTGACCAGGTAGTTGAGCTTCACCCGCCGGCCGAACCAGTGGCGCCGCACCTTCCCGGCGGCGGCCACCACGTCGAGGAGTTCGTCGTCGGAGGTGGCCAGCACGGCCAGAGCCTCGTCGCGTGTGGGCAGCTCGCGCCGCAGCCCCTTGTCCACCAGCGTCTTCAGCAGGTCCATGGCGCTGATCCTGTCGTACGCCGCTTCCGGGGCCAAGGACGGACTCCCACAAACGCCCTGATGGAAGGTGTGTGCATCGCCACACCCCGCCCGGCCCCGGCCCGCGGCTACCTTGGGGCGGACCCGACAGAAGGCGAGGGACGGCCAGTCATGCCGCAGGAACGCACCGGTCCCCCGGGCGGGGGGACACCGCCGGCCGCCGGCGCGGGCCCGGTTCCGCCCGCGCGGTCGCCCGCGCCCGCGCCCCCCGGACCGTCCCCGGAGGCCGATCCGTTCGACTGGATCGGCGAACGGCTGGAGCAGCGCCGCCGCGCCGGCCTGCTGCGCTCCCTGCGGCCCCGCCCCGCCGACTCCCGCCTGCTGGACCTGGCCGGCAACGACTACCTCGGCCTCACCCGGCATCCCGAGGTCGTCGCGGCGGCCCGGCACGCGGCGCACCGCTGGGGCGCGGGCGCCACCGGCTCCCGGCTGGTCACCGGCACCACCGAGCTGCACGCCGAGTTGGAGGCCGAACTCGCCGGCTTCTGCGGCTTCGAGGCGGCCCTGGTGTTCTCCTCCGGCTACGCCGCCAACCTGGCCGCCGTCACCGCCCTGACCGACCGCGGCACCCTGGTGGTCTCCGACGCCGCCAACCACGCCTCCCTCATCGACGGCTGCCGGCTCTCCCGCGCCGCGACCGCCGTCGTCCCGCACGCCGACCCCGGCGCCGTCGCCGGGGCCCTCGACGGCTTCGACGGCCGGGCCGTGGCCGTCACCGACGCCGTCTTCTCCGTCGACGGGGACGCCGCGCCGCTGGCCGAACTGGCCGCCGTCTGCCGGGACCGGGGCGCCGCGCTGGTGGTGGACGAGGCGCACAGCCTCGGCGTCCTGGGCGACGGCGGGCGAGGCGCCCTCCACGCGGCCGGGCTGGCGGGTGCGCCCGGCGTCGTCGCCACCGCCACCCTCTCCAAGGCGCTCGGCAGCCAGGGCGGCGTCGTCCTCGGCCCGGCGCGCGTGATCGACCACCTGGTCAACACCGCCCGCACCTTCGTCTTCGACACCGGGCTCGCCCCCGCCGCGACCGGAGCCGCCCTCGCCGCGCTGCGGCTGGTGCGCGCCGAACCCGCCCGTGCCGCCCGGGTCCGCGCCGCCGCCCGGAAGCTGCACGCGGGGCTGACCGCCGCCGGGCTGGACGCCACGCGCCCGGACGCCGCGGTGGTCTCCGTGCGCGCCCCCGCGCCGGAGGCGGCCGTCCGCTGGGCCGCCGACTGCCGGGCCGCCGGGGTGGCCGTGGGCTGCTTCCGGCCGCCGTCGGTGCCCGACGGCGTCTCGCGGCTGCGGCTGACCGCCCGCGCCGACCTGACGGACGCCGACGTCGCCGCGGCCGTCGCCGCCGTCGCGGGCACGGCGCCGCCGGCGCCCTGACCGGTGGCGGGCCGCGCCCGCCGGGCGCGGTCCGGCGGCGCTTCCGGCGGGATTCGGCGGGTTTCCGGCGGGCGGTCGCACCAAGAACGGTGACAACGCGCGGAGTTCACCGCTTCGGGCGACAGAAACCGGTGCATGTCGGGTGAACGGCCGCAGTCGCGTCGACATGATGGCACTCTGACGCGAAGCAGCCATCCGAGGGCGGCTCCGTCTCCACATACCGGCACCGCGCCGGAGTCCCGCCCCCGGTGGGAAAGGGACGAAGCTCGCCATGGCAGATCATCAGGAAGCGTCCGTCACCCTTCCGAGCGCCCCCGCCTCGGTCACGGCCGCGCGCAGATACGTCACGGACGTCCTCGTCGAGTGGGGCGTCGCAGGTGGGATCAGCGGAAACGATCTGGCGGACACCGTCCGCCTCATCGTCTCCGAGCTGGCCACCAACGCCGTCCAGCACACCTTCGGCCGATCGCCGACCTTCACCGTCGACATCCGGCTGGAGCACGACGAGACGCTCCGGGTCGGGGTGACCGACAGCCACCCCCGCCGGCCCCGGAGGCTGCCGGCCGCCGTCCAGCAGGACAACGGCCGCGGCATGGTCATCGTCCGCAGCCTCGCCGCCGAGACGGGCGGGAGCCTCACCGTCGTGCCCACCGCGGAGGGCGGCAAGACGGTCTGGATCACCCTGCCGCGACGGACCCCGCTGGGCTGACCCCGGCCGGCCCGCCTCCCCGGCGGGACCCGCGGGGCGCCGTTCACCGCTCCGGAACCCGTCCCGCCGCGCGCGCCCCCGCGCCGGGCGCCCTGCGGCGCATGCCGAGGGGCAGCAGCACCCACACCGCCGCGCAGAGGACGAGCACGCCCGCCGCCACCGCGATCCCGGCGGCCCGCCCCAGCACCACGTCCACCACCAGCAGCACCGCTCCGGTCAGCGCGAGGGCGAGCACGGCCAGGCCGATGGCGGCCAGGCGCGAGGACGCGTCGACGAGCATCCGCTTGGCCCCCTTCCGGAACAGCGCCCGGTGCAGTGCGGCCGGAGCCGTGAAGAGGATGGCCGCGACGACGGCCAGCAGCAGGGTCGTCACGTAGGTGCCGCGCTGCACCCGGTCCAGGTCGGCGAAGCGCTGGGTGAAGGCGAGCGTGAGCAGGAAGGCGAAGAGGATCTGGACGCCGGTCTGGACGACCCGCACCTCCTGCAGCAGTTCGGTGAAGTTGCGGTCGTCGCGCTCCAGGGGCGTCTCACGGCGGTGGTTCATGGTGGTTCCGGTAGCCGCCGTGGGACGGGTCACTCGCCGCCGGTCCGGTAACGCCCGGGGCCCGGCGGCCCGCGTCAGCCCCCGGGGCCGGGCGGAAGGGCGACCAGAGCGGTGCGGCGCCGCCCGTCCAGCACCCGCAGCGCCCGCGCCAGCGTGCCCGCGTGGACCTCGTTCTCGCCGCGGTCGTGCATCGTCGCCAGCGCGTCCCGCAGCGCCGTCGCCCGGCCGACCAGGGCCTGGGCGGCGCGCAGCGCGCCGTAGGTGTCCCGGCCGCGCGCGGGGTTGATCCGGCCCAGCAGGTCGACCACCTCCAGGTAGCGGTCGACCAGTTCGCACTCGGCCCGGGTCAGGGCGGGCAGGGCAGGCGGTTCCGGGGGCAGCATGCCGCCTCCGCTCACCGCAGGGGGCGCGCCGGGCGGGGCGCCCTGCGGTCGGCCGTCAGCCGGTCCACGAGCCCGTAGGCCACGGCGCCCTCGGCGTCGAAGAAGGTGTCCCGCTCCAGGTCCTGCCGGACGCGCTCCGGCGGCCGGCCGGTGTGGAGCGCCAGCAGCTCCTCCAGCTTGGCCCGGACGCGCAGCATCTCCCGGGCGTGGATCTCCAGGTCGCGCGCCTGGCCCTGGACGGGTTCGGCGAGGGAGGGCTGGTGGATCATGATGCGCGCCCCGGGCAGGGCCAGCCGCTTCCCCGGGGTTCCGGCCGCCAGCAGCACGGCCGCGGCGGAGGCCGCCTGGCCCAGGCAGACGGTCTCGACGTCGCAGGAGACGAACCGCATCGTGTCGTAGATCGCGGTCATGGCGGTGAGCGAGCCGCCGGGGGAGTTGATGTAGAGGGAGATGTCCCTCCCGGGGGCACTGTGCTCCAGGTGCACGAACTGCGCGATGACGTCGTTGGCGGAGGCGTCGTCGATCTGCGTCCCGAGGAAGACGATGCGCTCCTCCAGGAGCTTGGAGTACGGGTCCAGGGTCCGTACGCCGTAGCCGGTGCGCTCGGTGAACTCGGGTAGGACGTGGCGGGCGACGGGTCGGGGGGAGGCGGAAGCGGGTCGGTGCACGGCGATCGGTCCCTTCGTGGGCCGGCAGGCGGGCAACTCCGGCAGGTAATGTACAGAATTTACAGGACGTACATCCGGTTATGCTGGGAGCATGGCCTACGAAATTCCGGTCACGCAAGCCCGTGCCGAACTCGCCGACCTGATCAACCGTGTGGTGTACGGGGGCGAGCGGGTGGTGGTGACGCGCCACGGCAAGCCTCTGGTGGCCCTGGTGACCGCCGCTGACCTGGAGCGACTGGAGGGAATGGGTGCCTCCGGCGACGACGGGGTGATCAGCACCGTCTCGTCCGTGCGGGAGGTGCCGTCCGCTCCGGGCGAACGGAGCCGCTTCGGCATCGCGGCGCACCACCCCGGCCCGCCCGGTGGCGAGCGCCGCCCGGGGCACCAAGGCGGGTGACGCCGGCAGGGGGGGGCGGGCCGGGGCGGCGGCCGGGCAGAGGGGGCGCGGGGGCCGGGGGCGCGGTGCCCCTCGACGCGGGGCGAGGAGTCGTTCCTCCTGCCTCGCCCCGCCCCTGTGAGGGCCGGGCTCGTCAGGAGCGAACGCCCGGAGGGGCGTTCCGCCCGCCCTGCTGGTCCAGGTGTGGGCCGAGGCCCTGCGCGACGCCAGGCTCGCCGAGACCCCGAGCACGGGCTGCGCGGGGATCGGCGAGGCGTGGGCGAGGATCGTCGGGAAGCACCGGAGCCGGGGGACGAGGCGCGCCGGTGACGCGGCGGAGCCGGGGAACGGCCTGCGCGCCCTGACGTCGATGGCCGGCCCGGACGAGGCCCGGGGCGGGGAGGCGGGCGCGAACGGCGGGGCCGGGGGGTGGCGCCGCGGGCCCGGCGGTCACGGCGCGGCGCTCCCGGGCGCCGGGCCGGCGTCGTCACCGTTCCGGTGGGCCGCCGCCTGCGCGGCCTTGGCGTCGGGGGCGTACAGGTCCACGTACTCCTGGCCGGACAAATTCATGATCGCGTACATGATCTCGTCGGTGACCGCCCGCAGGACGGTGCGCTCCTCGTGCAGGCCGGCGAAGCGGGAGAAGTCCAGCGGTTCGCCGAAGCGGATGGTGACCCGCCCGATCCTCGGCAGCGACCGGCCCGGCGGCTGGATCTCGAACGTCCCCACCATGGCGCACGGCACCACCGGCACCCCCGTCCGGAGGGCCATGACGGCGACCCCGGTCCGCCCCCGGTACAGCCGGCCGTCGTGCGACCGGGTGCCCTCCGGATAGATGCCGAGCAGCTCCCCCCTGCCCAGCACCTTCAGCCCCTCCTCGATCGCCGCCCGCCCGGCGCCCCGGCCGGAGCGGTCCACGGGGATCTGCCCGGCGCTGCGGAAGAACGCCGCGGTCAGCCTCCCCTTCAGGCCGGGACCGGTGAAGTACTCCGCCTTGGCCAGGAAGGTGATGCGCCGGTGCAGGATCGCGGGCATCAGGAAGTGGTCGGAGAAGGACAGATGGTTCCCGGCGACGATCGCGGCGCCCTCGTCCGGCACGTTCTCCAACCCCTCGATGCGGGGTCTGAACAGCAGTCGCAGGAGCGGGCCCAGCAGGACGTACTTCAGGACGTTGTAGAACACGGGTCGACTCCCTACTCCGCCGGGCGGGCGCCTGGGCTGCGTTCTTCCGGGACCGGGCGGCGGATCCGGGGGAACCGGCGCCTGCCCGGGCGGCACCGGCGGCGACGGTTCCCGATCGGACCCGCACCGGCCTGTTGCTGGTGCGGGGGCGGATCGTCGGGCCGTTCCGGCCCGTGTCCGGCGCTTACCCCTCCAGGGCCGCCGCAGGCACCCGGGTGCCGTCCGGTGCCGCCGTACGGCGCACGCGTCCCGCCGGGCCGTGTCGCGGCACCGCGCCGGCGCCGCCGGCGTGCCGGGGAAGCCGCGGCCCCCGGCGGGACGTTCCGGATCCGCCGACTCCCGCGTGGGCGCCGGGCGTTGGCCCCGGGGGCCGGAACCGGGCCGGCCCGCCCCCGGGCCGGACGACGGCGGGGTGTCCGGCTTGATATGCAAGCAATCACTTGCCTATGGTGGCGGCCATGGCGGAGGACGTCTTCAAGGCCCTGGCCGACCCCACTCGCCGACGCATCCTCGACGAGCTGGCGGAGCGGGACGGCCAGACCCTGTTCGAGCTGTGCGGACGGCTGGTGGCCAAGCACGGCCTGGGGCTGTCCCGCCAGGCGGTCAGCCAGCACCTGGCCGTGCTCGAGTCCGCGGGCCTGGTGGTCCCGCGGCGTCAGGGCCGCTACAAGTTCCACGACCTGAACACCGAACCGCTTGAGCACCTCGTGACCCGGTGGCTCAGGCCCGACGCACCGGGGAGTGCCTCATGAGGATCCACCTGTCCAGCGTCTTCGTCGACGACCAGGACAAGGCCCTGCGCTTCTACACCGACGTGCTGGGCTTCGTGAAGAAGCACGACGTCCCGCTGGGTGAGGACCGGTGGCTGACCGTGGTCTCGCCGGAGGACCCCGACGGGACCGAACTGCTGCTGGAGCCCTCCGGCCACCCCGCGGTGCCGCCGTACAGGGCGGCGCTGGCCGAGGACGGCATCCCGGCCGCCTCCTTCGCCGTGGACGACGTGCACGCGGAGTTCGACCGGCTGCGCCGACTCGGGGTGCACTTCACCCAGGAGCCGCTGGAGGCGGGCCCGGTCACCACCGCGGTTCTGGACGACACCTGCGGCAACCTGGTCCAGATCGTGCACAGCGCATGACGGGGGCCCCGCGCGGGCACCGGCCGCGGCCCACCGCCCGCGGCCGGGTCCGGAGCCGTCCCGGCAGGGCGGCTCCGGTGCCGGGCCCGGCACCGGAGCGCGCGGGGCGGCGAGGTCCGGCCGCCGCCGGCCGGGGCGGCCGTCAGGCCACGGGCAGCATGTCGGCGGCCGCCGCGCCCGCCGGGGAGGAGCCGTCCGGTTCCGGCGGGACGTCCCCGGGAGCCCCGCCGCGCGCCGCGACGGCCCGGAGGTAGACCGCCTCGTACCCGGCCGCCATGATCTCCGGACGGAACCGCTCGACGACGCTCTTGCGGCACCGCGCCGGGTCCAGCCGGTCCACGGCCCGGACCGCCTCGGGCAGTTCGGCCGGATCGTCGCGCACCAGGCCCGTCGCCCCGTCCTCCACCACCTCGGGGACCGAGCCGCGCCGGAGGGTGACCACCGGGGTGCCGCAGGCCATGGCCTCGATCATCACCATGCCGAAGGGCTCCTCCCACTGCAGCGGGAACAGCAGGCAGCGGGCTCTGGCCAGCAGCTCCTTCTTGCGGACGCCGCCGACCTCGCCGAGCCACTCGACGCCCTCGCCCAGCCGGGGCCTGATCTCGGCCTCGAAGTACTCGCGTTCGGCGGGTTCGCTGCACTTGGCCGCCAGCCGGATCTCCCGGCCCGCGGCGCGGGCGGCGTCGATGGCCAGGTGCATGCCCTTGTCGGGGGTGCAGCGGCCCAGGAAGAGGACCCAGTCCTCCTTGTCCGGCCGGTAGGGGAAGTCCTCGGGGCGGAGTGCGTTGTGCACGGTGCCGCACCAGTTGAGTTCGGGGGCGGTGCGGCGCTGGGCGTCGGAGATGGCCACCAGGTGCACGCTGTCGCCCAACTGCCGGTAGTACTCGCCCGGTTCGCCCGCCACCGGGCCGTGGACGGTGACCACCGTCGGGACGCTCCGGCCGCGGGCCAGCAGCGGACCGGCCAGTGAGTGGTCGTGCACCACGTCGACCTCCAGGCCGTCCAGGATCCGCCCGGCCGCCGCCGCGTGCAGCACCTCCGGCAGCGGCTCGCCCAGCCGCGGCCCCTGCGGCACGTCGTAGGTGCGCACCATGCGGGCGCGGGTCCCGTTGCGGCCGGCCGCGATCAGCGTCACCTGGTGACCGCGGGCCACCAGCGCGTCGACCAGGTCGGCGCACATGGCCTCGATGCCCCCGTAACCGCGCGGGGGCAGGTCGAACCACGGCGGCGCGACCATTGCGATGCGAAGCTGCCGGTTGCTCATACGACTCCTCCTTTGCACGCGTCGGCGCTCCGGACGCGGGCCGGGAGCCTGGTCGGGGGCTCCCGGCCGGGTGGGCCCGGGCGGGGCGGAAGTCCCCGGCCGGACGGGCCCGGACGGGGAAGAGGGGAAGAAGGGAGAGGACGGGAGGGGGCCGGCGCCCGGCCGGGCGGGGCGGCCCCGGGGCGGTGGGGACGGGACGGTGCGGGACGGGCGCCGCCGCGGCCCGGTGGAGGCCCGGCGGCGGGCCTAGGGGGCTCGGCCGTCGGACGCCGCGCACGGGCACGGCTCGTCCGTCAGCTCCACCCCGGGGGGCAGCCCGTCCACCTCCAGCCGGCCGTCGCGCAGCTCGACGCGCACCCGCGCGCCGCCGAGCGGCAGGTCCTCGAGCCGCAGCGGACCGAAGCGCTCGGGCAGGGCCGGGGCGAGGCGCAGCCGCCCGTGCGGCAGGCACGCCTCGGCGCCCAGCAGGACGCGCAGCAGGTGCAGCGGGGTGGCCGAGGCCCACGCCTGCGGCGAGCAGGACGCCGGGTACGGGACGGGCTGGTCGTACTCGGCGCGGTCGAAGCCGCACAGCAGCTCGGGCAGCCGCCCGCCGAAGGCCGCCGCGGTGTCGAGCACGGCCTCGGCCACGCGCCGGGCGTGCCCGGTGAAGCCGTAGCGCATCAGCCCGGCCGCCGCGATGCCGCTGTCGTGCGGCCACACCGAGCCGTTGTGGTAGCTCATCGGGTTGTAGGCGGCCATGGAGGTGGCCAGCGTCCGCACGCCCCAGCCGCTGAACAGCTCCGGTGAGAGCAGGTGTTCGGCGACCTGCGGCGCCCGCTCGGCGGCCACGATGCCGCTCCACAGGCAGTGGCCCATGTTGGAGGCCAGGGAGTCGACGGGCCGCTTGGCGCCGTCCAGCGCCATCGCGTACCAGCCCCGCTCCGGCAGCCAGAAGCGCTCGTCGAACCGGCGCCTGAGCTCGCGGGCCTTCGCCCGCCAGCGCTCGGCGCCCCCGGCGTCCCCGGCGTCCTCGGCCAGCAGGGCGCGGGCCAGGTAGGCGGCGTGGACGTAGCCCTGCACCTCGGCCAGGGCGATCGGCGGTTCGGCGATGCGGCCGTCGGCGCCGTTGACGCCGTCCCAGGAGTCCTTCCAGCCCTGGTTGGCCAGTCCCCGGTCGGTGGCGCGCCGGTACTCCACGAACCCGTCGCCGTCCCGGTCCCCGTACCGCTCGACCCACTCCAGCGCCCGGTCGGCGTGCGGCAGCAGCGCCCGCACCGCCTCCCGGTCGGCGCCCCAGCGCAGCAGCTCGCCCAGCAGGACCACGAAGAGCGGGGTGGCGTCGACGGTGCCGTAGTAGACGTTGCCGCCCAGCACCAGCGAGGCGTCCACGCCGAAGCGCAGTTCGTGCGGGATCCTCCCGGGCTCCTCCTCGGTCATCGGGTCCACCCGGGTGCCCTGGTAGCGGGCGAGGACCCGGGCGGTGCCCAGGGCCAGCCGCGGATCGGTGGGCAGTGCCATCAGGGCGGTGAGGATCGAGTCCCGCCCGAACAGGGCCATGAACCACGGCGCGCCGGCCGCCACCACCGGGGTGTCGGGCACCTCGGGGTCGAAGATGCGCAGCGCGCCCAGGTCGCGGCGGCTGCGGCGCAGCGTGGCGCCCAGCGCCTCGTCGCCCACCGAGACCTTGGGGCCGGTCTCCAGCCAAGCGGTGTTGCGGACCACCGGACCGGCCTGCTCCACGGGCCGCTCCAGCGGGAAGGACGTCGGCGTCTCGACCCCGTCCACCAGCGGGGTCACCAGGACGGACGTGCGCCACGTGCCGCGCGGGGGCACCACGACCCGGAAGGCGAGCGAGCCCGACGCACTGATCGCCCCCTCGGCGGCGATCCGGACGCCCCGGCTCTGCCCGCGCCACTGGCGCGTCAGCTCCAGCGTCCCGTCGCCGTGCTCCACCCCGTGCCGGCCGCGGTGGCGCACCCGCCCCTCCTTCACCTCGAACAGGTCGGCGAAGTCGGCCTCGGCGCGGAGGGTGAGCACGCAGGCGGCGGCCTCGTTGCCGAGGTTGCGCAGCACCACGTCCTCGCGCATCCCGGCCCCCACGAACCTGCGGCGCTCGATCAGGAGCGTGGCCTCCGCCTGTCCGGGCCGGGGACGGGCCCGGGCGAGCAGGACCGCGCGGTACGGCTCGGGCACCATCGCGGAGAGCGGGTCGGGTTCCTCGTCGTCCAGCCGCAGCCCCCAGGCCGACAGGATGCGGGTGTCGCGGTAGAAGAGCCCCTGCGACGTGCCGGGGACGATGTCACCGCCCGGCTCGGACAGACAGAACGACGAACCCTCGATGAGTGTGACCGCGCCGGTGTCGACCCGCGCGGATTCTCCGGCGAAAGTCCATCCCTCCGCCATCGTCACCCTCCCACACAGCAGGAAACGGCATGCCGGGGCGATCCACCGGCAGCGAGGCGAGCACGAAGCATGCACGAGAGAACGTCCGGGACGTCCTCGCGGACATCACGCGACGATCACCGTCTTTATACGATGCCGCGCAAGTTTCCTTCAAGGCGCGTGGCAGTGGAGTGGAGCGCGGGACGCTGAGGCACCGGGCGTCCGGACGGGTGGAACGGTGTCGGCCGGACGGCGGACGGGGCGGCGCGGTGCCTTGCCCGGTCCGCGCCGGCGCGCTGGTGTGAACGGCGATCGTCTCCGGTTTTCCGTACCGTGCCGAGGAGGCCCCCATGCTCCCGCGTTCCCGCACCGCCGCCGTCGCGGCCGTCGCCGCGCTCCTCACGATCGCCCCGGCGTCCGCCGTGCGGGCCGAGGCCGCGGACCCGGCGCCCGCCCGGGGCGAACTCTTCCTGACCGTCTCCGACGCGGCGGGCACCTGGACGCGTGGAGTGCTGCTGACCTGCCCCGACCAGGGCGACGGGCCCCACCCCCGCGCGGCCGCCGCCTGCGCCGACATCGAGCGGGCCGGGGGAGAGCTGCGCGCCCTCTCCGGCCGGCAGCACCACTGCACCAACGAGCACCGGCCGGTGGTCGCCGAGGCCGAAGGAATCTGGCGGGACGGCTCGCTGCGGTGGAGCGCGGAATTCCCCAACGCCTGCGCGCTCACCCGCGAGACCGGGGCCGTGTTCGACTTCTGACCCGCGCGTCCCCGGGTCCTCCCCGACGTCCGCGGGGGGACCCGGGGACGCGGCGGTTCAGCGGTCCTTCGCCGTGGCCAGCCCCAGGGTCGCCAGGCCCAGGACCACCCAGGCGAACCACAGCCAGCCGCTGCCCCCCAGGGCCACGGTGTAGGCGGTGATCACCACCAGGGCGGCCAGTGTGGTGGCGGCCATGGTCTTCGCCGTCTCCTGCATCGCTCGCACCCTCCTCCCGGTCGGTGGGACGGGTACCCCGGGCGCGGGCGTCGACCCGTCCCGCCGCGGTCCGGACACCCTCCTGCGATGTCCGGCCACGGCCCGTCGCGCGCTACCGTCCGCGGGCCTGCAACGACGACAGGTAGGCGTTGTAGGCCGCCAGCTCCCGGTCGCCGTCGCGGTCGGCGGCCCGGTCGCTGCGCCGGGCCTGCCGCTGCTCGGAGAAGTACCACTGGAAGACCAGGGCAATCAGGACGACGACCGACGGGATCTCGCTGAACGCCCAGGCGATGCCGCCCGCCGCGTGCTGGTCGGACAGCGCGGTGACGCCGAGCGAGGCGGGCGGGTCGGCGTACGTCTCCACCATCGGCTCGCCGGCCATCATCAGCGCGATGCCGAAGAAGGCGTGGAAGGGCATGCCGGCGAACAGCTCCAGCATCCGCATCACGTAGCCGGGGCGGTTCGGCCCGGGGTCCACGCCCATGATCGGCCAGAAGAAGACCAGCCCGACCGCGAGGAAGTGCACCATCATCGCGATGTGCCCGGCCCCGGACCCCATCAGGAAGTCGAACAGCGGGGTGAAGTACAGGGCGTACAGGCTCGCGATGAAGACCGGGATGGTGAACGCCGGGTGCGTGACGACCTGCACGTACCGGCTGTGCAGCACGGCCACCAGCAGCTCGCGCGGCCCCTTCCGGCCGCGCCCGGCGGCCGGCAGCGCGCGGAGCGCGAGCGTCACCGGGGCGCCCAGCAGCACCAGGATCGGCGACAGCATGCTGATCACCATGTGCTGCACCATGTGAACGCTGAAGAGCACCATGCCGTAGTCGTTGAGGCCGGTGCACATCGTCAGCGCCACCGTCAGCACGCCCAGCACGAAGGAGACCGTGCGACCCGCCTGCCAGGCGTCGCCGCGCCGCCGCAGCCGCACGACGCCCCACCCGTAGAGCGCCAGTGCCAGGAGGCAGCCGGTGAGGAAGAACGGCTCGGGGGAGAACTCCAGGCCACGTCCGAGGGTGAACGGCGGCAGGTCCGCCGGCATGCCGTGTCCGTCGTGGTCCATCCGCAGCTCTCCCATATCGTGCCGATCCGCTCGAACCAGAGTAGAACCGCCCCCGGCCGGGGGTACGGCCGGGGGCGGCGAGCCGGACGGGCGCCCGCCGGCGGGCGCGGGGCGGCGTCAGGCGGGCTGGGTGGCCGCGGCGATCCGCTCGGCCCGCAGCGCCTCGTACCAGCGGTCGTCCACCGGCGGCAGCGCGTTCACGTCCAGGGCGATCTTGATCAGGAGATCCGCGATCTGCGGGTTCCTGGCCAGGACCGGGCCGTGCATGTAGGTGCCGAAGACGGTGTCGTTCCAGGCGCCCTCGGTGCCGTCGCCCGTGCCGTTGCCCCGGCCCAGCCGCACCCGCGCCAGCGGCCGGGCGGTCGGGCCCAGGTGCGTGACCCCCTGGTGGTTCTCGAAACCGGTGAGCTGGGGCAGGCCCAGTCGCTCGTCGATGTCGGCCAGGACGTCGCCGACGCAGCGCTCGCCCTCGCCGCGGGTGCTGGTCACGTCCAGCAGGCCCAGACCCGGCTCGCGCTGCCCGAGGTCGTTGATGAACTCGTGCCCCAGGATCTGGTAGCCGGCGCAGACCGAGAAGACGATCGCGCCGTTGTCGACGGCCCGGTTCAGCCCGCCGTCGCGGCGCAGCCGCTCGGCCGCCAGCCGCTGCGGCCGGTCCTCGCCGCCGCCGATCAGGTAGATGTCCCCGGAGGTGGGGATCGGCTGGTCGGACCGGACGTCCACCCGGTGCACGGTCAGTCCGCGCTGCCGCGCGCGCCGCTCCACCACCAGTGCGTTGCCCTGGTCGCCGTAGGTGCTCAGCAGGTCCGGGTAGACCCACACCAGGCGCAGGCCGCTGTCATTCGTGCTCGCCATCCTCGCCGTGCCTTTCGTAGGGCTCTGTGCTTGCGGGAACCGGGTCAGTTGCCGACGACGCGGCGGATGTCCTGGAAGGCGGTGTAGTTGGCGATCGCCTCGATCCGGCCGGGCGGGCACTGCCGCACGGCCTCGGGGACGCTGTCGCACACCTGGAAGTCCACCCCCGCGACCTCCAGCCGGACCGCCAGGTCCAGCTTGCGGTCGCCGAGCACGCAGATGGGGTGCCCGGCCAGCCGGGAGTAGTCCACGTCCCACAGCCAGGAGGTGTCGGTGCCGTCCGCCGAGCGGGCGTTGACCGCCAGGATGACGGGCGCGGGCGGGGCGTCGATCAGCGAGAACGTCTCCAGCCAGCCGGCCGGGTTCTTGGCCAGCAGCAGCCGCAGCTCCCGCCCCTGGTAGGACACCACGTCGTAGCGGCCGGCCACCGCGGTCACCGAGTACATGCGCTCCAGCGCCGTCTGCGGCGGAACGCCGAAGGCGGCGGCGACGGCCGCGGAGGTGGTGGCGTTGGCCTTGTTGGCGCGGCCGGGGAGCTGCAGGCGGATCGGCCAGGCCGAACCGTGCGGGTCCAGCACGTGGTCGCCGGAGAGCGCCCAGCTCGGGGTGGGGCGGCGGAAGCCGCACTCGCCGCAGAACCAGTCGTCGCCGGGGCGCTGCATCACACCGCCGCAGGCGGGGCAGGACCAGGCGTCGTCCTTCCACTCCTGGCCGGCGGCCACCCACACCACGTTCGGCGAGGAGGAGGCGGCCCACACCACCAGCGGGTCGTCGGCGTTGGCCACGATCACGGCCTTGGAGCCGGACAGGCCCTCGCGCCACCGCTCGGCGAGCATCCGGGTCTCGGCGGCGCGGTCGAGCTGGTCGCGGGAGAGGTTGAGCAGGGCGATGGCCTTGGGCGTCACGTCGCGGGCGACCGCGGAGAGGTACTTCTCGTCGACCTCGATGACGCCGTAGCGGGCGTCGCCGCCCCCGGCGAGCGCCGCGGTGATGCCCGCGGGCATGTTGGCGCCCAGCGCGTTGGAGACGACCGGCCCCGCGGCGCGCAGCGCCTCGGCGATCAGCCGGGTCGTGGTGGTCTTCCCGTTGGTCGCCGACACCAGGACGACGTCCAGGTTCTGGGCGAGCCGGGCCAGCAGGTCGGGGTCGAGTTTGAGCGCCACCTTTCCGCCGATCACCGATCCGCTGCCGCGGCCCGCGGCCCGCGACACCGCCGCGGCGGCCTTGCCCGCCGTCACGGCCAGCTTGGCCCGCGGCGGCAGCGGCTCCGTGTTGCCTGCCATCGTCCTTGTCCCTCCTTGCCCCTGGATCGGGCATCAGCCTACCGAGGTCCTCTCCCGGTCCCGCACCGCGCCACCCGGGGATGATCAGCACGGCGTAGTGTGGCGCCCATGCACCGCGGCAGCATTCCCGGAAGCTCCGGCTCCGTCCGCCCCCTGCGGACGCTGGGCGAACAGGTCCTGCACGCGGCGTGCGCGGAGGTGACGGAATTCGGCGCGGAGACGGCCCGCCTGGTGGAGGACCTCTTCGCGTCGATGTACGCCGCGCACGGTGTGGGCCTGGCGGCCAATCAGGTCGGCGTCCCCCTGCGGATCTTCGTCTACGACTGCCCGGACGACGAGGACCGCCGCCACCTGGGCCACGTGGTCAACCCCCGTCTGGTGGAGGCCGGGGGCGCCATCGTACGCGGTCCGGAGAGCTGCCTGTCGCTGCCCGGTGCGGAGGCGCCGGTGCCGCGCCACGACCTCGCGGTGGTGGAGGGGGTCGACGCCGCCGGGGCGCCGGTGCGGATCGAGGGGAGCGGCTTCTTCGCCCGCTGCCTCCAGCACGAGTGCGACCACCTGGAGGGCACCGTCTACCCCGACCGCCTGGCGGGGCCGCGCCGCCGCCGGGTGCTGCGGGCGGTGCGCCGGAGGGTGCCGCGGGCGCAGGGGTAGCGCCGCGGGCGGGGTTCCGGCGGGGCGGCACCGGCCGGCGGGAGGCGCCCCGGACGCCGGGGCCGCGTCAGAAGCCGGGGCCGCCCTCGCGGTCGTCCGCGGTGGCCAGGGCGCCCCACAGCAGGTCCGCCAGGTGCCCCACGAGCTGCTCCCGGGGGCAGGGCCGCTCACCCAGCCACCAGTCGCCGGCGGCGTGCATCATGCCGACGATGCCGTGCCCCCACACCCGGGCCCGCTCCTCGGCCGCGGAGCCGGCGTCGACGCGTTCGGCGATGACGGTGGCCAGTTCCTCGCCGAGCCGGCGCAGCAGCGGCGCCGAGTGCTGCCCGACGTCGAAGCCCCGCTCGCCGCCGGACTCCTCGGCCGGGTGCATCAGGAAGCGGTACACCTGGGGCCGGGCCTCGATGGCGGCCAGGTAGGTGTCCAGGGCGGCCTCCACGCGCTCGCGCCGGTCGGTGGGTTCGTCCAGCGCGGTGCGCAGGGAGTCCACCAGGGCGTCGGTGTGCCGCACGGCCAGGGCGCGGTAGAGGCCGCCCTTGTCGCCGAAGTGCCGGTAGAGGATGGGCTTGGTGATCCCGGCCTCGGCGGCGATGGCGTTCATCGAGGCACCGGGGCCGTCCCGCAGCACCACCCGCTCGGCCGCCTCCAGCAGCTCCCTGCGGCGGCGCTCGGCGGTGCCGCGCCGGCCCTCCTGGGGTCTGTCCTGCCGTGTGGTCCCCATCTGCCCTGGCCTCCCCGTTCCGGTGTGCCTCGCTCTGCTCCGCCCTCGCGCAACGTAACACCCGGCGGGAGCGGCGGGACGGACCGCCGAGCGGCGGTCGACGGCACACCGGCCGGTAACATGGTCGCGTTACCGCTAGTAACAACGGATGGAGGGGCTTCCATGGCGGAGTTCGCACTCGACCTCAACGACGACCAGAAGGCCGTGCGGGACTGGATCCACGGCTTCGCGGCCGACGTCATGCGCCCCGCCGCCGCCGAGTGGGACGAACGCGAGGAGACTCCCTGGCCCGTCATCCAGGAGGCCGCCAAGATCGGTCTGTACTCGCTCGACTTCTACGCCCAGCAGTACTTCGACCCCACCGGACTGAGCATCCCGATGGTGATGGAGGAGCTGTTCTGGGGCGACGCGGGCATCGGCCTGTCGATCGTCGGCACCGGGCTGGCGGCCGTCGGCGTGCTCGCCAACGGCACCGAGGAGCAGATCGGCACCTGGATCCCCCAGATGTACGGCGACGCGAGCGACGTGAAGGTCGCCGCCTTCTGCTCCTCCGAGCCGGACGCCGGGTCGGACGTCTCCGCGATGCGCACCCGCGCGGTCTACGACGAGGCCAGGGACGAGTGGGTGCTCAACGGCACCAAGACCTGGGCGACCAACGGCGGCATCGCGAACGTCCACGTCGTCGTCGCCGTCGTCGACCCCGAACTCGGCTCCAGGGGCCACGCCTCGTTCATCGTCCCGCCGAACACCCCGGGCCTCTCCCAGGGGCAGAAGTTCAAGAAGCACGGCATCCGCGCCTCCCACACCGCCGAGGTCGTCCTGGACGACGTCCGGGTCCCGGGCCACTGCCTGCTGGGCGGCAAGGAGAAGCTCGACGAGCGTCTGGCCCGCGCCCGCGAGCGGGCGCGGAAGGACGGCGCGGGGGCGTCCTCCGCCGGGGGCGGGGAGAGGGTGGGGAACGCCGCGATGGCCACCTTCGAGGCGTCCCGCCCGGCCGTGGGCGCCCAGGCCGTCGGCATCGCCCGCGCCGCCTGTGAGATCGCCCTGGAGTACGCCAAGACCCGGGTGCAGTTCGGCCGTCCGATCATCGACAACCAGGGCGTCGCCTTCCAGCTCGCCGACATGCGCACCCGTGTCGACGCCGCCCGGATGCTGGTGTGGCGCGCCTCGTGGATGGCGGCCGCGGGCAAGCCGTTCGAGGCGGCCGAGGGGTCGATGTCCAAGCTGTTCGCCGGCGAGACGGCCAGGTCCGTCACGGCCCAGGCGATGCAGATCCTCGGCGGCAACGGCTTCACCCGGGAGTACCCGGTGGAGCGCATGCACCGGGACGCCGCGGTCTACACCGTCTTCGAGGGCACCAGCGAGATCCAGCGCCTGGTCATCGCCCGCGCGATCTCCGGCGTGCACATCCGCTGACGTCCGGCCCGCCCGGTGCCCGGGCGGGCCGGTGCCGCCGGCGTGCGGCCGGACCGCGCCGCGACCCGCCGCGGTCACCCGACACGGCGGCAGCCATTCGGGGTGATCGCGGTGGCGCCCCTCCCGCCCGGCCGTGCGCCTCCCGTGGCGCGCGCCGCCCCGACCGGACCCGGAGGCTGCTGGTCAGAGCCCCTCGGGGGGCGGTGCGCACCGGCCGGGGAGAGCGATCCGCACCGCGGGACACACGAGTGATCATGTTCACAAAAGACCTTCGCTCGCCCAATCCGGACTGTTTTTGACGCAGTATCCGTAGACAACTGCAAGTCCCCGCAGAAGGGCGGGGCCGCTCGGACGGACGCCGAATCCTGCCGCCGCCCGGGTGAGAAGACGGACTGACGACGAGACGGCAGGAGCGGGAGACCCGAGCACGGCGGACCGCGCCGCACGACGCGGTCCTTGGGGTGAAGCCACATCAGGTGGCCGGGCAACTTCGCCGGCCCGAACCCGACAGGTCATCTTTCGCAGGCGTATGACGAAGGGTTCACTCATGTCTGCGCACGCACCCATAGCAGGACGGCTGTCCCGAGTGGGCATCACCACCGCCGTCACCGCCGTCACCCTGGCGGGGACGGCGCTGATCCCGTCGGCCACCCCCGAGGCCGAGGCGGCCACCCCCGCGAGCAAGGCGCTCAAGGTCGCGGCCTCCAAGAAGGGGTCGCCCTATCAGTACGGCGCCGCGGGCCCCAACCGGTTCGACTGCTCGGGACTCACCCAGTACTCGTACAAGAAGGCGGGCAAGAAGCTGCCGCGCACCGCGGCCGCCCAGTACAACCGCGCCAAGAAGATCTCCGCCGGTTCCCGCAAGAAGGGCGACCTGGTCTTCTTCCACTCCGGCGGCAGCGTCTACCACGTCGGCATCTACGCCGGGGAGGGCAGGGTCTGGCACTCCCCGAAGCCGGGCAAGACCGTCCGCAAGGAGCGGATCTGGACCAAGAGCGTGCGTTACGGGCGCGTGAGGTGACACCGGGACGGGCCGGGCGGATCCCACCGGGACCGCCCGGCCCGTCCGGGCCCGCCCCGCCCCGCCCCGGCGGCCCCGCGCCGGTGCGGTAGGAGGCCGGTACCGCGCGGCCGCTCCGGCGGCGCCCCTAGAGTGGTCCGCGTCCCGCCGGCGCGGCGGGGGAAGGGGGCGGAGCCGTGGAACCGGGCGGAACCGGGACAGGGAGGGCGGGGAGGGCGAGGCTGCTCCTGGCCGCCGGATGGGCGGCGCTCGCCGCGGGAGGCGCCGGGACCACCTGGGTGCTGGACGCCGAGATCGCGCAGGACTCCGCGCGCTACGGCTGGAGCGAGTACGCCCCCGAGCGGGAGGGCCCCCTGCCCACCCCCGCGAAGGACCTCTGCGCGCCACCGCAGATCCCGGCCCCCTGGCACTTCCGGGTGTGCCCGGTGCCCGTCGCCGAGCCGGACGGCATCCCGTCCCGGTGGGCGACGCTGGAGGAGGCCCGCACCGGGGAGCCGCACCCCGGGCGCCGCGAGGAGGTGTCCGGCGGGCCGGGCCCGTGGGCCACCTCCGTGCCCCGCCACCCGTACGGGTGAGGGACGCCCGCGCCCTCACTCCTCCCGGCGGGACGGCGCGTGGTGCTCCAGGGCCCGCTGCAGCAGCCGCACCAACTGCCCGCGCTCGTCCGCGGAGAGACCGGCCAGCAGCTCGTCCTGCGCCCGGCCCAGCACCTCGTCGAGCCGCTCCAGGTGCCGGCGCCCCCCGGGGGTGACGGAGACGATGTTGCGCCGCCGGTCCGCCGGATCGGGGGAACGGGTGACCAGGCCCCGGTCGGCCAGTTCGTTGAGCGCGGCGACCACGTCGCTGCGGTCGATGCCGCAGCGGCGCCCCAGCGCGGCCTGGCTGGCCGGACCGTACTCCTCCACGGCGGCGAGCAGGGCGTAGTGGTAGCGGCGGTCGTCGGTGGCGGAGAACGCGTCCCACACCAGCCGGTGGGCGTGCGCCGTCAGCTGCGACAGCAGCCAGCTCGGAGTGTTCCTCAGCCGGGTGGGCGCGGCATCGCAGGCCGTCGGGTCCATGCGGGGAGCCTAACAAGGACGTTGGTCGCACCCACGAGGAAACCGGGCGCCGAGGGGTCTTCTCCGCCCGGCCGACCCGAACGGACCGCAAGCCTTCCGATCGGGCTGTGACCATCGCCCGCACCGGGGTACAGGTGGGGCTATGAGCACTGAACAGAGCGGACAGACCGCGCAGACCGGCGGACAGGACGTGTGCCAGGTCGAGATCGAGCTGCCCCACTGCACCGCCCCGGACGCCGAGGCCGTCTTCACCGCCCTCGGATCGCTCTTCCCCCGATCGCCCCAGCTGGGGGACGGCCACCGCGGGGCCGGAGGGGGAGGCGGCGAGCGGAGGTTCTGGACGGGGACGGTCGACGTCCGCACGCGCGGCGAGGCGGGCGAGGCCCCGGCGCTGGGCGAGGCGGTCGAGGCCGACCTCAGCGGCAGCCCCGACGCGGTGCGGCAGGTCCAGGAGGCCCTGGCCGGCCTCTACGACGTGGCGGCCGAACCCCGGATCTCCGGCGACCAGGAGGTGGAGGTGCGGCTGAGCCTCACCCAGCGCTGACCGGACGGCTCCGGCGGCCGTACCCTCCCGCCCCTCGCAGGACGGGAGGGTACGGGCGCTGCACGGGCCCTCGCGTGCGGAAAGCTAGGCTCGGACGCGGAGGTGCCCATGCCCAACGAGCGGGATCAGCTACTGGCAGCGGTGGACGCCCTGTTGGCCCGCCCCAACGAACTCCCGCCCCCCGCCGAGCGCAAGCGGCTGCGCCGAGCAGCCGGAGTGTCCCAGGGCGAACTGGCGGACGTCTTCGGGGTGCGCAGGGAGACGGTGCTCGGCTGGGAGAGCGGCCGCAGTGAGCCGCGCCCCCCCAAGCGCGAGGCGTACGCGCGGCTGCTGGAGGGCTGGGCCGAGAGGTTCCCCGGGGAGGACGCCGGAACGGGCGGAGCGGAAGCCGCCCCCGCCCCCGGGGACGCTTCCGGGGCGCACCCGGCCCCCGGGGCGCACTCCGCGCGGGTGCCCGAGGCGGCGCCGCCCCCGGCCCAGGAGCCCCCCGTCCCCGCCCACGCCCACGTTCCTCCTCCCGCCCCGGCCGGGGCGGACCGCACCGGGAGCGGTGAACTCGTGACGGGCCCGCCGCAGCCGTGCGTGCTGTGCGGGCGGCCGACGCCCTACCGCGCGGCGGGCCGGCCCCAGCACATCGGCGGCTTCTGCCGCACCGCGGCCGCGCCGGCTCCCGCCCCCGCGCCGGCTCCCGCCCCCGCGCCGGCTCCGGCTCCCGCGCCCGCGCCGGCTCCCGCCCCCGCGCCGGCTCCCGCACCGCACGCCGCGGAGGCGCCGCCCGCCCCGCGGCGGGCGGCGGGCCCGGCAGGGCGCGGGGAGCCCAGCGGCACGTCCCGCCGCGCGCCCCGGAGGCCGGCGCGCCCTGCTGCGCGCCCCGCCCCCGCGGCGCCCGGCCCCGCCTTCCCCGGCGGACCCCTGGCCGTGCTCGACGGGGACGGCGCCGCCCACCTCACCGACGGCCGCGTCCTCGGCTGCCCGGCGCGGACCGTCCCGGAACTGGCGCAGTGGGCGCTGACCGGCGCCGGGCTCGGCTCGCCCCGGCTGCACCGCTTCGGCAGGGACGCCGACCCGCTCGTCGTCCTCACCGCCGCGGCCGCCGCACGGCTCGGCCTGCCGGCGGAGCTGGAGGACCGCCGAGGGCTGCGGCTGCCCGGCTCCCACCCCGTCGTACGGCAGCTCACCGAGGCCGGGTGGCGGCTCACCCGGCGCGGCTTCGGCCCCTGGGCGCGCGTCTACCGCCCCGCGGAGGGCGGCCGGCGCCACTGCGTGCAGCTCGCCGTCCTCCCCTGGGGTGCGCTGGACACCCGTTCCTGGGGGGACGCCGCGAGCTTCCCGCCGGAGGAGCTGGCCCGGACCCTGGGCGCCTACGCCGCGCGGGTGCTCACCCCCTGCGGTTCCACCGCCGTCTGCGGTCTGGAGCTGATGACCGGCGTGCGCCCGCCCACCCGCGCGGCACGCGACGGGGCCACCGGGGCGTGGGTCTCCGCACCGGTGCCCGGCTCGCTCACCGCCCCCGTGGACCCCGCGCCGCCCGAGGCACCCGACGAGCACCCCGTCGCCGCCGGCCGCGCCCCCGGCGACGTGCTGGACGAGGAGGCGTACGAGTGGGTCCGCGACCCCGCGCTCCTCACCGGTGCCGAGCGCGCCCGCCCCTGGGCCGTCGGCATCGACGTCAACACCGCGTTCCTCGCCGCCGCGAGCCGGCTGGCCGTCGGCCTGGGCCCGGCCGTCCACGCCGTCTCGCCCGACTTCGACCGGAAGCTGCCCGGCTGCTGGCTGGTCGACCTCTCACACGTCGAGCTGGACCCCCGGCTGCCGAGCCCGTTCACCCCGCACGGCGGCCGCCCGCAGGGCCCGGCCTGGTACGCCACCCCCACCGTGGCCTACGCCGTCGAGCTCGGTGCCGAGGTGCGGCCGCTGGAGGCGTGGGTGCGGCCCGACCACGGCCCCTACCTGGATCCGTGGCACGCCCGGCTGCGCGCCGCCTACCTGGAGACGATGGCGGCCCTGGGCGTCACCACGGACCTGGACGAGTCCGCCTACCTGGCCGCCATGGAGGGCCACAAGGCGGCCGACCGGGGCGAGTCCGCCGTGCTCTCCGCCGTCAAGGCCACCGTCAAGGGCGGCATCGGCAAGCTCCGCGAGCGTCCCCAGGGCCTGGGCTACCGGCCCGGTGAGCGGTGGCCCGCACTGGAGCGCCCGACGTGGCGCCCCGACATCCGCGCGGCCGTCATCGCCACCGCGCGCGTGAACATGCACCGCAAGATGGCCAGGACCGCGGCGGCCGCCGGGCTGTACCCGCTGGCGGTGCTCTCGGACTGCGTGGTCTACCCCGGCGACGGCCCCTCCCCGCTGGAGGTGCTGCCCCGCGCCGGGGACGGCGGGCCGGTCCCGGGCGCCTTCCGGCTCGGGGTCTCGCCGGGCATGGTCAAACACGAGGGCACCCGGCCGATGGCCTGGGCCCTGGAGCTGATGGAGGCCGGGCACAACCCGGCCCGCCACATCAAGGACGGCGTGGACGCCGTCGCCGAGGGGGAGTGAGACGGTGGGGAAGATCGCCGACGGGCTGGAGGCCGCCGACCTGAACGTCCTCACCCGGCCCATCCCGAAGACCGCGGGAGCCCGGATGCGGTTCCTGGTGCGGCAGGCCAGGGGGTCGACCAAGGCCGTGGCCCAGCGGCTGGGGGTCTCCCAGCGCACCGTCCAGCGCTACGTGGCCGGGCAGCGCAAGCACCCGCCCAGGGAGCTGGCCGAGGCGCTGGAGCGCGAGGTGCGCAAGGAGTGGCAGCCCAGGGTGCGGCGGCGGGCGGAGAAGCGGGCCGCGACCAGCACGGGCATCGCCGTCGAGGCGCGGGCCCGCTTCGGCTTCACCGCCGCTCCCGGCTCCACCGACGACGGGCGGATGCGCCGCATCACCCAGCACCTCCCGCCCGTCTACGCGCAGCGCCTGTTCGAGGCGCGGGCCGCCGGGGCGGGGGAGCGGGAGCTTCGAAACATCGTCGCCGAGGGCCTCCAGGAGGTCTACTTCAAGGACGGCGGCCGCCGGGCGCAGGACCTGGTCGTGGAGTTCACCGACATCGACTACGTGGAGATGAGCTACTAGGACTTGTCCGGCCGATGGGGCGCCGCCCGCTCACCCGGCGGGCGGCGCCCCTTCGGCCCCCGGGCCCCGGCCGCCGGCGCCGCGGCGAGCCCCCGGTGCCGCCCCGTCCCTCCGCGCGCCGTCGACTGAGAGCGCCGTCCGCGGGTACGCGGGCCCGCGGACGAAGAACGGGAGGAGCGGCCGGAGCGGCCGCCGCCGTCCCGCACGGGCGGCCGCGCGGCCGCCCGCCACGCCAAGGAGGGACCCCATGCCCATCTCGACCACCAACCCGGCGACCGGGGAGACGCTGGAGACCTTCGAGGCCATGGACGCGGAGGAGGTCGACCGGCGGCTGGAACGCGCCCGCACGGCCTTCGAGGAGTACCGCACCACCGGCTTCGCCGAGCGCGCCGAGCTGATGCGCCGGGCGGCCGACGAGCTGGAGAAGGACCAGGACGAGATCGCCCGGACCGTGACCACCGAGATGGGCAAGCCCGTCGCCGCGGCCCGCGCCGAGGTCGCCAAGTGCGTGAAGGCCATGCGCTGGTACGCCGAGCGCGCCGAGGGGCTGCTGGCCGACGAGCACCCCTCGCAGGGGGACGTCGAGGACAGCGGCGCCACCACCGCCTACGTCCGCTACCGCCCGCTGGGCCCGGTGCTGGCGGTGATGCCGTGGAACTTCCCCCTCTGGCAGGTGATCCGCTTCGCCGCGCCCGCCCTGATGGCGGGCAACACCGGGCTGCTCAAGCACGCCTCCAACGTGCCGCGCACCGCCCTGTACCTGGAGGAGCTCTTCCGCCGGGCCGGATACCCGGAGGGCTGCTTCCAGACCCTGCTGATCGGCTCGGGCGAGGTGGAGGGCGTGCTGCGCGACCGGCGCGTGGCCGCCGCGACGCTCACCGGCAGCGAACCGGCCGGGCGCTCCGTCGCCTCGATCGCCGGCGACGAGATCAAGAAGACCGTCCTGGAGCTGGGCGGCAGCGACCCGTACCTCGTCCTGCCCTCGGCGGACGTGGCGAAGGCGGCCGAGGTCGCGGTGGCCGCCCGGACCCAGAACAACGGCCAGTCCTGCATCGCCGCCAAGCGCTTCATCGTGCACCGGGAGGTGTACGAGGAGTTCGCCCGCCTCTTCACCGACGGCATGAGGGCCCTGAAGATCGGCGATCCGATGGACGAGTCGACCCGGATCGGTCCGCTCTCCAGCGAGCGGGGCCGGGCCGATCTGGAGGAGCTGGTCGAGGACGCCCGCAAGCACGGCGCCACGGTGCTGTGCGGCGGACGCCGGCCGGCGAGCCACCCGGCGGGCTGGTTCTACGAGCCGACCGTGCTGGCGGACATCACGCCCGCGATGCGGATCCACCGGGAGGAGACCTTCGGCCCGGTGGCCACCCTCTACCGGGTGGCGGACCTGGACGAGGCGATCGAGGTCGCCAACGACACCGACTTCGGCCTCAGCTCCAACGTCTGGACGCGGGACCGGGCGGAGCAGGAGCGCTGCGTGCGGGACCTGAGGGCCGGCGGGGTGTACTTCAACGGCATGACCGCGTCGCACCCGGCGATGCCCTTCGGCGGGGTGAAGCGCTCCGGCTACGGCCGTGAGCTGTCGGGCCACGGCATCCGCGAGTTCTGCAACGCCACCACGGTGTGGCACGGCACGCCTCCGGACGTGCCCGCCGCCGAGTGACCGCACGGCGGGCGGACGGGGCGGCGGCAGGGACGTTCCGTCCCGCCCGCGCCGGCCGTCCGCCGTCAGGCGCCGGTCAGCCGCAGCTCCGCCCAGACCACGCGGCCCCGCGTCCCGGGCCCGGGGACGTCGCCCCAGGCGTCGGCGAGCGCGTCGACGAGCTGGAGCCCCCGCCCGTTGGTGGCGTCGACGCCGGCCGAGTGCGCCGCGAGGCCGCGCGTCCCGGTGCCCTGGTCGCACACCTCGATGCGCAGCCGGTGCTCGCCGTGCTGGAGGCAGCAGAGGATCCGGTCGCTGGCGGTGTGGACCACCGCGTTGGTGACGAACTCGGAGACGACCAGCTGGGCGGTGTCGACGACGTCGGACGGACAGCGCCACCGCCGCAGCCACTCGGCGAGCAGGTGCCGCGCCACGCAGACGGAGGAGCGCTGGGCGGGGACCTCGAACTCCGCACGGTGCGGCGGCCGTGGGACGTGCACGGCCGGGAGGGCGGGCGCCCTGCGGGCGGAACGGGGGAGAAGAGCCATCAGCGGCTCGCCTTTCGTATGCCGGTGGGCGGCGGGGGCGGCGCTGCCCCGTGTCCGGCGCCGGGCCCGCACCGGGCGGCGGCGCCCGGAAGCGCCTGCTGACCAGTCACCGAGTCCAGCAGCACACCGCGGCAGACGGGGACGGCGAGGGGGCGGGCCCTGCGGGGGAGAGGCGAGGACCCGGGTGCCGGGACGGTTCGACGTCGGCGCCGCCGCGTCGTGAACTGGATCACCCGGCTACTATGCTCGTCGCTGTCCGCAAAAGGCAAGAAGAGTTCTGCAAATTGCAAGATTTAAATCTCATCCTGTCTGTTTCGTCGAGGCCGGTCTGGCTGCCCCGGCGAGGGCATGGCACACTGCTCTGCCTGTGAGGCACAGGTGGGGAAGGAGAGGCCATGGGCGAGTCCCGGTCGGCGCCGACCGTGGGACAGATCGTCCTTGGGTTGCGCCTGCGTGACCTGCGGGAACGAGCGGGATGGTCGTTCGAGGCGGCTGCCCGGGTCCTGAGCGTCACCACCTCCACCGTCCGCCGCATGGAGAAGGCCGAGGTGGGCCTGCGCCCCCTGTACGTCAAGGCCCTGCTGGAGAGCTACGGAGTCGGGGAGGACGAGGTCGAGGCGTTCCTCGCCCTGGTGGAGAAGGCCAACAAGCCCGGCTGGTGGCACCGCTTCCGCAGCGTCCTGCCCGACTGGTTCAGCCTGTACGTGAGCCTGGAGAGCGAAGCGAGCCTGATCCGCTCCTACGAGCCCCACTGCGTCCCCGGCCTGCTCCAGACGGAGGACTACGCCCGCGCCCTGCTGCGCACCGGCTTCCCCGGCGCCGACGAGGAGGAGCTCGACCGCCGGGTCGCGCTGCGCATGGGGCGCCAGCAGCTCCTGGCCAAGGACGACGCCCCGCGCCTGTGGATGGTGCTGGACGAGCAGGTGCTGCGCCGGCCGGTCGGCGGCGCGGACGTGATGCGGGCCCAGATCGACCGGCTGATAGAGGAGAGCACCAGACCGAACATCAGCGTGCAGATCATGCCGTTCGAGGCCGGTCCGCACCCCGGGATGTTCGGGCCCTTCCAGCTCTTCAGGTTCAGCTACCCCGAGCTGCCGGACGTCGTCTACACCGAGAGCCTGACCGGCGCGGTCTACATCGACGAACGCCCCGAGGTCACCGCCTACCTCGAGGCCCTCGACCGCATGGTCACCCAGGCGCTGCCGGTGCAGGAGACCCAGCGGGCCCTGCGGGAGCTGCGCGAGCGGTACTGAGGGCGGCCGCGGGACGGACCCGGCCGCCCGCGGTCCGGGCCGGCGTCCGCCCGCCGCCTCAGCCCGCCGGCGGGCGGCCGGTGCGCAGCATCCGCAGCACCGCCTCCTCGACGGCCCCCTGCGTGGCGGGCATCCCGAAGGCGGCCCCGTCGCCGAGGCGGTGCAGGACGGGCGCGATGGTCACGCCCTCCTCGTACAGCTCGACCACCCGCGGGTTGACGTACGAGGCGCGGCACACCGCCGGGGTGTTGCCCAGGTACTCGGAGACCTCCCGCATGGCGCGCGCGACCGCGCGGCGCCGCGCCGTCTCGTTCCTGCCGGCGAACCGGGAGACGGCCAGGGCGACGGCGGCCAGCACGGTCCCGTGCCAGGTGCGGAAGTCCTTGGCGGTGATGTCCACCCCGCCCAGGTCCTTCAGGTAGGTGTTGAGGTCCTCGCCCGTCACCTCGCGCCACGCCGGACGGTCCCAGTAGGACAGCAGCCGCTCGCCGCCGCCGCGGCGCCGCTTGAGGGCGCGCACGGCCCGGCAGGTCGCCGGGTCGGCCACCGCCCGCACGATCTCCCTGCCGTGCTTGCCGGTGTAGGAGAACGTCACCGTCCCGCGTCCGCACTCGGCGTGCTCGCGCAGCAGGGTGGTCAGGCCGTAGGAGTTGTTCAGCTCCGCGTAGCGCTCCCCGCCGACGCGGAAGAACCCCAGGTCCAGCAGGCGGGCCGCGGTGCCCAGCACCCGCTCCCGGGTCAGGCCGCGCAGGCTCGTGTGCGCCTCGGCCGCCTCGCGGATGCGCGGCAGCGCCTCGGCCACGTCGAGCACGTGCTCGTGCTTGGCCTGCTCCTGCTCGGCTCGGAATCCGGGGTGGTACAGGTACTGGCGGCGGCCGGCGGCGTCGGTGCCCACCGCCTGGAGGTGGCCGTCCGGTTCGGGGCAGATCCACACGTCCCGCCAGGCCGGCGGGATCACCAGCGCCTTGATCCGATCCACCTCCGCCCGGTCGCGCAGCGGACGCCCGGAGGCGTCGAGGTAGCGGAAACCGCGGCCGCAGCGCACGCGCGTGTAACCGGGGCCGTCGGGCGTGGTACGACGCATGAGTGAACGAACCTCCCTGCCCCCCGCGGCGGAGTCGTCCATGGCTGCCCGCGGGTGGGGAGGGTCTCCTTCCCGCTCCCCGGCCTCCTATGACCGCACTCCCGCCCCCTCCCGGCGCCGCGGTCCGGTCCGGGCGCGTACTCCGGCCGGGCCGGGGCATCCGCTGGGCGGACGACCGCCGGAGGAGGCCCTGGTGAAGAGAAGCGTTGGCGTGGAGGAAGAACTGCTCCTGGTGAGCGCGGACGGCGGCGAGCCGCAGGCGGTGTCGGGGGCGGTGCTGGCCTCCGCGGACGAGGCCGAGGAGCTGGAGAAGGAGCTCCAGCGCGAGCAGGTGGAGACCGGCACCCGTCCCCGCACCGAGATGGTGGACCTCGCGGTGGAGGTGCGGCGCTGGCGCGGCGCGGCGTCCCAGCGGGCCCGCGCGGTCGGCGCCGAGGTCGCGGCGCTGGCCACCTCGCCGCTGCCGGTCGACCCCTCCCTCAGTCCCGGCGACCGCTACCGGCGGATGGTGGAGGAGTACGGGCTGACCGCCCAGGAGCAGCTCACCTGCGGCTGCCACGTGCACGTGGGCGTGGAGTCCGACGAGGAGGGCGTGGCGGTGCTGGACCGGATCCGGCCGTGGCTGGCCCCCCTGCTGGCGATGAGCGCCAACTCGCCCTTCTGGCAGGGCGAGGACAGCGGCTACGCCAGCTACCGCAACCGGGTGTGGGGCCGGTGGCCCTCGGCGGGGCCGGTGGAGGCCTTCGGGTCGGCCGAGGCCTACCACGAGCGGGTGCGCACGATGATCGCCACCGGGGCGCTGCTGGACGAGGGGATGGTCTACTTCGACGCCCGGCTGGCGCGCAACTACCCGACGGTGGAGGTGCGGGTCGCCGACGTCTGCCTCGACGCCCGCGACACGGTGCTGGTCGCCGCCCTGACCCGGGGGCTGGTGGAGACCGCCGCGCGCGCCTGGCGGGAGGGCGAGCCGCCCGCCGCGGTCGACGTGGGCCTGCTGCGGCTGGCCGCCTGGCGTGCGGGCCGCTCCGGGATCTCCGGCGACCTGGTGCACCCGGAGACCTTCGAGCCGGCCCCCGCGCGGGCCGTCGTGGAGGCCCTCGTCGAGCACGTCCGCCCGGCCCTGTCGGATGCCGGGGACCTGTCGCTGGTGGAGGAAGGTGTGGCGGAGCTGTTCCGGCGGGGCAGCGGCGCCGACGCCCAGCGCGCGGTGTGGGAGGAGTCCGCGGGGAACCTCGGGGCCGTGGTGGCCGAAGCCGTACGCCGCACCGTGGCCTGAAAAGACTCCGTTCCCCGGGGGGACGGACCGGCCCCGGCCCGTGCCCGCCGGACCCCGTTCCCGCGGGACGCGGGTCCGCCGGGCGGCTCAGCGCTTGGCGGCGTCCTTGACCATCGCCAGGGCCAGCACCTTCTGCTTGATCCGGCCGATGCACTCCTCGCAGGCGTGGAAGACGGTCGTCCCGCCCCGGTGCCCGACCTCGGCGAGCGGGACCAGCGGGACGTCGCCGCGCCCGCACCACAGCCAGCAGACGGCGTCCCGGTGGGAGGGGCCGTCCTCCCGCACCTGCTCCTCCAGCCTGCCGATGCAGTCGTCGCAGGCGTACAGGGGGGCGTGGGTGCCCCACGAGATGACCGGCCCGAGCCAGAGCACCGCCGTGTCGGTCCGCTCGCACCACAGCCAGCACTCCCCGACCACCCACGCGGCCCGGCCGTCCCCGGCGGCCGGTTCCGGGCGGGCGGCGGCGTACCCGTCCGGGGCGTCGTGCCCCCTGCCTGCGCCGATCCGGGTGAGCACGGGAGCGGCCTCCTCTCGCCTCGCGGGGGAACGGCTGCCCGCACCGTGCGGTCCCCCGCTCATGCCTACCCCGGATCGCCCGGCGAGGACAGCGGAACTTTGGCCATCCCCCGGTGTGCGCGCCTGGGCGTCTCGGAGTGCCCCGAGCACCGGAACCGGCAGCCGCCACCTGCGCGTCCACCGGTCGTGGCCGCCAGGGGGGCGGCCCGTGACAGGGGGTGCACCACCGTGTTTCGGACATCCAGGAGAACGCCGGGCCGGGCCGTCGCCGCAGCGGTGCTGGCGGTGGCCGCACTGGCCGCGTGCCAGCCGGAGGACACGGCCGCTCCCCAGGCGTCCCCGTCCCAGGCGGCCCGGCAGCCGTCGGAGACCTCCCCGCCGGAGGAGCCGGCGCCGGAGGGCTCCGCCGCGCCGGAGGGCGGACGCAGGCTGGTGGACGCCGAGGTGGCGGGCGGGCTGCGCCGGCGCGACGGCGACGGCGCGGTCACCGACGTGCCGGTCGACCCCGGGGAGATGAGGGAGGGCATGACCCTGGTCGTCACCCACTTCGCCGACCCCGACGGCGGCGATCCGATCCTCTTCGAAGGCGTCGACAACGTCCCCGAGGACACCAACAGGCGCCGTGAACACCTCTTCCGGGGCATGCTGGAGCACATCGGGTGGGATCCGGAGCTGGGGCAGCCCGAGGCGCAGCCGGTGGCGGACCCCGGTCCGCTGGGCGGCTCGGTGGAGTGCCTGCTCGCCTCCCTCGCCGAGAGCGGCAACGTGGTCTGCGGCTGGGCCGACGAGGGCACCGCCGCGGTGGCCCTCTTCCCCGACAGCACCCTCGACGAGGCCGGGAGGCTGTTCGTGGCGATGCGCGGCGACCTGGAGCGCTGACCGGTGCGCCGCCGGCCCGGCACCGCACGCCGGGCCGGCGGCGCGTCCGCTCACGCCCGGGAGAGGGCGAAGGAGACCAGGAAGCCGGCGACCACGATCAGGCCGACGGCCTGGTGGGCCTCCTCGAAGGCCTCCGGGATCATGGTGTCCGCGACCATCGTCAGGATGGCGCCCGCCGCCACCGCCGTCACCGCGGCCACCGCGGAGGCCGGCAGGGCCCCGGCGACGGCGCTGCCGACCGCTGCCGCGACCATGCTCGCGGCGGCGATGGAGCCCCACAGCCCGAAGACGTAGCCCTTGCCGCGGCCGGCCCCGCGCATCCCCGCCGAGCTGGACAGCCCCTCGGGCACGTTGCTGATGAACACCGCCGCGACGGTCACCGCGCTGACCGCCCCGCCCTCGGCCGTCCCGAGTCCGATGACCGCCGACTCCGGCACTCCGTCCAGCAGCGCGCCCAGCGCCAGCGCCAGCCCGGAGCCCGCCTGCTGCCCCTCCGAGGGCTGACTGCGCCCGCGCACCTGCCCGGACCGCTTGCGGTGCCGCGCCCCGCGCCGGGCCAGCAGGACGTTGCCCGCCGTGTAGGCGGCCGCACCCGCGACGGTGCCCAGCACCAGCGGCAGCATCCCGGAGCGGTCGTACGCCTCCAGGGCCAGCTCGAACGAGACCGCCGACAGCAGCACGCCCGCGCCGAAGGCCATCACCGACGCGACCACCTGGTGGGGGATCCGCAGCGTGTACCCCAGCACCGCGCCCAGCAGCAGCGCGGAGCCCGCCAGCAGTCCCCAGCCTCCCGCCTCCAGCACGTCGACCATGGGGGCGCGCGTACCCGGAACCGGCCGCCCCGCACCCGCTCGGACGCCGGACGGGTGCGCATCCGTTGGCCGAGGGGAGGTGCAAAAGGGATGGAACGGGGTACAGCCACTCGGGCGCGGCGGGCCCTTGCCCGCGCCAAGCCGTTCGAAGGAGAGCAGTACGTGACCGAGACAGCCAGGCGGGGAGACACCCAGGGCAACGGCCAGCCGGTGCTCACCAACCGGCAGGGCCACCCGATCCACGACAACCAGAACCAGCGCACGGTCGGCGCCCGCGGTCCGGCAACGCTGGAGAACTACCACTTCCTGGAGAAGATCAGCCACTTCGACCGGGAGCGCATCCCCGAGCGGGTGGTGCACGCGCGCGGCGTGACGGCCTTCGGCTTCTTCGAGGCGTACGGCTCCTGGGGCGACGAGCCCATCAGCCGCTACACCCGCGCCAAGCTGTTCCAGGAGCGCGGCAAGCGCACCGACGTGGCCGTCCGCTTCTCCACGGTCATCGGCGGCCGCGACTCCTCCGAGGCCGCCCGCGACCCCCGCGGCTTCGCGGTGAAGTTCTACACCGAGGAGGGCAACTGGGACCTGGTCGGCAACGACCTGGGCGTCTTCTTCGTCCGGGACGCGATCAAGTTCCCCGACGTCATCCACGCACTCAAGCCCGACCCGGTCACCTTCGAGCAGCGGCCCGAGCGGATCTTCGACTTCATGTCGCAGACCCCGGAGTCGATGCACATGCTGGTGAACCTCTTCAGCCCGCGCGGCATCCCCGCCGACTACCGGCACATGCAGGGATTCGGCGTCAACACCTACAAGTGGGCCAACTCCGACGGCCACACCGTGCTGGTCAAGTACCACTGGATGCCCAAGCAGGGCGTGCGCAGCATGACCGAGGAGGACGCCGCCAACGTCCAGGCGGACAGCCTCGGCCACGCCACCAAGGACCTGTACGAGGCGATCGAGCGGGGCGACTACCCCGAGTGGGAGCTCCTGGTCCAGATGATGGACGACCACGAGCACCCCGAGCTGGACTTCGACCCGCTGGACGACACCAAGGTCTGGCCGGAGCAGGAGTTCCCGCCCAAGCCGGTGGGCCGCATGGTCCTCAACCGGATGCCGGACGACTTCTTCACGCAGAACGAGCAGATCGCCTTCGGCACCGGCGTGCTGGTGGACGGCCTGGACTTCTCCGACGACAAGATGCTGGTCGGCCGCACCTTCTCCTACAGCGACACCCAGCGCTACCGGGTGGGCCCCAACTACCTCCAGCTGCCGGTCAACCGGGCCAAGGCCCCGGTGCACACCAACCAGCGCGGCGGGCCGATGGCGTACGAGGTCGACCCCGGGGGCGAGAACCCGCACGTCAACTACGAGCCCTCGACCCTGGGCGGGCTCGTGGAGGCCGAGGGGCCGGGCTACGGGGAGCAGGGCCCGGAGATCCGCGGCCGGCTGACGCGCAGCCGCATCCCGCGCACCAACGACTACCTCCAGGCCGGCCAGCGCTACCTGCTGATGGACGACTGGGAGCGCGACGACCTGGTCAAGAACTTCGTCAACCAGCTCCGGCAGTGCCCGCGCCACATCCAGGAGCGGATGGTGTGGCACTTCCTGCTGGTCGAGAACGACCTCGGCCTGCGCGTCGGGGAAGGGCTCGGCATCTCCCCGGAGGACGTGGCGCACCTGGAGCCGCTGCCGAACCAGACCCTGACCGACGAGGACCGCAAGCGCCTGGGGAACCTGGGCAAGAACCCGCCGCGCGACGTGGCCGGGCTGACCATGACCCACTGCGTGCCCGACGAGCGGCACGTGGTGACGCGCTGAGCGCGGCCCCAGGCGGCGCGCCGGACCCGGCCGGGCCCGGCGCGCCGCCGCCGTGTAGCGGCTCGTTCGCGGGGAATCCGTGGAGCACCCGAGTCCCGGCCCCCGCAGTGGCCGGGGCGCACGAGTCCGCCGGAACCGGTAGGAGAGAAACCCGGTCATGAAGAAGAGGAAGCAGAAGCTGCTGTACAGGCCGGTGGGTCTCGCGCTCGGTGCCCTCAGCGGCGCCATCGCGACCGCCGCCTTCAAGCAGGCGTGGAAGGCCGTCAGCCACGAGGACGACGCCCCCGACCCCGGAGACGAGAACCGCAGGCTGAGCGAGATCCTGCTGGCGGCCGCGATCCAGGGAGTGATCTTCTCCGTGGTCCGGGCCGCGGTGGACCGCGGAGGCGCGGTGGTCGTCCGCAAGGTCACCGGCACCTGGCCGGGGTGAGCCCGGCCGGGTACCCGGCGCGGGGCGGTGGGCCGTACGGTTGTCCGTACGCCCCACCGCCCTTTCCCGGAGGTGCCCCGTGATGCTTCCGCCTCCGCACGCGCACGGTCCCGCGGGGGCGTCCGACCCCCTGAGCGCCCTGGGCCCCCGGGAGCTCAGGCGGCGCACCAGCGCCAAGTGGCGGACGTACCCCGAGGACGTCCTGCCGCTGTGGGTGGCGGAGATGGACGCCCCGCTCGCCGGCCCCGTGGCGCGGGCGCTCACCGAGGCGGTCGCCCTGGGCGACACCGGCTACCCGTCGGGCACCGGTTACGCGGAGGCGCTGGCCGGTTTCGCGGCGGACCGCTGGGGATGGCGGCCGCCGGTGGAGCACACCGCGCTCGTGCCCGACGTGATGCTGGGGATCACGGAGGTGCTGAAGCTCGTCACCGGCCCCGGTGACGCGGTGGTCGTCGATCCGCCCGTCCACCCGCCCTTCCGCGCCTTCGTGGAACACCTGGGCCGCCGGATCGTGGAGGCACCGCTCGGCACGGACCTGCGGCTGGACCACGGGGTGCTGGAGGAGGCGTTCGCCCGGGCGACGCAGCGGGGGCGTCCGGCGGCCCACCTGCTGTGCAGCCCCCACAACCCCACCGGTACCGTCCACACCCGGAGCGAGCTGGAGCGGGTGGCCGCCCTCGCGGAGCGGTACGGGGTCCGCGTCGTCGCCGACGAGGTCCACGCGCCCCTGGTGCCGTCCGGCGCCGAGCACGTGCCCTATCTCTCCGTCCGCGGCGCCGGGCGCGGCTTCGCGCTGATGTCGGCGTCCAAGGCGTGGAACCTGGCCGGTCTCAAGGCGGCGGTGGCGGTGGCCGGCCCGGAGGCCGCCGGGGACCTGGCGCGGATGCCCGAGGAGGTCGGGCACGGGGCGAGCCACCTGGGCGTGGTCGCCCACACCGCCGCCCTGCGGCACGGCGGGGAGTGGCTCGACGCCGTCCTGGCCGCACTGGACCGGAACCGGCGGCTGCTGGGCGAGCTGCTGGGCCGCCACCTCCCCGGGGTGCGCCACCGGCCGCCCCAGGGCACCTACCTGGCCTGGCTGGACTGCCGGGGGCTCGGCCTGGGGGACGACCCGGCCGCGGTGTTCCTGGAGCGGGGCCGGGTCGCGCTCGGTTCCGGCCCCGACTTCGGCACGGGCGGCGCCGGCCACGCGCGCCTGAACCTGGCGACCTCACCCGAGGTGCTCGCCGAGGCCGTGCGCCGGATGGCCGCCGCGGTCTGACGGTCCCGCGGTCCGGGGCGGCCTGCCGTTCCCGCGGAGCCGGATCTCCGGCGAAAGTTTTCGGAAGCAGCGGGCCGGCGGTTCCCCGTGTTCGTCGGCCGGCCTCGTTCACGCGGCGGGAACTTCCCGGATACAGAGCCTTGACCTGAGCATGCCCCGGTGATTTCCTTTCCGGAACCATTCCGGAAACGATCGGCGCGCCAACCTCTTCCGTACTCTCCCGTCCCTTTCCTCGCGGAGATTGAGCACATGAGAAGGCCCATCACCGGCCCGCAGGACCCCGAGAACGCCAGTCGGCGGACGTTCCTGAGCCTGTTCCCCCTGACCGCCGCCGCCACCGCCGTACCCGCCGTCACCGCCCCCGTCGCCGCCGCCGCGGCGGACGGGGGAAGGGGGCACGGCAGGCCCGGCGGCGCCCACGACGCCTACATCGCCTTCTCCCGCAAGCCCGGGAGCTTCCCCCTGGTCGCCGGGGGCAGGGCCGCCACCGTCGTGGTCAGCGCCGGCGACCACCCCGGCGTCCTGAGGGCGGTGGAGGACCTGCGCGGGGACATCGAGCGCGTCACCGGCGCCTCCCCCGCCGTCAAGCGCGGCGACACCCCGCCCCGGCGCTCCGAGGTGGTGATCGTCGGCACCCTCGGCAGGAGCCCCCTCGTCGACCGGCTGGTCGCCGACGGCAGGCTGGACGTCTCCGGCATCGCCGGGAAGTGGGAGACCACCCTCGAACAGGTGGTGGAGGACCCGTTCCCGGGCGTCCGCCGTGCCTTCGTGATCGCCGGCAGCGACCAGCGCGGCACCATCTACGGCATCTACGAGACCTCCCGCCAGATGGGTGTCTCGCCCTGGCACTTCTGGGACGACGTGCCGCCGCGCCGCCACGACGAGCTGCACGTGCTGCCCGGCCGCCACACCCAGGGCACCCCGGCGGTGAAGTACCGGGGCTTCTTCATCAACGACGAGAACCCGGCCCTGGGCACCTGGGCCCCGGAGTACTTCGGGCCGGGGAAGGCCCCCGGCTTCCCCAACGGCTTCAACAAGGAGTTCTACGCCGCCGTCTTCGAGACCATGCTCCGCCTCAAGGCCAACTACCTGTGGCCGGCGGTGTGGGGCCGCGCCTTCGCCGAGGACGACCCGGCCAACCACGCCACCGCCAAGGAGTACGGCATCGTGATGGGCACCTCCCACGAGGCGCCCATGATGCGCGGCATCGAGGAGTGGAACCGCCACGCCGTCCCCGCCAGGCGCGACGCCGAGGGCAACATCACCGAGCCCGGCAGCGACCCCTACGGCGGCACCGGCGAGTGGAGCTTCCGCCGCAACCGCGAGGCCATCGAGGCGTACTGGGCCGACGGCGTCCGCCGCATGGTCGAGGAGGACTTCGAGGGCGTCGTCACCCTCGGCATGCGCGGCAACGGCGACGTCAGCCTGCCCGACGGCGACGGCATCGACCTGATGCAGTCCATCCTCGACAGCCAGCGCCGGATCCTGTCCGAGGTCACCGGGAGGTCCGACGTCACCGGCATCCCCCAGGTGCAGACCCTCTACAAGGAGGTCCAGCGCTACTGGGACAAGGGCCTGCGCCCGCCGGAGGACGTCACCGTCGTCTTCTGCGACGACAACTGGGGCAACATGCGCAAGCTGCCCGACCAGTCGCTCCCGAAGCGGTCCGGCGGCTACGGCATGTACTACCACTTCGACTACGTGGGCGTCGGCCGCAACTACAAGTGGGTCGACACCGCCAACCTCGTCAGCACCTGGGAGCAGCTCCACCTGACCTACACCTACGGCGTGGACCGGCTGTGGGTGGTCAACGTGGGCGACCTCAAGGCCGAGGAGATGCCCACCCAGTTCTTCCTCGACTACGCCTGGGACCCCGGGCGCTGGACGCTGGAGCGCCTGGGGGAGTGGGAGCGGCGGTACGCCGAGCAGAGCTTCGGCCCCGAGCACGCGGCGGAGATCGCCGAGATCCTGCACGCCTACGGCTTCCTCCAGGCCCGCCGCAAGCCCGAGCTGCTCAACCGGCGCATCACCCTGGATCCCGCCAAGGACCTGTCGAAGGACGACGCGGCGGTCGTCTACGACGACCAGGCCAGCCCGTACCACCTCAACCACTACGGCGAGATGGCGCGGGTCACCCGGCAGTGGCGGGAACTGGCGCGCAAGGCCGAGCGCCTCGGACGCAAGCTCCCGCGCGACGACCAGGACGCCTACCACCAGCTCGTCCTCTACCAGGTGAAGGCCACCGCCAACCTCTACGAGCTGCGCGAGGCGGAGTTCACCAACCTCCTCTACGCGGCCCAGGGGCGCGCCGCCACCAACCGCTACGCCGACCTCACCGACGCCCGCTTCGCCGACGACCAGGCGATGTCGGACCACTACAACAACATCCTCGCCGGGGGGAAGTGGAAGGGCTTCCAGACCCAGCCGAAGATCGGCTACGGCGACGTGGAGCGCTACGGCCCCGACGCGCCCTGGCAGCAGCCCCAGACCCCGAACCACGTCGCCCTGCCCGACGAGGTCTTCCCGGCGGTGAAGCGCATCGAGCTGCCCGACCGGGCCGAGATGGGTGTGGCGGTCGACGGCTCCGACCTGTGGTGGCCCGAGGCGGGCGGCACGGCGGTGCTCCCCGCCTTCAGCCCCTACCAGACCCGCCCCGACCAGTACATCGACGTCTTCAACCGCGGCACCCGGCCGTTCGACTACCGCATCACCGCGGCCGAGCCCTGGGTGCTGATCGACCGCGCCCGCGGCCGGGTCGAGGAGGAGGTGCGCGCCACCGTGCGCATCGACTGGAAGCGGGCCCCCAAGGGGCTGACGCGGGTGCCGATCACGGTCCACGGGCCGGACGGCGCCGCGGTGGAGGTCACGGCCGTGGTGGAGAACCCCGCGCTCCCGCGCCACCGGCTGCGGGGCTTCGTCGAGGCGGGCGGCTACGTCTGCATGGAGGCCGCCCACTGCACCCGGGCCGTGGGCGGCGCCGGGGTCCACTGGAAGCGCCTGCCCGACGCCGGGCGGGACGAGGACGGGATGGAGCCCTACCCGGTCACCGCGCCCAGTCGCACGCCGGGCGGCCGCGGGCCGCGCCTGGAGTACGAGATGACCCTCACCACGGCCGGCGAGGCGGAGGTCTGGGTGTACCTGGCGCCCCGCAACAACGTGCTGCCGACGGAGGGCCTGCGGTACGCCGTCTCGATCGACGACGCCGAGCCGCAGACCGTCAACGTCACCACCGCCACGGGCGCGGACGACACCTACATGAACAAGCGGTGGGCGCGGAACACCTCCGACAACGTCAACCGGACCTCCACCCGGCACCGGATCGACCGGCCGGGCGTCCACACCCTGAAGCTGTGGATGGTCGACCCGACCGTCGTCGTCCACCGGATCGTGGTGGACACCGGCGGCCTGGAGCCGAGTTACCTGGGCCCGCCGGAGAGCATGCGGGCCGGCCGGCGCCGCTGACGGGCGGGTCCGCGGCACGACGGACCCGGCCGGGTGCCCACCGCGGGCACCCGGCCGGGTCCGGTCGTCCCGCCCGCCCGCGCGGCGGACGGCGGGGCGGTCAGCCGCGCCCCTCCGGACGGCGCGCGGTCCGCTTTCGGGGGAGCGGACCGCGCTGCTGCGGCAGGGGGGCGGGGCGGCGGGGCAGCGCGTGCCGGGGCTGGGTGAGGGTGATCTGCCCGACGAGCTGGTGGAAGCAGGCCAGGGCGGTGATCGGGGGGAGGCCGGCGGCCGCGATCCCGGCCAGGGTCCTGGGGGCCTCCGCCACGCACAGGGCCACCGCGACGGTCGAGAAGGCGATCACCACGGCCCAGGAGTGCCGCACCCGGCGGCGCAGCACGGTGGCGCGCAGGATCGACAGCGAGCCGGCGAGCCAGGGGCCGTAGATCAGCAGGGGCCACCACCGGGCCAGGTCCGAGGGGACCCCGGGCCCGGCGACCTGGCGCAGCGGGTCGTAGGAGACCAGGCCGCCGAGCACGCTGACCATCGCCACGATGCCGGCCGTCAGCGCCGCGATCGCGAAGCTGAACATGTGCAGCCAGGACACCTCGGAGCGGTGCGGGGTGCGGCGCCTGCGGCGGTGGCGGCGGTCGGACCTCTGCCGCGTCGGCGAGCGGGCCGGGGCGGGCTCGCCGGAACCGTCCGCCGGCGCTCCCTCGTCGGAGGGGTCGAAGCGGCGCAGCACCCAGGTGGCGTCGTCCGCCCTGCCCTCGGGCTGCGGCGCGGACGGCTCCTGGGGCTGGTGCGGGGCGTGCTGCCCGGCCGGGTCGTGGAGCCGGCCGGAGTCGCGGAGCAGCTTGGCCAGTTCGGCCTCGAAGTCCCAGGAGGGGTCCAGGAGGTCCACGTCCGGCACGGCGGGGTGACCCTGCTCCGGCGCGGGGGCCGGGACGAACTCCGGGTGGCCGCCGGCGGGCCGGTACCCGTTCTGGGGGCCGCCCGGCGCCATGCCGTAGGGATCGTAGTACTGGCCCGGGTCACCCATGGCAGCCCCGTCCGGCGCGGCGGGGCGCTGATGCGGAAAGCGGATGTGGTGGAGTCACGTCCACAACAACGAGCCGGAAACCTGCCGGAAGGGCGGCATTCGGGTGAAGCCGTAAGCCATACGATCACGGTGAACGACCTTCACGGTGAATGAAAGTCGGGTGAGCGTTCCTCATATCGTCCCATGGTCCGCATGCCCCGGCGTCCCGTGTGCCCCGTGCTGTCCCCGGGTGTCCGAAGCCCTCGGGGGCGTCCGTGCCCCACGGGCGGCGGATCGGCCACCGGCCGCTCGAATCCGGAACACCTTTGGTCTATACCTTGACTGGTACATACCAACACGCTTGAGTGGTGGCGACCCATCCCCCCATGCGAAGGGACGTTCAGGTGCTACGAAAGCGTCTGCTGGCGGGCGTCGCCGCCTCCGCGCTCGCCGGTGCCCTGGCGGTCGCCCTGCCCGCGACCTCCGCCTCGGCGGCCGACTGCGCCCCGGCCTGGAACTCCTCGACGGCCTACTGGGGCGGGGACACCGTCTCCCACAACGGCCGCAACTGGTCCGCCAAGTGGTGGACCCAGAACGAGGCGCCCCCCGGGAACACCGGCGTCTGGGCCGACCAGGGCGCCTGCGGCGGCACGACCCCGCCCACGGACCCGTCCCCCTCGGGCTTCGTGGTCAGCGAAGCGCAGTTCAACCAGATGTTCCCGAACCGGAACTCCTTCTACACCTACCAGGGCCTGAAGGCCGCCCTGAGCGCCTACCCCGCCTTCGCCACCACCGGCAGCGACACCGTCAGGAAGCGGGAGGCCGCCGCCTTCCTCGCCAACGTCTCCCACGAGACCGGCGGCCTGGTCCACATCGTGGAGCAGAACACCGCCAACTACCCCCACTACTGCGACGACAGCCAGCCCTACGGCTGCCCCGCGGGCCGGGCCGCCTACTACGGGCGCGGTCCGATCCAGCTCAGCTGGAACTTCAACTACAAGGCCGCGGGCGACGCCCTGGGCATCGACCTGCTCCGCAACCCGTACCTGGTGGAGCGGGACGCGGCCGTCGCCTGGAAGACCGCCCTGTGGTACTGGAACACCCAGAGCGGTCCGGGCACCATGACCCCGCACAACGCGATGGTGAACGGACACGGCTTCGGCGAGACCATCCGCAGCATCAACGGCTCCCTGGAGTGCGGCGGGCGCAACCCCGCCCAGGTGCAGAGCCGCATCAACAACTACCAGCGGTTCGTGCAGATCCTGGGCACCACCCCGGGCAGCAACCTGAGCTGCTGACGGGAAACCGCCCCCCGGGCCGCCGAGCCCGCCGCGCACCGTCCTCCCCGGCGGTGCGCGGCGGCCGGCGGCCTTTCACGTGAAGGATTGCTCCTACCCCTATCCTCCGCCGCCCTCCCCCGGAATACTGCCGGGCCATGACGCTCACGGACGACCGCATCACGGCCGAACGGCTCGAGGAGCTGCTCGGCGACGACTCCGTCCCCCTGGCCCACCGGGCGCTGTGGCTGCTGCTGTGGGAGTGCGAGCTGAAGGTCCTGGACCTGCTCTCGCTGGAGACGGGGGACGTCGACCTGGCCGGCCGGCGGGTGACCGGCGTGTCCGGCAGAGCCGTCCCCGCGGACGAGGGAGCGCTCAGCGGCCGCGCCGTGGAGCTGCTGGCCGGACTGATCGGCGCCCGCGCCACCGGCCCCCTGCTCGCGGTGGGCGGCCGGTCGCTGGGCTGGGAGGAGGTGGTGCGGACCGCGGAGGAGCGGGGCCACGGCATCCACGCATTCCGTACGGGCGGCAAGCTCCAGCGCCGCGCGGACTCCCCGGCCGCAGGGGAGTGAGGCGCCCGGCGTCCGGCGGACGGGGCGCACCGGGCGGCCGCCGCCCCCGCCGGGGCGCCGCGTGCCTACCGGGGGCGGGCCGGGTCCCGGCCCGGCGCCGCGGAGCCTGCGGCAGGGCGTGAGCGGATCGCACCGGGGAAGCGCCGCGCCACCCGCCCACCACTCCGGGCACCGCGGGGAGGGTGTGGAGGGGGCCGCAGCGGGAAACCCGTCATCCGTGCCAGTACGCAAACGCTATGCAGTGGCGGCCTCGGGCCGGTGGACCGACGAGGAGGACAACGTCCGCCTGCCCGCGGGAGAGGTGCACGCCTGGGAACAGGGCACCAACCAGACCGTGTGCGGCCTGTCCCTCAGCAGGTCGCGGCTCGGCCGCTTCCCGCACGTGGAGTGGACCGACGTCATACCGGAGTCGGGTGGTGCGGCCGACCGGGTCCAGCGCCTGTGCCCGCGGTGCGCCTCGGTGGCGGGACGCAGAGGGGCCGACGCGCGCCCCCGATGGCGGCGCGTCAACCCCAGGCCCTGAGCGGACCGGCGGAGCGGCACACCCACAGCCGGTGACGAGGAGGAGACGGATGAGTGGTGCGATGGACCAGGCCGCCGAGACGGTGGGCCGGGTCACCGGCGCCGACGGGTACGCCGAGGAGGGAGAGGTCTCCCTGCGCGGACTGACCGTGCTGGCGAGCGTCTACGCGAGCGGCGTCGGCCTGTTCGCCTGGCGGATGAGGGCCTCCGGGCGGCCGCTGCCCGAGCGGGTGCCGCCACTGGACCTGCTGCTGATGGGAGTGGCGACCTACCGCAGCTCCCGCCTGCTGACCAAGGACAAGGTCACCAGCTTCCTGCGGGCCCCCTTCACCCGGCGCGCCGGGAGCATCGGCGGGGCGGAGGTCATGGACGAACCGCGCGGCCACGGGGTGCACCGCTCCGTGGGCGAACTGCTGGCCTGCCCCTTCTGCGTCGGGATGTGGATCGCCACCGGTCTCACCATGGGCTACGCCACGGCGCCGCGCGCCACCCGCCTGGTCGCCTCGTGCCTGACCACGGTCACCGCCTCCGACTGGCTGCAGTACGCCTGGAGCCTGACCCAGCAGAAGGCCGAGGGCTGAGGCGGTGGCCGGCGGCACGGCGCGGTACGCCGGAGCCCGGCGCGGCGGGGTGCCGTGACGCCGTCCGGGCCGCCGTCCGGAGGGGAGCCCCCGGGGCCCGGCCCCGGGGGCTCCCCTCCGGTGCTCGCCGTACTGGTGGGCCTGCAGGGGGCGGGCAAGACCACCTTCCGCGCCCGTGCGTTCCCCCGGGACTCCGTCGTGGTCAGCAAGGACCTCTTCCCGCGCTCGGCCCGGAACAAGCAGGGCCGCCAGCTGCGGATGGTGGCCGAGGCGCTGGAGCGGGGGAGCTCGGTCGTCGTCGACAACACCAACCCCTCGCCCCTGGAGTGGGCGCCGCTGATCGCAGCCGGACGCGCCCACGGGGCGCGGGTGGTGGCCTACTGGTTCCCGCCGGACGTACCGGGCGCCCTGGCCCGCAACGCCGCCCGGCAGGGCCGGGAGCGGGTGCCCGAGGCGGGGTTCTTCGACACCCTGAGGCGGCTGCGCAGACCGGGCCGGTCCGACGGGTTCGACGCGGTGTGGGAGGTGCGCGTCGACGGCCGCGGCGGGTTCGACGTGCGGCCCGCCGACGGGACCGGGGAGGCGGGCGGGCGCGGGGCGGCCCGCGGCGGCGACGGGTGGTGAGCGTGAAAGCCCGGAGGGCTCGCCGTCAGCCGCCGTGCGGGCGCACGTCCGTGACGGCGAAGCCGCTGCGCGGGCGGGTGGGGACGCGCCGCAGCGGAATGCGCAGATCCTGCTCGGGGACCTCGTACGCCAGCCGCGCCAACCGCACCGACAGGGCCCGGAGCAGGGCGATCGTGACGTCCTCACCGGGGCAGCGGTGGCCGGCCGCCGGGTCGCCGCCGCCCTGGGGGATCAGCTCGTCGCGCTCCACCGGCCGGTCGAGGAACCGTTCCGGGACGAAGGAGTAGGGCTCGTCCCACAGCCCGGCGTCGTGGTTCTGCCCGTGGATGTCGAGCAGGACGAGCGCTCCGGCGGGGATCGGGCGGCCCCGCCACGACAGGTCCCGCACCGCCAGGCCGCCGATGAACGGCGCGAACGGGTAGAAGCGGCGCACCTCGTGGACGAACGCCTCGGCGTACGCGCCCCCGGTCTCCCGGTCCTCCCGGCGGGCCTCCTCGACCAGGCGGTCCCGGTGCTCCGGCCACCGGTGCAGCGCGTGGGCCGCGAAGGCGACGAACCAGCAGACCGCGACGGTGGGCCGCAGGACGTTGAGGATCTCCACCGCGGCCGTACGGGAGTCCAGCGGCTCGCCGTCGGCGTCGCGGTGCCGCGCCACCACGTCCACCACCGAACCCTCCGGCACGGCGGCCGATCCGTCCCGGACCTCCTCCACCAGGCGGGCCAGCCACCTCTCCCGGCGGCGGCGCGCCGCACGGGCGCGCCAGTGGCGCGGCCCCACGGTGGCGAAACCGTCGACCATGGCCACCAGGTCCCGGGAGAGCGGCCCCGCCCCGGAAGCGGGAAGCGGTACGCCGGACCACCGGCAGACCGCCTCGGTGAGCACCTCGGCCGCCGAGTCGAACAGCACCACGCGCCCCTGCCCGGCCCACCGGGCGGCGGCCGCGTCCCACGCCCCGGTGGCGTGGCCGACCAGGTCGCCGATCCCCTCGCGCGAGGTCAGCAGGGACAGGAACATCGCCTTGCGCACGCGGTGCGCCTCCCCGTCCAGGGTGTGCACCGCGCCGTGCCCGAACAGGGTGCTCCTCACGGGCTCGGGCAGGGCGCCGTGCCGCCGCACGTTGCGCTCGTCGTAGACGAACCGCACCGCGTCCGGGCCGCGCAGGGCCACGGCCCGGCGGCCCAGCAGCCGGGCGCGGACCAGGGGGACCGCGGCGCGGCGCATGCGGTCCGGCAGCCAGCCGTACCCCCGGGCGAGGAGGGACGGAGTGCTGTCGGCGATGGGGCGGGGGAGGCTCATGCGACGCGCGTGCCCCGGCCGCGGTGCCCGAAACGCGTCACCGGCCCGTGCCGCCGGAGCCCTCCCCGTCGTCCCGGTCGACCGTCCCGGCCGGGTCCTCCTCGGTGACCGACCTGCTCGGCGGGGTGTGGGCGGGGCCGGCCGGCTGCCCGCCTCCGGTGGTCCCGTAGCTGCCGGAGAGGCCCGGCGGCATGTCGGCGTCCGCCTCCTCCCGGCTGATGTGGCGCCGGGCCCGTACGTTCGCCCGGCGCTCGGGGTAGGGGTAGTCGAAGGGGCGGGACTCCTTCCGCCGCCGCTCCTCCTCCCGTATCTCGCGGACCCGGTCCCCGTCCGCGTCCCAGCGGGACGCCCCGGAACCGGTTCCTTCGTGCTCCCTGTCGCGGTTCGTGTCGTTTTCTCCTGCCATGCGGGGGTGTCTACCCGTGGGCGGGCCGGGCATGTCCGGCCCGCCCACGGGTACACCGGCGCCGGACGGCGGGACGGACCCGCCGCAGCGGACGGGGCCGGGCCCGCCGGGCCCGGCCGCACGCGCGGTGAGCGCGTGACCGGCGCAGGACGGGACGGACACGAGGAGGCCGGCGCATGCGGGTACGCGGTTCTGTGGTGGTGGTGACCGGCGCGTCGAGCGGTATCGGACGCGCCACGGCCGAGGCGTTCGCCCGGAAGGGCTGCGCGGTGGTGCTGGCGGCCCGCCGCGAGGAGGCCCTGGAGGAGGCCGCGGAGCGCTGCGGGAGGCACCGGGGCGCACGGACCCTGGTGGTGCCGACCGACGTCACCGACGCCGGGGCCGTCCAGGAGCTGGCCCGGCGGGCGGTCGAGCGCTTCGGGCGGATCGACGTGTGGGTCAACAACGCCGCCGTCACCGTCTTCGGGCCCTTCCTGGACACCCCGGTGGAGGAGATCCGCAGGGTGCTGGAGGTCAACGTCATGGGATACGTCCACGGCGCCCGCGCGGCCCTGGGGGTGATGCGCGAGCAGGGGCGGGGCACGCTGGTCAACGTCTCGTCCGTCGTCGCCGCCCTGCCCCAGCCCTACACCCACGCCTACGGCATGTCCAAGGCGGCCGTCCGGGCGCTGGGCACCAGCCTCCGGCAGGAGCTGCGGCTGGACGGGCTGCGGCGCGTCGCGGTGTGCACCGTGCTCCCGGCCACCATCGACACCCCGCTGTTCGACCACGCGGCCAACCACACCGGGCGCAGGCCGGTGGCCATGCCGCCGGTCTACACCCCCGAGCGCGTCGCCCGCGCCGTCGTCGCGCTGGCCGGTTCGCCGCGCCGGGAGAAGGTCGTCGGCCCGGCGGGACGGCAGATGATCATGGAGGCGAGGACGATGCCGGGCGCGGCCGAGCGGATGATGGCCTTCCAGGCCGACCGCACCCACCTCTCCCGCCACGAGCCGGGTCCGGACACCGGGGGCAACCTGTTCGCCCCGCTCCCCGGCGAGGGGGCGGTGCACGGCGGCTGGCACGGGCGGCGGCGCACCGCCGCGCGGCGGCTGGCCACCGCGGCGCTGCTGACCGGCGCGGTCCTGGGCGCCGGACGGCGGTTCGGCGTCCGCTGAGGGACGGCGCCGCGGCGGGAACGGCGGCGCGACCGGAGAACGGGAGGAGCGCACGGTGGACAGGACACCGCGGCAGGCGGCCGGGACGGGCGCGGCCCCCCGGCGGGCGGGCCCGGAACGCGGACTGCCCCACCCGGCCGTCACGGAGGACGCGCGGCATGGGCGGCTCACCGCCCGGCCGTCGGCCTCCCCGGCCGGCGAGGGGGAGCCGGGCACGTACCGGGTGGCGGGCGAGGCGCTGCTGCGCGTCCCGCCGGCGCCGGGGGACCGCGCGGCCGGGCGGCCGTACCGGCTGGTGACGGTGGTCCACGGAGCCGGGGGCACGGCGGAGCAGGCCCTGTCCTGGCTGCTGCCCCAGGCCGGCTCCGCGTCACTGCTGCTGCTGGCCCCCCAGGCGGCCGGCAGCACCTGGGACGTCGTCCGCGAGGGCTACGGCCCGGACGTGGCCCGGCTGGACGCCGCCCTCCACGACGTCTTCCGGCGCTTCCCGGTGGACCCGGCGGGGGTGGCGGTGGCCGGCTTCTCCGACGGCGCCTCCTACGCGCTGTCGCTCGGGCTGGCCAACGGCGACCTGTTCGGCGCGGTGCTCGCCTTCTCACCCGGTTTCATGGCGCCGATGGTCCACCACGGGCGCCCCCGGATCTTCGTCTCGCACGGCCGGGCCGACCCCGTGCTGCCGGTGGGGCAGTGCAGCCGCCGCCTGGTGCCCGAACTGGCCCAGAGCGGCTACGCGGTGACCTACCGGGAGTTCGGCGGCGGCCACGAGGTGCCGCCCGGCACCGCGACCGAGGCCCTGCGGTGGTGGGCGGACGGGCTGCGCCGGACGTGACCGCGGCCGTGCGGCGGGGGCGGCCCCGGATGGGACCATGGCAGGGTGCCGCACCCGCGGTGCCGCCTCGCACCCCGCCCCGGAGGTGACCTGTGGAACCCCGCCCCCTGGCGGTCTTCGACCTGGACGGAACCCTCGCCGACACCCGCCACCGGCTGCACTTCCTCGACTCCCGTCCCCGCGACTGGGACGCCTTCTTCGCCGCCGCCCCCGCCGACCCGCCGCTGGCCGAAGGCGTGGACCTGGCGCTCGCCGGCGCCGCCGGGCACGAGGTGGTGTACGTGACCGGCCGCCCCGAGCGGTGCCGCCGCGACACCGTGGAGTGGCTGGAGCGGCACGGCCTGCCGGAGGGGAGGCTGATGATGCGCGGTGACCGGGACCGCCGCCCCGCCCGCGTCACCAAGCCCGAACTGCTGCGCACGCTGGCGCGGGACCGCACGGTCGCCCTGGTGGTGGACGACGACCCGCTGGTCTGCGACGCCTACGAGGAGGCGGGCTTCCGCGTGGTGCGGGCCGGGTGGATGGCGGCCCAGCCCGTCCTGGAGGAGGCACAGGAGGGGAGGGGCGCACCTGAGCCCCGGGCCCCGGGCCCCGGGGCCGTCCCTACCCTTCGCCGCGGCGCGACCTCACCAGGCGTACGGCGAAGAAGCCCACGACCGCCACGAGGATGATCGCCACCACGGCCTTGGAGTACATCGAGACGTAGCCCGAGACGGAGTCCCAGTTCTCTCCCAGCAGGTAGCCGGCGAGCACGAAGAGGGTGTTCCACAGCAGGCTGCCGAGCGTGGTGAGGGTCAGGAACGTCCGCACCGGCATCCGCTCGACGCCCGCGGGGACGGAGACCAGGCTGCGGAAGACCGGGACCATCCGCCCGAAGAAGACCGCCTTGGTGCCGTGCCGGGAGAACCACGCCTCCGTCTTCTCGATGTCCCCGGGTTTGAGCAGCGGTACCCTGGAGGCGACCGCCAGGGTCCGCTCCCGCCCCAGCAGGGCGCCCACCCAGTACAGGGCCAGGGCGCCGACGACCGAGCCGAGGGTGGTCCACAGCAGCGCCGAGAACAGGCTGATGTCGCCGCGGCTGGCGGTGAACCCGGCCAGCGGCAGGATCACCTCGCTCGGCAGGGGCGGGAAGAGGTTCTCCAGGGCGATGGCCAGCCCCGCCCCGGGAGCGCCGAGCGTCTCCATCAGGCCGGTGGCCCAGCCGGTGATCCCGCCGGTGGTCTGCTGTGCCGCGGACGTCGTTCCGTTCATCTGGCTCCCGCTGCGTGGAGGAATGCGGACGGTACGAGCACGGCTACCCGCCGTCCGGGGGGCGAATCAGGAATCCCCGCCCCGGGGTGCGGCGGGGTGTCCGGATCCCGGACGCGGCGTATGCCGCACGCTGGTGTCCGGGACATTTCTTGACGCGGGGCGCGGTTGCGCCTGTCAAGACCGACCGTCGTACGAATGCGCGAGAGGTACCTCCGTGATACAGAGCACGTCCCCGGGCAGCTCCGACTGGTGGCGGGAGTCGGTCGTCTACCAGATATACGTGCCCAGCTTCGCCGACTCCGACGGTGACGGAATGGGCGACCTGCGCGGAGCCGCGGACCGCCTCGGCCATGTCGCCGAACTCGGTGCGGACGCCGTGTGGCTGACCCCCTTCTACCGCTCGCCCTGGGCCGACGGCGGCTACGACGTGAGCGACTACCGCGGCGTCGACCCCCGGCACGGCACCCTGGAGGACTTCCGCGACCTGCTGGACCGGGCCCACTCCCTCGGGCTGAAGGTCATCGTGGACGTCGTCCCCAACCACTGCTCCAGCGAGCACCCCTGGTTCGCCGAGGCCCTGGCCTCCCCGCCCGGCTCGCCCGTCCGCGACCGGTTCGTCTTCCGGGACGGCCGCGGGCCGGACGGGGCCGAGCCGCCCTCCGACTGGCAGTCCAAGTTCGGCGGCCCGGCCTGGACCCGGGTGCCGGACGGCCAGTGGTACATGCACATCTTCGCCGCCGAACAGCCCGACCTGAACTGGGAGAACCCCGAGGTCGCCGCCGAGTTCGAAAGCGTCCTGCGGTTCTGGCTGGACCTGGGCGTCGACGGCTTCCGCATCGACGTGGCGCACGGCATGCGCAAGGACCTCGCCCCGCCGCTGCGCGACACCCGCGGCGCGGACTCCGCCCCCCTCAACGCACCGCCCGAGGGCCACGACCACCCCTTCTGGGACCGCGACGAGGTGCACGACATCCACCGCGCCTGGCGCAGGATCCTGGACGGGTACGACCCGCCGCGCATCGCGGTCGCCGAGGCGGGCGTCAGCGAGTCCCGGCTGCCGCTGTACACCCGCCCCGACGAGTGCCACCAGGCCTTCAACTTCCCCTACCTGCGCTGCCCCTGGGACGCCGCCGCGTTCCGCAGGGTGATCGACGCCTCCCTGGAGGGCGCGCGTTCCGTCGGCGCGCTGCCGACCTGGGTGCTCTCCAACCACGACGTGGTGCGCCACACCAGCCGCTACGCCCTGCCCGCCGGCGCCGACACGGTCGCCTGGCTGATGGCGGACGGCCGCGAGCCCGCCGCGGACGCGGAACTCGGCCGCCGCCGGGCCCGTGCCGCCGCCCTGCTGACCCTGGCGCTGCCGGGCACCACCTACCTCTACCAGGGTGAGGAACTGGGCCTGCCGGAGGTGGCCGACCTGCCGCGCGAGGCGCTGCGCGACCCGATGTGGGAGCGCACCGGCCGCACCCGCAAGGGCCGCGACGGCTGCCGCGTCCCGCTGCCCTGGGAGCGCTCCGGTCCGTCGTACGGCTTCGGTCCGGGCGGCAGCTGGCTGCCGCAGCCGGAGGACTGGGGCGAGTACTCGGTGGAGGCCCAGAGCGGCCGGCCCGGCTCCTTCCTGGAGCTGTACCGCACCGCCCTGAAGCTCCGCCGCTCCTTCGCCGGCGACGAGAGCTTCGCCTGGCTGCCCTCCGCGGAAGGGGAGCTGGCCTTCCGCAAGGGCGCCCTGGAGTGCCGGGTGAACCTCTCCGGCGCCCCGCTGCCCCTGCCGCCGTCCGCGGCCGCCGGGCCCCTGCTGGCCGGCGGCGGGTGCGACGGGAGGACGCTGCCGCCGGACACCGCCGTCTGGCTGGAGCACCGGACGGGGTGACACCGCGCGCGGCCCCCGCCCCGCCGTACCGTACGGCGGGGCGGGGGCCGCGCTCCGGCGGCCCGCACCGGCGTCCGCGGTCCGGGCCGCGGACGCCGCCGTGCGTCAGCGCTCCGCGGCGCCGTTCCTCTCCCGCACCAGGGCCTCGATGCCGTCCAGGATGCGTTCGAGGCCGAAGGCGAACTCCGCGTCCTCGGGGCCCCCGTCGCTCATCGCCCCCGTCTTCAGCACCTCGCCGACCTCCGGGAAGCGCCGCGGGTCCACCAGGGAGGCGAGGAGCCGGGAGTAGGAGGCCATGGCCTCCTCGACGGTGGAGTCCGCGGCCCGGGCGGCGGAGGCGAGGTCGGCCGCCAGCCTCGCCTCGTTCCTGACGAAGCCGTCGACCAGCAGCAGGACCTGGAGCTTCTCGCCCGCGTCCAGGCCGGTGCTCCGCAGGCAGCCCAGTCCCCGCTCCATCCAGGCGAGCGCCCGGGGTGTGGTGGGCGGGGTGGTGACGGGGAGGCGCAGCAGCCACAGGTTGCGGTACAGCACCTCCCGCATCGCTCGGGCCCACCGGGCGAGCGCGGACCGCCAGTCCTCCGGCTCGGGGCCGGCCTCCTCCGCGGGAGGCTGCCCGAGGACCGCCTCCTGCATCAGGACCAGCAATTCCTCCTTGGACGCCACGTACCGGTACAGGGACATCGTCGAGACGCCGAGGGCGGAGGCCACCCGGCCCATGGAGACCGCCGGCAGCCCCTCGGCGTCGGCGATCTTGACGGCGGCGTCGACGATCCGGTCCACGCTCAGCCCCGGCCTGGGGCCCTTCCCAGGGCGTTCGCGCAGGCCCCAGGCGGTTTCGACCCCTGGTGGCAGCCCGGTGCCGCTGTCCTTCGCCATCGTCTCCGCCGCTTTCTGGTCCTCGGTTCGGGTTGACCGCCATCCTAGGTCCGTGTATACCTTACGCAGTAGAGCGTATGGCATACACAGAAGCGCGTACCTGGTACGCAGCACAGAGGGGGTGGTCGGGATGACCGGCGAACCGGCGGTCGAGGCGACCGGACTGAAGAAGTCCTACGGGCGGGATCCGGTCCTGGCCGGAGTCGACCTGAGCGTGGCGCGCGGCAGCGTGTTCTCCCTGCTCGGGCCCAACGGCGCGGGCAAGACCACGACCGTGCGCATCCTGGCCACCCTGACGCGCCCGGACGCGGGACGGGTCCGCGTGGCCGGCTTCGACGCGGTGCGCGAGCGGCGCGAGGTCCGCCGCCGCATCAGCCTCACCGGCCAGTACGCGGCCCTGGACGCCGAGCAGACCGGCGAGGAGAACCTCCGCATGATGGGGCGGCTGGGCGGGCTGCCGCGGCGCCGGGCCCGCGAGCGCGCCGGGGAGCTGCTGGAGCGGTTCGACCTCACCGCCGCCGCCCGCCGCCGGGTCGGCACCTACTCCGGCGGGATGCGCCGCCGGCTCGACATCGCGGCCGGTCTCGTCGCGGACCCCGAGGTGGTCTTCCTCGACGAGCCCACCACCGGGCTCGACCCGCGCAGCAGGCGGGCCCTGTGGGAGTTCGTCGCCTCCCTCGCCGGCACCGGGACGACGGTCTTCCTCACCACCCAGTACCTGGAGGAGGCCGACCGGCTCGCCGACCGCGTCGCACTCCTCGACGGCGGCCGGGTGGTCGCCGAGGGCACCCCGGCCGGACTCAAGCGCCGGATCGCCGGGCGGCGCCTGGACCTCACGCTCGCCGGCCCCGCCGCGTACGCGCGGGTGGCGGACCGGCTCGACGGCATCGCGGTGCTCCGCGACCCCGAGCGCCTCGTCCTGGGGGTGCCCACCGACGGGAGCGCGGCACACGTGAGGGCGCTGCTGGACGGGGTGGACCCGGACCGCGACGCGGTGGAGCGGTTCGCCGTGCACGAGGCCACCCTCGACGACGTGTTCCTGGCCCTCACCGGCCACTCCGCCGCCCCCGCCGCCGAGGAGGCCGCCCGTGTCTGAGACCGCCGCCGCGCCCCGCACCGCAGCGCCCCGGCCCCCGTGCCGCGGCCCGGCCGACGCCCTGGTCCTGGCCGCCCGCAGCGCGCGGCTCTCCGCCCGCACCGTCGACGCGCTGCTGACCTCGCTGATCCTGCCCGTGATGCTGATGCTGCTCTTCGTCTACCTCTTCGGAGGGGCGATCGACACCGGCACCGACTACGTCACCTACGTCGTCCCCGGCGTACTGGTGCTGTGCGCCGGGTTCGGCGCCGCCGGCACCGCCGTCGGCGTCAGCAACGACATGACCGAGGGCGTCGTCGACCGCTTCCGCTCCCTGGACGTCAGCGGCACCTCGCTCCTCGCCGGACACGTCGCCGCGAGCATGGCGCGCAACACCGCCGCCACCGCGGTGGTGTTCGCGGTCGCCTTCCTCATCGGCTTCCGCCCCCAGGCGGGCGGTCCGGCCTGGGTGGCCGCGGTGGGAATCCTGGCCGCCTACGTCCTGGCCTTCTCCTGGCTGTCGGCGGCGGTCGGCCTGCTGGCGAGGTCCGCCGAGGCCGCGAACGGCTTCACCTTCCTCGTCCTCTTCCTGCCCTACCCCAGCAGCGCCTTCGTGCCCGTGGAGACCATGCCGGACTGGATGCACGGGTTCGCCGAGAACCAGCCGGCCACCCACGTCATCGAGGCGCTGCGCGGCCTGCTCCTGGACCAGCCCGCGGGGGACGCGGCCTGGTGGGCCCTGGCCTGGTGCGCCGGCCTGCTCGCCGCCTCGGTGGCCGCCGCCGCACTGCTCTTCCGGCACCGCACGGCCTGAGGGGGCACCGGGCTCAGGGGTGCCAGGTGTAGCGCCGCTCGGGACGCCCGGTGGTGCCGTACCGCAGATGGACCCCGGCCCGGCCGGCGGCGGTGAAGTGCTCCAGGTAGCGGCGGGCGCTGACCCGGGACAGGCCGGTCCCGGCCGCGCACTCGCTCGCCGACAGCCCCTCCGGTCCCGCCGACCGCAGCGCCTCCTCCACCAGCGACGCGGTGGGGGAGCTGAGCCCCTTGGGCAGCGCGTCGCGGTGCGCGCGCTGCCCTCCCGCACGGCCCGGGCCCGGCACCGGGAAGAGGCGGTCCACCTGGGACTGGTCGGTGCTCCGGGTGCCGTCCAGGGCGAGCCGGGTGGCCCGCCAGTGGCCGAGCCGGGCCCGCAGCTCCGCCTGCTCGAACGGTTTGATCAGGTAGTTGACCACACCCGCCCGCTGCGCCCGGCGCACCGTCTGGGTGTCCTTGGCGGCGCTGACGACCAGGAAGTCCGCCTCCGGGGCCACCTCGCGGATGCGGCGCAGCGCCTCCAGCCCCGGACCGTCGGGCAGGTACAGGTCCAGCAGCACCAGGTCGGGGGAGAGGAGGGCGGCCTGCCGCACCGCCTCCGCGGCCCCGTGCGCCACCCCCGCGGTGCGGAAGCCGGGAGTGCGGTCGACGTACACGCCGTGCAGCCGCGCGACCATGAAGTCGTCGTCGACGACCAGAACCCTGTGCTCCATCGGACCACAAGTTACTCAACGACCACTGCTTTGCGAACCGTGACCGGGAGCACATCCTCCTGGCAGCGTCTGGCGGACCCCGTCGTTTCGTCGGACGTTCCGGAAGTGAGGTTCCCGTGGACAGACGCACACTGCTGCGCTCCGCAGCCGCGGCCGCGCTCGTCCCCGCCGCGTGGACCGCGGCGACCGGGTGCGGGGTGACCCGGCAGAGCGGGACGGGCTCGTCCGGGCCGCTCACCGGTCTGCGCATGATCGTCGGCAACGGTCCCGGCAGCGGCTACGACATCACGGCCCGCACCGTCGGGAAGGCCCTGACCGAGTCGGAGGCGGCCCGCGGCCTGGAGGTGATGAACATCTCCGGGGCGGGCGGCACCATCGGGCTGTCCCGGCTGGTCAACGCCCGCGGCAACGGCAGACTGCTGATGATGATGGGCCTGGGCGTCGTCGGCGCGGTCTTCACCAACCGCTCGGAGGTCGGCCTGGCCGACACCACGCCGCTGGCCCGGCTGATCGAGGACCCCAGCGCCGTCGTCGTGCCGAGGGACTCCCGGCTGGAGAGCCTCGACGACTTCCTGCGGGCCTGGCGGCGCGACCCCGGCGGGCTGTCGGTCGGCGGCGGCTCCTCCCCCGGAGGCCCTGACCACCTGCTGCCGATGCAGATCGCCGAGGCCGCCGGCATCGACCCCACCAGGACCCGCTACATCGGCTACGACGGCGGCGGCGAACTGCTCACCGCCCTGCTCGGCAGCAAGATCGACGTGGCGGCGACGGGCATCGGCGAGATGGCCGACCAGATCGCCACCGGCGACGTCCGGGTGCTGGCCACCACCGGCCCCACCACCGTGGCGGGCGTGGACGCCCCCACCCTGGCCGAGGCGGGGACCCCGGTCTCCGCCGTCAACTGGCGCGGGGTGGTCGCCGCCCCCGGCCTCCCGGACAGGCGCCGGGAGCGGCTGGTCGAGGCGTTGCGCACCCTGCGCGGATCCGCCGGGTGGAAGGACGCCGTGCGGCGCAACGGCTGGTCCGACGCCTTCCTGGACGGCGAGGCGTTCGAGGACTTCCTGGCCGACCAGAACACCAGGGTCGCCCGGACCCTCAAGAGGCTGGGGCTGGCCCGATGAGGGAGACGGAGGGGACGGCGCAGGCGGACGAGAGGACGGAGGCGCGGGAGATGACGCGGACGGCTGGGACCGGTGGGGCAGGCGGGGCGCCGGAGGCGGCGCCCGGAACCGCCGGACCCCCCTCGGCACCGGGGGGCGGCGGGGACGGGAGGACGCCCAACCGGGCCGAACTCCTGCTGTGCGCCCTGCTCGCCCTGCTCGGCGCGGTGGTGCTGTTCGACGCGCTGACCATGCCCGGCCTGCCCGCCGCCGGCACCGACCCGATCGGGCCGAGGGCCGTGCCCGTCGCGGTCGGGGCCGGCCTGCTGGTGCTGGCCGCCGCGCTCACCGCGGACGTGCTGCGCGGCGGCCGGGGCGAGGCCGAGGGCGGCGAGGACGTCGACCCCGACGCGAAGCCCGACTGGCGCGCGGTGCTGCTGGTGGTCGGCTTCTTCCTGGCCAACGCGGTCCTGATCGAACCGCTGGGCTGGGCGATCTCGGGAGCCCTGCTGTTCTGGGGCACCGCCTGGGCGCTCGGCAGTCGCCGCCCGCTGCGCGACGCGGCGGTCTCCGCCGTCCTGTCGGTCGGCTCGTTCTACGCGTTCGCCTACGGGCTCGGCGTCATCCTGCCGCCCGGTGTGCTGAAGGGAATCCTGTGATGGAGACGCTGGAAGCGCTCCTCGGCGGTTTCGCGACCGTCCTGTCCCCGGTCAACCTGCTCTACGCCCTCGTCGGCGTGCTGGTCGGCTCCGCGGTGGGCGTGCTGCCGGGCATCGGGCCGGCGATGGCCGTGGCCCTGCTGCTGCCGGTCACCTTCGGCATGGAGCCCACGGCCGCGTTCGTGATGTTCGGCGGCATCTACTACGGCGGCATGTTCGGCGGGGCGATCACCTCGATCCTGCTCAACACGCCCGGCGAGTCGGCGTCGGTGGTCACCGCGATCGAGGGCAACCTCATGGCCAAGCGCGGGCTCGCCGCCCAGGCCCTGGCCACGGCGGTGGTGGGCTCCTTCGTGGCCTCCACGATCGGCACCGCCATGCTGGTCTTCCTCGCCCCCCTGGTGGTGGACTTCGCGGTGACGCTCGGCGCCCCCGCCTACTTCGCGATCATGGTGGTGGCGCTGACCACGGTGACCGCCGTCATCGGCTCCTCCCGGATACGGGGCTTCTCCTCCCTGGCCCTGGGCCTGGCCATCGGCCTGGTCGGCATCGACTCCGTCTCCGGCCAGCAGCGGCTGACGTTCGGCGTGCCGCAGCTCGCGGACGGCATCGACATCGTGGTCGTCGCCGTCGCGGTCTTCGCCGTCGGCGAGGCCCTGTGGGTGGCCGCCCACCTGCGGCGCACGCCGGTGAGGCCGGTGCCGGTGGGAAGGCCGTGGATGAGCCGCGAGGACGTGCGGCGCTCCTGGAAGCCGTGGCTGCGGGGCGTGGCCATCGGCTTCCCCATGGGCGCGCTGCCCGCGGGCGGCGGCGAGATCCCCACCGTCCTGTCCTACGCCGCCGAGAAGCGGCTGGCCGGCCCCCGCGGCGAGTTCGGGCGGGGGGCGATCGAGGGCGTGGCCGGTCCGGAGGCCACCAACAAGGGGGCGGCCGCGGGATCCTTCGTGCCGATGCTCTCGCTGGGCCTGCCCGCCAACGCCATCGGCGCGGTCATGCTCGCCGCCTTCACCCAGTACGGCATCCAGCCCGGCCCGCTGCTGTTCGAGCGGGAGGGCGACCTGGTGTGGGCGCTGATCGCGAGCCTGTTCATCGGCAACGTGCTGCTGCTGGTGCTGAACCTGCCGCTGGCACCGGTGTGGGCGAGGCTGCTGCGCGTCCCGCGCCCCCACCTGTACGCGGGCATCCTGTTCTTCTCCGCGCTGGGCGCCTACGCCGTCAACCTCCAGCCCGTCGACCTGGTGGTCCTGCTGGTGCTGGGGCTGCTGGGGTTCGCGATGCGGCGGTTCGGGCTGCCGGTGCTGCCGCTGATCCTCGGAGTGATCCTCGGCCCGCTGGCCGAGGCGCAACTGCGGCGCACCCTCCAACTCAGCGGCGGCGCGGTGAGCGGGCTGTGGAGCGAGCCGGCCGCGGTCGTGCTGTACGCCGTGGCCGCCCTGGTGGTGCTGTGGCCGCTGGTCGGCCGCCTCGCGCGGCGGGTCCGGGGCCGCGCCGCGGCGTGACGGCCCCGGCGGCGCGGCGGGCCGGGCCCGGTCCGGCGGGAACCGGGCCCGGCCCGGCGCGGCAGCGGTGCTTACCCTGGCGCGGAACGGACGGCCGGAACCCGGGAGGTCGGGATATGCGGATCAGGGGACCGCGCCGCGTCTTCTCGCAGGTGCTGCTGGCCCAGCTGGCGATCGTCACCGGGGTCACCGCGCTGGCGACCGGGCTGTTCCTCGCGCTGTTCAGCGACGAGCTCGACGAGCAGGCGATGCGCCGCGCCCTGGCCATCGCCCGCACCACCGCGGCCGAGCCCCGCTTCGCCGAGGGGGTGCGGACGGCCCCGCCCTCGCCCGGCGGCCCCGTCCAGGCGGCCGCAGAGCGGATCCGCCGGGCCTCCGGCGCCGGGTACGTGGTGGTCATGGACCGGCGCGGGGTGCGCTGGTCCCACCCCGAACCGGACCGGGTGGGCCGGCGGGTGTCGACCGATCCCTCCGCCGCGCTGTCGGGCCGCGAGGTCATGGAGATCGACGTGGGCACGCTCGGCCGCTCCGCCCGCGGCAAGGTCCCCCTGCGCGACGGCGACGGCCGGATCGTCGGGGCGGTCTCCGTCGGGATCGCCTACGGCAACGTGCGCGACGGGCTGCTGTACTCGGTGCCGGTGCTGCTGGCGTGCGCCAGCGGGGCCCTGGCCTCGGGGGCGGCGGCCGCCTACCTCGTCGCCCGGCGGCTGCGCAGCCGCACCCACGACCTGTCCTTCACCGACATCTCCGCCCTGCTCGCCGAGCGCGAGGCGATGCTGCACGGCATCCGCGAGGGCGTGGTGGCGCTGGACCGGCGCGGCCGGGTCCGCCTGGCCAACGACGAGGCACGGCGGCTGCTGGAACTGGACGCGGCGGACACCGGGCGGCCGCTGGAGGAGGTCCTGCCGCCCGGGCGCGTCCGCGACGTGCTGTCCGGTGAGGTCACCGGCCCCGACCTGCTGGCCGTCAGCGGCGGGCGGGTGCTGGTGGCCAACCGGATGCCGACCGCGGACGGGGGCGCCGTCGCCACCCTCCGCGACCGCACCGAGCTGGAGCTGCTCGGACGGGAGCTGGACGGCACCCGCGGGCTGCTGGAGGCCCTGCGCGCCCAGGACCACGAGCACGCCAACCGGCTCCACGCCCTGCTGGGCCTGCTGGAGCTGGGAATGCACGAGGAGGCGGCCGAGTTCCTGGCCGGGGCCGTGGGCGTGCGCCGCGCCACCGCCGAGCAGGTGGCCGGGCGGGTCCACGATCCGCTGCTGGCCGCCCTGCTGGTGGGCAAGGCGACGGTCGCGGCCGAGCGCGGGGTGGAGCTGCGGCTGGCCCCGGACACCCTGCTGCCCGACCGCCTGGTGGACCCCAGGGACCTGGTGACGGTGGTGGGGAACCTCGTCGACAACGCGCTGGACGCGGCCTGCGGCTCCCGCGGGGCCCGGGTGGAGGTGTCGCTGCGCGCCGAGGGGCGCACGGTGGTGCTGGAGGTGGCCGACACCGGTCCCGGGGTTCCGGCCGGGTGGCGCGAGGAGATCTTCACCGAGGGCTGGACGCGGAAGGAGTCCCCGGCGCACCGGCCCCGGGGCATCGGACTGGCTCTGGTCCGCCGTCTCGCCGAGCGGTACGGGGGCGGCGCCGGGGTGGAGGACCGGGACGGCGGAGGAGCGGTGTTCACGGTCGTCCTGCCCGACGCGCTGACCGCGCCCGCCGCCGGCGGGGGCTCGGAGGAGGGAAGCCGGGGCGGGGGGAGTGCGCCCGGCGGCGGGGCCGTGCTCGGCCGTCCGCGGTGACCGCCGCCGGGGCGGCGGAGGGGGCGGGAGCCGCAGGACCGGCTCAGAAGTCGCCGCCGCCCCCGAAACCGCCTCCGTCGAAGCCTCCGCCGAAGTCGCCGCCCCCGAACCCTCCGCCGAAGTCGTCGCCTCCGCCGTACCCCCCGCCGTAGCCGTACCCGTAGCCGCCCATGCTGCTGCCCAGGACCGTCCCGAACAGCAGGCCCGGCAGCAGCATCGAGCCGTAGCCCCCGTAGTAGCCGCCCATCCACGGACCGTAGGCCGGACCCGCGTCCCAGTACGGCACCCGCTCGCCGGTCTGCGTCGGCACCGTCCGCACCGCCGGGTCCAGACCGTCCTCGATCCGGGTGGCGTCGGCCGCGCAGACCGGCACGTCGCGGGGCGCGCCGCCGGGGGGAGCCCACTCCACGTCCCGCACCGACGGTCCGTGCCGCGGATCGAAGAAGCACGGCGGCCTGTGCTCGGGCAGCTCCCGTCCCTCACGGCGGGCCTCCAGCACGGTCAGGGCGAACCTGCCGTCCTCCAGCGCTTCGGTGACCGCCCGCATGTCGGCGGGGCGCCGGGCCGCGGCGGAGGCGTCCTTGGCCTTCTCGTAGGCGTCCAGCGCCCGCCGGTAGTCGTCGATCATCTCCTGGTCGACGTCCGGGGCGGAGGGGGAGAAGTCCAGCCGGTCCAGGGTCTCGCCGTAGGAGGTGATGTCCTCCTCGACTGCCGCGCGCACCTGCTCCAGCTCGGCCTGCTCCTCCCGCTCGCGCTGCTTGCGCGAGCGCCGGGTCAGGAACACGCCGCCGAGCACGAACACCGCCAGGACGGCGAGGAAGCCCACCAGCAGGCCACCGCCGCCTCCGCCGGAGCCGGTGCCGTCCCGGTCGCCGTAACCGCCGCCTCCGCCGTCGCGGGCGGCGGACTGCACGTCGGTGACGAAGCCGCCGAGGATGCGGTCGGGCTCGCCGGAGTGCTCCCGCAGGTTGCGCTGGGCGAGCTCGCCGGCCGCGGAGCCGGGCAGCACGTCGGAGTCCGAGGCCGCGCCGAACCGCGAGCCGAGCGCCACGGCGTACACGCCCGGACGGTCCACCTCCGAACGCAGCCGGTCGAAGACGGCTTCGCCGTCGTAGGAGGAGTCCTCGGGGAGCACGGCGACGTAGATCGGCACGTCGCCGTCCCGGATCTGCTCGGTGAGCTGCTCGGCCTCGGTGTCGGAGAGCTTGTCGGAGGCGGCCGGGTCGACGAAGACCGGGTCGTCGCGGAGGGCGGCGGCGACCTTGTCCAGGTCGGTGGCCGCCCGTGCGTCGCCCATCGGGGCGATGAAGACGGTGGCGACGGCAAGCAGGGCAGCCCAGAGCAGAGCCGCCCGCCGTCCCAGGAGTATGTGAGAGATGGGGCGGTTTGTCCTCATGGTGTTCCGCTACCCAACCCTGGCCCTCTCACCCGGACGGACGGGGTCTCATCCCGGGGGGCGGTCCTCCGGCGCCCTCCGCACCCTCCCGGGGAAGGCGGCCCGCACCGGCAGGCACCCCCTCCGGACCCCGGTGTGCGGGAACAACCGTGGGTGGTTTACCGTTGAATCAGAAGCGGATGGCCGCGGCGCGGAGGCTTCCCCGTCCAGGGGCGAGCCCGTCGCCGGCCGACCGCCCCCAAGCCGGCCCCGGTCGAGTTCTCCCCCGTCTCGACCGGGGCCTTCCTCCATCGGGCCGGCGGACCCCCGCGCGCCGCCGCGTGGAAGACGCCGGGCCGGTCCCCTCCACACTCCACGGAGGCAGCGTTGTCCTCGATCGGAACCGCACGCCACTTCCAGCCCAAGGGAACGCCCGGCGACGTCTGCCGCGACCACAACCGCGCCGCGCTGGCCACCGTGGTGGCGGCCGAGGCGCGCCGCAGGGGCTACGGCCCCGACCTGAGCGACGAGCAGATCGACGAGTGCGCCGACTCCGCCGGGCGCAAGACCCCCTCGCCGACCTCCCGCGAGGCGATCCGGGCCGCCCTCAGGCCGCCCCTCAGCGCCGACGACGCCCCCGAGGCCGTCGCGGAGGCCGTCTTCGGCTCGCTGCCCTCGCACCCGGTGCGGGTGGTGGACCGGGACGGCCGCGAGTACTTCCTCGTCCCGATCCCGGCCACCGCCTGACACACGGCGGCACGCGCCCGGCGCGGGGGCCGGTCTCCGCGGGCTTCCCGGCGCACAGAGAAGCGCCCGCCCCGGGCGGGGCGGGCGCCGGACGGCGGGGCCGTTCACTCCGGCCGGTGCTCCGGGGTCCCCAGACCTCTCCAGTCCAGCGCCTCCCTGGTCTCGCGCTGTATTCGCTCGGCCGCCTCGCGCGTCTGGGTGGGGACGTCGCCGAGCTCCTCCAGCAGGCTCTCGTAGATGGGGGGGTTGTCGCTCCGGGTGGCGGTCGTCGTCATGCCGCTGTCCTTCCTCACTCGTCGTGCCAGTCGTCTCACGGCGCCGCGGGCGCCCCTCGGGGCGGCGCCGGCGCCACCGCCTCCGATCGTTTCACGGGCCGATCGCGCGACCGTGCCGTGCCCGCATCGCGGTCACGGCGCCGCACGACGCAAACCGGCGGGCAGCTACCCGCCGCCGGGGCGGCCATGCCGGAGCGCCGGTGAGACGTGTGCCACGTCCGGACGCGGCGGAAGGGCCGGGGGAGGAGGGGGCCGCGGTGGCGGAGGCGGAGGCGGCCACGGGGCCACCGGGTGCCGCCCCCACCCCCGGCGCGCACCCGGACCGGTGGGGCGGCGCGCGCCGGGGGCTTCTCCCGTGGGGGGTCCGGAGGGGAGGGGGCCGCGGGTCTCAGCAGCCGATGCGGGAGCCGCCGACGGCGACGTCGTCGAACCACAGGGTGTCGGCATCGCCGCCGTAGCTCTCCCAGCCGAGCCTCAGGTCCGTGAGCGAGGGCCGCCAGCCCGCCCTGCGCAGCCACTGGCCGTCGATGTCGTGCGTGGGGGTCCCGTCGACGGCCAGCCCCTCGACGGCCCGGCCGTCCACCCACGTCTCCAGGTGCCCCGCGGCCCCGTCGACGCGGAACTCCACGCACGTCCAGGTGCCGGTCGGCAGCGGGCGGCTCATCGCCACCCCGTTGGGGCTCTGCTCGGGCAGGGTCGCGTCGTCGGACTCGCGGTTCCACTGCAGGGCGCCGTTCTGCCCGCCCATCCGCAGGTCCTTGCCGCCGTCGGCCGCGTCGCGCAGGGCCGCGAACGTGACGTGGGCGGCGGGCAGCGGCGTGGTGTGGCGGACGTGGAAGCGGCCCCAGAGGGCGCCGGAGGTGTCCACGTCGTCCAGCGGAGTGCCGACGAAGACGTGGTTGCAGTAGCCGCCCCCGCCGTCGATCCGCAGGGACCTGCCGCCGCTGCGGGCGACCGCGGTGTCCACGCGCGCGGTGCCGGTGCCGGAGCAGTTGGGGGCCCGGCGGTCCAGCGGCCGGAGGGCTGCGGGCCGTCCTGGTCCTCGAAGTCCTCGCAGAAGCCGTCCGGCGGGCACTGCGCGGCGGCGGACGCCGTCGGCGCGGACGGCGGGGCCGCCGGTGCCGCGGCGGCCGTCGGGACACCGGCGGCCCCGGCGGAGGCGAGTGCGGCCAGGACGAGCGCGGCGGCCGGCCGCCTGCGGGGCGGACGCGGTGTGGGGGGCATGTGACTCTCCTTGTCGGGGTGCCCGTGCGGGCCGGGCCCGCACGGGCGCGAGGCGGTGCGCCCGTCCGCGCGCACGGCGGTTCCGGTGCGTCTCGTGCCTGCCGCCCGTCCGGCCGGGGCCGTCCCGGCGGCGGCCGGTCCCGGGGCCGCGCGCGGAACGGGCGGATGGCGGCGCTGGGGGACGGCGCCGCTCCGGAACCCGGTCGAACGGGGGCGTGGGAGCGCTCCCATAGAACTGTAGCGTTCATGTCACGTTCTGGAAACCCCCCGTCACCCGGTTGCCGGGACGGCGTCACGCGGGGATGCGCTGGACCGGGCACCGGCCTCCGCGCGGTCCCCGCCCGCCCTGCAGGCGGGAGGCCCCTCCGGGGCGGAGCGGACGGCGCAGGAGTCGCCGGGACGCCCCCGGGGAGCGGGGGAGCGCTCCCCGGGGCGCCCCGGGAGGGGGTCAGGTGGTCAGCAGCACACCGGCGTAGGAGACCCCGGCGACGACCGCCCAGGACAGGGCGCCCAGCAGGGCCAGCCTCCGGCCGGTGCGCGCCAGGGACGGCAGGTGGACGGCGCTGCCCAACCCGAACAGGGCGGTGGCCAGCACGAACTCCCGGACCGTCGCGGTGGCCGCGAGCGCGCCGGCGGGCAGCAGCCCGGCGGTGCGCACCGCGACGGCCGCCAGGAAGCCGGCCACGAACAGCGGTACCAGGGGAGGGCGCCGGGTCCGCGCCCCCGCCGCCGGGCCGCGCCCCTCCGCGTCCCGGCGCCGTCCCCGGCGGGCCGCCGCCACGGCCACCGCGGCGACCAGCGGGGCCAGCAGCAGCACCCGCACCAGCTTCACCAGCACTGCCTCGCCCAGCGCCTCCGGGCCCGCGGTCCGCGCGGCGGCCACGACCTGGCCCACGTCGTGCACCCCGGCGCCGACCCACCGTCCGAACCCGGTGTCGTCCAGACCGAGGGGATGGTGCAGCAGCGGCAGGACGACGACGGCCAGGGTGCCGCACAGGGTGACCAGCGCGACCGAGGCGGCCGCGTCGCGCTCGTCGCTCCCGCGCGCCTCGCCGACGGCGCCGATGGCGGAGGCGCCGCAGATCGAGTAGCCGGTGGCGACCAGCAGCGGCTGGTCGCCGGGCAGGCCCAGCCTGCGTCCCAGCCAGAGGGTGCCGGCGAAGGTCGCCGCCACCACCGCGGGCACCATCGCGAAGGTCGCCCAGCCCAGTCCCAGCACGTCGCCCAGGCTCAGCTCCAGCCCCAGCAGGACCACGCCGATCCGCATCAGCCGCTTCCCGGCCAGCGACAGGCCCGGCCGCCCCGGCCCGCCCGACAGGCGCCCCGTGCCCGGCAGGTGGGCGGCGACGACGCCCAGCACGACGGCCGCGGTCAGCATCGGCACCCCCGGCAGCAGCCGGTGGACGGTCCAGGCCGCCGCCGTTCCGCAGCAGGCGAGGGCGAGGCCGGGCAGCGGCCCGGGCGTCCGCCGCCGCTCCCGCGGCCCGGTGCACCGGCCGGTGCCGCCCGAACCGTCCGCACCGGCGGCCGGGGACCGCGCGGGCGGGCCGGTTCCGGCGCCGCTGCCGGCGGTCTTCCCCGGGCGCTCCCCGAGCAGCGCCATCAGCGGTCGGCCGGCAGGTCGTAGACGCGGCGGACGCTGGTGCCCAGCCGGGAGATGTCCGCGCCGTAGACGTGGAGGGACACGGCCTTGTGCGAGCAGCCGTTCCAGACGCGGTGGATGTCGCCGGGGGGCGCGAAACCGCACACCGCCCCCCGCGGGTTCACCACGTCCTCGGTGGCGACCAGCCGGGCCCGGCCGCCGGGGGACGCGGCGGGCACCAGCCGGTAGCGGCGCTCGTGCTCCTCGCCCTCGTGGACGCCGGTGACGCACCAGGCGACGTGGTCGTGCACGGAGGTGCGCTGCCCCGGCAGCCAGACCAGGGCGACGACCGAGAAGCTGCCGTCCGCCTCGGCGTGCAGCAGGTGCTGGCGGTAGCGCCCGGGGTCGCCCTCGCGCTGGGCGGGGGTGAGCAGGTCGGCGGCGCCGAGGTGGGGTGCCAGCCTCTCGCCGACGAGGTAAGCGGTCAGGTCCGGGGGGAGCCCGCGTCCCACGGCCTCGCGGATGTCGCCGACGAGGGCGGTGAGCCGGTCGGTCGTCCGCGGGGCGGGGGTGCGCGCGGCGGAGGGGGCTGCGGGGGAGTGGGTGGAAGCGGCCATGACGGCAGCCTGGCGCCGATCACCCATCACGTCCAACGACGGTTCCTTCGCATCCTCCCAAGTTCTGCTTATGGTCCACGCCGGGCGGTCAGCAGCCGACCCGGTCCGCGGCCACCGCCTTCAGCCCCTCCAGGACCAGCGCGGTGGCGGGTATCCGCAGGTGCTCGCGGAGCACGTAGGCGGAGACCTGCCGCCGGGCCGCCGGGTCCAGGGCGCGGCCGGTGACCTTCCGGTGCACCAGGAAGGAGAGCACCAGCCCGGGCATCATCGCGATGCCGAGCCCCTCGGCCACCAGGCTCTGCACCACGAGGTTGTCGTCGGTGGTGAAGACGATGTCCGGGGCGAACCCCAGTTCGGCGCACTCGTGGAGGAAGTTGGTCCGGCAGCGCAGGCACCCGGCGATCCAGCGCTCGTCCGCCAGCTCCGCCAGGCGGACCGCCCGTCTGCGCGCCATCGGGTGCCCGGTGGGCATCAGCACGGTGAGCTGGTCCTCCAGCAGCGGGATCTCCACCAGCTCCTCGGGCACCTGCTCGCGCAGCCCGGGGTAGGTGAAGGCCAGGGTGATGTCGCACTCGCCGCGCACCACGCGGTCCAGCGACTCGGGGGGCTCGCTCTCCTGGAGCTCCACCCGCACGCCGGGGTGGTCGGCCGCCAGCCGCGCCAGCGCCTCCGGCACCAGCGTGGCCCCGGCACTGGGGAACGCGCACACCCGCACCCGCCCCGCGCGCAGCCGGGTCAGCGCCGCCATCTGCTGCTGGGCGGTGGCCATGCTGTCCAGGATCACGCCCGCGTGGCGGGACAGCGCCTCCCCGGCCTCGGTCAGCCGCATCCGCCGCCCGACCCGCAGGAACAGCGGGGTGCCCACGGACCGCTCCAGGGCCTTCATCTGCTGGGTGACCGCGGGCTGGGTGTAGCCCAGCGCGCGGGCCGCCGCCGTGTACGAGCCGGTGCGGACCACCTCGTGGAAGGTCCTGATGTGCCGAGAGTCGAACATGGCGGAACGATAAGCGGATGTTGGGGGGTGCCGGGAGGCCGCCGCCCGCCCGGCGGGCTCCGCCTCCTCGCGCCGCCGTCCCGCCGGAGCGGCCGGAGGCGCTACGGGCGCTCGCTCAGCACCGCCATGGTCCGGCCGATCAACCCGGGCACGTCGGCGTCGCGCACCCCGTCCATCAGCCACCGGCCGAGCTGCACCGAGTTCTCCACGACCATCCGCACGCGCGGCATCCGGCGCTCCCGGTACGCGGCGAACAGCTCCCCGTCCCAGTCGGCGCGGGCGGTGAGCAGCTCGGCCAGCACGAGGGCGTCCTCCAGGGACATCGCCGCGCCCTGCGCCAGGGTGGGCGGGCAGGCGTGGGCGGCGTCGCCGACGAGGACGACCCGGCCGCGGTGCCAGGGGCCCTCCACCAGCAGGCGGTGGAACCAGGTGTAGTTGATCCGGGAGGAGTCCGTGATGGACGCCGCGATCTCCTTCCAGGCGCCCCCGTACCCGGCGGCGAGCCGCCGCATCTCCTCCGCGTACGAGGCCGGCGGCAGCTCGGCGCGGTCCCGCTTGGGCTCGACGAGGTAGGCGTAGAGGGAGTCCTCGCCCGTCGGGCAGTAGCCGGCGATGAACGCCGGCCCGCCGTAGGCCAGGTCGGTGCGCTCCACGCCCGCGGGGCGGGGGGCGGTGACGCGCCAGATGCCCATGCCGGTGGGCTCGGGCCGGTCGTCGATGCCGATCAGGGCGCGGGTGGGGGAGCCCAGGCCGTCGGCGGCGACCACCAGGTCGTAGCGGGCGGCGGTGCCGTCGGTGAGGCGGACGTCCACCCCGTCGCCGTCCTGCTCCAGGGACTGAACGGTGCAGCCGAGCCGGACGCGGGCCCCGCCGGCGCGGGCCGCACCGGCCAGGGCGCGCTGGAGGTCGGGCCGGCCCATGCCCATCGTGGCGGGCAGGTCGGGGCCCCCGGTGCGGATGTCCTCGGCGACGTGCAGCACCGTGCCGTCGGGCGCGATCAGCCCGAGGGTGTCGAAGCCGAACCCCGCACGCCGCACCTCCTCCCACACGCCGACCTCGCGCAGCACGCGCAGGGCGTTGCCCTGCAGGGTGATGCCCGAGCCCTGGACGTTCCCGTCGGGGGAGAGCTCCACGAGGTCGACGCCCACGCCGGCGCGGCGCAGCAGGACGGCGAGGGCGTTGCCGGAGACGCCGCCTCCGACGATGAGGACGGTACGGGCCGGGGACATGGCTTCCTTTCGGGGGACGTGCGGGAGCGGGGCGCGGCAGGGGGCGGGCACGGGCGCCCGCCCCCTGCCGCGCCGGGATGCGGGCGGGAGGGGACGGAGGAGGGGCGGGGACGCCCGCGTCAGCCCACCGGAGCGGCGGCGGCCGCCTCCGACCGGGACATCAGCAGGTCGATCAGGGCGACCAGCAGGTCGCGGCCCGCCTCGGGCCGCCGCACGTCGCCCATCAGCAGCGGCACGCCGGGGTCGAGGTCGAGGGCGTCGCGCACCTCCTCCGCGGTGCGGTCGCAGCGGCCGTGGAAGCAGTTGACGCCCACCACGAAGGGGATGCCGCGGCTCTCGAAGAAGTCGATCGAGGCGAAGCTGACCTCCAGTCGCCGGGTGTCGACCAGGACGACCGCCCCCAGCGCGCCGTTGACCAGGTCGTTCCACATGAACCAGAAGCGCTCCTGGCCCGGGGTGCCGAAGAGGTAGACGACCAGGCCCGGGTCGATGGTGATGCGGCCGAAGTCGAGCGCCACCGTGGTGGTGGTCTTCTCGGCCAGCCCGTCGGTGTCGTCGACCCCCATGCTCGCCTCGGTGAGGTACTCCTCGGTGCGCAGGGGCGTCACCTCGCTGACCGCCCCCACCATGGTGGTCTTCCCCACCCCGAAACCGCCGGCGACCAGGATCTTGACGGCCACCGGCCCCGTCGCGGTCGCGCCGTCAGAGTCTCTGGAGCCCATCCCTCACCGCCTGCAGAATCTCAAGGTTCAGTCCACCACTTCGCTCGGCCGCCAGGGGCGGACGGGTCGTCACCCTGCCCAGCGCCTCGAGGTCGCCGATCAGGATCTTCGTCACCGACACGGGCAGGTCCAGTTCCGCGGCGATCTCCGCCACCGCGGCCGGTTCACGGCACTGCTCCAGGATCGCCCGGTGCTCGGGTTCCAGCCGCCGTCCGGCGGGCCGGGTCTCGTCGGGCTCGACCGTCGTCACCACCGTGATCAGCGTGAGGTCGTCCCGCCGGGGGGCCGTACGGCCCCGGGTGATGGTGTACGGCCGGACCAGCGGGTCCTCCCCGTCGTCGGACTCCAGGCGGTCCGTCCAGTGGTTCACACACGTCCACCCCCGCCGGAGGCCGAGACGTCGGCCCGGGTCTCGGTGCCCAGCTTCTGGCCGACCTGCTGGACGAGGGTGTGCATGGCCACGGCCATCACCTCGGCGTCCACGTCCTGGGAGGCGACGACGGCCAGGTGGGTGCCCTTGCCGGCGGCGGTGATGAACAGCCACAGGTCGGCCAGCTCCACGATGACCTGCTGCACCGGACCGCCGTCGAACAGTTCGTCGATGCCGCGGGCCAGGCTCTGCTGACCGGTGGCGATGGCGGCCAGGCGCTCGGCGTCGGTGCGCTCGATGGTGCCCGACTGGCTGACGACCAGGCCGTCGTCGGAGAGGACGATGGCGTGCCGGGTGCCGGGCACCTGTTCCACCAGACCGTCCAGCAGCCAGTCCAGGTCTTGGTTGGTGGCGGTGGTTCGCTGTGTCATGTTCGGTCTTCCGTCGTGGGTCGGCTCTGACCCGGCGTGCTGCCGCCGGTCGAGGAGGAGGATGCGTCGTCGGGAGCGGCGGCCCGTCGCCTGGCGATCCGGGACTGCCGCTGGAAGGCGCCGATGGCGGCTCCGGACCGGGCGGGCTCCGAGCGGAGGGTGAGCGTGTCCTCGTCGTCGGCGCCGGTCCGGGGGGCGGGCTCGCGCAGCTCGGGGGCGAGGCTGGCCTGGCGGACCCGGCGCGGCAGCGGCCGGGTCGCCGCGTCCGGCTCCGGGTCCCCGCCGGTCCCTCCGGCCCGCGTGTCCTCCCCGGCGGACGCCGCGTCCCGGGGGTGCTGCGCGGCCGGCTCGTCCTCACCGGGGGCGGACGCCCCGGCGTGCTCGGCCCCGGTGCGGCCCGTGCCCGGGGCGGTGCGCGGACCGGCGGCCGAGGGGACCACCGCCGACATCGCCCGGCCCCGGGAGCGGACGGGCAGCGCCGTGCGGGGCCCGTCCTCGCGTTCCGCGCCGTCCTCCGGCGCACCGTCCGCGCCGTGGCCGTCCGCCTCATGGCGGGGCGACTCGCCCCCGGCCTCCCGAGCCGGCGTCCCGCGCCGGCGCCCGCCCCGCGGCGCGTCCCCGGTCCCCGGACCGTCGGCGACCAGTTCCTCGGGGACGTGGACGATCACCCGGGTGCCGCCGAACACCGACGGCCGGAACTCCACGCCCAGGCCGAGCCCGGAGGCGAGCCGCGAGACCACGTACAGGCCGAGCCGGGCGTCGTCGGCCCGCGAGAGCATGTCCATCTGCGGCGGGTCGGCGACGAGGCGGTTGATCCGCTCGTACTCCTCCTGCTCCATGCCCAGGCCGCGGTCCTCGATCTCCACGACCAGGCCGCGTCCGACCCGGCCGGCCCGCACCTCCACGGGAGTCGGCGGCTTGGAGAAGGCGGCGGCGTTCTCCATCAGCTCGGCCAGCACGTGCACCAGCGGGCCCACGGCCCGGCCGGTCAGCCAGGGCTGGCCGTCGACCTCGATCTGGATGCGGCGGTAGTCCTGCACCTCGCCCAGTGCCGCGCGCAGCACGTCGAGCACCTTGACCGGCTTGCGCCAGCGCCGCTGCGGCTGCCCGCCGCCGAGGATGACCAGGTTCTCCTCGTAGCGGCGCAGCCGGGCCGTCAGGTGGTCGAGGTCGAACAGGCCCTCCAGGACCTCGGGATCCTCGTGACGGCGCTCCATCTCGTCGAGCTTCCTCATCTGCAGGCCGATGAGGAGCTGGGTGCGGCGGGCGATGCGCTGGAGCAGCCGCTCGAAGCCGCGGTGCTGCTCGGTCTCGCGCACGGCGGTCTCCACGGCGCTGCGGCGCGCGAGGTTGAGGGCCTGGCCGAGCCGGCCCAGATCGTCGCTCGCGTGGCTGACCTCGGGGACCTCGGTGTCGGGGTCGACGGACTCGCCGTTGCGCAGCCGCTCGACGACCTGCGGCAGCTTCGTCTCCATCTCCAGCGCCTCGTCGCGCAGGGAGGAGATGCGGCGCCGCATGGACCCCGCGACCCGCAGGCTGATCCAGATGACCAGCAGGACCCCGGCCAGGCCGATGGCGCTGGCGCCCAGCAGGCGGTTGCGCAGGCCGCGCACCGCCTCGTCGCCGACCGCGTTGAGGTCCATGGTGCGGGTCATGATCAGCTTCTGGAACTGCGGGGTCAGCGCGTCCACGGACCTGCGCCACTCGGTGCGGGAGTCGGGCAGCGGGATCCCCGGCGCGCCGCCGTGGGAGTGCGCGCCCAGCAGCGACCGCTCCACGTCGCTCTTGGTCTGCCAGTCGCCCCCGGTGGTCATGCGGCGGTAGAGCAGCAGGTCCTTGTGCGGCAGGTGGGGCGAGATCCGGCTCTCCAGCAGGAACTGCTGGGCGCCGATCCACTCGGCGAGGTTGCCGTACTCGGTCGGGCTGATCCGGCGGGTCTGCCAGCCGCGGGCGAGCAGGGCGTCCTCGCGGGAGAGCATCTCCTTGGCCCAGAAGAGGTCGATCAGCACCCGGGCCTGGGCCGTGACCTCGCTGTTCTTCGAGCGGCTGAGCGCCTCGAAGAGCCGCAGGTCGGCGGCGATCAGCTCGGTGAAGTAGCGGAAGGCCTCGTTCTGGGTGGCGACCCCGTCGTCCACGTCCTCGCGGATGCGGTCGATGCGCAGCATGTCCGTGCGGGTGAGGGAGACGTTCTCCCGCAGCTCCTCGGGGGCCTCGGACGCCTCGACGGCGGACAGCGAGTGGAAGGCGTCCAGGGCCTCGTCGGTCCGGGCGCGCTGCTCGCGCAGGGCGGTGCGGGTGCGGTCGCCGGGAGCGGCCAGCGCCTCGGCGGTGAGCCGCCGCTCCTCCTGGAGGTTGAAGTACACGGTGTTGGCCGGGGTGCCGGCCTGGGCGGCGAGCGCCTTCTCGTCGCGCTGGGCCTGCCAGTCGCGGGCCAGCTGGGCGGTACTGGTGCCCCACAGGGCGACCAGGGCGAGGCTGGGTATGACGGTCAGGACGAGCAGAGCGGTGCGGAGCGAACTCAGGTGGAACGTTTCGCTCGCCGATCGGCCCCGCCGTTTCGGCGCACGGGCGCGCAGTGCCATCTCTCCCCAGCAGTGGTTCGCGGTGACGGGTCGCCGCTGGTGGGAGCGGCGAAGGATGGGGCGATGGTAGTCATACGGAATGTCAAAAGAAAACAGGTGGTGGGCCTGGCCCGGGGGGTTCTGACGGAGCGCCGGAACCGGTTCCGCGGACTCCGTGCCGGGCGTATGGGAGCGTTGTCCGGCGAACGGCCGGAAAACGGGCGACACGGGCGGGAGCGGCGCGGGCAGCCCCGCGGACGGGCAGGCCGCGCACGGGGCGGTGCGGCGGACGCAGGGCGGGCTATGTCTTCCCGATGGCGAACCGCCGCCGGTGCGGCACGGGATCCGACCGCGCGGCGGCCCGTCCTGCCCGCCCCGGTCAGCGGCCCCGCAGCCGCTCCGTCTCGCGCCGCTCGCGCTTGGTCGGCCGGCCCGCGCCGCGCTCGCGCCGGGCGACGGGGGCGACGTACTCGGGCGGCGGCGGGGGCGGGCTGTTGTCGACGTAGCACTCCGCCGCGACCGGGGCGCCCACGCGCTTGCGCACCAGGCGCTTGACCACGACGACCCGTTCGCGGCCCAGGTGGAACAGCCGCACCTCGTCGCCGGGGCGCACCGGGTGCGCGGGCTTCACGCGGTCCCCGTTGACACGGACGTGGCCGCCGCGGCAGGCGGCGGCGGCCGTCGAGCGCGTCTTGGTGAGCCGGACGGACCAGATCCAGCTGTCGATCCGCACGCTCCCGTCGTCAGCAGCCATACCCCCGACTCTAAAGGAGCGCGGCGGCGGGCCGTCCGCGGTGCCGCTCCGGCGCCTCGTGTGGTCGTTCGCGGCCGCAATGTGCCAGGTCGCCGCCGGGGGAGGGGTGAACTCGCCGGTACGGAAAACCGGGGCAGGGGGTCTTGACGGACGGCGTGGACGGCGGGAAGGTCTGGCAGCGGATTGGGAGCGCTCCCAGCGGCGAGGGAGGCCGTGCCGCGCCGGGGGCGCCCATCGCGTCGTCAAAGTCATGCTCACGTCAGGAGCCGGGCACGTGCACAGACGGAGAAGAGGGATCGCCGCCGGAGCGGGCGCCGCCGCCGCCCTGCTGCTGGCCGCCGGGTTCACCGGGGCGGCGGAGGCCGCCGACCGGGCCGGCGGCGCGGACGGGAAGCGCGGAGCGGAACGGGTGCGCCTGTACACCCCGCCCGCCAACCCCGACGCCCGCACGCAGATCGAAGAGCTGGTGCGGTCCGGGAAGTACCGGGACGCCGCCGGCATCGCCCGCATGGTGACCACGCCCCAGGCCGTGTGGCTCAACGGCAGCGGCGACGACGGCCGCATCCGGCAGGAGGTCGCCGGCATCGTGCGGGACGCCGCGCGCAAGCGCGCCCTGCCGGTGCTCTCCCTCTACAACGTCCCCGGCCGCGACTGCTCCCAGTACTCGGCGGGCGGCGCCGCGAACACCGCCGAGTACACGGCGTGGATCGACGAGGTCGCCAGGGGCATCGGCACGCGGAGGGCACTGGTCGTCCTCGAACCCGACTCCCTGGCCCTGCTGCCCTCCGACTGCGGCCAGGACGACGACCGGGGCACCCTGACCGACGCCCGCTACGAGGAGATCGGCCACGCCGTCGAGACCCTCACCGCCCTGCCCGGCACGACCGTCTACCTCGACGCCGGCCACAGCAACTGGCACAGCGTCAGGTCCATCGTGCCGCGGCTGGTGCGGGCCGGGGTCGAGCGGACGGCCGGCTTCTACCTCAACGCCTCCAACTACCGTTCCGACGACGAGCTGGCCTGGTACGGCAAGCTGGTCTCCGGCTGCCTGGAGCACACCCTGGGCGGCGGCGACCCGGCGTCCTGCCCCGACCAGTGGACCGACCGGAACGACGCCCGGACCTGGCTGGACGCGCACGTCACCCCCGACCCGTCGGACCAGCCCCACTTCGTCACCGACACCAGCCGCAACGGCAGGGGCCCGTGGTACCCGGAGACGGACCAGTACCCGGACCCGCAGGACTGGTGCAACCCGCCGGACCGCGGCCTGGGACGGCAGCCGACCACCCGCACCGGCGATCCGCTCCACGACGCGCGCCTGTGGATCAAGATCCCCGGGGAGTCGGACGGCGCGTGCCTGCGCGGCACCGAGGGCCCCGAGGACCCGGCCCGCGGCACCGTCGCCCCGCCCGCCGGGCAGTGGTTCCCCGAGCAGGCGCTCGAACTGGTCCGCAACTCGGTGCCGCCCCTGCTCCCCTGAACCGGACCGCCCGCCCGGGAGGCCCGCCGCGCCCGGACTCCCGGACGGGACCCCCGGTTCGGCGGCGCGATGAGGGCGCGCCGCCGAACCGGTTCCCCGTCCGGCCCCGGTGTCTCCTCCGCCGGGGCCGGACGGCCCTGGCGGCCGGCCCGCACCGGAAGGGCGGACCGCGCCCCTCACCCCCTCGTGCCAGGCGCCGCAGGAGCGCTCGGGCCGGCGCCGGAGCCCCCCACCCAGGCCGTGCACGCGGCCGCACCGGAAGGACGGACCGCCATGAGACGGACGACGCGAGGAACGCAGCGGGGGACGGCGGGGGGCACGGCGGGAGGGATGCCCGCACGGGCCCCGGGGCGGACGGCGGTGCGCGACAGGCTGCGGCGGCTGACCGCGGGGGCGGCCGTCTCCCTGATGGTCGCCTGCACCCTGAACGGCACCGCGCCGGCCGCGGCGTCGGCCGACGTGCCGCCCGCCCCCGCCTACGAGGATCCGGCGCTGCCGGTGGACGACCGGGTCGAGGACCTGCTGTCGCGGATGTCGCTCGACGACAAGATCGGCCAGATGACCCAGGTCGACCGCGGCGCCCTGGAGAACCGGTCCGACCTGGCGGCCTACCGCATCGGCTCGGTGCTCTCCGGCGGCGGCTCCGCCCCCACTCCCAACACCCCCCAGGCGTGGGCGGAGATGTACGACTCGTTCCAGCGCACCGCCCTGTCCACCCCGCTGGGCATCCCCGTGATCTACGGCGTGGACGCCGTGCACGGCCACAACAACGTGCGGGGCGCCACGATCTTCCCCCACAACATCGGACTGGGCGCCACCCGCGACCCCGGCCTGGTGGAGCGCATCGGCCGGGCCACCGCGGAGGAGGTCTCCGGCACCGGCATCGACTGGACCTTCGCGCCCTGCCTGTGCGTGGCGCGCGACGACCGCTGGGGACGCACCTACGAGTCCTTCGGCGAGACGCCCGAGATCCCCAGCGCGATGACCACGCTGATCGACGGCCTCCAGGGCGCCTCGCTCGACGCCCCCGGATCGATCCTGGCGACCGCCAAGCACTACATCGGCGACGGGGGCACCACCGGCGGCGACGACCAGGGCGACACCCGGCTGAGCGAGGCCGAGCTGCGCGAGGTGCACCTGCCGCCGTTCCGGGAGGCGGTGGAGCGGGGCGTGGGCTCGGTGATGGTCTCCTACAGCAGCTGGAACGGCGTCAAGATGCACGGCCACCGCTACCTGATCACCGACGTCCTCAAGGGCGAGCTGGGCTTCACCGGCTTCGTGGTCTCGGACTGGGCGGGCGTCGACCAGCTCGACGGCCGGCAGGGCTTCACCGCCGCCGAGGTCCGCGACGCGGTCAACGCCGGCATCGACATGGTCATGGTGCCGCACGACTACCGCAGGTTCATCGAGCTGCTGCGCGGTGAGGTCCGGGCCGGACGGGTCCCGATGGAGCGCATCGACGACGCCAACCGCCGCATCCTGGCCAAGAAGTTCGAACTGGGCCTCTTCGAGAACCCCTACACCGACCGCTCCTACACCGCCGGCATCGGCTCCGCCGAGCACCGCGAACTCGCCCGCGAGGCGGTGCGCAAGTCCCAGACACTGCTGAAGAACGACGGCGGGGTGCTGCCGCTGGACACGTCCGCGAAGGTCTTCGTGGCCGGCAAGAACGCCGACGACATCGGCAACCAGAGCGGCGGCTGGACCATCACCTGGCAGGGCGGCAGCGGCGACGTCACCCCGGGCACCACGGTGCTGGAGGGCATGCGGGCCGCCGCGTCCGATCCGTCCCGGGTGGTCTACGACCGGTACGGCAACGGCATCGACGGCTCCTACGACGTGGCCGTGGCCGTCGTCGGCGAGACCCCCTACGCCGAGATGGAGGGCGACCGGCCCGGCTCGATGGGCCTGGACCAGGAGGACCTGGCCACCCTCTCCAGACTGCGGGCCGCCGGGGTGCCCGTGGTGGTCGTGCTCGTCTCGGGGCGTCCCCTGGACATCGCGGGGCAGCTCGGCGGCTGGGACGCGCTGCTCGCCGCCTGGCTGCCGGGCACCGAGGGCGCCGGGGTGGCCGACGTGCTCTACGGCGACCACGCGCCGACGGGCAAGCTGCCGATGACCTGGATGCGGTCGGCGGGCCAGCAGCCGATCAACGACGGGGACGGCAAGGAGGCGCTGTTCCCGCTCGGCCACGGACTCACCTACGACGGCACCGGCCCGGACGAGCCCGGCGACCCCGGCGACCCCGGCGACCCCGGGCAGGAGCGGTGCACGGCCCACTACCGGATCGTCAGCCAGTGGTCCGGCGGCTTCCAGGCCGAGGTGACCGTGCGCAACGACACCTCCGCTCCCCTCGACGGCTGGCAGGTGCGCTGGACCCCCTCCGGCGCCCTCACCATCGGCAGCGCCTGGAACGCCGTGCTCACCCGCGCCGGGGACACCGTGGTCGCCACCGGCAGCGGCTGGAACGCGCGGCTGGCCCCCGGCGGCTCGACGGCGTTCGGCTTCACCGCGACCGGTTCCCCGGCCGTGCCCGCCGTCTCCTGCTCCGGCGGCTGACGCGGGCGCGCGTCCCGGCGCGCCCGGCGCGCGGTGCCCGACCCCCGTCCCGGAGGGGGCCGGGCACCGCGCGCCGGCGGGTTTCCGCCCACCGGGGGCGGGTACCGGGGCGGGGCCGGAGACGAAGGGACGAGTGAACCATGCGGTACGACGCCTTCCTCGGACAGGTACAGGCCCGCGCCCGGCTCAGCGACCCGGGCGCCGCCGAGACCGCCACCCGGGCCAGTCTGGAGACCCTCGCCGAGCGGGTCCCGGCGACGGTCGCGGAGAAGCTGGCCGCCCAGCTCCCGCGCGAGGTCGGGGAGCACCTGCGCCGGGTGGCCTACGCGCCCGACGAGCCCGAGACGGGGATGCGGATGAGCCCGCGGGAGTTCTTCGACCGCGTCGCGCAGCGCGCCTCCGCCGACCGGCCCAAGGCCGTCCACGAGGCCCGCTGCGTCATCGAGGTCGTCGACGAGGCCACCGGGGGGATGTGCTCGGCGAAGGTCCGCCCCTCCCTGGACGACGAACTGGCCAGGGTGCTTTTCTCGGGCAGCACGGGGCACTCGTGAAGCGGAGCGGCACAGTCCGCCGCTCCTGTGCCGCGCCGGCGCACGCCGGGCGCACGGACGACGACCCCTGAGACGGTGACCGTGTTCTTCTTCTTCTCCAACCGGGCCGGCTGCCTCGGCTCGCTCCTGATCACCCTGGCCGGCACGGCCGTCCTCCTGCTGCTCCTCTACGGCTGCCGGGGCACCTGAGCCCCGGCCGCCCCGCGGGGAGCGGCGGCGGGCCCTACGGCGCGACGGGCGGCAGCGGCCCGCCGCACCGCTCGCAGGAGACGGCACCGGCGCGCCCGTTCACCCGGCCGCACTCCGGGCAGACCCGGTCCAGCATGCACGGCCCCTCGCCGCCCTCGTCGGCCCCGCCCCCTCCGGGGGTGCCCGGCCCGGCGGACCCGGGTCCGCGGACGGCCATGCCCGGCCGCCGCCGGTGGACCGTCAGGTACACCAGACCCTCCGGGCCCGCCCGCAGCGCCCGCCGGGAGGTGCGCGGCAGCCACACCAGGGCCTGGGGCGCCAGCGCCCGCCGCGCGCCCGCCGCGTCCTCCAGCTCGCCGCCGCCGCCGACCACGAGCAGCAGCACGTCCAGGTCGTCCTCGGCGTGCCCGCCCACCTCCGCGCCCGGCGGCAGGCGCACCAGGTTGGCGTCGAGCTGCCGTCCGGCCTCGGCCAGCCGCCACAGGGCACCCGCCCGGTCGGGGGCCGCCCCCGCGACGCGGTCGCCGAGGTCGGTCAGGACGCGAGGGGTCGCTTCGGGGGACACCGGTACCTCCCGGGTGCGGGTGCGGGCGCCCCCGATCCTAGGCGCACCGCCGTCCCCGGGCCCGCGTCCCCGCGGTCCGGACCGGGGCCTAGGCTTGGCGACGCGATGAGACGCAGACGCACGGTGCCGCCCTCCCCCCTGCCGCAGCGGCGCGGAATCGACCCGGTCCGCCTCCGGCTGCCCGCCGACGGCCCCTGGGCGACCGTCCGGGACCACCTGGTCGAGCGGTTGCCCGCGGTGGCCCCGGAGCGGATCGACGCCCTGCTGGAGGCGGGGGAGGTGTGGGCCGCGGACGGGCCGCTCGCCCCCGGTGCCCCGTACCGGCCGGGCGCCCACCTGTGGTTTCACCGGGAGCTGCCCGAGGAGGTCCCGGTGCCCTACGCGGTGGAGGTGCTGTACCGGGACGACGTCCTCGTCGTGGCGGACAAGCCGCACTTCCTGGCCACCACCCCGCGCGGCCGGCACGTCACCGAGACCGCCCTGGCCCGGCTCCGCCGCGACCTGGACCTGCCCTCGCTCAGCCCGGCGCACCGGCTGGACCGGCTCACCGCGGGCGTGGTGATGTTCACCGTCCGCCCGGAGCACCGCGCCGCCTACCAGAACCTCTTCCGCGACCGGCGGGTGCACAAGGAGTACGAGGCGGTGGCGCCCCACGACCCGGGGCTGGAGCTGCCCCGCACGGTGCGCAACCGGATCGTCAAGGAGCGCGGGGTGATCGCCGCGTACGAGGAGCCCGGGGAGCCCAACAGCGCCAGCCGGGTGGAGCTGCTGGAGCACCGCGGCGGGCTGGGGCGCTACCGGCTGGTCCCGCTCACCGGGCGCACCCACCAGCTGCGGCTTCACATGAGCGGACTGGGCGTGCCCATCCTGGGCGACCCGCTCTACCCGGAGGTCGTCGAGCGGGCCCCGGACGACTTCGGCCGCCCCCTCCAGCTGCTCGCCGCGTCCCTGGAGTTCACCGACCCCCTCACCGGCCGCCCCCGCCGCTTCGCCAGCCGCCGCACCCTGGCGGCCTGGACCTCCCCCCGGGAGTGGGCCGCGGGCAGCGGACCCGGGCGGGGCCGCGCGGCCGCCCCCGCCCGCCCCTCCTGACCGGCCGCGCCAGGAAGGGCGGGCGGCGGGGTGCGCCGGACGGCCGGCTGGGTACCCGGGGCTCCGACGGCAGCGAGCCGGAGGCCGGCGGGCCCGGGAACCGGCGGTGAGGAGACCGGCATGAGCGGCGAAGGAACGCGGGGGGCCGTCCTCTTCGACGTGGACGGCACCCTGGTGGACACCACCTACCTCCACACCGTGGCCTGGTGGGAGGCGCTGCGGCAGGCGGGCCGCCGGGTGCCCATGTCCCTGATTCACCGGACCATCGGCATGGGCAGCGACCAGCTCCTCGCGCGGCTGCTCGGCGAGGACCGCGACCCGGAGGAGGCCGCGGCCGCCAGTGCCGCCCACCACACCCTCTACGCCGCGTACTGGTCGCGCCTGGCCCCGCTGGAGGGCGCCGCCGACCTGCTGCGGGCCTGCGCCGGGCGCGGCTGGACGGTGGTGCTGGCCAGCTCCGCGCGCGGCGACGAGCTGGAGGCGATGCGCCGGGCGCTCGACGCGGACGACGCGGTGACCGCCGCGACCAGCTCCGACGACGTGGCGGCCAGCAAACCGGCGCCCGACCTGGTGCGTTCCGCGCTGGAACACGCCGGGACGACCCCGGACCGGGCCGTCTTCGTCGGCGACACCGTCTGGGACGTGGCCGCCTGCTCCCGGGCGGGCGTGCCCTGCCTGGGCGTGCTCTCCGGCGGCCTCACGCGGCAGGAACTGCTGGAGGCGGGGGCGGTGGAGGTCTACGAGGGCCCGGCCGACCTGCTCGCCCACCTGGACGACAGCCTGCTGGGCCGGCTGCCCGGCGGCTCCTGAGCCGGAGGGCGGGGCCGCGGGAGCCGGCGCCCCGGCCGTGGGACCACGGGGGTGACCGCGATGGCGACGAGCGGGACCGGCACCGGCTCCCGGGACCCCTCCGGCGGACCCGGCGAGGACCCCCGCCGGGAGGTGGAGGAGACCCTGCGGCGCTGCGTGGAGCGGCGGCGCGCGCAGGCCGGCTCCCTCGACGCGGTCTTCGGGGCGCAGCCGGCCGCGGCCCTCGCCGACCTGGTCCTCCGCGGCGGGAGGCGGACCCGGGGGGCGTTCCTGTGGTGGGGCTGGCGGGCGGCCGGAGGCGACCTGTGCGGCCCCGCCGCGGCCGACGTCCTGCGGACCGCCGCCGCCCTGGAGCTGCTCCAGGCCTGCGCCCTGGTCCACGACGACGTGATGGACGACTCCGCCCTGCGCCGGGGCCGCCCGTCCCTGCACGCCGACTTCGCCCGCCGCCACCGGCAAGAGGGGATGCGCGGCAGCCCCGAGGCGTACGGGAGGGCGGTGGCCGTCCTCGCCGGGGACCTGGCGCTGGTGTGGGCGGACGACCTCTTCGCCGAGGCACTGCCCGGCGGGCCGGTGCGGCACGCGGCCGAGGAGGTGTGGCGGGCGATGCGCGCGGAGATGGTGGCCGGGCAGTTCCTCGACCTCCACATCCAGGCGGCGGGCGGCGCCTCCCCGGCCGCCGCGCTGCGCGTCGCCCGCCTCAAGAGCGCCCTCTACACCGTCGAGCGCCCCCTGCACCTGGGCGCGGTCCTGGCCGGCGGCGACGACCGGACCGTCGGCGCGCTGCGCTCCGCGGGCCGCCGGGCGGGGCTGGCCTTCCAGCTCCGTGACGACCTCCTCGACCTCTTCGGGGACCCGGAGCGCACGGGCAAGCCGGCGGGCGGCGACGTGCGCGAGGGAAAGATCACCTATCCCGTGGCGCTCGCCCTGGCCCGCGCCGACGCCTGCGGGGACGACCGGGCCCGCGCCGTCCTGCGCGAGAGCCTGGGCGACCGGTCGCTGACACCGCGGGAACTGGCGCGCTTCCGGGACGTCCTGACCGCGCTGGGCGTCCCCGCGGCGGTCGAGGAGCGGATCGGCCGGCTGGCCCGGTCGGCCCGTCGCCGCCTGGCGGACGCCTGCGACGACCCGCCGGTCCTCCGGGGCCTGGCGGACCTGGTGCGGGAGACGGCCGGGGAGGCCGGGAGCGGCGGGGCGGGGGAGTGGGGCTGAGCGCCCGGCACGGCCCCGGACCGCGGCAGCCTGCCGGGGCGTCAGCAGCGCACCGGACCGGGGACGGTCATGCGGAAGGGGCGCACGGCCACCGAGAGCCGGGTGGTGGCGCGCGCCGGCCGCGGGAGCCGGTCCGACCAGGAGAGGACCGTCATCGCCTCCGGGCGGACGGTTCCCACCAGGCGCCCCGGAACGAACAGCCGCCGTTCCCCGGAACCGGAGAAACCCGGCAGCGGCAGCGGAACCGCCGGGAGCCCGAGGCCTCCCAGGGGCCCCGGCCGGAACGCCAGCTCGGCCACCGGGCCGTCGCGGTCGGTGACGCGCACCGAGCGGCCCGACCACGTGAACTCGGCGAGCTCTTTGGGCAGGTCCCAAACGGCCCGGCCGCCCCGCACCGAGGTGGCGTCGCTGACCCAGATGCGGTCGACGAGGAACCCGGCGCGGCGGCCCCGGCGCACCAGGGGGCCGACGGCCAGCTCGTCGTAGCTCAAGGTGCCCTCCCGGTACCGGACCACCCCCACCACCAGCCGGGTGGGGGCGCCCAGCGGGCGCAGGTCGGCGGGGACGGGCAACCGGCCGGCCACCGGGAGGACCGCCGCCCACAGGTACCCGCGGAACCTCCAGGGCGCCGGCGGGTGGGGCGGCCGCGCACCGGACCCCTCCGGCCCGGCCTCTCCGCCGGGCCCTGCCGACGCCCCCGGAACCGGGCCGTGACCGGACATCCTCGGGCTCCTTCCTCACGCCGCCGCGCGGCGGGCCTCGGGGACCTGCACGCCCGGAGCGTATGTCCGCTCCCGGATCCCGCACACCCCCGCACGACGGCGGACGGGTGCCCCGCGACCCGGTCGCGGGGCACCCGCCCGAGAGGACGCCGCGAAGGTCACTCGCTGCCGAGCATGGCGCTCGACATGCAGCTCCTGACCTGGTTGGGCTGGGACTGGATCAGGTTGCCGACGATGCTGTAGGTGCTCTGCTCCGAGCACATCTGGATGCCCGTCTCGGGGTTGTTCACCGCGGTGGCGGCGGGCGAGCTGACGAACAGGGCGCAGCAGATGCCGGCACCGACCGCGGACAGGCGGACAAGACGACGCATGGGAATCAATCTCCTTCGAGACGTTGGGAGTTCCCAGCCTGACCCGGCGCCGGGCACACCGCGCGGCGAGGTGCTGCATTCGGCCCTCCACGTCACCCCCCGGGACTCGCGGAGGGCCGGCGGGCCGTCTTCTCCGCCTCCCCGGGCCCCGCGGCCGCCGCCGGCCCGCGCCGCGCGGCTTCTCCGCCCACGGCCCGGGAGGGGCGGCCCACGGCAGACGGAGGCCGCCTCGCGCGGGCCCCGGACGGGGCCCGCCGGGCGGCGTGTCCTCCCCCGGCACCCGGCCTCCTCGTCCAACGCGAGCCGGAGTCGGGGCGTCGCGGCTCGCTTGGGGGCCGGCCGGAGAACGGGAGGAGCCGGCGGCCGATCGGCACGGGGGGACGGACACATCGGCCGCCGGCGGCGTCAGCGCTCGTGCTCCGCTGACTGCTGTGTGACTCCCTTGCGGGTTGTCCCCTTCGGGTACCCACCGGCCGCGGGGGCACTCGTGCCCGGGGCCGGCGGATGCCGGCAGGGACTCCGCCGGCCCCGGCCGGCGCCGGGCAGGGGGCGGGGAGGGGAGGGCCGGGCGCCTCCCCGGAGGCGCGCGCCGCGGGCCAGGGCGCGGCCGCTCCCCGCGTACCACCCGGCGGCCAGGACGGCCGCCAGGGCCAGCTCCACCGCGTCGCCGCCGTAGAACATCAGCAGGGCCCCTGCGCGCCGGTCCGCGGGCGCGAAGGAGGTGCCGGGCGGAGGAGCGGCGTACAGCGACTTCGCGAGCACGGCGTGGGCGGCCCCGGCCCCCAGCAGCGCAGCCCCCCGCCACGGCAGCCCCCACCGGTGGCGCACCGGGTCCAGCGCGCAGACGGCGAAGGCGAACAGCAGCCCGGCGGCGGTGACATGGAGGTGCACCGCGGCCTGGAGGAGGGGCCGCTCGTGGGAGGCGGACCACAGCGGCGTGCGGTACAGCAGCCACAGCCCGCCCACGTCCACCACCGCCGCCAGCGGGGGGAAGAGGATCCAGGCCGCGGGGCGGGAGCCGCTCAGCGCGGGCAGGGCGCGCCGCAGGCGGCCGGGGGGCAGCGCGCGCAGGGCGAGGGTGAGGGGCCGGCCGAGCACCAGCAGCAGCGGGGCCGCCATCCCGGCTGCCAGGTGCCGGGCCATGTGGGCGGTGAACGGTCCGCCGGGCGGGGTGACGAGGACGGACGCGGCCAGGACGGCACCGCCGGCGGTGAAGCACACGTCGCGCAGGGGCGGCCAGGCGTCTCCGCGGCGGCGCAGGCGCGCGGCGGCGAGCAGGTAGCAGACGGCCGCCACCAGGGAGACCCCGGCGGCGAGCAGGGCCGCGACCCCCGGTCCCGTCCCGGAGCGGTGGAGGTGCTCCGGGGTCACCGGGACGGCTTCGGGCCGTGCGCGGCGCTTTGGCCGTCCCCGCCCCGCGCCGCCCGGCCGGCCCGCACCGCCAGGGCCGCCCCGAGGCCCAGCAGCACCAGCCCGGCGCCGTTCCAGGCGAGGTCGTAGGGGAGGAGGTCGACGCCGTAGCGGATCTGGTGGGTGCGCAGCACCTTGTGGTCCACGACGCCGTCGAAGAGCTGGAAACCCCCCATGCCCAGGAGCAGCCCGGCCCGGGCGTGGGGCACGGAGAGGGCGCCGCGGCGGCGCAGGTCGGCCCAGAGGGTGAAGCCGGCGACCAGCGCCAGCAGTTCGGCGGTGTGCAGCAGCCCGTCGCTGAGCAGGCCGACGGCCGGGGTGGAGCGGTCGTAGAAGTGGTGCCAGTTCAGCAGCTGGTGGAAGACGATCTCGTCGACCGCGGCCACGACCGCCGCGCCGATCAGCGCGCAGACCCACGCCGACCGGCGGGGGCGGGGCGCGGGGCCGGGAGGCGGCGGGGCGGTGGGGCGCCGGGCCGGATCGCTCATGGTGCGGGCCTTTCCGTGGAGGGCGGGTTCGGTGCCCGGTACGCGTACCCCGCTCCCGCTCCTCCTCCCGGACCCCCGCCCGGTCCGGCGCCGGGCCCTCGGGCGCACGGGTGACGCTGCGCGTGGATGCCCCGGGGCCGCCCGGGGATGGGGGAGGGTTGGAGCGCCGGCCCGCCCCCGAACGGCACGGGGCGTCCCGGCGGAATCCGATCACGGAGGTGCAGAAGCGACGTGCGCAGCCCTGATGCCCCTGGCGGCCCGTACCCGGACGGCGGCCGGCGGTGGGGCGCCGCTCCGCCCCGGCTCAGGTCCCGGACCCTGGCGACCTGGATCGTCGCCCTGACACTGCTGGTGGTGGTCTCGGACTACCTGAGCGAACGGGGCCTGGGGCTGACCCCCCTCCTCGTCTTCCTCCCGGCCTTCGTGGCGGGGCGGGGCACGGTGCGGCAGACCGCCCTCGCCGCCGCCTGGATCGTGCTCGCCCTCGTCGGCCTGATGGCCTACGACCCCTTCCAGACGGTCTCCGCCAACCTGGCGACGATCGGCTTCACCATGGCGCTCGGCGGGCTGAGCGTCGCCGGGGCCTGGCAGCGGGTCCGCAGGGACGAGGAGATCATCCGGCTGCGCTCGGCGGCCGCCGGCCTCCAGCGGCAGATCCTGCGCCCGCTGCCGCAGCTCACCGACCGGCTGCTGGTCGACGGGGTGTACGAGCCGGTGGAGGAGGACAGCCGGGTCGGCGGCGACATCTACGAGGTCGTGGACTCGCCGTACGGCACCCGGGTGTGCATCGCCGACGTCCAGGGCAAGGGGCTGCCCGCCATCGGCGCCGCCTTCACCGTGCTGGGCGCCTTCCGCGAGGCCGCCAACCGCGAGCCGGACCTCACCGCGGTCGTGGACGCGCTGGAGAGCGCGGTGGTGCGGCACAACGCCTTCGCCACCCAGACCGGGGAGCCCGAACGCTTCGTCACCGCCCTCGTCCTGGACGTCGGCGGCGGACGGTGGGTGAGGGCCGTCGACTGCGGCCACGTCCCGCCGTACCTGCTGCACCGGGAGCGGACCGGGCCGCTCATGCCGCGGGAAGCCGGCGTGCCCCTGGGGCTGGGGTCCCTCGCCCCGGAGCCCCGCAGGGCGGAGTGGCTCGACCTCCCGGACGGCGCGATGCTCTTGCTGTGCACCGACGGCGTCACCGAGGCGCGCGATCCGGCGGGCTCCTTCTTCCCCCTGGAGGAGCGCCTCCCCCGGTGGGTCGGCGCCTCGCCCCACGAGGTCGCCACGGGGCTGCTCGACGAGCTGATGGACCACACCGGCGGCAGCCCCTCGGACGACATCGCCCTGCTGGTCCTGCGCAGGGCGGCTCCCGTGGAACCGCCGCGGGGAGGAGCGCGCGCCGGGAGGACGGCGCCCCTTCAGCGGCCCGCGCGGGGGGTGCCGGAGCCGGGGCCGGGCTCCACGGCGGTGTAGCGGGGGGCGAGGGAGGGGCCGGTGCCGGTGCGCAGGGCCAGCTCGGCCGTGCGCAGCCGCTCCACCGCGTCCGCCTCGACCAGACCCGGCACGCAGACCGTCTCCCCCGAGCGCAGGGCGGCCAGGGAGGCCGTCACCACGTCACCGGGCGGCATGCCGCCCTCGTCGTGGACGAGCTCCTCCTCCCCGGCCACCGGCTCCTCCCCGCGGGCGAGGTGGAACTCGGTGGCCGTCAGCCCGGGGCAGAGCACCTGCACGGCCACGGGTGTGCCCGCCAGTTCGGCGGCGAGCGTCCGGGAGAACGTCACCACATAGCCCTTGGTGCCTCCGTAGACGGCCCGGTGGGGGAGCGCGCCGGGAGGCAGGGAGCCCGCGAAGGCCAGCATCGAGGCGACGTTGACCACCGCGCCGCGCCCGCGCTCCAGCATCCCCGGCACCGCCGCGCGGGCCAGGACGGTCGGCGCCAGGGTGTTGACCGCCACCACGCGGGCCAGCAGCCCGGGATCGACCTCGGCGAAGGGGCCGTAGCCGTTGACGCCCGCGTTGTTCACCAGCAGGTCCACGTCCCCGCCGGCGACCCGCCCGGCCACCCGCGCCAGATCCTCCTCGCGGCCGAGGTCGGCGGTGAGCGTCTCCACCCGTGAGCCCGTGCCGGCGCGCAGCCGCGCGGCCAGGTCCTCCAGCCGTCCGGCGCGCCGGGCGACGAGGACGAGCCGCCACCCGTGCCCGGCCAGCCGGCGGGCGTACTCGGCGCCGATGCCCGAGGACGCACCGGTGACCACGGCTGTTCCGGGGATGCCGTACGGATCGAAGGCCATGCGTCCATGGTGCACGGCCGGAGCCCGCACCGCTCCCTCGGCGGGCGGACGGGCGACCGGGCCGCGGGGCGTCGGGCGGTGGCGGCGGCCTCCGGGCCGGCGCGCGGTGCCCGCCGGCGCCGTGCCGAGGCGCGGAGGGGCGGGAAGGGGGCGACCGGAGGCCGGCGGGAGGGGGTGCCGCCGACCGCCGGTCGGTGTGCGGCCGGGCGCCTGTTCACGACTCCACCTGTCGGCGCCCGGGCACACTCCTCGGTCTACCCCGTCGGCGCCGGGTCAAGCCACCCCGTCCGCACGCCCCTGCCGCCGGTGCCGGGCGGGGAAGACGCCACCGGGCCGCCGTCCGCGGACTTCTGGCGGTCCGTCACCGGGTGCCCCCACCCGGCGGTTCCCGTCCCTCCGGGCAGGTCCGCCGCGGCCGGATCCCGGATGCGCAGGCCACAGGGGAGTGCGAGGGTGCGCGGCTATGGGGACCGGCGGCAACCACGACGCCCTCGGCGCCGACGGCCCCGTCGTCCGGCGCGCCACCGGCCGCGACGCCCCCGCGGTGGCCGGAGTGCGGCTGCGCTCCTTCGCCGCCGCGCTTCCCGGGGTGCGTCGGGCCCGCACCGACCGGCAGGTCGCCGAGTGGATCCGGGAGGCGGCGGTCCCGCACCGGGAGACCTGGGTGGCGGCCGTGCGGGGCGAGGTCGTCGGCATGATGGTCCTCGGCGGGGGCGGCGAACCGGAGCAGCTCCACCTCGATCCGGCCCGGCGGGGCCGCGGCGCCGGCGACCGCCTCGTCGGGCCGGCCAAGCGGCGGCGCCCGGACGGACTGGTGCTGTGGACCTTCCAGGCCAACGGTCCGGCCCGGCGGTTCTACGAGCGCCACGGCTTCTGCGGGACCGGGCGCACCGACGGCGCCCGCAACGAGGAGCGCGGGCCCGACATCCGCTACGAGTGGCGGCCCGGGGGGCGGTGAACGGCCCTGCGCGGCGGTCCGGGGGCCGTGGCCGGAGGCGGTGGGCGGGAGCCGCGGCTCGCCGCGCCCGCCGAGGCACCGGACGCCCTCGGATCCCGCCGGCCGCCCGGCGGGGCGTCAGCGTCCGCCCGGCGCGCCCCCCTTCGGGGAGGGGCTCCAGTGCGCGGGACGCGACAGCCGGGGGGAGAGCCGGGTCAGGTCGTCCCCGCGGGCGGCGTTGACCTGGGGCTGGGTGAGGAAGAGACTCCCGGACAGATCGGCCCCGCGCAGATCGGCGTCCCGCAGGTCGGCGCCGATCAGGTCGGCCGCCCGCAGGTCGGCGCCGCGCAGGTCCGCCGCGATGAGGAGGGCGCCGCGCAGATCGGTGCCCCGCAGGTCGGCTCCCCTGAGCCGGGCCCCCGCCAGGTCGGCCCGGCGGCGGCTCCGGCGGCGGCCCGGTACGGTGGCCCGCACCAGTTCGCCGGCGCGCAGCAGCAGGCGGTCCACCGCGCCGCGGACGGCCGCCACGTCCACGGCGGCCAACTCCTCGGCGCTGCCGCGCGTGAGGCGGTCGACGTCCTCCAGGGAGCGCCGCAGCTCCCGGTGGATCGGACGCGCCGCGGGCAGCTCCAGCGCCTCGGAGAGGTACCACATCAGCTCGTGCAGCCGGTGCACGACGGGGAAGGCGGCGAACATGCCCCGCGCCGCGGCGGGGTCCTCGCGCCAGTGCCGTCCGCCGAAGGTGACCTGCGAGACCTTCTGGCCCGCGCCGAAGCACTCGAAGACGGTGCAGCCGGGGAAGCCCTCGGTGCGCAGCCGGGAGTGGACGCCGCAGCGGAAGTCCTCCCGCAGGTTGGCGCACGGCTGCCCGGCCGCCTTGTCCACCGCGAAGTCCGCGGACGCCGAGAAGGGGAGCGCGACGCAGCACAGCGCGAAGCACGCGCCGCAGTCGGGGCGCAGTTCGGAGGCGGGCGGCACGGTGCCGCTCCCGTCGGCGGCGGTACGGGCTCGATGCTGGCGGGGCACTGCGGAGGCTCTCCTGGGGGCGGACCGGGAGCCGCCTGCCGGCGCCCGTGAAGGGCCATTGTCCCCTCCCGGGCAACCCGCCGGCCGGAGCCGGGGTGTGACCGGCGCCACCGTGTTTGACACGTACCGCTCCGCGGCCTATCCGGGAAGGGGGAACGACGGGAACCAGTGATCGCGGAACGGCCGCCCCCGGCGGCGCGGCGGCCCGCGGAGCGGCGGGCCCGGCCGGGCGGGGCGAGCCCCGGAGACGACGACGGGAGGTTGCCGCAGTGCACCGGTGCGTTCTGCTCAAGCACGGTGAGGTGGTGCTCAAGGGCCGCAACCGCGGCCGGTTCGAGGAGGTCCTGCGGCGCAACCTGCGGGCCGCGCTCGAAGGGGCCGGTCCGGTGCGGATACGGACGGGACGCAGCGTCACCGTGGTCTCCGGCGACGCGCCGGTGGAGGAACTGGTGGAGCGGGTGCGCCGGGTGCCGGGCTTCAACCTGGTGCAGCCCGCGGTCTCGGTGCCCAGGGATCCCGAGGCCGTCGCGGAGGCCGCCGTCGGCCTGCTGCGCGAGCGCGGCCCCGTCGCGGGCGGCTTCGCCGTGCGGGCCAGGCGCCGCCACAAGGACTTCCCCCTGGACTCCGCGCGGCTCGCCGCCCTCGTCGGCGCCCGCGTCCGGCGGGAGCTCGGCCTGCCGGTCGATCTGACCTCCCCCGCCGTGGAGGTGGCGGTGGAGGTGGACCGCAGGGAGGTCTACGTGTCCGTGGAGCGGCTCCCGGGCGAGGGCGGACTGCCGGTGGGCACCGGCGGGCGCGCCGTGGCGCTGCTCTCCGGCGGCTACGACTCGCCCGTGGCCGCCCACCGCGCCATGCGGCGCGGACTGCGCTGCGACTTCGTCCACTTCACCGGCGCCCCTTACACGGGCCCGGCCTCGGCGTACAAGGCGTACGCGCTGGTGCGCGAGCTCACCCGCCACCAGCCGGGCGCCCGGCTGTACGTGGTGCCGCTGGGTACCGCGCAGCGCGCCCTGGCCACCGCGGGCGCCGGACGGTACCAGGTGGTGGCGCAGCGGCGGCTGATGGTGCGGACGGCGGCCGAGCTGGCTCGCCGGACCGGTGCGGGAGCCCTGGTCACCGGCGACAGCCTGGGCCAGGTGGCGAGCCAGACGCTCTCCAACATCGCCACGGTCGACGAGGCCAGCCCGCTGCCGGTGCTGCGCCCCCTGCTCGGCTGGGACAAGACGGAGATCATGGCCGAGGCGGAGCGGATCGGTACCGCGGCCGTCTCGCGCCTGTCCGACGAGGACTGCTGCTCGCTGCTGCTCCCGCCGCGCGTGGCCACCGGCTCCACACCGGGCCGGCTCGCGCGCGTGGAGCGGCGGATCGACGTGGACCAGACGGTGGAGGAACTGCTGGAACGCGCCCAGGTGATGTACCCGGGCCGGAAGGACGGAGGAGCGGGGCGGGGCGGGGCGGCGGTCTGCGGGACGGCCGCAGGGACGGCCCGGCAGGACGACGGCGCCCCGGAGGCGGGGGAGGACCCCTCCCCGGCCGTGGCCTAGCGCCCGCCCCCGCGCGGCGCCGGACCCCCGCGCGGACGGTGCGCCGGCGGCCCCCGGCGGGTCGGGCGGTCCCGGCCGGGCCGGGGTGCCAGGCTCGTGGCATGCCCCTCGTCCGGATCGAGCGGCGGACCCGGCTGTCCGCCGAGGAGGCGTGGCGCCGGTTGACCGCCTGGGAGCGCCACGCCCGCCACGTCCCGCTCACGCGGATCACGGTCCTCACCGCGCCGCCCACGCGGGTGGGCACGCGCTTCACCGCCCGCACGGGCGTCGGCCGCGCCGGCTTCGACGACCCCATGGAGGTGGTCCGCTGGGAACCGCCCTCGGCGGGCCGCCCCGGGCGGTTCCGGGTGGAGAAGCGGGGGAGGGTCGTCCTCGGCTGGGCCGAGGCGGAGGTGACGCCCGCGGGGGAAGGGGCGCGGGTGGTGTGGCGCGAGGAGGCGCGGCTGCGGGGCGCGCCGCGGCTGCTGGACGCGCCCACGGCGTGGGCGGCGCGCCTGCTGTTCGGACGGGTGGTGGCGGGACTGCTGGACTCCTGGATGATCGATTCCAAGGGGTCAGCAGGGAAATGAGTCGCCCCGGCGTGCAGAGGACCCGTACCGTCGCGCGCATGAAGCTGCTCTCCGTCAATGTCGGCAAGCCCCGACCCAACCCGTGGAAGGGCCTCAGCGCGACAGGCATCGACAAGCGGCCTGTTGACGGCCCGGTTGCCGTCATCGCGCCCGGCCCCAAGGGCACTGGCGAGGTCGGTCTCGTAGGCGACCGCGTCTACGACGTGAAGCACCATGGCGGTTCCGACCAGGCCGTCTACGCCTATGCCCGCGAGGATCTCGACGGATGGGAGGCCGAGCTGGGCAGGCCGCTTGCCAACGGCGTCTTCGGGGAGAACCTCACGACCCTCGGCCTCGACGTCAACGGCGCCCTGATCGGAGAACGGTGGCGGATCGGGCCGGATGTGGTCCTTGAGGTGTCGTGCGCGCGGATCCCATGCGCGACGTTCCAGGGCTGGCTGAAGCGAGAGGGCTGGATCAAGCGGTTTACCCAGGCCGCGGTGCCGGGCGCCTATCTGCGCGTGATCGAGCCGGGAGACATCCGGGTTTCCGACCCCGTCGAGATCGTGCACCGGCCCGACCACGACGTGACCGTCGCGCTCGTCTTCCGCGCGATGACACTCGAACCGGACCTGTTGCCGCGGCTGCTGGTCGCTGACGCGCTGATCGAGGAGGACAGGGAACTGGCCCGCAGACGCACGACCGCATAGATGATCGATTTCAGGACATCGTCTGCGCGCATGCGACGAGGGAGTCCGACGCCAGTGTGTGAAGCCAGAGTCGGACTCCCTCGCGACCGCACTGTGCGTCAGGACCGACGACCTGCTGAAGGACCCACCGCAGTTCGCCCCCTGGCGGCCGGCCGTGGCATCGCGCCGCAGCTCAGCGATGCCGAGCTGGTCACCTTGGCGATGATGCAGGCAATGCCCGGCTTCACGTCCGAGGCCCGGTGGCTGCGGCACGCCCATGCCCACCTGCAGCACCTGTTCCCCTGCCTGCCCCAGCAGCCCGGCTGCGATAGACGGCTGCGCAGGGCCGCACCCCAGGCGGCGCAGCCGTCCGCGTCCTGCGGCGCATCCTCGCGCTCACCGCCGCCGTCCGGCACAACGATCACACCGGTCGGCCGGTCATGCGGGCACTCGCCGCATACGACCACTGGGCCCCTTGGGATCGATCATCCGGCGGCCCGTCCCGGGACGCCGGGACACCGTCCGGCAGCCGGCCGGTCGCCCGGGCCGGGAGGATGCCGAAAAAAATTTTGCATCTCATGCAAACTTTCATACCCTGCAAGGCGTGCCCCAGAATCCCGCGCCCGGACTGCGCGAACGCAAGAAGACGGCCACGCGCCTCGCGCTGGTCGAGGCGGCCGTGCGGCTGGCGGCCGAGCACGGGGCGGAGAACGTCACCGTGGAGGCCATCAGCCAGGCCGCCGGTGTCTCACCGCGCACCTTCTTCAACTACTTCGACTGCCGGGACGACGCCTTCGTCATGGCCGACCCCGAGGTGGGACGGCGGCTGCAGCGGGCCGTGCTCGACGCGCCGGCCGAACTGTCCCCGCTGGAGGCCGTGCGCGACGCCCTGGAGGCCGAGCTGGCCGACATGGAGAGGCACCACGAACTGTGGCGGCTGCGGGCCCGGGTGCTGCACCGCTCACCGCACCTGCTCGCGAGCAGTCTGGGCACGCACATGGCCGACGAGCGCATGCTGGCCTCGGCCGTCGCCCTGCGGATGGGCGGCACGCCACCCGGTTCCGGGGCGGAGGACGCGCTCGGCGATCCGGGACCGGACGCCCCCCTCGGCCTGTACCCGAGGCTGCTCGCGGGCACGGCGGCCATCGCCGTGCGCGTCGCCATCCAGTACTGGAGCGCCTCGGGGGAGCCGGACACCTTCCGCGACATCTTCCGGCGCGTGTTCGCGCAGCTCGCCGCCGGGCTCGACGCACCCGCGTCCTGAGCGGCACCCGGCCGGTCCCGGCCGTCCCGCCCCGGTGCCGCACCCGGCCCCGGGCCCACCGACCCGATGAGAAGGACCTCGTGACCGCGACAGAGAAACGGGGGGACACGGCGCCCACGGCCATGTCCGACCGCCAGATACTCCAGGCCATGTCCGGCCTGATGGCCGGGATGTTCGTCGCCATCCTGGCCGGCACCGTGGTGGCCAACGCGCTGCCGCGCATCATCACGGACCTGGGCGCCAGCCAGTCCGCCTACACCTGGGTCGTCACCTCCGAACTGCTGGCGATGACCGCGACCGTCCCCCTGTGGGGCAAGCTGTCCGACCTCTACAACAAGAAGCTGCTGCTCCAGCTCTCGCTCGCCATGTTCGTGGTGGGCTCGCTCCTCGCGGGCTTCTCGCAGGGGGCCGGCCTGCTGATCTTCAGCCGCGTCGTGCAGGGCATCGGTGCGGGCGGCCTGACGGCGCTCGCCCAGGTCGTCATGGCCGCGATCGTCCCGCCGCGCAGGCTGGGCCGGTACGCGGGGATCTTCGGCGCGGTCTTCGCCGTGGGGACCGTGATCGGCCCGCTCGTCGGCGGCGTCATGGTGGACACCTCCTGGCTCGGCTGGCGCTGGTGCTTCTTCATCGGCGTGCCCTTCGCCCTGCTGGCGATCCTGCTGCTCCAGCGCACCCTGTCCCTGCCGACGGTCCGCCGCGAGGCGAAGGTCGACTACCTCGGCGCGTTCCTGCTGGTCGCCGGCGTCTGCGCGCTGCTGATCTGGGTCTCGCTGGCGGGCAACCGGTTCGACTGGGCCTCCTGGCAGACGGCGGCCCTGACCGGTGGCGGCGCGCTGCTGCTGGCGCTGGCGGTGTACGTCGAGTCCCGGGTGCCCGAGCCGGTCGTCCCGCTGGGCATCTTCCGCAACCGGACCGTCACCCTGACCACGGTGGCCAGCCTCTTCGTGGGTGTGGCGATGTTCGGCGGAACCGTCTTCCTCTCCCAGTACTTCCAGCTCGCCCTGGGCAAGTCGCCCACGGTCGCGGGCCTGATGAGCCTGCCGATGATCGGCGGTCTGCTCGTGTCGTCCACCGTGGCGGGGCAGATCATCAGCGCCACCGGGAAGTGGAAGGCCTACCTGGTGGCGGGGGCCTTCATCATGACGGCCGGGCTCGGGCTGCTGTCCACCATCGACGCGGACACCGGATTCGGGGTGCTGAGCCTGTACATGGCCACGCTCGGCGTCGGCGTCGGCATGCTGATGCAGAACCTGGTGCTGGCCGCGCAGAACGACGTGGCGGCCGCCGACCTGGGCGCGGCCACCTCCGTGCTGTCCTTCTTCCGCAGCATGGGCGGCACCATCGGCACCAGCGTGCTGGGCGCGGTGCTCGCGCACCGGGTCACGGACGAGATGGGCAAGGGGCTGCAGGCCCTGGGCATCGACCCGGCGGCCGGGGCGGCCTCCCAGGGCGGCGGCGCGCACGGCGGGGACGCCGTGCCGGACGTCACGCAGCTGCCCGGGCCCGTGCGGGAGGTGGTGGAGCACGCCTACGCGGTGGCCACCGCCGAGCTGTTCCTCATCGCCGCGCCGTTCGCACTGCTCGCGCTCGTGGCGGTGGTGTTCATCAAGGAGAAGCCGCTGAAGACGACCAGCGGCATGCAGCGCCTGGCCGAGGAGAGCGGGCAGGCGGAGCCGGAGGCGCCGGCGGCCGCCCCGGTCCACTGAGCCGCCCGCCGTGTCCTCCCGCCGACCGGCGGGAGGACACGGCGGCCGGACGGATCCTCCCGCGGCCGGCGCGGGCCTTCCGCGCGGTTCACACCTTCCGCACGGTGACGCCGGCCGCGGTCAGCGCGCCGGTCTCGTCGTCGGGGGCGGCCTCCTCCGTCACCACGGCGTCCAGGGCCGAGACCGGGGCGACGAAGGCGAGCGCGGTGCGGGAGAACTTGGCCGCGTCGGCGACGGCGACGACCCGGCGGGCCGAGGCGATCGCGGCGCGCTTGACCGCGGCGTCGGCCAGGTCGTACGCGGTCAGGCCGTCGGCGGCGGTCAGGCCGCAGCAGCCCAGGACGGCGGTGTCGAAGCGCAGCGCGGCCAGTGAGGCCTCGGCCAGCGGGCCGGTCAGCGCCAGTTCCCCCGGGCGGGGCTCCCCGCCGGGCAGCAGCAGCTTCAGGCGCGGGGCGCCGGTCAGCGCGTTGGCGGCGTGCAGGGACAGCGGCATGACGGTCAGCCGCCGCCCGGTCAGGGCGTGTGCCACCTCCAGGCAGGTGGTGCCGCTGTCCAGGACGACCGACTCGCCGTCGGCGATCAGCCGGGCCGCCTCCGCCGCGATGCGCCGCTTGGCCTCCGGCCGCTCACCGGACCGCAGGGCGAACGGGGGCTCCTCGCCGCGCAGCAGCAGACTGCTGGCCCCGCCGCGGTAGCGCTCCAGGACGCCCTGGTCCGCCAAGATCTCCAGATCGCGCCGGATGGTCATCTCCGAGGCGCCGGTGAGCCCGGCCAGTTCCGCCACGCTCAACCGTCCGGCCTCGCGTACGGCCTCCGTGATCCGCCTCAGTCGGTCTGCGCTCGCCACGCACTCATTGAACACATTCGGTGTGCGAAATTCAATCTATCGAACATCCGGCATGTTTGTTAGGTTCGGGAACATGGAGAAAGTCCTGCGGCCCGCCCGGCTGGCCACCTTCGCCTACTTCGCCCTCAACGGCTTCCTGATGGGAATGTGGGTCGTCCACATCCCCGTCGTGGAGGACCGCACCGGGGTCGGCCACGCCGTGCTCGGCTGGCTGCTGCTCCTGCTCGGCGGCGGCGCCTTCGCGGGCATGCGGCTGACCGGGCCGCTCGCCGACCGCCTGGGGGCCCGCACGGTGGTGCCGGCCGGCGCGGCCCTGTGCAGCGCCGCGCTGGTCCTGCCCGCCCTGGCCACGGACGCCTGGACGCTGGGCGCCGCCCTGCTGCTGTTCGGTTTCGGCAACGGCTGCCTGGACGTCGCCATGAACGCCCACGCCGTCCAGGTCGAACGCGGTTACCGGCGGCCGGTCATGTCCGCCTTCCACGCCGTGTTCTCGGTCGGGGGAGTGCTCGCCGCCCTCGTCGGGGCCCGCACCCTCAGCTGGGGCTGGAGCGCCCCGGCGACCCTCGCCGGGGTGGGCGCCCTCGGCCTCCTCGCCGCCGTCCTCGCCGCTCCCGCGCTGCTGCCCCGCGAACCGGCCGGGGAACCGCGGGAGGCCACGGCGGCCGAGAAGGGGCCCCGGGCCCGGCGCGCGACCCCGCCGCGCATCCGGACGCTGGCCGTCCTGGCACTGATGCTGATGCTCAGCGAGGGCGTCGCCAACGACTGGAGCGTGCTCGCCATGCGGGACGTCCTCGGCGCGTCCGAGGCCACCGCGGCCCTCGCCTACGGCGCCTTCGCCACCGCCATGACCGCCGGACGCCTCCTCGCCGACCCGGTGGCCGCGCGCTTCGGCCCGGTCGCCGTCGTCCGCCACGGCTCCGTCCTGGCCGCGGCCGGCCTGACGGCGGTGGTCCTCTCCCCGTGGATCCCCCTGGCGCTGGTCGGCTGGGCGGTCTTCGGGGCCGGACTGTCGGGCTGCGTCCCCCAGCTCTTCAGCGCCGCGGGCCACGCCGACCCGGAGGCCGCGGGGGTCAACGTCTCCCGGGTGGCCGGCCTCGGCTACCTCGGCATGCTCGCCGGGCCCGCCGTCATCGGGCCGCTCACCCACCTCGTCCCCCTGAACACGGCCTTCCTGCTGCCCGTGGCGCTGTGCGCGGCGGCCGCCTGCGCGGCCGGGGCGCTGGGCACCGGACACGGGACGTCCCGGGAGTCCGGGGCGGAGGAAGCCGTGCGCGGGGACGACGGAGCCGCCCGGTCCGCACCGCCCGCTCCCTGACGGCGTCCCGGGGCCGGGCGGCCGGGGGACCACCGGCCACCCGCGTGCGCCCGCTTCCGGACCGGCCCCTCCCGGGCCGGAAGCGGGCTACCGCCTCCGCCGGCGGGCGCCGGGATCGATGATCTCGTCCAGCACCTCGCGGACCGCCGAGAAGACGGCGAGGTCCACGTCGGCCGCCCGGCCACCGCCGCCTCCCCCGCTCCCGGAGCCGTCCCCGGCCCGTTCACCGGCCGTCGCCTCACGCTCCGCGGCCCAGTCGCGCGCGGCCCTGATACGGCGGAGCAACTCGTCTGCGTCCACGACATCGGTCATGGGAGACACCTACCCACGGCCGCCGCGCCGCAGGCATCCCGCCGCCTCCCCGTCCGCGTCCGCGGCCCTCCGGACGCGGACGGACGGACCGGGGCCCGCCCGGGGTGCGGCGCCAACTCCCCCCGGACGCCGGGGATTCGGCGGGCGGCCCGCTGACTCCCGGCGCTCCGGGGTAGGACCGTGGTGGAAGGGCGGACCCGCAGCGGGACGCCGGAGACGACCCCGGAAGGGGGGCGACACATGCCCGTCGAGAAGACGAGCGTGCTGGTCCTGGACTGCGCCGAACCCCAGGAGCTGGCCGACTTCTACGCGAGGCTGCTGGGGGCCGAGACGCGCCCGGGAGCCGACCCGGACGTCGTCGAGGTGACCGGGGGGCAGGGCGTGCGGCTGGCGGTCAGACGGGACGAGGGGCACATACCGCAGAGCTGGCCGAGCCCGGCCGACACCCGCGGAGTGCACCTGCACATCCTGGTCCCACGCGGCGACATGGACGAGGCGGAGCGCGAGGCGATCGGTCTGGGCGCCCGCCCGGTCGAGGCCCGGGACGACGAGGAGCCGGGCGACGCGCGCCTGTACGCCGACCCGGCCGGCCACCCCTTCGCCCTGGTGGCGCGGGAGGGGGACGCGGCCGGCTGACACGGGGCCGCGCGCGGGGTCCCGCCGTGCGCGGCGGGCGGGTTCAGCGGGGCGACAGGGAGTCGACGCCGCGGGTGGCCGAGTCGTAGCTGCGGGCGCCGGTGAACCGGCCCCGCAGCGTCCCGCCCGGCGACGGGGGCAGCAGCCGGCCGTCCGGCACCTCCCACACCGGCCGGCGGCTGCGGCCCAGCGTGATGTGCGGGACCCAGCGCCCGGGGGCGTGCAGCGGGTTCAGCGGACCGGTGCCCGGCGAGGTCTCCAGCGCCCGCCAGACCGCCTCGTGCAGGCGCAGCAGTTCCGGATCCGGGCACACCGCCCAGGCCAGCACGTGCACGCGCCCTTCGAACCGCACCAGTCCCGCCAGGCGGAACGGCACCGGCAGGGCGGTCAGCGCCTCCTCCACCCGGACCCGCGCGGCGGCCGGCACCGCCTCTGCCGTGGCCAGGGTGAGGTGGGGCCGGTTCGTCGGGTGGGTGTGGCCCGCCTGGCTCGGCAGCCCGGCCGCGGCCAGATGCCGCCAGGCCTCCCGCACGGCGCGGTCGGCCGTGTCGTCCGGCAGCAGCTCCACGGTGCGCACACCCGCCAGCGTACGGCCGGCCCGCCCCGGCCGCCCGCCCCCGGACGGCCGCCCGCCCCCGGACGGGCGGTGCCCGGGCGGGCGGTCACGGGGCGGGCGGTTCCCGCAGCGCCGTCCGGGCCACCGGGCCGAGCAGGTCGCCCAGGCGCCGGAGGACGTCCAGGAGCAGGTCGTCGACGCTCAGCACGCCCACCACGCGCCCGCGCCCGTCCAGCACCGGCAGCCGCCGCACACCGGAGTCGTGGAGGGCGCGGTAGGCGGTGGCGACGTCCGCCGAGGTCCTCACCGCCACCACGGGCGAGGACATCAGCTCCGACACCGGGGTCTTCACGGAGGCGCCCCCGGCCAGGCACCGCACCACCAGGTCGCGGTCGGTGACGATCCCGCGCAGCTCGCCGTCCGCGACGACCAGCAGGCAGCCGATCTCCCCCTCGCGCATGCGCACGGCGGCCTGCTCCGCGGTGGTCTCCGGCGCCACCGCCTGCGGAGGGGAGACCATGTGCTCGCGTACCCTCATGCCGTCCGCCCTTCGTGTCGGACCGCCGCCGGCGGCCGCCCGCGGCGTGTCGCCGGGCCCCGCCGGAGTCCCGGCCCACCGGGTCCGTGTCCGGTTGTCCGATTCTCGCTCCCGCCGTCCGGACCCGCATCCGCATCCGCGGGCCGGCCGGTCCCGGGGGCCGGTTCCGCGGTGCGCATGGAATCGGTCCGCCGAAGCATGCGAGGGGCATGGAGTGCGTGATTTACCGGGAAGGGGCCGGCGAGGCCCGGCAGGTCGACTGCGGCGAGCCCGACAGGGCCGGACGGACGGTGCTCAAGCACCTCAGGGAACTGGGGGAGGGGGAGTTCGCGTGGATCCGCCTGGACTCCCCCACCGAGCGCGAACTGGCCGACCTCACCGAGGAGATGGGGCTGCACCCGCTCGCGGTGGAGGACGCGGTGCAGGCCCACGAGCGCCCCAAGGGGGAGCGGTACGGCGACGTGCTGGCGGTGGCGCTGCGGACGCTGTGGTACATCGAGAGCGCGTCGGAGGTGGAGACGGGGGAGGTGATGGTCTTCCTCGGGCCCCGCTTCGCCCTCACCGTCCGGCACGGGCAGGCCGACCCCGCCGCCGAGGCCGCCCGCAGGCTCGCCGCCGAACCGGACGTGGCCTCCTTCGGTCCCGCCGCGGTGCTGCACGCCGTCCTGGACGTGGTCGTGGACTCCTACACCGACGCGGCCGCCAAGGTGCGCACGGAACTCACCCGGCTGGAGCGGTGCGTCTTCTCCCCCTCGCGCGACGACCTCACCGAGCAGATCTACACGCTCAAGCGGGAGGTGCTGGAGTTCCGCGACGCGGTCGGGCCCCTGGTGCCGGTGGTGCGGGAGTTCGTCGCCGGACCCCGCTCCCCGTGGCCGCAGGACGCCCTGCCGTACTTCCGCGACGTGTCCGACCACCTGCACCGGGCCGACACCGAGGTCCGCTCCCTGGACGAGCTGCTCAACTCCGTCCTGGACGCGCACCTGGCGCGGGTGGGCACCTGGCAGAACGACGACATGCGCCGCATATCGGCCTGGGCCGCGATCTTCGCCGTGCCCACCGTGTTCACCGGGCTGTACGGGATGAACTTCCAGCACATGCCCGAACTCCACTGGACCTTCGGGTATCCGCTGGCCGTCGGGGTGATGGCCGCCTCCTCGGCCGCGCTCTACCGGTCCTTCCGCCGCAACGGATGGCTGTGAGCGTCCGGGCGGTGGCCGGGGGCGGCGTCCGGAGCGGCGGGTGCGCCGCCCGGGGGAACGCGTGACGGCTCTTCGGCGGACGGCGCCCGAAAAAGGCCGGTGTGGGGGTTTCCACGGGGGGTCCGGGGCAAGGCGGACGAGGACCGGCCTTCCCTCCCGAGGAGTTCCCGTGGCTGTCGCCGCACTCGTGATACCCCCTCTGCTGCTGTGCGCCCTGCTCGCCCTGGGGCGGTACGAGGAGCGCATGCTCGGGGCGCCCGCCGCCGACGGCGAGGCCGCCCCGCCCCGCCGGAAGCGGCGCGGACGCCATCTGCGGGCCGTGCCGGACCCGCCCGCGGAGGCGCCGTCGCCGGGGGCGGCCCGGCGAGCGGCCTGACGCGCCGTCCCGCACGCCGCCGCCCGTCCCGGACGCCGGCGGCGGCATGGGGGAGGGCGCCCCGGGCACGCGAGGTGTCATGGAAACGCTGAAGCGATGGGAACGGACGATGGAGCGCTGGGAGCACGCGCTGGCGGACAGGGTGCTCCACCGGGAGCCGGTGGAGCTGCTGGACGCCCTGCGCCGCGAGTGCGACGCCCACGCCGTGGTGTGCAGCCACACCCGCGTGGTGGTCCCCAACGCCTACGAGGTCGAACTCCCCGCCCGGGTGTACGAGAAGGCGGTCCGGCGCGGCGGCCGGGTGGACCAGGAACTGACCGACAACCTGGCCCGCCACGGCGAGAGCAGGGACTACGAGTGGGCCGGGCCCCTCACCGTGCGCGTCACCATCAGCGACGACCTGCCCAACGGCCGCTACCGCGTGACCAGCAGCGCCACGCCCAACGTCCGCGCCGGCGCGTTCGCCGGCCACGGCGAGCCCGTCCCCTGAGCGCCGGGCCGCCGCCCGCCCGTACGCCCGGCCGCGCGGCGCCGACCGCGTACGGCACGGCACTCCGGCCCCACCGGCCCGGGGATCCCGCACGTTCCGCCCCGCCTGCCGCGCGATAACCGGTGGAGCCGCCGCGCGGCGCCCGCGACGATGGGGCGCCATGACCCTCCTCCTGCCGCCCCGGCTCACCGGCTCCGCGCGGCGCCTGCGGGACGCCGCGCACCACCGCGGTCTGCGCACGGTCCGGCTGACCTCCTTCGACGTGCCGCCCGGACTGCGGGCCGGACACCTGCACGCGGGGCCCGCCTTCGCGGACGCCGTGGCCCCCGCCCTGGGGATCGCGCCGCTCCAGGCGCCCGAGGACTGGCTCGCCCGGCTGCCCCGCGCGTACACCCGCCGCGAGGTGCGGGCCGTGCCGATCGGCGAGGCGTACGGACTGCGCCGGCCCGCCTTCGTGAAGTCGCCCAACGACAAGGAGGTACCGGCGCGCGTCTACACCGACGGGTCGCGGCTGCCCGGCCCCGACGCGGTGGACCCGGCCACGACCGTGCTCGTCTGCGACGTGGTGGAGTTCACCGCCGAGTACCGGCTGTACCTGCTGGACGGCGCGGTCCGCACGGGCAGCCGGTACGCCCGGCGGGGCCGGCCGGACGTCGGGCCGCTGCCGCGCGAGGCGGCCGACTTCGGGGCGGCACTGCTAAAGGAGTGCGGCCACACCCTGCCCGGTGCGATCGTGGTGGACGTCGGGGTGACCGGGGGGCACTGGGCCGTGGTGGAGGCCAACGCGGCCTGGGCGAGCGGGATGTACGCCGCCGATCCGCAGCGCGTCCTCGACGTCGTCCTGCGCGCCGCCGGGCCGGCCGGCGCCCTCACCGACCGGGACCGCCCGTTCGTCCGCACCCCCGCGCCGGCTCCCGCGGCGGACCGGTCCGGTTCCGCGCGGTGACGCCCGGCCGGGCGTCACCGGCGCCGGGGAGCCACCAGCAGGAACGGGGTGTGGCGCGGGCCCCGGTACAGCAGCGCCTCCCAACCGCGCTCCTCCAGGAGGCGCGCGCAGGACCGCAGCCGTTCCCCGGCCTCCCGGCGGGCCTCCTGGACGGACGGTCCCGGCCACTCGACGCGGACCGAGCCGGGCTCGCCGGAGGGCGACACGCGGTAGCCCGCCCGTGTGCGGCGGCCCTGCCCGTCCACCGCCGACGGCGGTACGCCCGCGGACTCCAGGGCCAGGGAGACGGCCCGCACCATGCGCGTCCGCTCCCAGGGGGCGGGCACGCCCGTACCGTCCGCGGCGGCGGTGCCCGTGACGCGGCGGATCTCCAGCACGCCCGTCCAGGCCCGGGCCGCCGCCGCGGCGCGCCGCGCCGGGTCCTCGTCCGGTGCGGGCCCGTCGCCGGTCGCCGCCTCGAACCCCCCGCCCGGGCCGGAGGCCGCGGGGGTGGGGAGGGACGCGGAGGCGGACGGGGCGCCGGGCCCCCGCGGGGGCGCCTCCGGGTCCCCGGCTGGCAGGTCGCGCAGCCGGTCGCGCAACGTCCGCCCCGCGCCGGTCAGGTAGTGCCTGCGCGCCCGGCCGTACTCCACGGCCAGGCCCTTGGCCCGCAGTGCGGCGCACACCGCCGGGGCCGCCGAGAGCTCACCGGTGGCCGGATCGGACGCCAGGACCGCGCGCCGCTGCGCGTCGGTGAGCTCCGCCGCCTTCCGCGCCGTCACACCGCCACCTCCCTGCCGTCTCCCGTCCCGGGCCGTCGGGCCCGCCGGGGAACCAGTATCGGTGCCCCCTACGACACGGCGCCCGCCCCGGTGCCCGCCGTCCCGGCCCCGGCACCCGGCACCAGGCCGGGGTGGGCCTCGCGGAGCCGGTCGGGCGCCGCCTGCCGCCAGGAGTCGACGAGGACGTCGCGCAGTTCGTCCAGGTCCTCCAGGGCGGCCAGCCGCACCCGGACCCACGCCGAACCCGCCTCGTGCGGGGGCACCCAGAACTTCTCCGGTTCGGCGGCGATCAACTCCTCGCGCTCGTACCGGGGGCAGCGCACCGCGATGGAGGTCTCGTCGTCGGGGACGGTGAGGTACATCCTTCCGGCCACCCGGAACGTGGGCATGCTCCACGCCTCCTTCTCCGCGGTCTCGGGAAGGGACAGCGCGATGCGGCGGACGTCGTCGGCATCGATCATGGCACCACCGTAGTCATCGGACGCACGTGCGGAAGGGGAACGCGCAACGGCGGCCGGGAGGACCGGGGGCCGGCGAGCCGGAGGAGGGCGTCCGGGGACGGGCGGCGGCAGGGGCCGGTTCGGTCCCCGCACAGTTCGGCGAAGCGCCGGGCGGCGGCGCTGCCCCCGGAGAGGACGACCCCCACCCGCGCGGGAGACCGCCGGTCCGGCCCGGGAGCGGGGCGGCGGGCGCGGCGGCGCCGCTGGGCTCCACCACGGTCTTCAGGCGCTCGGAGAGGAACCGCACCGCGTCGCGGATCATCCGGTCGCCGGCCGGGACGACCTCGTCGGCCAGGCGCCGGTTGACGGAGGAGGCCGGCTCCCCGGGGGTCTGCGCCGCCAACCCGTCGGCGACGGTGCGCGGTACGGGGACACGGACCCGCTCGGCCGGGGCCGCCGCCCGGGGGTGGTTGCCCGACGAGTGCGCCGCCACGCCTCCGGTGAGCTGCTCCGGGGGGAGCCGGGAGACGGCCGCTGTAGGCGCCGCGGAACGTGAACGCCCCGACCCGCCGGGGGTTTTCGCAGTTGAGGAGAGCTCAGCGCCGGCGAGGCCGTCCAGGGTGCGCGACCGCAGTACGGGGGTGCGGTGCGCGACTCCCCCGATCCGCTCGGCGGCGTCGCGGACGTCCTCCGGGGCGACCGGGGGCGCACTCGTCATCCGAACGCTCCTTGTGCCGGGGGCCGGGGCGGTCGGCCTGGTTCCCCGGACCGCTGCGGCGGACATCGTCCCAGCCGGTGCCGCGGGTTCGCCCGGTGCGTCCACCCGGCGGAACGAAAATCCCAGAAATTGATGCGCATACTCCTCGGCAGCCGGGGCAGGCGGGGCTTTGTCGGCCCGCAACGACACGAGGGGCGGCGAACCAGGGAGGGAAACGATGACGGCGACGACGATCTCGCGCACGGGTGCCGGCCAGGGCGTCCAGGAGTCCACCGAGCGGAACGACACCGCGGTTTCGCGCGGTGTGACGGAGCTTCCGCAGGTCACCGATCCGCACAAGATCGCCCCGAAGGACGCGAGGGCGCTGTCGAAGATGTTCTTCGACCGGCTGGCGGTACTGGAGGAGGGCACGCCCGAATACCAGTACGCGCGCAACACGCTGATCGAGATGAACATGTCGCTGGTGCGGTACGCGGCCGGCCGCTTCCGCAACCGCGGCGACGACATGGAGGACATCGTCCAGGTCGGCATGATCGGTCTGATCAAGGCCATCGACCGGTTCGAGCTCTCCCGCGAGGTGGAGTTCACCACCTTCGCCGTCCCCTACATCGTGGGCGAGATCAAGCGCTTCTTCCGCGACACCTCCTGGGCGGTGCACGTCCCGCGCAGGCTCCAGGAGGCCCGCGTCGAACTGGCCCGCGCCACCGAGGAGCTGAGCACGCGGCTCGGCCGCGCCCCCAAGGTGAGCGAGCTGGCCGCGCTGATGAACCTCTCCGAGGAGGAGGTCATCGAGGCCCGGCTGGCCTCCAACGGCTACCAGTCCGCCTCGCTGGACGCCGCCGTCGGCGGCAGCGAGGAGGGCGAGACGGCGCTGGCGGACTTCATCGGTGCCGAGGACCCGGGCATGGAACTGGTGGAGAACTTCCACGCCCTGGCGCCCCTCATCGAGGAGCTGGGCGAGCGCGACCGGCAGATCATCCACCTGAGGTTCGTCGAGGAACTCACCCAGTCCCAGATCGGCGAGCGCCTCGGCTGCTCCCAGATGCACGTCTCGCGGCTGCTCTCCCGCGTGCTGGCCAGGCTCCGCGAGGGCATGCTCGCGACCGGCTGAACCGACCGGCCTCCCCCTCCCCGCGCCCCGTCCGGTGTGTACCCCGGACGGGGCGGGCGCGTCTCACGGGGCGGGCGCGTCCCCCGCGGCAGGACGGCCCGCCGGCCGGGAGGGCGGTGCGCCGGGCCGCTCCCGCGCTCCGGCCGGCGGCAGGACGCCGGTCACCCGGTAGACGTGCCCCGCCTCGGCCGTGAAGGCGACGAGGCCGCCGTCGCCGCCCCGGACCTCCACCGCCGTGCCGGCCGCGGCGTCGGTCAGGCGGTACGTCCCGGTGAACACCGGGCTGCGCACCGCCAGTTCACCCGTGCGGTCCGGCGCCAGCGTGAACTCCACGGCCCCGTCCTCCTCCCACGAGGCCCCGACGGTGACGCCGCCGCGCGCCCTGAGCCCGGTGACCGACCCCCTCCGCCACCGCGCGGGCACGGCGGGCAGCGGGTGGACCACGCCGTCGTGGCTCTGCAGCAGCATCTCCGTGACGCCCGCGGTGGCGCCGAAGTTCCCGTCGATCTGGAACGGCGGGTGGGTGTCGAGGAGGTTGGGCAGCGTGCTGTGCATCAGCTGCTGCGCGAGCAGGGCGTGGGCGCGGTCGCCGTCCAGCAGCCTGGCCCAGAAGTTCACCTTCCACGCCTTGCTCCAGCCGGTGCCCCCGTCGCCGCGGGCGTTCAGCGAGACCGCGGCCGCGCGGGCGTACCGCGGGGCGGTGTGCGGGGAGATCTGGCGGCCGGGGTGCAGCGCGTACAGGTGGGAGACGTGCCGGTGGGTGTCGGACGGGTCGTCCAGATCGGCCTTCCACTCCTGGAGCTGCCCCCACCGGCCGATCCGCAGACCGGGGTCGAGCTCGTCCAGGGCCTCGCGGAGCCGGGCGCGGAACTCCTCGTCGCCGCCCACCTCCCGCGCGGCCTCCAGCGTGTCGGTGAACAGCCCCCACACGATCTGCTGGGCCATGGAGTCCCCGGCGGTGAAGTCGCCGTGCTCGGGCGAGTAGGACGGGGAGACCACCAGCGTGCCGTCGCGCGGATCGCGCCGCAGGTTCGCCAGCCAGAACTCCGCGGCGCTCCGCAGCAGCGGGTAGACGCGGTCGCGCAGGGTGCCGCGGTCGCCGTCGAACCGGTGCAGGTCGTAGACCTGGGAGGCGAGCCAGCCGCCGGCGACGGGGAACCAGAAGGCCGTCGCCCAGTCGTCGACACCGGTGTGCCCGAAGGGGTTGACGCTGTGCTGCACCACCCAGCCGGCGGTGCCGAAGAGGCTCCGGGCGCTGTGCTCGCCGGCCTCGGCCAGCGACTCCACGAAGGCGGTGAAGGGCCCGGCGGTCTCGGCCAGGTTGGCCTGCCCGGCGGGCCAGTAGTTCATCTGGAGGTTGATGTTGGTGTGGTAGTCGGCGTCCCAGGGAGGGGAGGTGGAGTCGTTCCACAGGCCCTGGAGGTTCGCGGGCAGCGCGCCGTCGCGCGAGGAGGCGATGAGGAGGTAGCGGCCGTACTGGAAGTACAGGGCCTCCAGTGCCCGGTCGTCGGCCGGGTCGCCGCCGGTGTAGGCGGCCAGCAGCTCGTCGGTGGGCCCGCCGGACGCCCCGGACGGGCCGGGGGCGGGCTGCCCGATGTCCAGCCGGACGCGGTCGAACAGGGCGCGGTGGTCGGCGGTGTGCCGCTCCCGCAGTTCCCGGTACGGGCGGGAGGCGGCCGCGTCGACGGCCGCCCGCACGGCGTCGGCCGGGTCCGGGCCGCGGTAGGAGGGGTGCACGGGGGCGTAGTCGGTCCCCGCCGCCAGGACGAACACGGCGCTGTCGGCGCCGGTGACCCTCACCGCGCCGTCCTCGCAGACCACTTCGCCCCCGTCGGCGACCACCCGGATCCGCGCCTCGAAGACCATGCCGTTGTCCGCGAGCCTGCCGCGGATCCGGAGCCCGCCGTCCCGGGCCGTCACCGCGTGGTCGTCGCGGGGGGACGCGTAGCGCAGGGTGAAGGAGACCGAGCCCGGCCGGTCCGCGGCCAGCCGTCCGGCCAGCACCCGGTCGGGGCGGCTGGCGAAGTACTCCCGGACGTGGGTGACCCCGCCGGCGGTGTAGCGGACCCCGGCGACCGCGTCGGCGATGTCCAGGTGCCGCCGGTACCCGGTGCACCCGGCCGGCAGGCTGTCCCGGTCGTCCCGGTCGTCCCGGTCGTCCCGGTCGTCCCGGTCGTCCGGGCCGTCCGGGCCGCTCCGGCCGGCCATGTCGATGCGCAGCTCGCCGAAGGTCTGGTGGGCGCCGAAACCCGTGCGGTGGTGCCCCAGTCTCCCGGCCACCCACTCGGGAGGCGCGCAGCCCTCGGCGTCGATCCGGGCCACGACCTCCTCCAGGGCGCCGGGGCGCGGGAAGGAGCCGTTGCCGAAGTGGTACCCCGGGACACCGGGCCCCCCGGTCCACAGGCTCTTCTCGTTGAACTGCACGGTCTCGCGGGCGACTCCGCCGAAGACCATGCCGCCCAGGGTCCCGTTGCCGATGGGCAGCGCGTGCGACTCCCACGAGGCGGCGGGTTCGTCGTACCACAGCACGTTCCCGCTCCCGCCGGCGTGTGTTCCGGGGAGCGGCGGGGGCGCGGTCTGCGGGGGGCGGCCGGACCGGGATGCCGGTGAGTTCATGGATGTCCTTCGGGGCGGCGGTGGTTCGGCGGGAGGGGCGGCGCCCGTCCCGGACGGCCCGCACCCGCAGTTCGGCAGCATGTCCCAAGACACGTCACGGTACAACCCGCAGATCCGATCTCTTCCCGCGCGAGGCCGCGCGACCGGGGAACCGCGGAGGCCTGCCGATACCGCCCGCACCGGGCCTGCGGACGGCCAGGGTTCCGCCGTTTCCGCCGGAAGGAGGGGCTTTTGCGGTTCTCCGCGTGCCTGCGGGGGCCTCGGTGGGAACGTGCGTCCGGTGGGGCGGATCCCCTGTCCGTCCGCGCGTGCTCATCAGAGATCGGATCTCTCGGGAGCGGGCGGCGGTGGGGACCGCCGAACTCGGGACACCCGGCGAGTCCCGGAGGCGGCCGGGGACCGCCGGCCCCCCGGTGCCGCCGCGGCCCCTTCCGCAGGAGTGTCCGCCCTCGAACGGGGCATCGGATCGGAACAGCCCGGCGGCTCCCGCCGCCCGACCGCAGGCATCGAACCTTCCACATTCCGGAGGCACCGTGACGGAGACCATCCTCCTCGTCCTCGGCCTGGTGGCCGCCCCCATCATCGCCCTGGCGCTGCTGACCTGGGGCCTGAACGGCACCGCGTGGCTGCTGGACCACTTCGGGAGCCGGAAGCTCCCCTGACCGGCCCGCCCCCGGCGACCGCCCCGCCGCCGCGCGGGCCGCTCCCGAAGCCCGGCGGCCGCGGCGCGGCGCCGAGCCGATGCCCCGGCCCCCTTCCCCCTTCCTCTTTCCGGGCCCCGGCGGTACGAGCCGGGGCCCGGCCGTCTCCGTCGGAGTGGGGGCTGAGGAGCACCCGTGCCGGATCGCGTCCGCAGCCGCGCGGACGGTCAACGCCTTGCCGGCCGGCGGTTGCACGATGGTGGGCACCGCTTCCCCCTTGCCACGGGCGGCGGGGCCGCCTCACGTACGGCCCGGAGAACGCCACCGCAGGTGACGAACCAAGCTCCCGCAGACAGCGGGGCGTCGTCCGTGGAGCACCTTCGGACCGGTCCCGCCGCCGGCGCCCCGTCGGCCGCCCACCGGGGCCGGCGAACGCATGGGGCACGGTCTGACACGGATGTTCCCCAGGCCCCGGAGTCCCCTCGCTCGCCCCGGGCCGTGTCCGCGGTCGCGGCCGCCGCTCCCCGCTCAGGGCGCCCCTGCGGCTTGAACGTGTTCAAAAACAGGTCTACAGTCTGCCGTACCAGCTTTTTGAACACGTTCAAAAAGCGCTTCACGGAAGGGTGGGCCATGGACCTCACTGTGGTCACGTACGTCGTCTACCTGGCCGTCAGCATCGCTCTGACCGTCTGGGTGGCCCGGACGCTCAGCCGGAACGGCCGGATCTTCCTCGCGGACGTGCTGCGGGGGAACGAGAAGCTCGCGGACGCCGTCAACCACCTGCTGGTGGTCGGGTTCTACCTCGTCAACCTCGGCTTCGTCGCGCTGTACCTGAGGGTCGGGGACCCGGTGGGCAACGCCAGGGGTGTGTTCGAGGTGCTGTCCCGGCAGGTCGGGGTGGTGCTGCTGGTCCTGGGAGTGCTGCACCTGGGGAACGTCTACGTGCTCGGCCGGATCCGCCGCCGGGGCGTGATGGACCGCGAGCAGACGCCTCCGGTGCCGCCGCAGGACTGGACCGTCCCCGCCGCGGGGGCGTGAGGGCCGTGGCGGACGCCGCGGGGGCGGGCGCGGGCGCGGTCCGCCGGCTCACGGTGCTGTACGACGCGGAGTGCCCGCTGTGCCGGCAGGTCGGCGCCTGGCTGGCGCGGCAGCGGAAGCTGGTCCCGGTCGACCTCGTGCCGGCCGGCTCCCGGGAGGCGCGGCGGCGGCTGCCGGGGCTCGACCACGACCGCACCCTGGAGGAGATCACCGTCGTCGGGGACGGCGGACAGGTCTACCGGGGGCCGGCCGCCTGGATCGTGTGCCTGTGGGCCCTGGCCGGCCACCGGGCCACCGCCCACCGGCTGAGCACGCCCGCGGGCGCCCGGCTGGCGCGCGGGGCGGTGCTGGCGGCGGCCAGGTACCGGGAGAGGAGCCGCGTGCGGAACGGCGGCGGAGGCGGGCGGGTCCACCGCACCGCCGACGACCGGCCCCCCGGCCCCGGGAAGGGGTGGTTCCGCACCGGGGGCCCCTCCCCGCCGCAGGAGTGCGGAGGGACCTGCCGGGCCCCCGGCTAGGCTCACCGTCGTGGAAGCAGCACCCAAGCCCGTACGCGAGGACGCCGGGGCGAGCCCTCCCGAGGCCGGACGGCCGGGGAGGGCCGCACGGTCCGCGAAGCAGCAGCCCAGGAGCGAGCAGACGCGGACCCTCATCCTGGAGACGGCCCTGCGCCTGTTCCGCGAACGCGGCTACGACCGCACGACGATGCGCGCTATCGCCCAGGAGGCCGGTGTCTCCGTCGGCAGCGCCTACTACTACTACGACAGCAAGGAACACCTGGTCCAGGGGTTCTACGACCGGATCACCGAGCAGCACCAGGCGGCCGCCGCCCGCGTCCTGGACGGTGAGGGGGACCTCGCGGCGCGCATCCGCGCGGTCCTCCTCGCCTGGCTGGACGTTGCCGAGCCCTACCACGAGTTCGCGGCCCAGTTCTTCAAGAACGCCGCCGACCCCGACAGCCCGCTCAGCCCCTTCTCCGCCGAGTCCGAGGGGCCCCGCAGCGCCGCGACCGACATCCACCGCCGGGTTCTGGCGGGCGCCGACACCCGCTACGACCCCGAACTGGGCGAGTACCTGCCCCACCTGCTCTGGCTCCAGCAGATGGGCCTGGTGCTCTTCTGGGTCCACGACCGCTCCGAGGGCTCGGCCAGGAGCCGCCGCCTGGCCGAGCGCGTGGCGCCGATCACGGCCCGCGCCATCTCCCTCACCCGGTTCCGCCTGCTGCGGCCGCTGGTGCGCGAGACCTGCGACCTGCTCGGCGAGCTCATGCCGACGGCGGCCGGCGCGGCGGCCCGCGGCCCGCGCCGCGGAACGGGACGGGACACGGGCCGGACGGCGGGGGAGGAGGCGGGCGCCCACGGCGGGAGGCGGCCGGCCCGGGGGACGGCCGCCGGGGAGCCCCCCGGCCGCGGCTGAGGCGCCGCGCCGGCCCCGCCGCCGGGGCGCGGCGAGGAGAGGCTGTGCCGCCGCGCCGTGTCACCCGGTCGGGCGCCCCGGCCGTGAGACCGGCGCCCGGGGGACGCACAGTGGGCTTCATGTGGTCCCCGCGCCTGGTGCTGGGCGCCGTCCTCCTGCCCCTGGCCGTGCTGGTGGCGGGGGACGGCCCCGCGACCCCGCCCGTCCCGCGGCCGGAGCCGCCTCCGGCGGCCGTGCCGGTCAACGGAGGCCCCCGTCCGGCGGTCGTCCCCCGATCGGGTTGGGGGGCCGACGAGGGCATGGTCAGGGAGCGCCCCGCCTACACCGGACCGGCCGTCGCGGTGTTCGTCCACCACACCGGGCACCCCAACGGCTACCGCTGCGACGAGGTCCCCGAACTGCTGCGCGCCCTGGAGGCCGACCACGTCCACGGCCAGGGCTGGGACGACATCGGCTACAACTTCGTCGTCGACCGCTGCGGCACCATCTACGAGGGCCGGGCGGGGGGCGCGGCCCGCCCCGTCCACGGCGCGCACACCCAGGGCTTCAACCGCGACAGCGTCGGTGTCGCCGCCCTGGGCACCTTCGACGCCGGCACGACCGTGCCCGAGGCGGTCGTCGAGGCGATCGCCGCGGTCGCGGCGTGGAAGCTCCGCCCGGGCGCCGATCCGCACGGCACGGTGAGGCTGACCTCCACCAACGGCAGGAGCCGCTACCCCGAGGGGGAGGCCGCGGTCTTCGACGTCGTCTCCGGGCACCGGGACAGCCACCAGACCGACTGCCCCGGCCAGGCCCTCTACGAGCGCCTCCCCGACATCCGCGACCGGGCCGCCCGGATCCGCGGCCGCTGACCCCGCCGCGCGCCGGCGGGGCACCGCGCGGTCCGACGGCCGCGTCCACCTGCGCTTTCCCGAAGTGCGAGAAGCCCTTGCCCGCATGCCGGACAGGAGCTTGCCGGGCCCGCGCCGCGCCCTCATGATTCCCACTAATCAAGTAGGAAAACTGGGAAACATGGCGAGGTGGCTGTGAGAACGCTGATCCTGCTGGCCCTGGCCGGGCTTGGCGCCCAACTGGTGGACGGGAGCCTGGGCATGGCCTACGGCGTCACCTCCACCACCCTGCTGCTCGCGGTCGGGACCAACCCCGCCGCCGCGTCCGCCACCGTGCACCTGGCGGAGATCGGCACCACCCTGGCCTCCGGCGCCGCGCACTGGCGCTTCGGGAACGTCGACTGGCGCGTGGTGGTGAGGATCGGCGTTCCCGGCGCGATCGGCGCGTTCGCCGGTGCCACCTTCCTCTCCAAACTCTCCACGGACACGGCCAAGCCCGTGATGTCCCTCATCCTGCTGGGGCTCGGCCTGTACGTCCTGACCAGGTTCACGTTCGCCGGGCTCCCCGAGGGCAGGCTCGGCAAGCCGCTGCGCAGGCGGTTCCTCACCCCGCTGGGCCTCGTCGCGGGCTTCCTGGACGCCACCGGGGGCGGCGGCTGGGGACCGGTCGGCACCCCCGCCATCCTCGCCAGCGGCCGCCTGGAGCCGCGCAAGGTGATCGGCTCGATCGACACCAGCGAATTCGTCGTCGCCGTCGCGGCCAGCGCCGGCTTCCTCGTCGGCCTGGGGTCCGAGGGGGTCGACGCGAGCTGGGCGGCGGCCCTCCTGGCCGGCGGCCTGGTCGCCGCACCCGTCGCCGCCTGGCTGGTGCGCCACGTCCCCCCGCGCGTCCTCGGATCGGCGGTGGGCGGCCTCATCGTCCTGACCAACGCCCGCACGCTGCTCCACAGCGACTGGGCCGGAGCCGGCGACGCCGTCCGGTGGACGGTCTACGGCGCCATCTACGCGGCGTGGGCGGCGGCCCTGGCCCACGCCGTCCGGGAGCACCGCCGCCAGGAGGCGCGGGAGGCGCCCGCCGGCGCGGCGGACGGTGCCGGCGACCCCGCCGGGACGCGGTCCGCCGAGAGCACCGCGGTCTGAACCGGAAGAGGGCCGCGGCCGGGTGGGACCGCACCCGGCCGCGGGACCGCAGCCCCCGATCGGCGCCCTCGCCGACGGCCCGCCCCGACCTGGAGGTACCGCGTGCCACCGGCCACCCCCCACGCCCCGGCGGCGCCCCCGGCGACCGGTGCGGACGAGAGTTCGGGCACGGCACCGGCCCCGGCCGGTCCTCCCGCGGCGGACGACTTCTGGCCCCGCGTCGCCCGTGAACTCGCCGACGACCTCGCCGCCGACGCCGTCTCCCGCGAACGGGCCGGCAAGCCCCCGTCCGACGAGGTGGCGAGAGTGCGCGAGGCCGGACTCCTGGGCGTGCTGAACCCGCCCGGGGCGCACGGCCGGGGCACCGGCCTGCGGCGGGCGTGCGCGCTCGTCCGGGAGATCGCCGCCGCCGACGGTTCGGTCGGCGAACTCCTGGCGCGCCACTACGCCCTGTCCTGGAGCGCCCGCCTCCTCGCCGGACCGGAGCGCGCCGCCGGACTCGAGGAGCGGGCGGCGGACGGACAGTGGCTGTGGGCGGGGGACGTCGAAGCCCCCGGCCCCGGACCGGGCCTCGCCCTCACCCCCCTCCGCGGCGGCGGGCACCGCCTCGACGGGCGCCGCCCCCTCGCCACCGGCGTCCCCGTCGCCGACCGGTTCGTCCTGGAGGCGGTGTGCACGGCCACGGGCGCCCCGCTCGTCGTCGTGGTGGACCCGGCCGCCCCCGGTGTGACGACCGGGGCGGCACACGACCGGTTCGGCCAGCGGCTGGCGGGGGCCGGCGACGTGGAGCTCCGCGGCGTCCTCGTCGACGCGGACGACGTGCTCGGCCCCGGCCCGCGCGACGAGCACACCGCACCCGCGTCGGCCGCGCTCGCCCCGCTCCTCCTCCGACTCGTCCTCGCCCACGTCGGGCTGGCCGTCGCGGAGGGGGCCCTGGCCGAGGCCCGGGAGGCCGGGCGGAGCGCCTCCCGTGAGCGGCCGGTCCCGCCGGACGGCGAGGAGTGCGACGCCGCGGGCGATCGGGCCGACCTCCTGCTCGCCTACGGGAAGCTCGCCGCGGCCCTGCACACCGCCACGGCGGTGGTCGAACGCGCCACGGAGGCGCTGGCGGGCGAACTCCCCGTGCACGGCCCTCCCGGGGGGCTCCCCGCGGACGGGTGGACCGCCGCCCCGGACACCGGGGCGGCGGTGCTCGTGGCCACCGCCGAGGCCGTCACCGGCCGGACGGCCCAGCACGTCACCGCAGGTGTCCTCGAACTCGCCGACAGCGCCGGACTCGACCGGTTCTGGCGCGACGCACGGGCCCTGACGGTGCGGACCCCGACCGCCGGCCGCCTGCGCGCCATAGGAGACCACTACCTGAACGGATTCCGCGCCCCTTCGGCCGCCACCGGCTGACGGCCCCGGCACCGGGGGGCACCTGGACGCCGCACCCCCGACCGCAGCGCCCCGGGCGCACACGGCCGCGCCGGGGTCCGGACTCCGCGGAGTCCGGACCCCGGCGCGCGCGGGCCGCGGTGCTCAGGCCGGGCCGCTCCGCTCCCAGCGGTAGAAGCAGTGCGCCATCGCGTCCTTCGGACCGCGCCAGGTCTGCGGGTCGTACGGTGTGACGTACGCCGACAGCCGCTCGCTGACGTCCCGGAACTCCGGGTGGTCGGTGGCCCGGGCGATGGCGGGCCCGGGGTCCCGCTCGCTCTCGATGAGGTGCAGGTACACGTCGCCGAACTGGAAGAGGCTGCGCCGGGCGACGCCCACCAGGTGGGGCAGCTCGCCGCGGTCGGACTCGGCGAACACCTTCGCGATGTCCGGCGCCGCTCCCGGTTCCATCCGGGCGACGATCAGGGTGTGGTGCACGGGGCGGCTCCTCAGTCGCTCATCGCGGCGGCGGCCGGGCGCTCGCCCGCCGCCTGCTCGATCCGGTCGCGGATGAGGGCCATCTGGATCCGCGAGTTGCGGTTGATGTTGTCCGTCATCCAGGCGTCGTCCACGGGCGCGTCCGGCTTCATCTCGAAGTCCTGCGTCCAGTGCATCCGGACGCCCTCGGGAGTCTCCTCGTAGCGCCACCGGATGTTCATGTGGCGGAAGGGGCCGGTCTCGACCCGGTGGGCCCGCACGGTGAGGGAGGCCCGGTCGGCGACCCGCTCGGAGACCCAGCTCCACACCCGGCCCTCGTCGTCCGGGTGCATGGTCAGGCGGAACCTGACGCGGTCCCCGTCGCGGGAGAGGATCTCGGCGGACGCGTACTCGCTGAACAGCCGCGGCCAGTTCTCGACGTCGTTGGTCATCTCCCAGACGAGGTCCAGGGGCGCGGCGATGGTGATCTCGTTCTCGGTGTGCCCGGCCATCTCACGCCCCCGTCGTCAGGGCGCCGTTGACGCACCGGAGGAACTCGCGGGGCGTCCTGCACCGCTCGGCGTGCTCGGGCAGGTCCAGGCCGTGGCGCTTCTCCAGTTCGCCCACGATGCCCAGCAGCCCCAGCGAGTCGAGGCCGAAGACGTCGAATCCGGTGTCGGCCCGCTCCTCCAGTTCACGGGGGTCGACGGCGACGCCCGCGGTCCGTTTCATCAGCGCGGCCAGTTCCTCCGCGGTCACCTGTGCGGTCACCTGGTCGGTCATGGGGTGTTCTCCTTCTCTTCGGAGGATCGGGTGGTCGGGTCGGTTCAGGCGCCGTGCCGCAGTACGAGCGCCGCGTTGGTGCCCATCAGGCCCCGGCTGAGCACCAGGGCCGTGCGCAGGTCGGCCGGGCGCGCGCGGCCGGTGACCAGGTCCAGGTCGTGGCGGACCTCGTGGGCGTGGACGTTGGGGGTGGGCGGGACCAGGCCGTTCTCCATGGCGAGGACCGCCGCCGCGGCGTCCAGCACGGGCGCCCCGCAGTACGCCCGTCCGGTGCCGGTCTTGGGCGCGGTGACGGGAACGCGCCGACCGTGCGCGCCCAGGGCGTCGGCGATCGCCAGGGCCTCGGCGCGGTCCGCCTCGGCCACCCCGAGGGCGTCGGCGAACACCACGTCCACCTCCTCGGGGCGGCAGCCGGCCTCCTCCAGGGCACCGCGGATCGCCCGGGCCAGCCCCTCACGGGACCGGTCCCAGCGGGAGGCGCCGGTGAAGGTGGCGGCGTGCCCGGCCACCGTGGCCCTGAGCGGGGCGTCGCGGCGGCGGGCCGCCTCCTCGTCCTCCACCACGAGCATGGCGCCGCCCTCCGCGGGGACGAACCCGCGGGCGGCGGAGGTGAAGGGCAGGTAGGCGCACTCCGGGTCCTCCCCGGTGCTCAGCTCGGGATACCCCAGCTGGCACACCACCGAGTAGGGGGCCAGCGGCGCCTCGGCCGCGCCGACGACGACGGTGCCGGTGCCGCGGCCCACGGTGCGGGCGGCGTGCGCCAGGGCGTCCAGGCCGCCGGACTCGTCCGCCGCCACCACCCCGCAGGGCCCCTTGAAGCCGCCGCGGATGGAGACCTGGCCGGTGCTGGCCGCGTAGAACCAGGCGATGGACTGGTACGGGCCGACGTACCGCGACCCCTGCCCCCACAGGTTCTGCAGCTCCCGCTGCCCGAACTCGCCGCCGCCGGACCCGGCCGCGGTGACCACCCCCACGGAGTAGGGCGAGGCCACGTCGGCCCGGCCGAGCCGGGCGTCGTCCAGGGCCATCGTGGTCGCGGCCATCGCGTAGTGGGTGAACCGGTCGGTCTGGACGAGGTAGCGCTCCTCGATCACCGCCGCCGGGTCGAAGCCGCGGACCTCCCCCGCCACCTTCAGCGGCAGGTGCCCGCAGCCCTCGCGGGTGACGCGGTCCAGGGCACCGACCCCGTCGGCCACCGACTTCCAGAAGGCCTCCGCGCCGACGCCGCCCGGCGCCACCACGCCGATGCCGGTGACGACCGCGCGCCGTCCCTGCCGTGCGTTCACCGCGTCCTCCCGTCCGGCCGCGTCAGCACCACGGCGGACTGGAAGCCGCCGAAGCCGCTGCCCACCGACAGCACGGCGCGCAGCCTCCGCTCGCGCGCCTGGCGCGGCACGTAGTCCAGGTCGCACTCGGGGTCCGGGGTCTCGTAGTTGGCCGTCGGCGGCACCACCTGGTGGGCCAGGGCCAGCACGCAGGCGACCGTCTCGATGGATCCGATGGCGCCCAGGGAGTGGCCCACCATGGACTTGATCGAACTCATCGGCGTCTCGTAGGCGTGGGCGCCCAGGGAGCGCTTGACCGCCGCGGTCTCGTGGCGGTCGTTCTGCCGGGTGCCCGAGCCGTGCGCGTTGACGTAGTCGACGTCCGAGCCGTTCAGCCGGGCCTGGTCGAGCGCGTCGTCGATGGCCCGCGCCATCTCCAGGCCCTCGCTGGTCAGCCCGGTCATGTGGTAGGCGTTGCCGTAGGTGGCGTAGCCGGCGACCTCGCAGTACACGCGGGCGCCGCGGGCCCGGGCGTGCTCCAGCTCCTCCAGGACGAGGACCGCGCCCCCCTCTCCCATGACGAACCCGTCGCGGTCGGCGTCGAACGGCCGCGACGCGTGCGCCGGGTCGTCGTTGTTGGGGGAGGTCGCCTTGATGGCGTCGAAGCAGGCCATCGTGATCGGGGAGATCGGCGAGTCCGACGCGCCGGCGAGGCAGACGTCGGCCCGGCCCTCGGCGACGGCGTGGAAGGCGTACCCGACGGCGTCCAGCCCCGAGGTGCAGCCGGTGGAGACCGTCTGCACCGGCCCGCACGCGCCGAACTCCTCGGCGACGGCCGAGGCCAGGGTGCTGGGCGAGAAGGCGCGGTTCAGGTGCGGGCCGGCCCGCCGGTGGTCGACGTCCCAGCGCGACCCGCGCCCGCTGACCAGGACGTAGTCGTGCTCCAGACGGGTGGTGCCGCCGACCGCCGTGCCCAGGCTGACGCCCGTGCGCCAGGGGTCCTCGCGGGCCGGCTCCAGACCGGCGTCGCGGACCGCCTCGGCGGCGGCGACCAGCGCGAACTGCACGTAGCGGTCGCAGCGTTCGACCTGCTCGACGGCGAGGCCGTGCGCGAGCGGGTCGAAGTCGCACTCCGCGGCGATCCGCGAGCGCAGCCCGGCGGGGTCGAAGAGGGTGATGCCCCGGGTCGCGGTGCGGCCCCCGGCCAGCAGGTCCCAGAAAGCCGGGACGCCGATGCCGCCGGGTGCCACCACGCCCAGGCCGGTGACGGCGACGCGTCGGGTCACGACACCGCCCCGGTGGGTTCGACGGGCCTGCCGTGGACGGGCGGGAACCGGTCGTCGGCCCGCTCGGGCGCGGTCTCCTCGGTGTCGACGTGGCCCAGTTCGGGCCGGGGCGCCAGCGGGCCGAGGTGGAAGACCAGGCGGGCTTCGGTACCGCCCACGTTGCGGAACCGGTGCCGCACGTGGGCGGGGATCAGCAGGCCCTGGTCGGGCGCGAGCGGGTGCGGCTCCCCGTCCAGGTCCACCTCGAAGGAGCCGCTGACGACGTAGACGAACTCCTCGGAGTACGGGTGGTAGTGCTCGGCGATGCGGTCACCGGGCTGCACGATGGCCAGGCCCATGAAGCCGCTGGTGGAACCCACCGTGGCGGGGGTGAGCATGGCGCGCAGGTCGCCGCCGCGCCTGCGGTTGGGCTGGATCTCGTCCAGGTCGACGATGCGTGGGCGCTGCTGGGTCTCGGTCATGGTCGTTCGCTCCAGAAGGTCGCTGCGGGCCGGGGCGGATCGCCGGTCCCCGGCTCTCTTGCGGTTCGGTCGGTGGGGGACGGGATGGGTCGTCGTGGCGGGCGGGGGGTGGCCACCGGGGAGGGAGGCCGGGCGGACCGATCTCAGGAACCGTCCTCGGCGAGGTCGGCGACGAGCCGCATGCGGGCGCGCGACAGCAGGCGCACGAGCCCGTCCCCGTCTCCGGCGAACCCTTCGACGCCGAGCGCCCGGGCGTCGAGCAGCTCCACGAGCTCGGTGGCGCTGTCCGGCTCCCGCAGGCCCAGGACCGAAGCGGGCGCCGACTCCGGGGCGTCCGCCACCTCGACGATCCGCACGACGGTGTCGTCGCGGTGGAAGACGGTGGCGGCGCGGACCGGGCCGTGCGGGGCGTCGGCGGCCAGTTCGTCCTGCCGGGAGAGCAGTCGCGCCAGCTCGCCGCCCCGGCCCTGGCGGGCCGGGTAGTACAGCGCGAGCCGCCCCGCCGGCGACCCCGGAGGCACCGGTCCGGCGGGCGCGGGGGTGGAGCCGGGGGAGGGCAGGGGGGCCACGTGGTGCACGGCCGGCAGCGCGGACCGGGTGAGGAACACCCGCAGCGACTGCGGGTCGTCCAGGTCCCGATCCTGCGCCAGGTGCGGGGTGAGGGCGTCCTCCACCGCGCGCACCTCGGGCCGTCCGGTGAGGTGGACCAGCCCGGCGAGCAGATCGCCCCGCAACTCCCGCACCTCCACGACCTGCACGACCCGGTCGCCGTGCACGAACAGCGAGGTGCGGTGGAGCCGGACCGGGTCGCCCTCCCGCCGCACGGGCAGGGGGTGGCCGGCCAGGATCCTCGCTACCGCGGACCCGCTGCCGGGGCGGAGGGTGTAGGTCAGGGCGTGGCGCACCACTCCGCCGCCCGGCCGGGGAGATGCCCGCGGCACCGGGGCGGCCGGTGCCGCGGCGGCGGGACCGCCGGTCTCCCGGATGATGCGGAAGCGCAGTGACCGGGTGTCCTTCAAGCAGGCGCGCAGCGGCCGGACCGTCTCCATGTGCTCCTCGCTGTTCACCCAGGCGAGGAAGGGCGGTGCGCTCTCCCACTCGCTGGTGATGAGCCACTGGGAGGGGTCGTCGAGCGACTGGCAGAGCTGGTCGCGGATGTGCCCCGGGGTGGAGGCCACCTGGTCGCACACGCGCTCGTACGCGTCGAGGAAACGTTGCTGGGCGCCGTCGACGACGTCCAGCAGCAGGACGACCCGGAGCCTGGAGCCGTCGAACGCCGACTGGGAAACAAGGCCAGAGACCTGGGGGGCGAGACCCGGGGCTGTCATCCGGCACACCTCTTCTGCGGGGAGTGGGGAAGGGGGAGGGGGATCGGGGGAGGGCGGTGCGGCCGGGGCGGGCGCGGACCCGGCGCCGACCGCGGTGCGTCTTGATCGTGTGACGCCCCGTCCGATGCCGCAAATCCTGGGAATCAACCGGGTGAGGCGGGTGGCAAGGCATCTGTCTGGCAAGGGATATGACGAAGGCCCAGGTCACGCGGGTGCGATCGGGGCGGCCCGCGGAGGCGGCGTCCGCGCCGCCGTCCGTGTCCGCGGCCGCGCGGCACGGATCATCCGGGTGAAGCGTGGGCGAGGGCCCCGCCCCGGTGGCATGGATCACCACCGGCGCACGCCCGTGTGCGCCGGTGGCGATGCATGCGCTGGAGGCGAGTGATGAACGAAGAAGCCGACCTCAGGATCCCGGTCCTCATCGTCGGCGGCTCCCTGGTGGGCCTGTCCACCTCCGTGTTCCTGGGCCGCCTGGGCGTGCCGCACACCCTGGTGGAGCGGCACGCCGGCACCTCGGCCCACCCGCGCGGACGCGGCAACAACGTGCGGACGATGGAACTGTTCCGGGTGGCCGGGATCGAGTCCGCCGTCCGGGAGGCCGCGTCGGTCCTGTCCGGCAACCACGGCATCTACCAGGCACCGTCCCTGGCCGGGGACGGGGGCGAGTGGCTCTTCCAGCGGATGGACGAGGACGGCGCGCTGGCCCGGATCAGCCCCAGCGCCTGGTGCCTGTGCAGCCAGAACGACCTGGAGCCGGTACTGGTCGAGCACGCCCGGCGGCTCGGCGGGGACCTGCGGTTCGCCACCGAGCTGATCTCCTTCGACCCCGATCCGGACGGGATCACCGCCGTGGCCAAGAGCCGGGAGACCGGGGAGCACACTACGATCCGCGCGTCCTACCTCGTCGCGGCGGACGGCCCGCGCAGTCCGGTCCGCGAGCGGCTGGGCATCGGCCACACCGGGCCGGGAGACCTGTTCCACAACGTGAGCGTCACCTTCCGCTCCCGCGGGCTCGCCGAGGTGGTGGGGGACCGCCGCTTCCTCATGTGCTACCTGACCGACCCGGAGGCCGACGGGGCGCTGCTGCCGGTGGACAACCGCGAGCAGTGGGTCTTCCACCTGCCCTGGCACCCCGAACGCGGCGAGACCCTGGAGGAGTTCACCGACGAGCGGTGCGCACGGCACATCGTCCGCGCGGTCGGCGTCCCCGGGCTCGACGTGGAGATCACCGGCCGGGCCGCGTGGCACGCGGCCGAGCGGGTCGCCGAGCGGTACGCGGACGGCCGGGTCCTGCTGGCCGGCGACTCCGCCCACGAGATGCCCCCCACCGGCGCGTTCGGCGCCAACACCGGCATCCAGGACGCCCACAACCTGGCCTGGAAGCTGGCCGCCGTGCTCGGCGGCTGGGCGGGGCAGGGGCTGCTGGAGACCTACGACGCCGAGCGCCGCCCCGTCGCGCGGGCGACCGCCGCCCGCGCGTCGGGCCGCTCCGCCGAGCACAGCCACCCCGGCTACGACCCGGCCGCGGGCGGCCGCCCCGCCGGCGGACCGCCCGCTTCGGGGGCCGCGGCCCCCGCGGCCCAGGGCACCGGGGGGCCCGGCGCCGGCGGCCCCGGCGGCCCCGGCGGCCCCGGCGGCCCCGGCGGCAAGGGTCCGCAGGGCGGAGTCCTCACCGTGGCCCTGGGCTACCGCTACCCGCGCGGCGCCGTCGTCGGCACCGACCCCGACGCACCGGCCGTCCCCGGCGAGCTGCGGCTGACCGGGGAGCCGGGCACCCGGGCCCCCCACCTGTGGCTGCGCCGTGCCGGGGAGCGGATCTCCACCCTGGACCTGTACGAGACGACACCGGTCCTCCTCGCCGACGCCGCCGCGGGGGCCGGGTGGCACGCCGCGGCCGACCGCGTCGCCGACCTGCTGTCCGTTCCGCTGGTCACCCACCGGATCGGCACCGGCCCGGACGCCGGCCTGGTCACCGAGGACGGCACCGACTGGGCGCGGGCCCACGGCGTCGAACCGGACGGTGCCGTGCTGGTGCGCCCCGACGGGTTCGTGGCGTGGCGCTCCGCGGGCCCCGCCGGGGACCCCGCGGAGACGCTCCGCCAGGTCCTGTCGACCGTCCTCGCCCTGGGCTGACGGCCCGCACCCCCGGGGGGCGGCACTCGCCGCCCCCCGGCCCCCATGCCACCACCCGCTTCCGAGGAAGGGCCCGTGCACCCGTGACCACCGACACCCAGGCCGCCGACCGCGACGGCGGCGGCCGCGTCCCGCCCGCCGGAGGCCGGCTCGCCGTCGCGACGGTGGCCCTGGGCCTGTTCTCCCTGATGACGTCCGAGCTGCTGCCGGTCGGGCTGCTCACCTCCGTCGGCCACGACCTGGGGGTCTCCCCGGGCATCGCGGGGCTGATGGTGACCGTCCCCGGCCTGGTCGCCGCCGTATCGGCCCCCCTGGTCACCGTCGCGGCCGGCCGCCTCGACCGCCGCACCGTCCTGGCGGTGCTGCTCGGCCTGGTGGCGGTCGCCAACCTGGTGTGCGCGGTGGCGGACCACTTCGCCGTCGTCCTGGCCGCCCGCTTCCTGGTGGGGATCAGCGTGGGCGGGTTCTGGGCGGTGGTCGGCGGCATCGCGCCGCGCCTGGTCCCCCCGGAGCGGGTGCCGCGCGCCACCGCGGCGATCTTCGCGGGCGTCGGCGCCGCCTCCGTCCTGGGCATGCCCGCCGGCACCTTCGTCGGCCACCTCGCCGGCTGGCGGACGGCGTTCGCGGCCGCCGGCGTCCTGTCCCTGGCCGTCCTGGGCTGCCTGCTCGCGCTGATGCCCGCGGTGCCCGCGCGGCGCCGCGTCCGCTTCGCGGACCTGCCCGGGGCCCTCAGGGGCGGTACGGGGGTGCGCACCGGCATCGCCCTGCTGGCCCTCGCCGTCACCGGCCACTTCACCGCGTACACCTTCGTGCGCCCGGTGTTGCGCGGCGACGGCGTCCCCGAGGCCGCGGTCGGAGCGCTTCTGCTGCTCTTCGGCGCCGCCTGCGTTGCCGGCACCTTCGCCGCCGGCGCGCCGGCGGCGAAGCGCCCGCGGCGGACGGCCGCGGGTGCCTGCACGGTACTGGTGTGCGCCCTGGTCCTCATGGCGGCGACCGACGCCGGAGCCCTGGCGGCGGGCGCCCTCCTCGTCCTGTGGGGGCTGGGCTACGGCGCGGTGCCGGTCACCTTCCAGAACCGCATCCTGCGTGCCGCGCCGGAGCCCCGGGAGGCCGCCTCCGCGCTGTACGTGTCCGCCTTCAACACCTCCGTCGCCCTCGGCGCCCTCCTGGGCGGGCGGGCCGTCGACACCACCGGGCCCCACGGCGCCCTGTGGGCCGGCGCGGCCCTCGCCGCCCTCGTCCCCCTGTCCCTGGTCGCCGCCGCCCGCGCCCGCCGGCCGGCCGTGCCCTCCCCGGCCCCCGCCGGAGCTGCCGGACCCGGCGGTGCACCGAGGGCGCGGGAGGGGAGCCGGGCCGCGCGGTGAGGACCGCACCGGCCCCCGCCGGCCGCCGGGCGGGCGGGCGGCCGGCGGGGGCCGGGGTCAGTCGGCCCCCGCCGCGGCCCGGGTGAACTGCGCCTCGTACAGGCGGGCGTAGGCCCCGCCGGCCGCCAGCAGCTCCTCGTGGCGGCCCTGCTCGGCGATCGAGCCGTCCTCCATCACCACGATGGTGTCGGCGTCCCGGACCGTGGAGAGCCGGTGCGCGATCACGAAGCTGGTGCGGCCGTGCGCCAGCCGCGCCATCGCCTGCTGGATCAGCATCTCGGTGCGGGTGTCCACCGAACTGGTCGCCTCGTCGAGCACCAGCACCGCCGGGTCGGACAGGAAGGCCCGCGCGATGGTGACGAGCTGCCTCTCGCCGGCGCTGATCCCGGCGCCCTCGTCGTCGAGCACCGTGTCGTACCCGTCGGGGAGGGTGCGGACGAAGCGGTCGGCGTGGGCCGCGCGCGCCGCCTCCTCGATCTCCTCCCGCGTCACCTCGCGGGAGGCGCCGTACGCGATGTTCTCCGCGATCGTGCCGCCGAACAGCCAGGCGTCCTGCAGGACCATGCCGATGCCCGAGCGCAGCTCGTCGCGCGTCATGCAGGCGATGTCCACCCCGTCCAGGAGGATGCGCCCGCCCGTCACCTCGTAGAACCGCATCAGCAGGTTGACCAGGGTGGTCTTGCCCGCACCCGTGGGGCCGACGACGGCCACGGTGCGGCCCGGCTCGACGGTCAGCGACAGGTCCTCGATGAGCGGCCGGTCCTCGGTGTAGCGGAAGGACACCTTCTCCAGCACGACCCTGCCCCGCCGCTCCCGCGGGCGCTCGCCCGGCACCGGGTCGGGCTCCTGCTCCCCGGCGTCGAGGAGTTCGAAGACCCGCTCGGCCGAGGCGACGCCCGACTGCACCAGGTTGGCCATGGAGGCGATCTGGGTGAGCGGCATCGAGAACTGCCGGGAGTACTGGACGAAGGCCTGCACGTCGCCGATCGACAGCGCGCCCGAGGCGACCCGCAGACCGCCGACCACGGCCACCAGCACGTAGTTGAGGTTGGAGACGCAGAACATCAGCGGCTGCATGACCCCGCTGGCGAACTGCGCCCGGAACGACGCCTCGCACAGTGCCTCGTTGTGCTCGGCGAACGTCCTGGCCGACTCCTCCTGCCGCCCGAAGACCTTCACCAGGGCGTGCCCGGTGTACATCTCCTCGATGTGGGCGTTCAGCTCGCCGGTGGACTTCCACTGCCGCACGAACTGCGGCTGCGCCCGCCTGCCGACCCCCCGGGCGACCGCGAACGACAGCGGCACGGTGGCCAGCGCGACCAGGGCCAGCAGCGGTGAGATCCAGAACATCATCACCAGCACGCCGACGACGGTGAGCAGCGAGTTGGCCAGCTGGCCCATGGTCTGCTGGAGCGTCTGGCCGAGGTTGTCGATGTCGTTGGTGGCCCGGCTGAGCACCTCGCCGCGCTGCCGCCGGTCGAAGTAGGACAGCGGCAGCCGGGCCAGCTTCGCCTGCACGTCCTCGCGCAGCCGGAACACGGTGTTGTTGACCGCCCGGTTCACCAGCCGGGTCGCGGCCGCCATCAGCACCCCGGCGGCCGCGAACGCGGCGAGCGCGAGCAGCAGCACCTCCGCGACGGCGCCGAAGTCGATGCCCCGGCCGGGGGTGAAGTCGACCCCGGAGAGCATGTCGGCGACGCCGCCCCGCCCCTCCTCCCGCATCCGCTCCAGGACCTGCTCCCGGTCGGCCCCCCCGGGCATGTCGCGCCCCACGATCCCGGCGAAGACCAGATCGGTCGCCCGGCCGAGGATCACCGGCCCCGCCACGGAGAGCGCCACGCTCAGCAGCACGGCCAGGAGCATGCCGCACACCGTGGCCCGCTCCGGGGCGAACCGGGCCAGCAGCCGCTTCCCGGAACCGGCGAAGTCCATCGACCGCTGGTGCGGGCCGCCCGCGGGTGTCCGTCCCATGGCCATCAGCGGGCCTCCGCTTCCGTCAGCTGGGAGAGCACGATCTCCCGGTAGGTGTCGTTGCCGGCCATGAGGTCGTCGTGGCGCCCGGCCCCGACGACCCGCCCCCCGTCGAGGACCACGATGCGGTCGGCGTCGCGGACGGTCGACACCCGCTGGGCGACGATGACGACCGTCGCCCCGGCCGTCTCCCGGGCCAGCGCCGCGCGCAGCGCCGCGTCGGTCGCGTAGTCCAGAGCCGAGAAGGAGTCGTCGAAGAGGTAGATCTCCGGCCGCTGCACCAGGGTGCGCGCGATCGCCAGCCGCTGCCGCTGGCCGCCGGAGAGGTCGGTGCCGCCCTGTGCGACGGGCGCGTCGAGCCCGCCCTCCATCCGCCGGACGAAGTCCGCGGCCTGGGCGACCTCCAGGGCGTGCCACAGCTCCTCGTCCGTGGCGTTCGGCCTGCCGTACCGCAGGTTCGTCGCGACGGTGCCGGAGAACAGGTACGGCCGCTGCGGCACCAGCCCCACGGTCCTCGCCAGCAGGGCCGGGTCCAGCCTCCGCACGTCCACGCCGCCGACCAGGACCTCGCCCTCGGTCGCATCGGACAGCCGCGGCACCAGGGAGAGCAGCGTGGACTTCCCGCTGCCGGTCGACCCGATCACCGCCGTGGTCCGGCCGGGTCCGGCCACCAGGTCGATGCCGCGCAGGACGGGCTCCTCGGCACCCGGGTAGCGGAACCCGGCCCCGCGGACCTCCAGGTGCCCGCGGCGCCGCAGCTCCCGCACGGGCTCGTCCGGCGGCACCACGCTGGTGGAGGTCTCCAGGACCTCCTGGATGCGCTCGGCGCACACGTCCGCGCGCGGCACCATCATGAACATGAACGTGGCCATCATCACGCTCATCACGATCTGCATCAGGTAGGCGAGGAACGCGGTCAGCGCCCCGATGCCCATGCCGCCGTCGTCGATGCGGTGGGCGCCGAACCAGACCACCGCCACCGACGAGAGGTTCACGACGGTCATGACGATCGGGAACATCAGCGCGAGCAGCCGTCCGCTGCCCAGGGAGACCTCGGTCAGCCCGGCGTTGGCGGCCCGGAAGCGCTCCCTCTCGTGCCGGTCGCGGACGAAGGCCCTCACCACCCGGATGCCGGTGATCTGCTCGCGCAGCACCCGGTTGACCGTGTCGAGCCGCTCCTGCATCGTCCGGAACAGCGGGCGCAGCCGCCGCACGATCAGGACCACGGCGACCCCGAGCACCGGCACGACCGCGACCAGCACCCCCGACAGCGGCACGTCGATCCCCAGGGCCATCACGATGCCGCCCACGCACATGATCGGCGCCGACACCATGAGCGTGAAGCCCGTCAGGACCAGCATCTGCACCTGCTGGACGTCGTTGGTGGTGCGGGTGATCAGCGACGGTGCCCCGAACCGGCCCAGTTCGCGGGCGGAGAAGGACTGCACCCGGTCGAAGACGGCGGCCCGCACGTCCCGGCCGAACGCCGCGGCGGTCCGCGCACCGTGCAGGACGGCGCCGATGTTGCAGGCGACCTGGACGGCGGTGACCGCGAGCATGACGGCACCGGAAGCGAGGATGCGGCCGGTGTCCCCCCGCACGATGCCGTCGTCGATGATGTCCGCGTTGAGGGCGGGCAGGTACAAGGTGGCGCACGTCTGGAGCAGTTGGAGCACCACCAGGGCGTACACCGCCCTCCTGTACGGGGCGAGGTGTCTTCTGAGCAGGACGGTGAGCAAGCGGGTCCCCCCGGGTCGGCGTGGTCGGGGCCGCGCGGGGCGGCGAGGCCATCATCCGGCACGGGGCGCGGCGCCTCCCAGTGGTTCGTGGACGGCCGGGCGGGTGGCGTGCCGTCAGTCGGGTCCGCGCTCGATCAGGCGGCGGTGGGACTCCAGGAGTCCGGCGGGGAGGGCGTCGGGCGGGAACCAGCCGGCCTCCAGGATCTCGAAGGGGTCGATCCGCAGGGTGCCCCCGGTGAGCCGGGCCTCGTACGCAGCCTCCAGCCGCAGCCGGTAGCCGCTCTCGAGCCGGAGGAGTCCGCCGACGCGCACGTCGAGCCCCGTCTCCTCGCGGACTTCGCGCACGACCGTCTCCGCCAGGGTCTCGCCCCTGCGGGCGCAGCCCGTCGGCAGGCCCCAGGGCCGGTCCCTCCGCCACAGGCGGTGCCGCAGGAGGAGCACGTTGCCGTCCCCGTCGCGCACGACGCCCGTGACGCCGACGGTGAACTTGGCGTGCACCAGCCACAGGGCGCGCCACTGCAGCGGCCCCGCGAGCAGGTGCCACAGGCGGGCGGCGAGCCGCCTCGCGCCGTCCGCCGCGTACCGGGTGGTCCGTGTGCCGGGCATCCCGCCATTCTGCCGGAGCCGGCCGGCGCCCCGGCCGGAGGGAACCGCGGCCGGGCCCGCCGCCGGGCGGCCCGGTGGCCGGGCGGCGGCGGGGGGATGGCAGGATCGGAGGGTGGTGGAGAAGATCATCGCCGCTTGTGACGGCGCGTCGAAGGGGAATCCCGGGCCCGCGGCCTGGGCGTGGGTCATCGCCGGTGCCGACGGCGGGGTGGAGCGCTGGGAGGCCGGGCCGCTGGGCCGGGCGACGAACAACGTGGCGGAGCTGACCGCCCTGCAGAAACTGCTGGAGACCCTCGATCCGGCCGTGCCGGCGGAGGTGCGGATGGACTCCCAGTACGCGATGAAGGCGGTCACCACCTGGCTGCCGGGATGGCGCAGGAAGGGCTGGAAGACCTCCGCCGGCACCCCCGTGGCCAACCAGGAGCTGGTGATGCGCATCGACGCGCTGCTGGCCGGCCGGAGCGTGGAGTTCGTCCACACCCCGGCCCACCGGGTGGACGGCGACGCCCTCAACGACGCCGCCGACCGGGCCGCGAGCCACACCGCCCGCACCCAGCAGCCGATCGGCTCCGCCGCGGGCGACGAACTGCCCCCGCCGCAGCCCGCCGCGCGCCCCGCCGCCGGCGGGAAGGGGGCCCGCAGGCCGGGCGCACCGGGCGCGAAGGCGGCGCAGCGCCCGCGGAGTACGCGCTCCCCGGGGGGTTCGGTCAAGGCCAGGTTCCCGGGCCGGTGCCGCTGCGGGCGGCCGTACGCGAAGGGCGAGACGATCGCGAAGAACCCCGACGGCTGGGGCCATCCGGCCTGCGCGGCCGCCGGGCCGGGCGACGGCGCGTGACGCCCGCGCCCCCGCGCCGCCGCGTCCCGCGGGGTCCGGCCTGCTCCGGGGGCGCCCGCCCGGCGGGGCGGCGGTCCGCCGCCCTGCCGCCCGCGCCCGGGAGGTGCACCGCGGCGCCCTGATGTTTCCCGCCCGTGCGCTGCGGCTACCTGGTCATGGCCCCTGCCGGGGCCGGCCGGGTGCTCGTACGACACAGGGAACGGAGAGACGAGTGGCGGAGACCAAGGTTGCCGACCACGTCCTGCGGCGGTTGCGGGAGTGGGGCGTGGAGTACGTCTTCGGGTACGCGGGGGACGGCATCAACGGGCTGCTGGCCGCCTGGGGCCGGGCGGACGACCGGCCCCGGTTCGTGCAGTCCCGGCACGAGGAGATGTCCGCCTTCCAGGCGGTGGGCTACGCGAAGTTCTCCGGCAGGGTGGGGGTGTGCGCCGCCACCTCCGGACCCGGCGCCATCCACCTGCTCAACGGCCTGTACGACGCCAAGCTCGACCACGTGCCGGTGGTGGCGATCGTCGGCCAGACCGACCGCAGCGCGATGGGCGGCTCCTACCAGCAGGAAGTGGACCTCCACACCCTGTACAAGGACGTGGCCTCCGACTTCTGCGAGACGGCGACGGTGCCCGAGCAGCTGCCCAACCTCATCGACCGGGCGATCCGCACCGCCTGCGGCCGGCGCACGGTGACCGCGGTGATCATCCCGGCCGACGTGCAGGAGCTGGAGTACACCCCGCCCGGACACGAGTTCAAGATGGTGCCCTCCAGCATCGGGCTGGGCGCCTCCGCCCCGGTGCCGGCGGACGAGGACGTGGCGCGGGCGGCGCAGGTGCTCAACGCCGGGGAGCGGACGGCCGTCCTGATCGGGCAGGGGGCCCGCGGCGCGCGGGCGGAGGTCGAGCAGCTCGCCGACGTGCTCGGCGCGGGGGTGGCCAAGGCGCTGCTGGGCAAGGACGCGCTCCCGGACGACCTGCCCTACGTCACCGGCTCGATCGGGCTGCTGGGCACCCGCCCCTCCTACGAGCTGATGCGCGACTGCGACACGCTGCTGGTGGTCGGTTCCAGCTTCCCCTACACCCAGTTCCTGCCGGAGTACGGGCAGGCGCGCGCGGTGCAGATCGACATCGACCCGCACATGGTGGGCCTGCGCTACCCCTTCGAGGTGAACCTGGTCGGCGACGCCCGCGCCACCCTGGAGCGGCTGCTGCCGCTGCTCCACCGCAAGCAGGACCGCTCCTGGCGACGGACGGTGGAGGGCAACGTCGCCCGCTGGTGGGAGGTGATGCGGCGGCGCGCGGCGCTGGAGGCCGACCCGGTCAACCCCGAGTACGTCGTCCACGTCCTGGACGGGCTGCTGCCCGACGACGCGATCGTCACCGCCGACTCCGGTTCGTCCACCAACTGGTACGCCCGCCACCTGCGGTTCACCGGGGCCGTGCGCGGTTCGCTGTCGGGCACCCTGGCGACCATGGGACCGGGCGTCCCCTACGCCATCGGCGCCAAGTTCGCCCACCCCGACCGGCCCGCCATCGCCCTGGTCGGTGACGGCGCGATGCAGATGAACGGCATGATGGAGATGGTCACCGCCGCCAAGTACCACGCCCAGTGGTCCGATCCGCGCCTGGTGGTGGCCGTGTTCAACAACCAGGACCTCAACCAGGTCACCTGGGAGATGCGGTCGATGACCGGTGCCCCGCAGTTCGAGGAGTCCCAGCACCTCCCCGACCTGCCCTACGCCGACATCGCCGTCCGCTGCGGTCTGGACGGCGTCCGCGTGGAGCGGCCCGAGGACGTCCGGCCCGCCTGGGAGCGGGCCCTGGCCGCCGACCGCCCCTTCGTCATCGACTTCCGCACCGACCCCGCCGTGCCCCCGATCCCGCCGCACGCCACCTGGGACCAGATGGAGGCCACCGCCTCCGCCCTCCTCCACGGCGACAGCGACCGCGGCTCGGTGATCCGGCAGGGAGTGAAGGCCAAGGTGCAGGAGTTCCTCCCCGGAGGCGGCAGGGAGCCGGGGGCGGGGCGGGAGCGCTGAGCCTCCGCGCCCGCCGCGCCGCCGGGCCCGTCCCGGGCCCCGGTCCGGAAGCCCGGCCCGCTGCGCCGGGCTTCCGGACCGCTCCCGGCCGGTGACCGCCCCGGGGGAGCGGCGTGGAGATCGGGTGACCGTCGGAGGGGCCGGCCTTGTGTGCTACCGGACGGTAGGGAAATAGTGGCCGCTCATCCTCCGCGTGCGGCCCCCCACCCGTCCGCACGCGGCCCCCCACAGGAGGTCGATGTGAGACACCGTCGTGTATCCGGGAAGCGCGCCGCCCTCGCCTGCGGCACCGCCGCCGCCGTACTCGGCTGCGGATTCACCCTCCAGGCCGCCAACGCCGCCGAGGAGGCGCCGCGGTTCACCGCGCGGACCCTGTCGGCCGCGGCGGCCGGAGAACTCGCCGAGTCGCTCGCCGGCGAACTAGGCGCCGACGCGGCCGGCGCCTACTACGACGCCCCGGCCGGGAAACTGGTCGTCAACGTCGCGGACGGGACCGCGGCCGACTCCGTGCGCAGGGCCGGCGGCGAGGCGAGGATCGTCGAGCACACGCTCGCCGACCTGGCCGATGCCCGGCGGACCCTGAAGGACGAGGCGTCGATACCCGGCACCTCGTGGGCCGTCGACCCGGTGGCCAACAAGGTCGTCGTCACCGCCGACCGCACCGTCGAGGGCGAGTCCCTGGACCGGCTCGCCGAGGTGGTGAAGGGGCTCGGCTCCAAGGCCGAACTCAGGCGTTCGGCCGGGGAGTTCGAGCCGTTCGCCGCCGGCGGTGACGCCATCCACTCCGGCGGCGGACGCTGCTCGCTCGGCTTCAACGTCGTCAGGGGCGGCGAGCCCCACTTCCTGACGGCGGGCCACTGCGGCGAGACGGGCAGCCGGTGGTCGCAGTCCCCGGGGGGCCCGGCGATCGGCACGATGGTCGACTCCCGGTTCCCCGGTGACGACTTCGCGCTGGTCGCGTACGACGGCGACACCCCGCACCCCAGTGAGGTGAACCTCTACGGCGGCGGAACCCAGACGATCACCCGGGCGGCCGAGGCGACCGTGGGGATGCGGGTCGTCCGCAGCGGTTCGACCACCCGGGTGCACGAGGGGACGGTCACCGGCCTGAACGCCACCGTCAACTACGGCAGCGGGCAGGTCGTCGAGGGGCTCGTCCAGACCGACGTCTGCGCCGAACCCGGCGACAGCGGCGGCTCGCTCTTCTCGGGCGACGCCGCGATCGGCCTGACCTCGGGCGGCAGCGGCGACTGCTCCTCGGGCGGCCAGACGTTCTTCCAGCCGGTCACGGAGGCGCTCACGGTCTTCGGCGCGCAGATCGGCTGAGGCCGTACGCGCGAGCGGGGCTCCGGGCAGCGGCCCGGGGCCCCGCCGTCGTCTCCGGGTCCGCCGCCGTCTCCGGGTCCGCGGGCGGTGTCACCGCCCGCGCGGCCGGCAGCGGGTCCCCGCGGGCCTCGTCCATGAGGGCGGCCGGGGCGCCGGATCCGCCCCCGGCTCCCCGTGACCGCCCGTCAGCGCCCGCTGTCACTGCCCAAGCCTAGGGTTTCCCCCATCGCCGGAGACCGCCGCACGGGTGTGCGCAACCCGGCGTCCTTCCCGCCTGCCGCCCGACGAAGGGTCCGCCATGCCTGTTGCCGCCGAGTCGACGACCTACCTGGAGCTGTCGGAGGAGAACGGGGGTGCGCACAAGTTCTACGAGGTGCGGCTCAGCGGCACCGAGGTGACCGTCTCCTTCGGCCGGATCGGCGAGAAGGGGCAGACGCGGACCACCGGCTACGCGACGGCGGAGAAGGCCGCGGCCGCCGCCGCCCGCAAGATCGGCGAGAAGGTCCGCAAGGGCTACGCGCCGGCCGTGCGCGGGGTCCGCCGGCGCCGCCCGGTCACGCGGCGCGAGATCACCAGCAGCCGCTCCACGGCCCGCCAGGCGCCCGTGCTGTGGCGGTTCCGCTCCGGCGCGCCCGCCTTCGGCGTCTTCGTCGACGACGAGCACGCCTGGGTGGGCAACCAGAACGGCGACGTCTTCACCCTCACCCACGACGGCGAGGTCACCGGCCGGTTCGGCCTCCCCGACGGCGTCAAGTGCATCGTCGCCGACGACTTCTGGATCTACGCCGGATGCGACGACGGCCGCGTCTACGACCTGGGCGGCAAGGTGCCCCACGTCGCCTACGAGATAGCCGCGGACGTCGACATCTACTGGCTGGACATCCACGACGGCGTCCTCGGCGTCTCCGACGCCCGGGGCGGTGTCACCACCGTCGACCACGAGGACGAGTTCCAGTGGCGCCGTCCGGGCTCCGGCAGCCACGCCTGGATGGTCCGCTGCGACGAGGACGGCGTCTACCACGGGGACTCCAGCGGTGTGGCCCGGTACGCGGCACGCGACGGTGCCCCGGAGTGGTCGGTCCCCACCGAGGGATCGGTGCTGTTCGGCTGGCAGGAGGCCGGCGAGGTCTTCGCCGGCACCAGCCGGGGGCTGGTCTACCGCCTGGCCAAGCACGACGGGGAGGTGCGGGCCCGGTACCGCTGCGACGCCCCGGTGTTCTCCTGCGCGGCCTCCCCCGACGGCCGGTACGTCTTCGCCGGGGACAACCACTCCTCCGTCTACTGCTTCGACGCCGGCGGCACCCGGCTGTGGAAGCTGGGCACCGGCTGCGGATCCGCCTACTCGATGCAGTACCGCGGCGAGCGGCTCTACCTGGTCACCACCGACGGCACGCTCGCCTGCGTCGACGCCGGCGAGAGCGCGGTCCGCGAGGCCCAGGGCGGGCGGCTGCCGCAGACCGCCGACGTCAAGGCCTCCGGCTGGGAGCGCGTCACGCCCACGCGGGAGCTGGAGACGGTCCGGGCCTCCTCGGCCGCCTCCGGGCACGGGGTGGTCGTGGAGTGCGTGCAGGAGGGGGCCCGTACCCGTGTCCGGGTGGTCTCCCCCGGCTACGACCCCTCCTGGCGGGTCCAGTTCCCCAAGGACATCCGCGTCCCCGGCGCCCGCTACGTCGTCTCCGAGGTCCGGGTGGCCGCCCGGGGCGGCTTCTACCGGGCCCGCGGGGAGATCAAGCGCCTGCTGTGAACCGGACCGCCCACGGCCGGCCCCGCCGCCGCACGGCCGGACGTCCCGCCCGGGCCCCGCATCCGGGGTCCGGTCACCCGAATGGCCCCCTCCGGTTACCGGTCCCGGGTGTCTGGGCCTTCCATGGCACAGGAAGCCGTGGAGGAGGCGCCGTGTACGAGATGCGCATGGGGCCGGACGAGGCCGGCACCGGTTCCGTCTGGCACGTCCTGGCGGAGGGGACGAGGAGCCGTGCCCTGTGCGGGGGGTGGGCGGATCCGCCCACCCCCCAGGGGCACACCCGTACCGAACGGCACTGCGGGCCCTGCCTGAACCTGCTCCGCGAGCGGATGCGGGCGCCCGCGGCCACCGGCGCGCCGGGCACGGCCTGACGAGGCCCGGCCCGAGGCCCGCACCGCGGCCGGCGGTACCGCGCCGCGGTGCGGGCATACGCACGGCGGAGCCGGTACGCGACCGGTACGGCGGAGGGAGCACACGGCATGGCGGCCGCGCAGCGCATGGTGGTCATCGGGGGGAACGCGGCGGGCATGTCGGCCGCCTCGCAGGCGCGCAGGCTCCGACGGGCTGGGGAACTGGAGATCGTCGCGCTGGAGCGGGGCGGCCACACCTCCTACTCCACGTGCGGCATCCCCTACTGGATCGGCGGGGACGTCACCGACCCGGACGACCTGATCGCGCGGACCCCCCGGCAGCACCGCGAGCGGGACATCGACCTGCGGCTGCACACCGAGGTCACCGCGCTCGACCCGGACGGCGGGCGGATCCGCCTCCGGGAGCGGGGGAGCGGCGCAACCGGTGAGCGGTGGCTGGGCTACGACCACCTGGTCATCGCCACCGGCGCCCGCCCCGTGCGCCCCGACCTGCCGGGGATCGACGCGCCGGGCGTGCACGGCGTGCAGAGCATGGACGACGGCCGGGCGCTGCTGGCGGACCTGGAGCGGAACGAGGCGTCCCGGGCGGCGGACGCGCCGCGGCGCGCGGTCGTGGTGGGCGCCGGCTACATCGGCGTGGAGATGGCCGAGGCGCTGGTCCGCCGCGGCTACCGGGTCACGGTGCTGGACCGGGCCGAACAGCCGATGACCACGCTCGACCCCGACATGGGCCGGCTGGTGCGCGAGGCGATGCGCCGGATGGGCATCGAGACGGTGACCGGGACCACCGTCACCGCCGTCCGCACCGGCGAGGGGGGCAGGGCGCGGGCGGTCGCCACGGAGGACGCCGAGTACGAGGCCGACCTCGTGGTGCTCGGCCTCGGCGTACGGCCCGAGACCGGACTCGCGCGCGAGGCGGGGCTGCCGCTGGGGGAGTCCGGCGGCCTGCTGACGGATCTGGCGATGCGCGTGCGCGGCCGGGAGGACATCTGGGCGGGAGGCGACTGCGTCGAGGTCCCCGACCTCGTCTCGGGCCGCACCCGGCACGTCGCGCTGGGCACGCACGCGAACAAGCACGGCCAGGTCATCGGCACCAACATCGGCGGTGGCTACGCCACCTTCCCCGGGGTCGTCGGCACGGCGGTCAGCAAGGTCTGCGACCTGGAGATCGCCCGCACCGGCCTGCTGGAGGGCCAGGCCAGAGCCGCCGGACTGCGGTTCGTGACCGCGACGGTCGAGTCGACCAGCCGCGCGGGCTACTACCCGGGCGCCGCGCCGATGCACGTGAAGATGATCGCCGAACGCCGCACGGGCCGCCTGCTGGGCGTGCAGATCGTCGGGCGCGAGGGCGCCGGCAAGCGCGTGGACGTGGCCGCGGTCGCGCTGTCCGCCGGGATGACGGTCGAGCGGATGACCGCCCTGGACCTGGGCTACGCGCCGCCGTTCTCCCCGGTGTGGGACCCGGTCCTGGTGGCGGCCCGGAAGGCGGCCGCGGAGGTGCGCCGGGCCGGCGCGCACTGACGGCGGCTCCCGGGCCTTTCCGCCGGTGCCGGCCCGGCGGGGAGCGGGCCGGCCGCACGGGAGCCGTCAGGACCGGCGGCCGCGCCCGCCGGGCCTGCCGCGCCTGCCCCCCTTGGGGCCGCCGGAGCCCCCCCGGGGGTTCCGGCCGGCCGACGTGCCGGGTGCGGGCTTCTGCCGCGCGCCGCCCTTGCCGGGCCGCTTGCGCTTCGGCTCCTCCGGCGCGGCGGGGCGGCGCCCCCGCGTGCTGTTGACGGTCCGCCCCCGGACGATCCCGATGAAGTCCTCCACCAAATCGGTGGTCCCGTCCTCCCGCCACGACAGCGCGACGCGCGACGCGGGGGTGCCCGTGACCGGCCGGTACGTGAGGTCCCTGCGGTGGTGGAGCCGGGCGAGCGACTGGGGGACGACGAGCAGGCCCACCCCCGCCGCCACCAGTTCCACGGCGTCCGCCGTGGTGGCGGGACGCTCCAGGGCGGGCCGCCCCGGCGGGCGCTCCCAGTCGAGGGTGTCGTCGAGGGGGTGCAGCACGACGTCGTCGGCCAGGTCCTCGGCGGTCACCTCCTCGACCGCCGCCACGAGGTGGTCCTTCGGGACCACGACCACCGTCGTCTCGGTGTAGAGGGGGATCGCGCTCAGATCCGTCCGGTCGGTCGGCAGCCTCAGCAGCCCCGCGTCGGCGCCGCCGCTCCGCAGCACGTCGGACGCTTCGGCGGCGGGCACCTGGACGAGGTGCAGGGGGACGTCGGGCAGGCGCTCGTTCCAGATCCGCACCCACTTGGAGGGCGTCACTCCCGGAACGTATGCGAGCCGGAACGAGGGGGATGCTTCCGAGCCTGTCACCGCGCCAGCCTACCGGGCGCGGCCGGAGGCGCCGCGCGCGCTCGATACCCTTGGGAGCATGAAGCCGCACCAGAGCACCCAGACGATGAAGCCCGCCACAGCGGCGAAGAAGCTGGGTGTGTACCTCCAGGCCACCCCCGCCGAGTTCCAGGAAGGCGTCGTCTCGCGCGCCGAGCTGAACGCGCTGCAGGCCGATCCGCCCGCGTGGCTGCAGGAGCTGCGGCGCAACGGCCCGCACCCCCGGCCGGTGGTCGCGGCGAAGCTGGGCGTGTCCATCTCGGGCCTGGCCCGCGGCGGGATCACCGAGCCCCTCACCACGGAGGAGATCGACGCCCTGAAGGCGGAGAACCCCGAGTGGCTGCAGAAGGAGCGCGCCACCCAGGCCGAGGTGCGCAGGGAGGCGGCGCGCATCAGGGAGAGGAACGCCGAGCGGCGCGAGCAGTCCCGCTGACGGTCCCCGGCCCCGCCGAGGGGGCCCTGGCCCCCTCGGCCCGCTGCACCGGCCCCGCCCCCGGGCGCCGGCCCGTCCGGCGCCCGGGGGCGCCGGTCAGGCCGTGGTGCCGGTGACCGAGGTCCCGGACCGGGTGACGTGGTAGGTCACCGTCGTCCCGCTCCAGTAGTGGAAGGTGAGCGTCACGCGGGAGCCGTCCCTGACCTCCGCGAAGAAGTCGGACGTCAGCCTGGTGGCGCCGCCTGTGTAGTCGGGCGCGAAGGCGCGGTCGAACTCCTTGTAGGAGGTCCAGCCGTGGGGGCCGGCGTTGGTGCTGTCGGCGTACCTGGCCTCCATCGTGGCGAGCCTGTCACCGCGGAAGTCGGTGGGGACGGCGAACGAATCCGTCGTCCCGGAGGCGTTCCGCAGGACCGGTGTGTCGTGGGTGACCAGGTCGATCCGCCACGGGACCCCCTTGGAGAACCGCGCGTGCAGCACCGCGTTGGTGCCGTACGCCCGCGATCCGCTCAGCCGGGTGAGCGCCGAGGCGGTGATGGTGAGCCGGTCGCCCCGGAGGTTGTAGTCCCTGCCGGGCACCAGGTCGGTGGAGCCGTGGCGCAGTCCGGTGAACGAGGTGCCGTTGAGGTTCAGCGTGAGCGTCTTGTCGGTGACGGCCGCCGAGCGGGCGCTGAACACCTGGTCGGACGAGGCCGTGCCCGACCGGGTCGTCCAGCTGGACTTGATCTGCGCGAACAGCTCGGGGTCGTTCCACCGGAAATCGGTGCGCCGGAAGTGCTGGCCGTTGTCCCACAGCATGGTGGTGATCTTCCTGACGCGGGCGTGGTGGCCGAGGAACTCGAAGAACTTCAGCTTCTCGCCCTGCTGGATGGTGCCGGTGTGCCGGTCGAAGCCCAGCAGGCCGTACTCGCCGAGGATCACCGGGATGCCCCGTGCCACGAACGCGCTGTGGACGCGGTCGAACGCGTCGGTCAGGTCCTTCTGGGCGGTGGCGTCGAAACGCGTCCCGCCCGCGACGTTCACGCTGAACGGCCAGTAGCCGTAGTAGTGCACCGTCGCCGCGAGGTTGCGGTCGCCCAGGGCGTCGATGGTGGCGGTCAGCTCGTCCACCCGCGCCTGGTCGGCGGAGGTGTGCAGGGTCGGCAGGACGAGCAGGCGGGTCGCGTTGTTGCCGCCGGACTGGCGCACGATGCGGTGGAAGGAGGTGTTGAGCTCGTCCAGCAGCGCCGCGTTCTGGGCGTCACCGGAACCGCCGGTGAACTGCGGCTCGTTGACGCTCTCGAAGACCAGCCTGGGCGAGGAGTCCCGGAACGCGGCGGCCAGCTGCTTCCAGATGGCGTTGTAGCGGTTGAGGACGCCGGTGCGGTCGGCCGGCATGTCCGCGATCCACTGCCAGGAGTCGTGGTGGATGTTGATCATGACGTGGAAGCCGTCCGCCAGCGCCCAGCCGACCACCTCCTTGACACGGGCGAGGTACGCCGCGTCCAGGGTGTGGTCCGGTGCCGGGCCCTGGTGCCGGCTCCAGGTCACGGGGATGCGGATGCTGTTGAACCCCTGGGCCCTGACGTTGTCGAGCAGGGCCTCGGTGATGCGCGGGTTGCCCCACGAGGTCTCGTCGCTGCCGGTGGCGTCGAGGGAGTTGCCCAGGTTCCAGCCGGGCTGCATCGCGGCGACCCGGGCCATCGCGTCGCCCGGAGCCGGATTGCCGCGTGCGGCGGTGGACGGCGCGGCCGCGGCGGCCGCCGCCTCGGCACCGCCGGCGGGCGTCAGGCCCAGCCCGGCGAGCAGTACGGCGAGGCCGCCCGCCAGCAGGCCGAGCCATCGGCGTATCGCTCCCGTGGTGTCGCGTAAACCGGACATGGTGCTCCTTGGTGGTCGGTCAATTCCGGGGGAAAGGGGGGACGGACGCGTCTGCGGCCGACCGCGGAACCGCGGGTGGACGCCGGTTCGCCGGAATCCTGACATCGGTGTGTCGCGCAGGCAAGAACTCCGGTACGGGCCCGGTGGAAAAACCGTCCGCCGATATGGATTTCCGAGGCGGAAAGGAGGAGTTCGGCGGCCTCTGTCCGGTGATCGGTGAATCATCGAATCGAATTCGACGGCCGATCCGCCGAATTGGTTTTCCGCGGTGCCGGACGCGGCCCGCCGGCCGGGAGCCGGGGTCCGGGTCCACGTGGGTGTGCTTCCGGCCGGCGGTTCGGCCGTGCCGGTAGGGTTCCGCCGGCGGGCGGCTCCGGAGCCCTTCGCCGGGCGGAGCGGCGGGCGACGTGGACTGGGAGGATCACCGCATGACGCTGGGAGCGGAACGGCTCGTCGTCATCACCGGGGGGCCCGGTTCCGGGAAGACCACCCTGATCGACCACCTGCGGGAGACGGGCCATGCGCACTCCCCCGAAGCGGGACGCGGCATCATCCGGGACCAGGCGGCGATCGCCGGGCCCGCGCTGCCGTGGACCGATCCGGCCCTGTTCGCCGAACTGATGCTCTGCTGGGAGCTGCGCTCGTACCGCACGGCCGCCTCGGGCACGGCGCCGGTCTTCTTCGACCGGGGAATCCCGGACATCGTGGGCTACCTGCGGCTGGAGGGGCTTCCCGTCCCCGCCCACCTCGACACCGCCGCCAGAACCTTCCGCTACCGCCGCCGCGTGTTCGTCGCGCCCCCGTGGCCGGAGATCTACCGGCAGGACGGCGAGCGCCGGCAGTCCTACGCCGAGGCCGAGCGCACCTACGAGTCGATGGTCGCGGCCTACACCGACTACGGCTACGAACCGGTGCACCTGCCGTTCGCCCCGGTCGCGGAGCGGGCGCGCTTCGTCACCGGACTCATCCGCTGACATCCGGCCGCACGGGGACCGTTCGCCCCGGCACGCACCGTCCCGCCGGCGGCCCCGCGACGCCGGCCGGAGACTTCCTCCCCCGCGGGGAGGAAGCGACCGCGCCGGCGCCTGCGTCCTTCGGCGTACCGGAAGTTCGGCCCCGCTCACGAGGATCCCGCCCGGAAGCGCCGTGACGATGGGGCCATGACGGACACCGGCACCCAGCCCCCGCAGACACCGGCACCCCCGCCCACCGGAGGACGGCTCGTCCTGCTCGACGTCCTGCGCGGCGCGGCCGTCCTCGGCACGCTCATGACCAACGTGTGGATCTTCACCGCCCCGGGGGCGGAGTGGGGGGTCCTGCGGTCCGGCACGGCCGAGGCGTCCTTCGGGTCGTTCCCGGAAGCCGCCGAAAGCGTGTTCACCCTGCTCGCGAACGGCAAGTTCCTGTCACTGCTGACGATCCTGTTCGGGGTCGGGCTGGCCGTCCAGTACGACGCGGCGGCACGGCGCGGGCAGCCGTGGCCGGGACGCTACCGGTGGCGGGCGCTGTTCCTGTTCTGCGAGGGCACGCTGCACTTCGTGCTGGTCTTCGCGTGGGACGTGCTGATGGGGTACGCGGTCACCGCGCTGCTCGTGGCCTGGCTGCTGACCCGCTCGGAGCGGGCGCGGCGCCGGGTGATGTGGTGGGGGGCGGGCGCGCACCTGGCCGTGATGGGCCTGCTGACGGCGGCACTGGTCCTGAGCGGCACGGAGGACGGCGGCACGGTCCCCCCGGAGATCGTCGACCTGTACGCGCACGGGAGTTACCCCGAGCAGGTCGCCTTCCGGCTCCAGAACGCGGTCGCGCTGCGCCTGGAACCGGTGCTGACCTTCTTCCTGCTGGTCTCCCTCCTCCTGCTGGGCGTGCGGCTGTACCGGGCGGGGGCGTTCGGCGCGGACGGGACGGGGCGCCGCCTGCGCTCCCGGATGCTGGCGTGGGGGCTGGGTCTCGGGCTGCCGCTCAACGTGGCGGCGGCGCTGGGCGGCCCGGACCTGTTCCTGCTGAGCCGGTACGCTGCCGCCCCGCTGCTGGCCGTCGGGTACATCGGCCTGATCGGCGCGCTGGTGGACCGGGTGCGGCGGCCGGGTCCCCTGATGACGGGACTCGCCTGCGTCGGCCGGACGGCGCTGTCCGCGTACGTCCTCCAGAACGTGCTGTGCGTGTTCGCCGCGTACGGCATCGGGCTGGGCCTGGCGGAGCGGCTCGGCGGCACGGGGCGGCCGTGGTGGGTGATGGGGTTGTGGGCGGGAGTGTGCCTGGTGCTGACGGCCGGTTCCGCGCTGTGGCTGCGGCGGTTCTCGGCGGGGCCGCTGGAGGCGCTCCAGAAGCGGGTCCTGCGCCGCTGAGGTGCCGCGCCGGTGCCGTGTGCCCCGGGGGCCCGCGTGGGCCGCCCCCTGCCCTCCGCCCGGGGGCCGTTCCGGCCCAGGGGACGCCGCCCTCCGCTCACGGCACCGCCCGGGGGCCGGGACCGGACTACTCGCCCGGGTGGGCGAGTTCGATGTCGTGGTTCTCGACCCCGTGCCCGCTCACGCGGACCCCGGTGGCCACCGGGGGGTAGCCGCCGGCGATGACCGTGTACTCGCCGCCGTCGAGGTCGGTGAAGGCGTACGCCCCGTCGGCCCCAGTCGTCGCGGTGGCGACCACGTTGCCCGCGACGTCCACGAGCGTGACCCGGGCGTCGTCCAGCGGTCCGCCCGCGGCCCGCACGGTGCCCCGTACCCGCGCCCCGGTGCGCAGCTCGACCTCGACACGGGTCACCCCGGTGCCGCCGACCTCGACGGGGAGCGCCGCCGGGCGGTGTCCCGCGGCGTTGACGGCGACGGTCACCGGGCCGGGCACCAGCTCGGCGAAGGTGAACAGGCCCTGCTCGCCGGTCTGCCCCGCGGCCAGGACGTCGCCGCGGACGTCGGTCACGACGACCGTCGCGCCGGTGACCGGCTCGCCGCTGCCGGCGGCCCGCACCACACCGCCGAGCCCGCTCGTGCCGTTCAGCAGGATGTCGTGGGCGAGGAGGGGCCCGCCGTCGACGACGATCGTGGAGGCCTGCGGCTGGAAGCCGTCGGCCGAGGCGATCAGCACGTAGGTGCCGGCGCCGGGGGCGTCGAGGGCGTAGCCGCCGTCGCCCCGGGCGACCGAGCGGCCGAGCCGGCGTCCGGTGAGGGAGATCAGCGTCACCGCGGCCCGCGGCACGGGCGCGTCCTCGGCGCCGCGGACGCGGCCGCGCACCGGTATCCCTCCGCCGGAGGGCGTGTCCGCGGCCCCGCCCGCGGTGTCCTCCCCGGTGCGGGAGGCGGTGGCCCGGCTCGGGACGTCCTCCTCCGGGCCTTCGGTCCCGGCGGCCCGCGCCGCCGCGGTCCCCCCGGCCCGGACGGCGTCCGGCTGCCGCTCGGCGGCCTGGGCGAGGGCGCCCGACGTCCGCAGCGGGACCTCCTTGATGAACAGCGTCACCAGGAAGGCGAGGAAGGCGACCGGCGTGACGTACAGGAAGACGTCGGCGATCCCGTGCCCGTAGGCGCCCTCCAGCCAGGTGCGGATGTGCGGGGGCAGCAGGTCCATGTCGGGGATCCCGCCGCCGGCCAGGGTCCTGCCGGCCGCCGCCCGCTCACCGGGGCCGAGGGAGGAGACGGTGTCCTCGGCGTGGTGGCCGATCCGGGTCGACATCACCGAGCCGAGCACCGAGACGCCCACCGCACCGCCGAGCGACCGGAAGAAGGTCACCACGGAGCTGGCCGCGCCGAGGTCCTGCGGCGCCACCTGGTTCTGCGTGGACAGCACCAGGTTCTGCATCATCATGCCGATGCCGAGGCCCATGGCGGCCATGAAGAGGGCCAGGTGCCAGTACGGGGTGTCGTACCGCATGGTGCCGAGCAGTCCCAGGCCCGCGGTCACCAGCACACCGCCGGCGACCAGCCAGGCCTTCCACCTGCCGGTCCTGGTGATGACCAGACCGGAGACCGTCGAGGAGACGAACAGGCCGCCGATCATCGGGATCGTCATGACGCCGGACATCGTCGGCGACTGGCCCCGGGCCAGCTGGAAGTACTGGCTGAAGTACACGGTGCCGGCGAACATCGCGACACCGACGAGCAGGGAGGCGAGCGAGGCCAGGGTGATCGTGCGGTTGCGGAACAGCCGCAGCGGGATGATCGGCTCGCTCGCCCTCGTCTCGACGAGCAGGAAGACCAGCGCGAGGACGATCGCGCCGCCGACCATGGCGCAGGTCTGCCAGGAGAGCCAGTCGTACTTGTCGTCGGCGAAGGTCACCCAGACCAGCAGCAGGCAGACGGCCGCGGTGACGAGGCAGGCGCCCGCCCAGTCGACGCTGACCTTCCGCCTGGTCACCGGCAGGTGCAGCGTCTTCTGCAGCACCAGGAGCGCGACCAGCGCGAACGGCACGCCGACGTAGAGGCACCAGCGCCAGCCCAGCCACGGGGTGTCGGTGATGACGCCGCCGAGCAGCGGGCCGCCGACGGTGGCGACGGCGAAGGTCGCGCCCAGGTAGCCGGAGTAGCGGCCCCGCTCACGCGGGGAGATCATGGCGGCCATGATGATCTGGGAGAGCGCGGCCAGACCGCCGGCGCCCAGGCCCTGGACGGCACGGGCGGTGATCAACATGCCCGGGTTCCGGGCGAGGCCGGCCACGAGCGAGCCCGCGATGTAGATGCACAGAGCCACCTGGACCAGCGCCTTCTTGCTGCTCAGGTCGGCGAGCTTGCCCCACAGGGGGGTGGAGGCCGTCATCGTCAGCAGCGACGCGGTCACCACCCAGGTGTAGGCGCTCTGCCCGCCGCCGAGCTCCGCGATGATCTCGGGCAGCGCGTTCGAGACGATGGTCGACGCGATGACGGCGGCGAACATGCCGAGCAGCAGCCCGGAGAGCGCCTCCATGATCTGCCGGTGCGTCATCGGAGCGTCGCTCCCGGCGCCCGCTCCGTGTTTGGCGTGGCTGCCCCGCACACCGGTCGGTGTGGATGTGGCCATGGACTTCCTTTTCCTACGCGGGTGTACGGGTGGTCGGTTCCGCGGGACCCCCGGCGTCCGGGGGCCGCGGCGCGGTGCGGCAGCCGCCGAAGCTGTCGCGCAGCCGTGCGAGCATCGCGTTGAGCCGGTCGACCTCGTCGTCGGACCAGTCGGCCAGGTGCGCGGCGAGCGCCCGGGTGTAGCGCTCGGAGAGCTGCGCCAGCTTCCGCCGGCCGGCGGGTGTGAGCCGCAGGATCCGTGAGCGCCCGTCCGCGGGGTCCGGGGACTTCTCGATTCAGCCCCGGTCCGCCACGTGGGCGACGTGCCGGCTGGTGACCGACGTGTCGACGGCGAGCAGCTCGGCGAGCCGGCTCATCCGCATCTCGCCCTCGCGGTCGAGCGCGGTGAGCACGGCGGCGGAACCCGCCGGGCAGTCCTGCGGGAGGGTGCGTCCCAGGTCGCGCTTCACGGCCCCCACGGCGCTGAGCCGCCGGGCCAGCTCCTCGAACCGCTCCACGGCGGCACACCTCCACTTTGTTGCCTAGGGCAACGATAAATTAGTTGGTTAATGAAACGAAACTAAATCGGGCAAAATCCCGTAAAAGCTCGGCAAAGACCTGTCCGGCGGCAGCCGGGCGGTGGAGTGGGGGTGCCGGGCCGGCGGGATGCGACGGCCGCGGGACCGGCGGGCCCCGCAGCCGGTTCGCGCGGCTCCGCGGAGGTGTGCACCGCCCGGGGCGCGGCGGGCGCCGCATCGAGGCCGGCCCGTGTCCGCCGGGGTGCCCCGGACGCCGGGGCCCGCGGCCGCGCCGGACCCGCCCCGGTGGGCCGGTACCGCGCCGCAGGCGCCGGAACCGGGATGCCGGGCCGCGGAGAATTCCACCGGATGGTACGAGGGCGATTCCGGTCGTCATTTCCTCTCCCTGCTCGCCCTGCCGACCGGGGCGGGGGAGGGAGAACAATTCCCCACGGCGGGATGGGGCGGCCTGCTCTCTCGGCTCCCTCCGCGGGCCGGGGCGAGGCGGGAGTGCCCCGGGTAATCCACCGCCGGCTGCTCCGGGGTTCCGGGGCGCGTGATTCCTGTGGGTCTCCGGAGGATGAGATGAAAGCATTCCGCCGATGTCTGACCGCCGCGGCGGTGACGACCGCGCTGCTCGCCGGGGTACGGCATCCGCCGCCGTCGAGGCGCCCCCGCCCCGGCACAGCGCCCCCGTGCGCCGGAGGCGCACGGCGGCGCGCGCGTCCCGGCCGGCGCCGACTCCCCGCGCGGAACGACGGTCCGCAGGAAGGCGGCCCTGACGTCGGGCAGCGGCAGGCGCCCGGGGCCTGGCCGGGGGCGCCTGCGCCCTCTTCCGGAACGACGGGACCCTCGTCCTCCACGACCGGTCGGGCAACGCGGTGTGGCACACCGGCACCTGGCAGCGGGGCAGACCCCCTCCGCCGGCGGCTCCCTCCACCGCCGGGCGGCCCGCCGCGCCTCCTCCGCGCACCGGGGAAGCGTCCTCGCGCGGACGTGCGGGCACCGGCCCCGTCCCGGTTCCCACCGCCGGCCCGCCGCCGGACCGGAAGGGGCGGCACCCGTAAGGCCCAGCCCGGCCGGTGGGCGGGCAGGCGGACGGACCACTTCCGGAGCGCCTGCCTCCGGCACCCCGCCCGGTCCGTCATCATGAGCGGCTGTCAGCCACCGGCGGAGAGGACGAGGTCATGGCCGGGCTCCGGATGGGACAGGGCGTACTGCGTCGGAAACCGATCGAGTACATCGAGGCGGCCGAGGGCGCTCCGAGCGAGCGGCTCGCCCGTACGCTCGGCCTGTGGCAGCTCACCGCCATCGGGGTCGGCGGCATCATCGGAGCCGGGATCTTCACCCTGGCCGGGACCGTCGCCAACGGAACCGCGGGCCCCGCCGTCCTGGTGTCCTTCCTCATCGCCGGTGTGGCCAGCGCGGCGGCGGCGCTCTCGTACGCCGAGTTCGCCGGACTGATCCCGAAGGCCGGCTCCGCCTACACCTACGGCTACGCGGTCCTGGGCGAGCTGGCGGGCTGGTTCATCGGATGGGACCTGCTGCTGGAGTACACCGCGATCGTCGCGGTCGTCGCGATCGGCATCTCCGGCTACGTCAACTTCCTGCTGACCGAGACGGGCACCGCCCTGCCCGCCTGGATGCTCGGCGCCCCGGGCACCGGTGAGGGGCACCGGGTCGACCTCATCGCGGCCGTCCTCTGCCTCCTCATCGCCTACCTGCTCACCCTGGGCATCAAGAACGCGGCGCGCTTCGAGACGGCGGTCGTCGTCCTGAAGGTGCTGGTGGTGCTGCTGGTCATCGTCGTCGGCTTCCTCCACATCGACACCGGCAACTACAGCCCGTTCTTCCCGTACGGCGTCGGCGGCGCCTTCACCGGGGCGGCCACGGTCTTCTTCGCCGTCTTCGGGTACGACGCCATGAGCACGGCCGCCGAGGAGTCGAGGGACGCCCAGCGGCACATGCCCAGGGCGATCGTCTACTCGCTCGCCATCGCGATGGTGCTGTACGTCCTGGCCTGCCTGACCCTGACGGGCATGCAGAACTACACGGAAGTCGACCCGGAGAGCGGCTTCTCCACCGCCTTCAAGTCGGTGGGGCTGGACGCCGTCGCCGATGTCGTCGCGGTCGGGGCGATCATCGGCATCCTCACCGTGATGTTCACCTTCATGCTGGGCGTGACGCGGGTGTGGTTCTCCATGAGCCGTGACGGCCTGCTGCCGCGCTGGTTCGCCAGGACGCATCCGACCCGGCACGTCCCCACCCGCGTCACCTGGATCGTGGGCGGGGCCTCCGCGGTGATCGCGGGTTTCGTACCGATCGGTGAGGCGGCGGAGCTGACCAACATCGGCATCCTGCTCGCCTTCGCCGTGGTGTGCACCGCCGTGATGGTGCTCCGTTACCGCCACCCCGAGCTGCCGCGCCGGTTCCGCGCCCCCTTCATGCCGTTCACCCCGGCGATCGGCGTGATCGCCTCGGTCTGGCTCATCACCTACCTCCGGACGGAGACGTGGCTGCGCTTCGCGGCCTGGTTCCTGATCGGTCTGGTCGTCTACTTCGGCTACTCCTACCGGCACTCGGTGCTCGCGCAGGAGGAGGGGGCCGCGCGGGGCGGCCCCGCGGGAGGGCCCCACCCCTGACGGGCCCGGAGGGCACGCGCCGCCCGCCGGGCCGCGGCGGGGCTCACAGGCCCCGGCGGTGGGCGGAGTCGGGGAGGGGTGAATTCGGGGAGGGACAGGTCGTCCGGGGGAGGCGTAGGTTCCCCCCGGCCCGGCCGCGCGGCCTCTCGGGGGCGGCGTGGGGCAGCCGCGCCCCCGACGGGCCGCGGCCCGGCGGCCGTCCCGCGGTGACCCGGTCGCCGGCACTCCGAGGACCGGGGCGCGGCGGTCCCCGCAGGGCGCCGCGCCCCGTGCGCCGGCCGTCCTCCCGCGAAGCCGGCGCCGATCGGCGGGGTCAGCCGATGTTCACGTCCACGCAGGCGTAGAAGGCGTTGGCGGTGTCGGCGATGTTCCACACCGCGAGCACCTTCTGCTTTCCGGACAGGCTGCCGAAGTTCACCTGGTGCGTGACGGTCGCTCCGGGCTGCGCACCGCCGTCGTTGAACTCCGCGATCTTCCGGCCGCCCGCGTAGTACTGCCAGGTGCTGGTGGCGTGGCGGGCCGTCAGGCGCCAGTTGAAGCTGGTCGTCCGGCTGACGGGGGTGACCCTCCAGCCCTTGCTGTCGTTGTCGAGCTCGGCGAAGGCGGCGTTGCCGCCGCTGCAGCTCCTCAGCCCCTTGGGGCCCTCGACGCTCTGCGGCTCGTACTTGATCGGGCCGCAGGGGACGACACCCGCGGCGCACTGGGCCTGGCGGCTCGGGGGCGAGGAGATGTAGCCGTGCGCGTTCGCCGTGCCGGCCGGCAGGCTCACGGCCAGGAGCGGGGCGATGCCCGCTCCGATGGCGACGGCCAGCCTCTTCTTACCCTTCATGGCAACTCCTTCGTGGGGGGACCGCGCCTTTCGCGCGGGTTCGCCGGAACGGCTCGGGGGAGGCGCGGACATGCGGGACGGCAGCCGTGACGGTGGGGCCGGCTGCGGCGACGCATCCGCGCTCCCGCTTGGTCTAGACCATACTCGTTGACGGTCACCGGTCAAGAGAGGCGGCCGTCCGGACGCCGGGCTGCTGCGATCGCGACCGCGACCGCAGCACGGACGGACGTGCGTCAGCGACTCGGCGACGCAGGCCGGTTCCCCGGGTCCGCCGGCTCGAACGCGACGTCCCGGGCCATGGCGGCCCCGCCCCGCTTCACCGGCTCCGCGGAGGCGGCGACGGCGTGCAACCGGACGCGGCTCCCCACGGGGAGGGGCGCCGGGGAGCGGTCTCTGTCGGCGCCGTGGTCCGGCGCCGTGCCCGCACCCGTCGCCCGGAGCAGCTCCGCGGCCGTCGGGACGCCCCGGCCGAGGGCCGGGCAGCCGTCGGCGGCGGTCCTGCCGTACGGCCCCGGGCGGCGCGTCCGGTGCCGGCGCGGTTCCCGCCGATCGGCTCAGGCGGTCTCCCGCCGGCGGACCCGGGCCCGCCGGCGGGAGGCGGGGAGCGTCAGCCCGCGACGCGCTCGAAGACCGCGGCCAGTCCCTGGCCGCCCCCGATGCACATGGTCTCCAGGCCGTAGCGGGCCTCGCGGCGGCGCATCTCGCGGGCGAGGGTGGCCAGGATGCGGCCGCCGGTGGCGCCGACGGGGTGACCGAGGGAGATGCCGGAGCCGTTGACGTTGATGCGCTCGTGGTCGGCGTCGGTGAGGCCCAGTTCACGGGTGCAGGCGAGGACCTGGGCGGCGAAGGCCTCGTTGAGCTCGATGAGGTCCAGGTCCGCCAGGGTCAGCCCGGCCTTCCCCAGGGCGGCGCGCGTGGCCGGGACCGGGCCGATGCCCATGGTCTGCGCGGGGACCCCGGCCCTGGCGAAGGAGACGAGGCGGACCAGCGGGGTCAGCCCCAGGCGCTCGGCGGTCCCGGCACTGGTGACGATGCAGGCCGCGGCGGCGTCGTTCTGGCCGCTGGCGTTGCCGGCCGTGACCGTCGCCTCCGGGTCGGACGCGGCCATCACGGGCTTCAGGGCGGCGAGCTTCTCGGCCGTGGTGTCCGGGCGCGGGTGCTCGTCGGCGGAGACGGTGGTCCCGCCCCTGCGGGTGCGCACCGGCACCGGGACGATCTCCTCGTCGAACAGCCCGGCCCCGATGGCCGCGGCCGCCCGCTGCTGGGAGCGCAGGGCCAGGGCGTCCTGGTCCTCGCGGCTGATCCGGTACGCGCGGCGGAGGTTCTCGGCCGTCTCTATCATGCCGCCGGGCACCGGGTGGTTGACGCCGCCGGCGGTGACGCGGCCGCGGGCGAGGGAGTCGTGCAGCTCCAGGCCCGGGCCCTTGACGCCCCAGCGTGCGTCGTGCGTGTAGAAGGGGGCCGCGCTCATCACCTCGACACCGCCCGCGATCACCACCTCGCTGAAACCGGCGCGGATCTGCATCGCGGCATCCAGGACGGCCTGCAGACCGGAACCGCAGCGCCGGTCGAGCTGGACGCCGGTGACGGAGACCGGCAGCCCGGCGTCCAGCGCCGCCACCCGGCCGATCGCGGGGGCGTCGGAGGTGGGGTAGACGTGGCCGAGGATCACCTCGTCCACGCGCTCGGGGTCGATGCCGGTCCGGCGCACGAGTTCCGCGATCACACGGGCCGCGAGGCCGGCGGGACGCAGCGACGACAGCGCTCCGCCGAACCGGCCGATGGGGGTGCGCAGCGGTTCGCAGATGACGACATCGGACTGACCGGGCATGTCGTGGCCTTTCAGGGGTGCGGATACGGATGCGACCGACCTTTCCACCGGTCGCGCGCCCGGTCCAATACTCGATCGACGACGGATCGAGACGCCGGACCACTCAATCGGCTCCGGCCGCCTTCGGGGCCTCGCGGAGCTGCGCCGCCCCGCCGGACCTCCCGCCCTCCGCCTCGTACCCCGGCGGAGTGGGCAGGGCCTCCGCCGCCACCCGCAGAACGCTGCGGAGGGCGGCCGACGGGTTGTCGCGGCGCCAGGCGAGGGCGGCCCGCAGCCGTCGGGGAGGGCCCCCCAGGGGGCGGTGGACGATGCCGGTCTGCTGGATGTGGAGGCACGAGGAGAGGGTGAGGGTCACCCCGACGCCGGCCGCGACCAGCGCCAGGATGGTGTAGGAGTCCGGGGCCTCCTGCACCACCCGGGGCCGGAAGCCGGCCTCCTCGCAGGCGCGGAAGGAGGCGTCGCGGAGCGAGGAGCCGGCGTTGGCGGGGAACGTGACGAAGGGCTCGCCCTCCAGATCGGCGAGGGCGATGCGCTCGCGCTCGGCGAGGAGGTGGTCCTGCGGCAGCGCGCACAGCAGCTCCTCCTCACCGATCACGCGGGTCTCCACACCCGGCAGGTCGGCGGGGAGCCGGACGAAGCCGAGGTCGAGGGAGCCGTCCGCGACCTTCGCCAGGGCGACGTCGGCGTAGGTCTGCCCCCGCATCACCAGTTCCAGGCCGGGGTGGGCGGCGCGCACCGCGCGGGTCAGCAGCGGCAGGGTGTCGTGTGAGGAGGCGCCGGCGAAGCCGACGGTGACGCGGCCGTACTCGCCCTGCCCGGCCGCCTTGGCGGCTCGCACGGCGACGTCCAGGTCGTCCAGCACCCGGCGGACCGGCTCGAGGAAGGACCGGCCGGCGCTGGTGAGCCGCACCGAGCGGGTGTTGCGCTCGAAGAGCTGGACGCCCAGCTCCTTCTCCAGCCGGCGGATCCGCTGGCTGAGCGGCGGCTGCGCCATCCGCAGCCGCCTGGCGGCGCGGCCGAAGTGGAGCTCCTCGGCCACCGCGATGAAGGAGGTCAGGTAACGCAGTTCCACGGCCACCCCCCGGGGTCTCGTGCGGTCGGCACCGTCTGTTTCGCCTGGAGTTTCAAGGTGGCCTTGATCCGGCATCGGACCGTAATCAACGGGCGCCGGCAGTGCAAGGGCCGTGGACAGGACCACGACGACGAGGGACGCGATCGCCGCCTCCGGCACGGCGGCGACACGGCCTCCCGCAAGCGCTTCGCGCATCCCGTCCCCACGGCCGCAGGCCACGGGACTGTCCGGCAGGGCCGCGGGAACCTCACCGTGGTCCGCACGGCGGCGGACATCGCGGTGGACCGGATGCCGGCGGGCGGCTGCGTCGCCGAGCCGGTCCCCTCCTTCGCGGGCAACTCCTCCGCGGGCTCCCCCGGCGAGCTGCGCCGCGTCGAGCACGCCGGCTCCGAACCACCGGATCCGAGGAGCGCTCCCACTGCGGCGTGATCTGCCGTCACCTCACCGGTGTCCGGCGGCTCCCCGCCACCCGCTGCGCTCCTGCGCCGGCAGCGACCTGCCCGTGCCGGGGGTGCCGCAGCCGGACGTGGGCAGGGCCGCGGCGTGCGGTTGGCGACCGGCCGGGTGGGGGCCCGGGGGAGGGGGTGACGCACACGGGGGGGGCAGGCCGGGCCGCGGTCCACCGCACGGTGCCCCGGCCTGGGCGGCCGGGGCACCGTTGTCCGCGTGCGGCGGACCGCGCTCAGTCCATGTCCAGGCGTGCGGCGGCCTTGCGCAGCATGCCCATCTTCTGCGGGGACAGTTTCTGCTGCTCGCTGGCGAGTGCGCTGACGACGGTCAGCGCGCCGGTCAGTACGGGGATGCTCCACTGGGCCCAGCGGAGCTGCCGTTCGGCGTCTTCGAGGGAGACGGGGTGGCGCTCGGCCTCCGCGTCCGTCCCCGGCTCGGCCGAGGTGACCATCTCGAGCTTCTTGCCCAGCACCCGGCTGTAGGCGGTGGCCGCCAGGGCGGCACCGGTGAGGAGGGTCTTGATCACCGAGGTGGCCCCCATCCCCCGCTGGTGCTCGACCCGGTAGAAGTTGGACGCCAGCATGGAGACGGCGCCGGCGAGGTGGACTGCGATGGCCATGCCGTTGACCGGCGTCCACTTCGCCCATCCGATGCTTGCGATCTTGTCTCCGGTCTTCCCGTCCTCCCACTCGCGGGCTACACCGTTCAGTCCCACGGCGCCCATCAAAGAGCCGCCGAACCATGCGCCCATTCCCAGATCGTGCAGGCTGTGGGCGAGCGTGTTACGTTCGGGCACACCGACCTCCAGTCTTTTTGGTGTGTTTTCTACGCTTTCAAGGCATAGCAGAGGCTGACGGTATCCGCTGCCTGAGCCCGCGTCCCCGAGCCCTGACCGCACGGCCCGCCGCGCGCCGCCCCCGGGGGCGGCGCGCG